>JANRKM010000141.1:0-85781 GCA_033763475.1 Kofleriaceae bacterium
GAACGGTCGCACGAGTCTCCGTCGACGAGCGCCAGGTGGTGGCTGCGTCGGCCTGGACTTGTGCGAGCACATCGGGACCCGCGTCTTCGTCGACGCCATCGGCGTTCGCGAGGCTGGCACGCCGGCGGGCGATCCGCCGCATGAGGCGATCGAGGATCGCGAGCACCTCGGCGTTGGTGGGGACGGGCAGGAGCTCGAACCGTAGGCCGTGCGCGTCGTCGGCATAGATCAGCGCTTCGACCTCGGCGATCTGCCCGTGCAGTTCTTCGACGGCAGCAATCGCTTCGAGAGCGATCGACGGCGGGTCCTGACCACCGGGCGGCCGGCACCAATCGGGCGCGAGCGCGTCGTAGCGCGCGCTGCCATAGCACGCCGCCGCACGAATCCCTGGACGCTGCAGACCTGGTTCGGCCACAAGCGGATCGACGAGACGATGCTGTACGTCCACGTCCCGAGCGCGCACCATCGCGAGCTGCCGGAGTGCGTGCAGCTCGCGGTGCAGGGCATCGGCGATCCAGACCGCCGCGTCGTCGCGATGCTGGGAGCGCGTGGCAGCTACGTGGCAGCAGCGGCCAGCGAAGAAAAAGAAGTCAGGGAGTCAGCCTGACGTAGAAGTGCGAGCGGGGGGACTCGAACACTATGCGCGCAGATCGAAATCAACAACCGATTCGCGATCCTGCAATGACCACCACGAGTTGCGCGCTGACGATGTTCCGGTTCCTCCCGCTCGGTCCCTGCTGTTGACGTGAGTCGTGGCAGTGGCGTGGCAGTGAGCTCGGGGGCCTGAACGGCTCGCGAATTCCACGCTCCGCCACCTATCGGAATCGCCGATCCCGACGCTGGAAATCGTCGCCGATTTCGTTGTCGCGATTTTATGGCGGCTCCTCACTCGTCAGCGTCGCTCGCGGGGGCGTACCGACTGCTCGAGGTCGGCTCGGATGTCGCGTTCCATCTCGGGAGTCACGGCGGTCGTGCGAGGAGGGAGGGGAGTCTCTCCTTCGGTCCCGTTGCGGTCGATATCCACCAGGAGTCGCTTCATCAACTCGATCTCGCGTACCTGGGACTCGATGATCTCGTCCGCTAGCTCGCGAACCCTCGGATCACGGATGGTCGCTTTTCGCGCGTTGTTGATCGCGATCGAGTGGTGAGGGATCATCGATCTCATGAAGCTCTCGTCATCGATGAGCGCTTGGCTGCGGTTGATGTACAGGAGTGTTCCGCCGAGAACGGTGGCGCCAGCCACGATCGCGACCTTCGCTGCTCGGCCGTTGTACATCGGCCACATGAATCCAAGCATTACGATGGCCATCACGCACCCCATGAGAAGAGATGCGATGGTTCGGTTCAGGCTGAACGTCGCGTGGTCGATGCTGAAGATGAGCTGATACATCAGGAAGAACATGATGAACGTCGAGGTCGCCACCATTGCAGCGAAGCGGCCCCAGCTCATCCGTGATGATTGCGTTGCGCGCCCTTCCGATGAATCCGTGGCCTTCGTGTGCATCGTGTCGTCGCCTCCGAGAGATGCTGGCAGAAAGGGGCTGCAAGCGGCGCGCCTGCGTGGGACGCGCGATGCACGATGTGGACCCGGAGGCTCGATCAGTGCGGATGACCGCACTTGGAGCCTGACGGTGCCTTCGAACACGTGCAATCGAGACACCCGTGGTCGGCACACGTTCCGCACGAACGTACGACTTGTCTTCGCAGGGCCTCGCGCGCGCGGAACACGCGAACGCCTGCGTTGCTGCTCGAGATGCCGAGCTGTTCCGCATAGTCCTTCACGGACAGGCCGTCGACCTCGATCCGTTGGAGCGCTTCGGCGTATTCGGGCTTGAGCGTCGTCGCGAGCTCGGCGACGCACCTGCAGATCACCCCACGTAGCTCGTCATCGCGCGTGTCATTCGCCTCGACGTCTGTAGCGAACGCCTCAAACTGCTTGTCCGTGACGGTCTTGCGCCGGCGGTGATCGATGATCGCGTTGCGTAGCACCTTGTAGAACCAGCCGATCGCGGTCTCTCGAACGGTGTCGAACTTCTCGACGTTCTTCACGAAGGCGCTCTGCAGGATCTCCTCGGCGAGCTCGCGACTGCCGACGCGCCGCTCGACGAACTTCAGGAAGGCCCGGTGATTCGCCACCAATGTGGCCACGACCTCCTTGCTGGGCGCGCCTTCGACCAGTTCCCGAGGAGACGTTGCACGGTCAGACATCGTGTCGCTCCAGTGTACGCGCGAACCGCCGAAGCCGCAGCGAGTTCGCGAGCACGGACACGGACGACAGCGACATCGCCGCGCTCGCGAGAATCGGGGAGAGGAGCCAGCCTGTCGCCGGGTACAGCGCGCCGGCTGCGATCGGGATCCCGATGACGTTGTAGATGAACGCCCAGAACAGGTTCTGGCGGATCGTTCGCAGCGTGCCTCGTGCCAGGCGCAAGGCTCGCGGTAGCGAGTCGATGCCGCCGCGCAGGAGCGCGATGTCCGCGGCGGCGACAGCGATGTCCGTGCCGGTGCCGATCGCGATCCCGACATGTGCACCGGCGAGCGCCGGAGCGTCGTTGATGCCGTCGCCGACCATCGCCACCGTGCGGCCTCGCGCGCGCTCTTCGGACACGATCCGCGCCTTGTCCTCGGGGCGCACCTCCGCGAACACCCGGTCGATGCCAAGCTCGGACGCGACGGCACGCGCGGTGGCGCGACGGTCACCGGTGACCATCGCGACCTCGACCCCCATGGTCTTCAGCTCGGCGATCGCCCGCCTTGCGGCTTCCGTGGGGCGGTCCGCGATCGCGATGATGCCCGCGAGTGCGCCGTCGATCGCGACGAACGAAGGCGTACGACCGAACGACGCGAGCTCCTCGGCTGCGGTCTCGAGTGGCGCGGCGGAGACGCCGGCCGACGAGAGCCACGCACTCGTTCCGACTCGGATGTAGTGGCCCCCAGCGACACCTTCGACACCGCCACCTGGCTGCATCGTGAACCCGGTCACCTCGCGGCGTTTCGCGCCACGCTCGCTGGCCCCGGCAACGATCGCCTGGGCGACGGGATGCTCGCTCTGTCGTTCGACCGCGGCGACCAGCTCCAGTAGCTCTAGCTCTCCGCGGCCCGTGATGTCGATGACGTCGGTCAGGGTCGGCTTGCCCTCGGTGACGGTTCCGGTCTTGTCGAGCAACACGGTGTCGATGCGGCTGGCAGCCTCGAGCACGGCACCACCCTTGACGAGGATGCCGAGCTCGGCGCCGCGACCGGTACCGACGGCTACGGCGGCCGGGGTCGCGAGGCCGAGCGCGCACGGACACGCGATCACCAACACCGCGACGAATCGCTCGATGGCCACCGAGAATCCACCGGACGACGGATCGATCGCGAACCACACAAACCAGGCGAGCGTCGCCAGCCCGATCACGATCGGTACGAAGTACGCGCTGACGGTGTCTGCGAGCCGTGCGATCGGGGCGCGGGAGCCTTGCGCTTGCTCGACGGCCTCGACGATCCGTGCGAGCGCCGTGTCCGCGCCTGTCCGGGTGACCTCGAACGTCAGCGATCCGCTCTGGTTCAGCGTTCCGCCGAACACGAAGGAGCCCTCGTCTTTGTCGACCGGCAAGCTCTCGCCGGTCAGCATCGATTCGTCGACCGCGGAGGCGCCGCGGAGTACCCTGCCGTCTGTGGGAATGCGTTCCCCGGGACGTACGAGGACGTGGTCACCAACGGCAAGCGTGCTGACGTCGACGTCGCTCTCCTCACCGTTCGCGTCCAGGCGACGCGCGGTCTTCGGCACGAGGGACACGAGGCCACGCACAGCATCAGAGAGCCGCTTGCGCGCGCGTGTCTCGAGTAACTTGCCGAGCAACACGAACGCGATGATCGCCGCTGCGGCCTCGAAGTAGAGGTGGGGAGCGCCGTCGTGGCCTGCGTGTGGTGAGAGGGTCGAGCTTACGAGCACGGCGGTCGAGTAGCCGAACGCTGCGAGGACACCGATCGATACGAGCGTGTTCATGTCGGCAGTTCGGTGGCGCAGCGCAGCCCACGCGAGGCGCACGAATCGCAAGCCCGGGCCGAACACGATCGGCGTCGCGAGCAGAAACTGCGTCCAGCCCCCCACGGGGCCGTCCGTTCCGGGGATCGCGCCGTGGCTCATGCCGATCACGAGGAGCGGAAGCGTCAGGATGGCGGCGATCGCGAAGTCACGGCGGATCGACTGTTGCTCGCGTACTTCGGCAGCGGCGAGCACGTCAGCGCGCGATGCGGGTTCGGAGCGGACCTGATCGTCCGGCGCATCGAGCACCCCGTAGCCGGCCTGCTCGACCGCGGCGACGAGCAGACCTCGCTGCGCGGCGGCCGGATCGAACCTGACCGACGCACGCTGCGTGACTAGGTTGACGGTTGCCTCGTCCACGCCGGGTACAGCGCGGATTGCTTTCTCGATCCTGCGCACGCAGGCGGCGCACGTCATCCCGGTGATCGTGAGCTCGGTGCTCTGTACGGACGGATCGGTCCCATAACCGAGTCGGAGCGGTGCTGAGGCCGAGACGCTCATGACGTTGCCTCCTGCGCGCGTGCTTTGCAGCCATCGCACTCGCCTTGGTGTCGGCGCGCCCTGCGGCGCGCTTCATAGGTCGCGATGATCTCCCGGATCAGGGCGCATACGGCCGCCTCGATCACGGCCCGGTTTGACTTGCAGCAGGACATCTCTAGCCCCCAAGACGCCGTCGCCGGCTCGGCATTACACCTGCCCAAGTGGCGGATCTGTAATGCAGTTCGGGGCCCTGCGTCATGGAGGACGAAACGGGCGACAGCCCACCCCCAAAGGAGAATCGTTATGAGCAAGAACCAAGACACCGTCCTCGAAGTTCAGGGCATGTCCTGCCCATCGTGCATCCGGCACATCAGCTCGGCACTCAACGAGCTCGACGGCATCGGCGCGGTCGAAGTCAAGCTGCGCGACGGCCTCGTCGTGGTGAAGCATGACGTCGCCCAAGCCTCGGTCGACCAACTGATCGAGGCGCTCGAGGACGCCGGCTACGCGTCGAAGCAACGTCCGCTGTAATGCGGCGGAGGTCGGCGCGTCATCGGGCGCGAATCCCCTCAAGGAGAAACGCACGATGACCCCGACCTCCGCCCCCGATCCGCGCCGCTGGTGGGCGCTCTTCCTTCTGTGCGCAGCACAATTCCTCGTCATTCTCGATACGTCGATCGTTGGCATCGCACTGCCGGCGCTTCAACGCGCGCTCGGCTTCGACGCTGCAGGGTTGCAGTGGATCTTCAACGCCTACGTCGTCGCGTTCGGTGGCCTACTGCTGCTCGGCGGGCGCCTCGCGGACCTGTTCGGTCCACGCCGCCTGTTCGCGACGGGGTTCGTCGTCCTGACCTCCGCCTCGCTCGTCGCCGGCATCGCGACGAGTGGCACGACCCTCCTGATCGCTCGCGCGGTCCAGGGCGCTGGCGCGGCGTTGATCGCCCCTGCGGCGCTGTCGATGGTGATGGGGTTGTTTGCGGCGCGGCCCTCCGAGCTCCGCAGAGCACTCGGCTTCTGGGGCGCCGCGGCGGCTGCCGGTGGTACCGCGGGCGTGTTTCTCGGTGGTGTGATCACCGAGTGGCTCAGCTGGCGGTGGACGTTCCTCATCAATGTTCCCGTCGGCGTGCTCGTGCTGCTCGCGACCAACGCCTGGTTGCCGCGTGGAGCGCGGCAGCGCGGCAGCGTCGATGTCGCGGGCGCGACGACAATCACCTCGGCGCTCGCGTTGACGGTCTACTCGATCGTCACGGCCAACGAGGCGACAGGAGCGCGCACGGCGCTCCTGCTGACGATCAGCGTCGCCTTGTTCGCCGCCTTCGGGATCCTGCAGCGCAAGCGCAGTGCTCCGCTCGTCCCGCTCGCGATCTTTCGCGCGCCGAACCTCACCGCCGGAAACGTCGTGATGGCACTTCTCGGGGCGGCCTGGATCCCGATGTGGTTCTTCCTCAACATGTACCTGCAAGAGATCCTCGGCTACGGCGCCTTCGAAAGCGGTCTCGCGCTCCTGCCGATGACCCTCGCGATCATGGTGTTGATGATGATGGTCACGGAGAAGGTGGTCGGTCGAATCGGGCCGAAGGCCGCCCTCGTGATCGGCCTGGGCGTGCTCGGCATCGCGCTGGTGCTGTTCGCGCGGATGCCTCTCGACGGCTCGTTTGCTGCCGATGTGCTCGTTCCGTCGCTGCTCGGCGCGATCGGCATGTCGCTCGCGTACATCCCGGCCATGATCACGTCGACAGCGACCGCACGGCCCGAAGAAGGCGGGCTGGCCTCGGGCCTCGTCAACACGACCTACCAGGTCGGATCGGCGCTCGGACTCGCGGCGATGGTCGCGGTCGCGGGTTCGAAGAGCTCGTCCCTGCTATCCGAAGGTGTCGAGGCAGCAGCAGCGATGAACGGGGGGTTCTCGTCGGCGTTCATCGGCGCGGCGTTCATCGCGCTTGCCGCCACCGGGGCCGCCCTGATCGCGATCCGCGTCCCTCGCGCGATGCGCGCGGGCGCCGGCCTCGCCATGATGCTGTTCATTGGAATCGCGCTCGGGGCCTGCAGTCGCACGGCGAGCTCGTCGGACAGCCACCGCACGCACGGTTCGGCCACAGCAGCGGACACGCCGGCGGCTGTCCACGGCCCGCACGATTCGACGAGCGCTGACGCGGGTATGCCGCCAGCCGTGTCGGCGGGGGCAGCCGTGCCTGTCGTTGACGCGGGTACTGGCCTCGAAGTCGTCGCGAATGGAGACGCCGGCAAGGCGCCCAGCGAAGCGCGCCCGAGGTCGGCGCCGACCAAGAAGAAGCGCGCGGCGCCTGGCCATGCTGCACCGCGGCCCGTCCAGCCGCCGGCGGTGGAACGTGCGCCTCACGCCGACCATCGCGGAACGGCCGGTTCCGCGCAGCATCCCGAACACCACGACCACCACGGTCACTAGGGCGCGCGCAGCGTCCGCCATCAGACGGTCAGTTCGCGATCGCCCCGTCCGGGGTGACGAGGTGTCACATGTCGAAGGAACGAGCAGTGATCGTGGGCGCCAGCCTCGCCGGCGTGAGTGCAGCAGACTCGATGCGGCAACACGGATTCGACGGCCATGTCGTGATGATCGGTGCCGAGGCGGAGCTGCCGTATCACCGACCGCCGCTGTCGAAGGAGATGCTCGGCGTCACACCCATCCCAGAGCCCGAGCTGCGAGTGCATGGGCCCGAGTTTTTCGAGGAGCGCGCGGTCGAGCTACACCTCGGCACGCCGGCACGCGCGCTCGACGCAGGGGCACGTACCATCACGCTCTCCAATGGGCGTCTGCTCGAGTTCGACAAGCTCCTGATCGCAACGGGTGCATCGCCACGGAGGCTCGACATGCCCGGAATGCAGCTCGGGGGTGTGCACCATCTGCGCACACTCGAGGATTCGCGAGTGCTGCGAACCGAGCTCCAGCGCGCCTCGAAGGTCGTCGTGATCGGCGCGGGGCTGCTAGGATTCGAGGTCGCCGCCGCTGCACGCGAGCTCGGCCGCGAGGTGACGGTCCTCGAGCGAGGCCCCTCGCCCCTGCGGCGCGCGTTCCACGCTGAGCTTGCCGAGCTCGTCACGGACCTTCACCGGCGGCACGGCGTCGATGTCCGGACGAACACGGCGGTCGTCGCGCTCGAGGGCGATAGGCGGGTCCAGTTCGCCCGCCTTGCCGATGGGACTCGCGTGCATGCGGACGTGGTCGTCGTTGCGGCAGGAGTGGATCCCAACACGGCGTGGCTACGCGGCTCCGGTGTGACCGTGTCGAACGGCGTGATCGTCAACGAGCTGGGGCAGACGGTGATCCCCGGCATCTACGCGGCCGGCGACGTCGCACGGGTCTACAGTCGTCTCGCTGGTGACCATGTTCGATTCGAGCAGTATGCACACGCGCGCGAGCAAGGGGTCGGCGTCGGCCGGGTGATGGCAGGTGCGTCACCTTCGTCTATCGGCCTGCCTTCTGCCGCGACGGTCGCTTATGGAGTTCGCGCTCAGTCGGTCGGCTTCGTCCGAGCACGACAGGAGCTCGTCACCCGCGGCAACCGAGAGCGGAGGACTGCTTTCCTGATCGAGGATGGACATGTGGCCGCTGCCTTTGCGTTCGATCGGGCGCGCGACTTCACCTATGCGAAGCGGCTCGTCATGGCTCGTGCCAACATCCGTCGCGAGCTGCTGGCCGACGACACGGTGCCGCTGGCGGAGCTCGCGGGTGCTGTGCCCTAGAGAAGCCTTGCGAGCAACGTGTCGAGCCTTGGGCGCGGAAGGCCGCCCTCGACTCGAGCGACGACGTTCCCGCCGCGAAACACGAGAAGCGTCGGCAGGGAGTGGATCCGATATCGGGTCGCGATCTCGCCATTCTGGTCGACGTCCGAGACACCAACCCGAAGCCTCCCCACATAGTCGTCGGCGAGCTTGCCGATCACCGGCCGAAGCACGTGACATGGTGGACACCAGTCGGCCGAGAAGTCGACGAGCACAGGAAGTCGCGAGCCCAGTACCTCAGCGGCGAAGTTCGCATCGGTAAACGCTTCGAGATGTTCAGTGGTCATGGCTGCAGATGCAGACGGGCAGCCCAGAGCGTTCATTACGCGTAATCGAACCGACGGTGCGACGTCACCGCGGGCATGGTGGCCGGAGTCCTCATCGCGTTCGTCGCGCTGATCGTGGTTGTCGAACCCCTCGGAGTAATCCCGTTCTTTCTCTCGCTCACCCGCGGTCGCTCGGTCGACGACCGACGACGCATCGCGCTGCGGGCGAGCCTGGTCGGGTCCATGGTCTTGCTCGCGTTCGCGCTCTTCGGCGCCGCCGCGTTGAACGGACTCGGGATCAGGATCGACGCGTTCCGGGTCGCCGGAGGTGTGATTCTGTTTCTCACCGCGCTGGACATGATCCGGCAGAGGAACGGTTGCCGCTGCACACCTTCGGAAGCGGGTGCACTCGACGACGTCGCGGTCGTTCCGCTCGCGATACCGCTGCTTGCCGGCCCGGCTTCGATGGCTGCGGTCATGGAGCTTGTTGGCCGCGAGCCAACGATCGCGGTCGTCATCGCAATCGTGCTGGTGTTTCTGGTTACCTACCTCGTACTTCGCACCGCCGGGGTCCTTCACCGGCTGCTCGGACCGGTTCTCGGTGTCGTGCAACGCGTCTTGGGCCTCCTGCTCGCTGCGATGTCCGTTCAGTCGGTCATCGATGGAGTCATGAGCCTGGTGACCACCTTCACCGCATAGCGAAGCCGCGCACGGCAAGGGCGAGCCCGGCGCCTCGAACGATGCCTCCTGATCGGCGGAGCCACCGTGCTCGTGCTCGGCATCGTGATCGGTGCTGTACATCAGCGGCGGAGCGCCTCGTCACGACGAGTTACGTCGGCCGTCACCTGTAACCAAGAACGTCACAGTCTCGGATGAGTGGTTCGCCACTTGGCGCTGGCACGATGGCTGCGTATACACGCGGTCGTGAGCAAGCTCATCATCCTGTCCCTCCTCCTCGGCCTGTCCGCATGCGAGTCGTCGGAGTCGGCGTCGCAGCCGGCTTCGCAGTCGACATCGCAAACATCGGTCGCGCTCCCGGCGGGCATGACGCGTGTGACCGATCCGAGCCAGGTCTGCATGGTGAACAACACGTTCATGGGCAAGCCGCAGATTCCGGTCTCCGTCGAGGGTCGCACCTACTACGGCTGCTGCGCGATGTGCAAGGACAGGCTCGAGAAGGATCCCTCATCGCGGACCGCCCAGGACCCGGTGACAGGTGAGCAGGTCGACAAGACCACGGCGGTCATCATCAAGGACGCGACCGGCAAGGTCCTGTACTTCGCGAGCGAAGATACGCTTCGCCGCTATCGCGGCTAGCTCATAGTTCGCGCAGCAGGGCGCTGCGTGTCAGCGCGAATGCTTGCCCCGGCGTGAGGATGGTCCCGTCCTCCATCAAGTTGTCCGCACCCGGCGTCGTGTCGTCGAGCGGATCGGGATAGGCCTGGCCGGAGATGCCGCGGTTCTGCACGTGCTGGAGCGCCAGGAAGTGAGCGATCTCGTGCGCGGTGACCCGTGCGAGCTCGATCGCCGGGAAGTCGCCGCGAATCAGAACGCCGAAGTAATAGCTGCCACGCGACGGCGGGCCGGGCGTGCCGAGCGAGAGACCGGCGACGCCGGTCGGCAGTCCCTCGACGAAGAACACGTCGAGACCATCGGTCGTGCGATCGGCGACGAGCGACGGCACCATCGCGGACTGACTCGTCGGCGATTCCTGCGGCTCGTTGAAGTCGCTGATGCGCTCGTACGCGGTGCCGGTCAGGCGCTCGATGCCGTTCAGGCGCAGCGTGATACCCGCTTGGGCGAACAGGCGATCGAGCTCGGCGGTGAACGCGGGGGCGGTGGGTTCCGCGAGCGTGTCAGAGATGACGTAGAAGTTGAGCGGCAGCACCGACGCGGGCGCGTCCTCGGGCATCGCGATGCGAACGGTCGCGGCGCCGGGCTTGTCAGACGCGACGCGAAGGCGCCCCGTACCGGCGAGCACGACCTGATCGGGCCGATACGGATAGACATGGGTGTACGTGCCGAGCCGGATCGACTGGAAGAGGGCGCCCGGCATCTGACCGATCTGCTCCTGCTCGTACGTCATCTGCATCGCGGGCCCGGGCGCGCCGGACGGCAGCTGCACGAGGTCGGCACCGTCGCCCATGCCAAACACACCGAGCGCATAGAGCGCGTCAGGGGCGCCCTCCACGATCACGCTGATCGATCGCGTGCCTTCGGGGATGCGAAACGAGCGTTCTTCCGACAGCCCCGTCTCGTCGATGTTCACATCGAACGCAACGTCGCGGGATGGCGGGTCGTCGGACTCGCCGCACCCCAGCCAGACCATCAGGAACAGATACGGGAGCCTTCGCACGGCCGGAGCATCGCCGCGAGCAAGGCGCGTGGCCAGTCCCGAAAAGCCCATGATCCGTAACCAGTTCGGTCACAGTGGCTCGACTGATTCTTGCAGGTGTAATGCGCCGGACGTCGCTGCGTCGTAGCGAGCGAGGACCCGATGAGCATGTCGCGACACCCACACTCCCACTCGGGCCATCAGGAGCATCACCATCACCACGGCCCGGAGGTCAACGAAACCGCGCTCGAAGACCCGGTCTGTGGGATGACGGTGAAGCCTGCGACCTCGCACCGGGTGCTGCACGACGGCCGCGAGGTCCTGTTCTGCAGCGCCCGCTGCAAGGACAAGTTCGTCGCAAACCCAGGGCACTACGAGAAGCCCGCCACCGATGCGCCCGTTGCGCCAGCGCCCGCAATCGCCGCGCCGGGAGCCAAGGTCGAGTACACGTGCCCGATGCATCCCGAGATCGTTCGGGACGCGCCGGGCAGCTGCCCGATCTGCGGCATGGCACTCGAGCCCAAGCTGCCGACGCTCGACGCGGGCTCAGATCCCGAGCTCGTCGACATGACGCGCCGGTTCTGGATCGCGCTCGCGTTCACGCTTCCGCTGTTCGCGATCGCGATGGGCGAGATGGTCGGCATCGCGATTCTTACGGGACGCACGCGGGTGTGGACCGAGCTCGCGCTCGCGGTGCCCGTGTGTACGTGGGCCGCGTGGCCGTTCTACGAGCGCTTCGCGCAGTCGTTGAAGAACCGCAGCCTCAACATGTTCACGCTGATCGGGCTCGGGGTCGGCGTCGCGTTCGGGTACAGCCTCGTCGCGGCACTCGCGCCCGATGTGTTTCCGGCCGCGTTCCGCAATCACGACGGCACCGTCGGCACGTACTTCGAAGCGGCTGGCGTGATCACGACGCTGATCCTGCTCGGTCTGGTGCTCGAGCTGCGCGCGCGCAGCTCGACGGGGGCCGCGATCCGCAAGCTGCTCGGCATGGCGGCCACGTCCGCGCGGCGCATCGCGGAGGACGGCAGCGAAACCGATGTTCCGCTCGATCAGGTCGAGGTCGGCGATCGCCTGCGGGTCCGTCCCGGCGAGAAGATTCCGGTCGACGGCATCGTGCTCGAAGGCTCGTCGTCGGTCGACGAGTCGATGGTCACGGGTGAGCCGATTCCGGTCGAGAAGACCGCTGACGATCGCGTGATCGGTGCAACCGTCAACGGCACCGGTGGCCTCGTCGTCCGCGCCGACAAGGTCGGCTCGGAGACGCTGCTGTCACGCATCGTGTCGATGGTGGCCGATGCCCAGCGCAGTCGTGCGCCGATCCAGAAGCTCGCGGATCAAGTCGCCGGTGTGTTCGTGCCGGCGGTGATCCTCATCGCCGTCCTCACGTTCGTTGCATGGTCGATCTGGGGCATCGAGCCGAAGATGGCGCACGCGATCCTCAACGCGGTCTCCGTTTTGATCATCGCGTGTCCGTGCGCGCTCGGCCTCGCGACGCCGATGTCGATCATGGTCGCGACCGGTCGCGGCGCGACGATGGGCGTCTTGTTCCGCAACGCGGAAGCGATCGAGGTCATGCGCGCCGTCGACACGCTCGTCGTGGACAAGACCGGAACGCTCACCGAGGGTAAGCCTCGCCTTGTCTCGGTGGTGCCGTCGTCGGGCATCGACGAGTCGACGCTGCTCCGGCTCGCGGCGAGTCTCGAGCGCGGCAGCGAGCACCCGCTGGCGGCAGCGATCGTCACCGGTGCGAAGGAACGCGAGGTCACGCTGGTCGAAGCGACGGACTTCGCCTCGGTCACCGGCAAGGGCGTGCGCGGCGCGGTCGACGGCAAGCGTGTCGCGCTCGGCAATCGCGCGATGATGGATGTCGACGGCATCGATGCGAGCTCGCTCGCCGAGCGCGCGGAGTCGCTGCGCGGTGACGGCCAGACCGTGATGTTCGTGTCCGTCGAAGGTGCGCTCGCCGGACTCGTCGGTGTGGCCGATCCGATCAAGGACAGCACGCCCGACGCGATCCGTGCACTGACGGCCGAAGGCCTGCGCATCGTGATGATGACGGGCGACAGCAAGACCACGGCGCAGGCCGTCGCCAAGAAGCTTGGCCTCGATGATGTTGTCGCCGAAGTGCTGCCCGATCAGAAGGCGGAGCACGTTCGTCGCTTCCAGGCCGAGGGCCGCAAGGTCGCGATGGCGGGCGATGGCATCAACGATGCGCCTGCCCTCGCGCTCGCCGATGTCGGCATCGCGATGGGCACGGGCACCGACGTCGCCATGGAGAGCGCGCACGTGACGCTCGTGAAGAGCGACCTGCGTGGCATCGTCCGCGCACGTGCGCTGTCGCGCGCGACGATGACGAACATCAAGCAGAACCTCTTCTTCGCGTTCGCCTACAATGTCGCGGGCATTCCGGTCGCGGCTGGTGTGCTCTACCCGTTCACGGGCTGGCTGCTGTCGCCGATGCTCGCGGCGCTCGCGATGAGCCTGTCCTCCGTCTCGGTGATCGGAAACGCGCTCCGCCTGCGACGCACCTCGTCCGAGGCTGCGTCGACGTGAGCGGTCCCATCACCTGTAACCGCGAACGTCACATGTTCAGCCGCATAGCCGCCCCAACTGCGCGGCAGTAGCGCCCGATTCTGGTCCGTACTTTGCCCTCAGGAGGCGATCATGCAGTTTCTCAAGCTTCCCGCCGTGTTCCTCTCGCTCGCGATTGCCGCCTGTGGCGGTACCGCGAAGAGCACGCCCGCAACGACGCCGGCCCCTCGGTCGGCAACGGTTGATTCGAATGATCCGTCGTGCCCGGTCGCCGTCCCCGGGACGTCGGTCACGGTCGAGGATGCCTCGTCCGGAGCCGCGCTCGTGTTCGTGACCACCGGCGATGTTGGCGCCGTTCGTCAGCGCGCGAACGCGATGGCATCGATGCACAACGACCATCACAGCTCGATGGGCTCGCTGCCTGACGGCAAGGTCGGGGGTCATGACATGAGCGGCCACGCCGGCCACGACATGAGCGGTCACGCTGGCCATGACATGAGCGGTCACGCTGGTCACGACATGAGCGGTCACGCTGGCCACGACATGAAGGGCGGCGAGCATGCCGGGCATGCGGGCGGCATGATCGGCGTCCACTCGAAGGCTGAAGTGAGCGACATCGACGGTGGCGCCAAGATCTCGTTCATCGCGAATGGTGCGGACGTGGCGAAGCTCCAGAGCGAGCTCCGCATGCATGCGCGGCATCTCTCGGCGGGAACGTGCGGGATGTCGAGATCGTGAAGGCCTTGCTTCTCGCACTGCTCGTCGGTTGCGCACCGGCGCCGATGCCGATGAACGCGCAGCACCCGGCACATCCCGACGCAGCGACCGGCCGCCTCGCGGGTCCACCGGCTGCCTTGCGTCCGGGCGTCGCGGACATCTCGGCGCCCGCGCGCTCCTCGGCGCCGACCGATCATTCGGGACACGGCAATGCGCCGCAAGCGCCCGAACCGTCGAAGATCGAGCTGCCGAAAACCGAGCCCACGAAGACCACGCCCAAGACTCCGGCCAAAAAAGCGAAGTCTGCCGAAACGCCGAGTAAGCAAGAGACCCCTTCTGCGTCGAAGCCGACGCCGGGCACGGAGCCGCCGAAGCAGCCGCCACCCGTGCACGAAGGACACGAAGGACACGAAGGACACGAAGGACACGAAGGACACCACTGATGAAGTCGCAGGTGCTCGCGCTGATTCTTGCCGCCGGATGCGTTCCATCTCGGACGTCCGTGTTCGGTCCGGTCGACCGCGAGATCGAGCGGCGCGTCGGCATTGGAGCGATCTGGTACGAGAATGCGGATCCGCGCGTGCCTGCCGCCGTCACGTCGATGCTGCAGAAGCCCCTCGATCGCGACAGCGTTGTACGCATCGCACTCGCGACGAACCGGCGCCTCCAAGCGCAATACGACCAGCTCGGCATCGCGGCCGGTGATATCGCCGCCGCGACGGTCCTCGCGCCCCTCGAGGTCGATCTCGAGACGAAGCTCTCGCTCGGCGGCGTCGACGAGATCGAAATCGACGTCACGCAGGACATCCTCGATCTCATCCAGCTGTCGCAGCGTCGCGGGGTCGCGCGGGCCGGTCGCGAAGCGGCGCGCGCACGTGCGGTCGCAGCAACCGTCGAGCTCGTTGCCCGCGCCGAGCGTGCGTATCTCGACGTCGTCGCCGCCCAGCAGGACCTCGAGCTGCGCCAGACCTCGTTCGATGCTGCTGCCGCCTCTGCGGACATCGCCGAGCGTCAGTTCGCCGCGGGCAACATCGCCGAGGTCGCGCTGATTCGCGAGCGCGACCAGCGCGAGCAGATGCGCATCGAGCTCGGCCGAGCGCAGGTCGAAGCCGAAGCGCGCCGCGAGCCGCTCAACGACGTGCTCGGCCTCAGTGGCGAGATGACGAAGTGGACGATCGCGACGCGGCTCGCCGAGCTCCCGGTCGAGATGCCCGCACTCGATACGCTCGAACGTGACTCGATCGCGAACAGTCTCGACATCGCGGCGCTCCGTGCCGAAGCCGACGCCGCGGCAGGTCGACTCGGTATCGCGCGGTTGCGGTCGTTTCTGCCCGAGCTCGGTGTCGGCGTTGCCATCGATCACGCGAACAGCGAATGGGATGTGGGCCCCGCACTCAGTATCGGCATCCCGCTGTTCAACCAGCAACAGGGTCCACGCGCACGAGCGAATGCCGAGCTGCGGCGTTCTCGCAACGAGGCCATCGCGACCGCCGTCGAGCTTCGCGCTCGCGCCCGGGAAGTGCGCCAGCGCGTGCTCGGCGCGTACGCCGAAGCGCGACATCTGCGCGACGTCGTGCTGCCGCAACGCCAGCGACTCGTGGACGAGACGCTCCGGCAGTACAACGCGATGAACGCGTCGACGTTCGAGCTGCTCTCCGCGCGCCGCGACCTCGTCGATGCGGGTCGTCAGTACATCGACGCCCTGCGGCGGTTCTGGCGCGCCTCCGCCGATGCCCGCGCACTCGCCCGGGGGGCGCTTCCCCGGACCGGCGGTGATGAGCCCGCCGTCAACGCATCCCGCTCTGCCGCGAACGAAGGACACTAACGATGATCAGCCGACGCGCACTTCTCGGATCCGGCCTCGCTGCGAGTGCAGCGATCCTCGCTCGCGCCAAGCAGGCCGCCGCACAGGCGCCGCAATCGCCGCACGCGGGTCACGGCGCGCAAGGCGCAGCCCACTCGCTGACGGCTCCCGTCGGAAACGGCAAGCTCACGAGAGGGCGCTCCGTCGCGGGCGAGACCTACACGCCCGTCGTCATGCCAAACGGTCGCACGCTTCCGTTCGAGAAGAAGAACGGCTGGAAGATCTTTCATCTGATCGCCGAGCCCGTGAAGCACGAGATTGCGCCGGGCCTCGAGATCGAAGCGTGGGGCTACAACGGCGGCACGCCGGGCCCACTCATCGAGTGCGTCGAGGGAGACAAGGTCCGCATCTACGTCACGAACAAGCTGCCCGAGGCAACGAGCGTCCACTGGCACGGCATGCTCGTCCCCGCGGGCATGGACGGCGTCGCGGGCCTGACGCAGAAGGCGATTCCCGTCGGCGAGACTTACAAGTACGAGTTCACCATGACCGAGGCGGGGACGTTCATGTACCACCCCCACTTCGATGAGATGATCCAGATCGCGCTCGGTATGGTCGGCATGATCGTCGTCCATCCCAAGCGCGCGACCGGTCGTCGCGTTCGCGACTACTCGCTGATGGCGCACGAGTGGCTGATTCCGATCGGTGCGAAGCGTCCCGATCCACTCGCGATGAGTGACTTCAACGTCCTCACGTTCAATCACAAGGCATTCCCGGGCACCGAGCCCCTCGTCGCCGAGCAAGGCGACCTCGTCCGCATTCGCATCGGTAACCTCGGGCCGATGGATCACCACCCGATTCACCTGCACGGCTTTCACTTCAAGGTCGTCGCGACCGACGGTGGTCCCACACCGAAGAGCGCGCAGCTGCCGATGAACACCGTGCTCGTCCCCGTCGGCGAAGTGCGCGTGATCGAGTTTGTCGCCGATGCCCTCGGCGACTGGGCGTTTCACTGCCACATGACTCATCACGTGATGAACCAGATGGGGCACGAGATTCCGAACCTCGTCGGCGCGAACACGAGGGGTCTCGACGCGCGCGTGAGCCGCGTCGTGCCTGGCTACATGACGATGGGCGCGACCGGCATGGGCGACATGCACAAGATGGATCTGCCCGATAACAGCATCTCGATGCTCGGCGGTGACGGCCCGTTTGGCACGATCGACATGGGCGGCATGTTCACCATCCTCAAGGTTCGCAAACAGCTCACGGGGGACAAGGACCCGGGCTGGTACGAGCACCCCGCTGGCACCGTCGCCGCCAAGGCGACCGCCGGCGAGCTCGCGCGCGATGGCATCAAGACCTGAACGGAGCCCCATGAAGCAGACCCTCATCGCCCTCGTCTTCGCCTGCACCTCGTGCGGCGGCGCCTCCTCGAAGCCGGTGACGCCGACCACCGCGAACACGGATCCAGTCCCGATGACGGAGCCGACGTCTATCGCGCCAACAGAGCCCGCGAATCCTGTCGATCCGGCGAAGCCCGTCGAAACAGCACAGCCCGCGGCCCCAGACTCCGCGCAGATCAAAGCGGACCTGCTCGCGGCCGAGACGGCGGCCTTCGACAAGGCGAAGCCGGTGTTCGAGAGATACTGCGCAAAGTGCCACTCGAGGAACGGTGCCAAGCAGAGCGCGAGCAAGCGCGAGCACTTCGACATGACCACGTATCCGTTCGGGGGGCATCACGCGATGGACGTGCACAACGAAGTACGCGTCGTGCTCGGCCTCACAGGCAACAAGCCGACGATGCCGGCCGACAAGAAAGGCGCGGTGAAGGGCGAAGAGCTCGAGCTCATCAAAGCGTGGGCCGACGCGTTCGAGGCCTCCCACGAGGGCGGAGCCCACGAAGGCCACGACCAGCACGGTGGTGGGCACAAGCACTGATGGAGGCGCTCGCACCGATCGGCGCGGTCATGGTCGTCGCAGTCTGGTTGCTACTGCGTCGCCGACGCGCGCCAGGGTGTCCGCGCTGCGACTGACTGGTCAGCGCTTGCACAGGCAATACACGAACTCTTGCTGCTTGCCGGCCGGCGTCACGTGGTCCTCGGTTTCGTGACGCAGCAACTCGAACTGGTCGCCGAACTGCGCGTGCAGTCCCTCATGGTCGTAGCGCGCAACGTCGAGCCCACTGCATCTCAGGGGCCCTTCGAGACCGAACGTCGCGACCATCACGTGCCCGCCGGGCTTCACGGCTCGCCTCACCTGCTCCACATAGGCGGCACGCGCAACCGGGTCCGTGAGGAAGTGAAACACCGCGCGGTCGTGCCAGAGGTCGTATTCCTCGGCTGCGAACGGGTACGAGGTGACATCACCGACGAGAAATCCGACTGTCGCTGCCTTTGGCCCGAGCCGATTGCGTGTCACCTCCAGCGCGGTCGCTGACAGGTCGAGGACATCGACATGCTGATACCCGAGCGCGACCAGATCATCGACGAGCGTCGCCTCGCCGCCACCCACATCAATGATTCGCGCCGACGACAAAGCAACGCTACGGATCATCGCGAGCGACGTTTCGAGGTGCGGCCGAAACCAGCTGACCTCGTCGGGACGCTTCGTTTGGTAGACACTCTCCCAATGGCTCTTCCGATCCATGCCGAAAGGATAGCGCCTACACGCCAGCTAGCGCCCGCGGAACACGATTCCGTTTGGCTTCGCGCCGACCGTGACGGTCTCCGAGACAATCTTCGACGCAATGTCGACCACGGCGACGCTATTGGCGAGCTGGTTCGTCACGTAGGCCTTGGCGCCGTCGCCGCTGAATGCGATCGCGTGAGCGCCGGCTCCGGTTGCGAGCTCGCCGAGTTTCATGCCGTCTGATGCGCGAAGAAACACGAGCTTGCCATTGTCCGTGTCGGTGACCCAGAGCTCGCCATTCGGGGCAATTGCGGCGACGGCAGGGGTGAATCCGAGAGCGATCGTCTGCTCGACCACCAGCGTCGCCGCGTCGATGACGGTCAGGCTCTTACCGGTCTCGTTGTCGACGTACATGTTTCCGTCCGCAGCAGGCCACGCGCCGACCGGACCAACTCCGACCGCGATGGTATCGATGAGCGCTCCGCTGGCGGCGTCGAACACCGACACGCTATCCGAGGCCGTGTTTGCGACAAACGCACGCGTTCCTGCCGATGAGAACGTGACTTCGGCGGGGTCGTTGCCAGCAACAAGCATTGACGTCGTCGAGAGCGTCGCGGGATCGAGGATCAGCACCTCTCCGGGCGACGCGATCTGCGTCGTCCAGATCGATCCGTCCTGCGCGTAGATCGCGTTGTGGTTCGGCGCATCGAGACGTCGCGCAGCTTTCAGCGCGCCCGTCGACGCATCGAGAACGACCACGGCTCCGCCGCCGTCGCCATGTCCGCCGTGCCCGCCCGAGTGTCCTCCGCTCAGGTCGGCCCCGGGAACGGCCACGAGCATCGTCTCTCCGTCGCTCGAGAGGTACACGTGATGTGGGTACTCGACGTTCCCGAGCTTGATCGTGCCGACGACCTCATCGGTCGCAACCGAGATCACGCTCAGTGATGCATCGTCGCCGTTGACCACGAAGACGGCGTCTTCCGTCACGGGCGCAATTGCGGTGCTCGACGGATCTGCGTGATGCCCACCGCAGCCGACCAGTAGCGCGAATGACGCTCCGAGGATGTGGCGCATAAGGAGCGGGGTAGCTGCACGGCGCATGCTCGTCTCGACGCCCGTGGGACGGTCTGGTGAAGGCATGAGTGTGACGCTCCCGGTTACAGCGTGACGCGCTGGATCACTCCCAATAGCACGAGGCAGCCCGTTCGTTAGCGCGTCTTGAAGTCCTCGGAGCGGACACCGTACTTCTTGAGCAAGCGGTGCATGCTCTCACGCTCCATGCCCGCACGACGCGCCGCCTCGGTGACGTTGCCGCCAAGCTCGCGCATCAGCGTGATCAGATACTCGCGAGACGCGCGATCTCGCGCGAGATCGACGACCTCTCGATACGACAGATGCATCTCGGTCCCGTGAGTCGCACGTGGACGGAGCACCGCCGCGACCTCGTTCGGCAGCGCCTCGAGCTCGATGCGTGGACCGTCGGTGACAGCGAGCGCGCGCTCGATCGCGTTCTCGAGCTCGCGGACGTTGCCCGGCCATGCGTACTTCACGAGCGCCGACAGCGCTTCCTCGGTGAATCCTTCGGGTCGCTCCTCGCGACGCGCGCCATGTCGTTCGAGCAGGAATGCTGCAAGCGCGGGAATGTCCTCGCGACGAGCGCGCAAGGCCGGGAGTTCGATCTGCAGAACGTTGATCCGGTAGTAGAGGTCCTCGCGAAAACGCGCTGCGGCGACGCGGGCCTTGAGCTCGACGTTCGTCGCCGCGATGACCCGAACGTCGACCGCGATCTCGTCCGTCGCACCCACACGACGCACGAGGCGCTCTTGCAGCACGCGGTTGAGCTTCACCTGCATCGACAGCGGCAAGTCGGCAATCTCGTCGAGGAAGATCGTGCCTCCGCTCGCCTCCTCGAAGAGACCGCGATGGTCGCTGGTCGCGCCGGTGAAGCTGCCCTTCGTGTGACCGAAGAGCGCGCTCTCGATCAGCGCTTCGGGAATCGCACCGCAGTTCACGGCGACAAAGCGCGCGCTCCGTCGGTCGCCGGTGTTGTGGATCGCGCGTGCGACCACTTCCTTGCCGGTGCCGCTCTCACCGGTGATGAGCACGGTCGCCTCGCTCGTCGCGGCGCGCTGCACGAGTGCGACGACCGAAGCCATCGCCGGGCTCCGCGCGATGAGGTTGTCGATGCGATGAATGCCTTCGAGGGCTCGCCGCAGATCGCGGGCTTGCTGGCGCAGCCGCCGCCGCTCAAGTGCGCGCTCGACAATCAGCAACGCTTCGTCTGGCTCGAACGGCTTCGCGAGGTAGTCGTACGCGCCCATGCGGATCGCATCGACGGCAGCGGGCACCGTCGCGTACGCGGTCATCAGGACGACCTCGACATCCGCGTCACGGCTCTTCGCTTCACGCAACACGGACAGGCCGTCCGCGTGAGGCATGCGGATGTCGCTGACGATCACGTCGAAGTCGCCTGCAGCAACGAGTGCGAGCGCACGTGCACCATCCTCGGCGGTCGTCACGTCGAAGCGGTCCTCGGGGAGGATGCGCCGGAGCAGCTTCGTGAAGTTCTCCTTGTCATCACAGACGAGAACACGTGCCTTCATGCGGCGGCTCGGTTGCTGGGGGGCTCGATCGGTAACGACAATGACGCGCGGGTTCCCCGCCCGCCAGGGCGCGGCTCGAGGTGGATGTCGCCGCCGTGAGCGCGGGCGAGCGTCCGCGCGATCGCGAGTCCGAGGCCGTGACCCTTACTGCGCGTCGTGAAGAACGGTTCGAAGACGCGGTCCTTCGCCTCGGGTGCGATGCCTGGACCGTGGTCGTCGATCTGAAGCCACGCGAGCCGCTCGCGCTCGCACCAGGTGACATCCACGACCGCCGCCTCGGCAGCGGGATCGCGGGCGGCCTCGACCGCATTCGACAACAGATTGAGTGCGATCTGACGAACCTTTCCTTCGTCGGCCATGACCTTCGGGACGCTCGCGTCGCGGAATCGAATCTCGACGCCTTCGCTGCGTCCGACTTCGTCGAGCCGCGATGCCGTCTCGCGCGCGACAACACGCAGATCGATCACCGTCGTGTCCAGCTTTACCGGACGGGCGAGGTCCAGTAGTCCGGCGACAATGGCGAGCGACTGGCGAACCTCGTCCTCAATGATGCGCAGGTCTTCCCGGTCCGTGAGTTGCGGGTCACGCCGCAGCAACGTGACGTAGCCGAGGATTACACCGAGTGGATTGTTGATCTCGTGCGCGACACCGGACGCGACCTGGCCAATCGATGCCAGGCGATGTGCCTCGAGTAGGTCGTCCTGATGGCGTTTGAGGTCGGCGGTCATCTGATCGAATACGCGCGCGAGCTCGCTTAGCTCGTCACTGCCCGGGAGCGCAATACGCGCGTCGAGATCGCCTGCGCCGACTCGCACCGCGCCTGCTCGCAATGCCGCCACCGGTCGCGAGATCGAACGCATCAGGTAGTAGCCGACCGCCGCCGCTGCGGCGATGGCGAGCGCAAAGCACACGAGCACCGCGAAGCGCGCGTTGCTTCGAATGTCCTCGGCGCGCTTCTGTGCAGCCTCGCTGTCGGCCTCGAGCGACCGATTGAGCTTCTCGTTCAGCGTGACGACCTCCTCGACCGGACGCTCCGTCATGTGGTGAAGCTCGGCCATGCGCGACCGATCATTGCGCTGGATTGCCGGCCACACTTCCTCACGGAACAGTCGATCGCTCTCGATGATGAGTCGCGCAATCTCTTTCGCCTGCTCCTCCGCACCTGGGCGCCCCGCGATCTCGTGACCGAGATGTTCCGTCGCGTGCCGCGCCGCCTGCGCGGTCTCCGCGTAGTGGTCCATATGCGAGTTGTCCCAGGCGAGCATCGTGTGCGCCTGGTGCATGTACTGCTCCCGTGCCATCGCGGCGGCGTGATGTCCGGCGTGCTTCGCGCGATCGAGTCGCGCGACTTCCTCCTCGGCGGCACCGATGTTCCGCAGCGAGACGATCATCACGACCAGTGCGAGCGCGAACAGAACGAGCACGAGGCCGAACGCGCCTGCAATGCGACGCGCGGTCGTACGAGGTGGCCGTGGCGGATTCACGCTATCGCCTCATAGCACGAGGCGGCACCGGCGCGATCACGCTGCCTTACGGACCAACCCCTCTGTGGCGAGCGCTTCCGCGACGCGAGGGCGCGACGCGATCCGCGCGACGTACGCGCCGAGGGCGGGGAACGGCGTCAGGTCGACGCGAACCATGCGCGACCAGTTGAGGATCGTGAACGCGTATGCGTCGGCGACCGTATACGTGTCGCCCATCAGGTACGGCTGCCGAGCGAGCTGCACATCGAGCTCGGCGAAGTGGCGCATCAGGCGAGCGACTGCGTTTTGCTTTGTCGACTCCGCCGTGTCCTTGTGCCAAAGCGGGCCGAAGCCTTTGTGAAGCTCGCTGCTCACGAAGGTCAGCCACGAATGCACACGAACGCGAGCGAGCGTCCCAGCGGGCGGGATGAGGCGCAACTCGGGGGCTCGATCCGCAATGTACTGTACGAGCGCGGCCACCTCGGTGATGCGCGTGCCGTCTTCGAGCTCGAGCACGGGCACGTAGCCACGAGGATTGATCGAGTAGAAGTCGGTGCCGTCCTCGAGACGGTGCGTGCTGATGTCGACCCTGATCAACTCGACGGGGATGTTCGCCTCGCGTGCAACGATGTGGACGGCGAGCGAGCAAGCAGCGGGAGAGTAGTAGAGCTTCATGACAGGTGTCCTTTCGACCCGCCAGACGGGAAGCCCCCGCCGGCATTACAGAAACCTCATCCGTAATGCGGACCGCCCGACGGCGTCAGTCAGGGCGAACCACCAACGAGGTGCAACCGTGCTGGCTTCGCTCGAGTTTCTGCAGTCCCTGTTCACGCGCAGGCGTCACCACGTACTCGACGATCGCGACTTCGCGCCCCGGCGAGATGCCACCGAGGACGAACAGCGCGAGCTGGAGGCGTGGCTCTTCGACCGCGAATCGAGGTGGCAGCGCTAAGTTAGCGCGTCCGCCGACAGCTAGTGAGCTAGTCGATGTCTCACTTGGTGCCTCAAACTCCCGCGCGAACGCGCCGAGCACGATCGATCGGGATGACGTCATCCGGTAGCGGTTCGCAGGGCTCTCCGGTGATCTCCGTGAACAGGTCCGGTGCCCAACCAAGACGTCCGGCGAGCTCCGCCAGTGTGATCTCACCCGCGTCGTCGAGCATGCGAAGCGCGGTCGTAATCAACTCGGGCTTCTCGTCTTCGATCAGGTGTTCATCAGGCTCGTTGGTGTTCCATCCTCGCGCAGACATCTGCTTGTAGGCACGCTGGTAGAACAGTGCATCGATAAGGCGAAGCTCGCGCGCGCGCCGAATAATTGCCGAGAGGCTGACGCCCCAGCGGCGCTTTAGTTCTCGCAGGCTTTGCCATGACGGGGATGACGTGCTGGGGAACTCCGCGACGAAAGCGCGTCGGGGTAGAAGGAAAGCGCCGGCGAACGCGTCGGCCGCTGGCTCCAACTCCGGGTTGGACGCATCCTGCCCAGCGTGCATGACCAGATGCCCGCACTCGTGGGCCAGATCGAAACGAAGGCGCGATCGCGCCTGTGTCTCGGTGTTGCGAGCGACGACGGCACGGGCGCCAGCGCGAGAGAAAGCATCGACCTTCCGGTGACTACCAAAGTCAGCGACCACAACCCCTGCGTTCTCGAGTACGCGCGTCATGTTCACGATCGGGGTGTCGATGCCGAGGTCCCATGCAATTCGACACTCCTCGGCGATCACGTCGACGGGCTTGGCGCCTCCAGGAATATTGGGAACGTTCTCTTCGGGGAAGTCGACGTGATGTTCGAGGAGCGAGATCAGCTCGGTGAGAAACGAGCCATGTGCAAGCGCGCGGCTGCGCGCATACATCGGAGTTGTCTTGCGCTTGCGGAAGAAGCACTCTTCGTCGCGGAACTCATCCTGGATGTGCCGCGCGAAGAACTCCGGCTCGACTCGCAGCACTACGGAGAGAGCTGCGAGCAGAGCGGGGCCCGGCTGCCGTGTTCCGGCTTCGAGTTGGCAAACAAACGCGGGGGTGACCTCGAGCTGTTTTGCCAGATCTGCTTGCGTGCGCTCTTGAAGTAGCCGAGCAATGCGCACGCGCGCCCCGACGACCTGGGGATCTGCCTTCTCCATGGTCGATGACCTCTAGGTCTTGTCGTCGTCGGCCTTCTTGCTGCGCTTTTTGTTCGATTTGAGTCCCACGCTCGGGCGCGGGAGTGGCTTGCCTTCCTTCCGCTTCGGTTCCGTAGGCGCAACGTAGCCCACGGGGCTATCCGGAATCTCGTAGATCGTGCGCACCGACTCGCCGTCCTCGCTGACCTCAACGAGCACGACGCGATCGACCGATCCGTCGAAACCCGTTTCGATCGCGAGGCGCCAGATGTACCTGCGATCGGCGATGGTAGGTGCTGCGAAGCCTGGGATCGAGAATGACGTCTGAGCCTGGACCAACTCGGCGTAGTTACGCTGGAGGGACTTCGTTGGCGGATTCTCGGCCTCACCGCGGTAGAAGCGCATTGGCACCGTTCCAACCGCAAACACGAAGTGCAAGCCGGGCTCGATCACCCGGAGCCAAGCTGAAGCTTCCCCGGCCGCAGCGTTCGTGATCGAGTACAGCGTGCGCTCGTGCGATCGGCATCCGAGGCCCCACGCGGTATCCCCCTTGTCGGGGTCGTGAGCATCCACTGCATCGGCTCGCACGGAACGGATAAGACGGGCTAGCAACCCCAGGCGTTCTGCGGTTAGGTCGGGGTGGATTTCCCAGGGTCGCTTGTCCATCCGCGTAAGAATCTGCGATCAGAGCGGAATAAGCAATGCGGAAGTTAACAGAACTTCCGGAAATCAACAGGACCTCCACAAGGTCCTATTGGACCGTGACGGTCCCTTTGATCATGTCCATCGCGCACGCGTAGGCGAGCTTGCCCGACGTGGAGAAGGTGGTCGCGATCTCGACGGGCTCGCCGAGTGGCAACGGCTTCTCGATCTTCGTGCCGTCGGCCATCGCAAGGATGACCTCCTTCGCGCAGGTCTGATCGGTCTTGCGGGTGAACACGAGTGTCACGGACTTGCCCGCGGGGACCGCGACGTCTTCGGGCTCGAAGCCCTTTTCCGTGACCGTGATCTCCACTCTCGAAGCGCTCGGCACCGCCGGGGCCTGCGATGGAGAGGACGCGGGCTTCGCGTTGGTAGACGAGCTGTCCTTGCCGCAGGCGGCAACGAGGACGAGGAACGTGACGAGCGATCGAGTCTTCATGTGGGCTCCTTCGTGTCTTCGGTCGGGGATGCCAGTGCTTCGGTTGGTGAGGGAGATGGAGGGCGTGCGGCAGCGGTCGGGAAGCCGTTCCGGCGTCGCTTCCAGATTGCGAAGATCGCCGGGTACACGGTCAGCTCGAGCAGGAATGATGTTGCGAGGCCGCCGATCATCGGAGCCGCGATTCGCTTCATCACGTCAGCGCCTGCTCCCGTGCTCCACAGCACGGGAACGAGGCCGATCATCATGGTCAGCACCGTCATCAGCTTCGGACGGATCCGCTTGGCCGCGCCCTCGACGATCGCGTCCTCCAGATCGGCCGCGTTGCGAAGCCTGCCCTCCTGCTCGTATCGGCGATGCGAGAGCGTGAGGTAGAGGAGCATGATCACGCCGGTCTCGGCGTCGAGCCCGGCGAGCGCGATCAGGCCGACCCACACCGCGACGCTCATGTTGTAGTCGAGCAGGCAGAGGAGCCAGATCGCGCCGATCAGCGAGAACGGAACGGCGAGCAGGACGATGCCAGTCTCGACGAGCGATCGAGTGTTGAAGTAGAGCAGCAGGAAGACGATGAGCAGCGTGATCGGGACGACGATCTTCAGCTTCTCCTTCGCGCGCTCGAGGTACTTGAACTGGCCGACCCAGTCGACGCGGATGCCGGGCGCGAGCTTGACGTCACGCTCGACGAGTTTGCGCGCGTCGTGCACGTAGTCGGCAATCGGGCGATCGGTGTCGACGAACACGAAGCCGACGAGGCGGCCATCCTCGGAGCGGATCATCGGCGGGCCGGTCACGGTCTTGATCTCGGCGACCTGTGACAGCGGGACCTGTGCACCTGTGGGCGTCGCGACCAGGATGTCCTTGAGGGCCTCGGGATCGTCGCGATACTCGCGCGCGTAGCGCAGGTTGATCGCGTACCGTTCGCGACCCTCGACCGTCTCGGAGACGTTCATGCCGCCGATCGCGATCTGTACGGCGTCGTTGACGTCTCCAACCGTCATGCCGTAGCGCGCGGCCTCCTCGCGCCTGGCGACCACATCTACGTAGAAGCCACCCGTCGAGCGATCGGCGAACGCGCTGCGCGTGCCCGGTACGTTCGCGAGCGTGCGCTCGATCGCGATCGACGCCTCCTCGATCTCCACGAGGTTGTCGCCGAAGACCTGGACGCCGAGCTTGCTGCGGATGCCCGTCGACAGCATCTCGGTGCGGGTCTGGATCGGCATCCACCAGATGTTCGGCATGCCGGGGAACTGCAGCTTCGCATCCATCTCGCGAATCAGCTGGTCCCAGGTCATGCCCGGTCGCCATCGATCCCTCGGCGCCAGCACGATGACGGTCTCGACCATCCCGATCGGCGCGGGGTCCGTCGCCGTCTCCGCGCGCCCCATCTTGCCAAACACGCTCTCGACCTCGGGGAACGTGTGCAGCTCCTTGTCCATCTCCTGGAGGATGCGAGCTGCTTCGGCGTCGGACATGCCCGGCGGAGCCGTCGGCATGTACAGGATCGCACCCTCGTTGAGCGGCGGCATGAACTCGTTGCCGAGTCGAAGGTACGCGGGGACTGTCAGCGCCATGGCCACCACCGCGGTGCCCACGACGGCCCAGCGGTGCCGCACCACGAACCGGACCACGGGCGAGTACGCCCAGATCAGCAGTCGGTTGATCGGGTTCTTGTCCTCGCCGCGGATCTTGCCGCGGATGATGATCGCCGCGAGCGCGGGTGTGAGCGTCACCGCGAGGACGGCGGCGAATCCCATCGAGTACGTCTTGGTGAACGCGAGCGGCTTGAACAGGCGGCCCTCGGTGCCTTCGAGCGTGAACACCGGGATGAACGACACGGTGATCACGAGCAGCGAGAAGAAGATCGAGGGGCCGACCTCCTGCATCGCGGCGACGACGACGGTCATCCGGTCCCCGGGACGTCCCGCGTGCTCCCATTCCTCGAGCTTCTTGTGGATGTTGTCGATGATGATGATCGATGCGTCCACCATCGCCCCGATCGCGACCGCGATGCCGCCGAGCGACATGATGTTCGCGGTCAGGCCCTGGAAGTACATCGGGATGAACGCGAGCAAGATCCCGAGCGGGACCGTGAGGATCGGGATCAGCGCGCTGCGGACGTGCAGCAGGAACACGAAGATGACGATGCTGACGACGATCATCTCCTCGACGAGCGTTTTGGTCAGCGTGTCGATCGAGGCACGGATCAGCCCCGAGCGATCGTACGTGATCACGATGTCGACACCATCGGGCAGCGTCTTCTCGATCTCGGCGATCCGGGCCTTCACGGCGTCGATCACGTCGAGCGCGTTCTCGCCGTAGCGCATGATGACGATGCCGCCGGCTACCTCGCCCTTGCCGTCGAGCTCGGCGATGCCGCGGCGGATATCTGGCCCCACGCTCACGTACCCGACGTCCTTCACGAACACAGGGGCGCCGCTCGCGCGCTCGCGTCCCGGGCTCGCGCGCGCTCGCATCGCGCCGCTGGTGCCGGCCGCCATCGCGGGCATTGGCGCGTTGGCCGGGAGCTTGACCGGAATCAGCTCCAGATCGCGCAAGGACTTCACGTAGCCACGGCCTCGGATCACGTGCTCGTGCCCGGCGATCTCGATCACCTGTCCACCGACATCCTCGTTGGACCGGCGGACGGCCATCATGACGTCCTGTAGCGTGACGCCGAACGCGCGCAGCTTCGTGGGATCGACCGCGATCTGGTACTGCTTCTCGAAGCCGCCCACGGACGCGACCTCGGCGACGCCGGGGACGCTCTCGAGCGCGTAGCGGACGTTCCAGTCCTGGAGCGAGCGCAGCTGCGACAGGTCGTGGGTGCCCTTGCGGTCCACGATCGCGTACTCGAACACCCAGCCGACCCCGGTCGCGTCGGGCCCGAGCGTCGGGCTCACACCTTCGGGCAACCGCGCCTGGGCTTCGTTGAGGTACTCGAGCACGCGGCTGCGCGCCCAGTACATGTCGGTGCCGTCCTCGAAGATCACGTAGACGAACGACATGCCGAACATCGACTGACCGCGCACGTACTTCACGCCCGGCGCGGCGATCAGCGACGTCGAGATCGGATACGTGATCTGATCCTCGACGAGATCCGGGCTACGGCCCATCCATTCGGTGAAGATGATCACCTGGGCGTCCGAGAGATCAGGAATCGCGTCGAGCGGCGCGCGCCGCAGCGACAGCCAGCCCCATGCAGATAGCGCGACAACGACGAGGATCACGAGCAGCGGGTTGCGAGCGCTCGCAGCGATCGCGCCGCCGATCACGCCCCCGGTGCCAGCTGCCGGCTTCACGGTGCGCTCCGCGTTCCCGCGTCCTGCTGACCGGCGCGCTCCTCGGTCCAGAACTTCGCGCTCGACCGGATGCGGCTCTCCGCGGCCACGAGGAAGTTGCCCGACGTGACGATCGTCTGACCTTCACGCAGTCCGCCGACCACCTCGACAGCGTCCTCGTTGCGAGTACCGAGAGTGACCTCCTGAGGACGCAGCCGTCCCTCGCCGATGTCGAGGAACACGAGGCGACGTGGCCCGGTGTACACGACGGCACCGATCGGGATCTGGAGTCGCGGGCCGAGCTCGACCTGGAACGCAACCGTCGCGTACATCTCGGGCTTGAGCTCGAGGCCGGTGTTCGGTAGCTCGATGCGCACCTTTCCCGTTCGCGACGCCGGATCGAGGTAGGGATAGACGTACGCGACTTTGCCCTCGTAGGTCTTGCCCGGCAGGTAGCTCAGGGTCACCACCGCGCGCATGCCCTTCGCGATCAGCGCGAGATCGGCCTCGTAGACGTCGGCCTCGACCCACACGCGATCGAGCGCCGCGATGCGGAACAGCCGCTGCCCGACCTCGACCGCGGCGCCCTCGACGACGTTCTTCTCGATCACGTAGCCGCTCGCCGGGGAGTAGAACGGCACGTCCTCGAGCGGCTTGCCGCGCTTGTCGAGAGCGTCGCGCTGGGCGCGCGCGAGCCCCCACAGCTCGAGCTTCTTCGCGGCTGCACGGACGAGGTACTCACCGCGTCCGCTGCCTGCCTCGGCGTGGCTCTCGCGCGCGAGCAGGTACTCCTGCTGTGCCGCGAACAGCTCGGGGCTGTACAGCGTGAACAGGAGCTGTCCCTTCCGTACCGGCTGCCCGGTTTCGGCCACGTGCAGCTTCGAGATGAAGCCGGCGAGCTTGAGCGTGACGTCCTCGAGCGTGGTCTCGTCGTAGGCGATGCGGCCGATCGCCCGGATCGAGCGTGTCATCGGCGTCCGCACCACCTTGCTCGTACGCACGCCGATCTGTGCACGACGCGCTTCATCGACGAAGATCACGCCGCTCTCTTCCTCGTCGTAGGTGACGTCCGACAGGTCCATCGCGCAGATCGGACACTTTCCGGGCCGCTTCTCGCGCACCGACGGATGCATCGGGCACGTGTAGAACGAGACGTCATCGCCTTCGTGCCCATGGCCTTCGTGCGAGACGCCGACGTCCTCGGTGTGTGCCGAACCCCAGGTCGTCGATCCGCCGCAGGTCGGCATGGATTGGCCCATATACGGGTTCTCGAGCGCTGGCGACCGCTGGATCCACTCCTTGAACCCTTCGGCCATCGGGCAGCGGAACACGTGCCAGCTCTCCTGAAGCCGAGGATCGGCCGCAGCGAGCGCGATCAGGAGCCGGTTCAGATCTCCAAATGACCGACGCGCCGCTTCGAGGTCCGTCGCGCCGGCGAGTCGCTCGGCGGCACCGACCGCTTGCCGGATGCAATCCACGATCTCCGCGGGCGCGTTCGCGAGGGTGGCCTGGGTGGCTCGAAGCGCCTGCGCTGTCTCGCGTGCCGGCGCGGCGAGGCCGTCGAGGCGATCGGCGGCGAGGTCGGCGCGGACGCGCTCGGTGGCGTCGAACGCCCGGCGCACTGCTTCGAGCGCGGGTGCCGGCAGCGCGAACGCCGGCAGGGTCGGCTTGTCGAACGCGGGCGTCCCGGCGGTGCGCGAACCTCCGAGCGCGGCGAGGCCGGACGTACCGACGGTCATCTGGAAGCGCGCCGAGCCCGACACGGTGCCCGCGTTGATGCGGACCTCGAGAGTCCAACTGCCCCCCATCGGCAGATCGAAGCGTGCCTCGTAACGCCCTTGACCGAGCGTGGAGATGCTGGCCGTGCCACGCATCTCCGGCATGGAGCCCATCGCCGGCATCACGTACGTGACCTCGACCTCTGCGTGCTCGATGGGCTTGCCGTTCGCATCGAGGACGCGGAGCGCGAGCGTGTTCCCCTTCTCGCGGGGCGGGTCGGGACGCAACGCCGCGTCGATCGCGAGCGCGCCCGCGCTGGCGCGCGTCATCTTCGACGTGTCTCCACCACCCGCCGGCGTGCCCGTAAACCACGAGACCAGATACGGACCCGCGAGCGCGATGACCGCGGCCACGATGCCGAGCGCGATCGCCAGCTTGATAGTCCTCACGCGCTTCATGGCGTACCTCCTTCGCGTAGTCCGGGCACGACACCCACGGTCCGCGCGAGCGCGGCCTTGCGCCGCGAGAGCTCCGCGCGCGCCATCGCGAGAGAGAGCTCGACCTCGCGAAGGTTCTTCTGCGCATCGACCACCGCGAGGAAGCTGTTCTGCGCGGACGTGAACCCTGCACGTGCGGCGTCGACCTGCGCGCGTGACGCGGGCAATAGCTTGTCGGTGTACACCCTGACGAGCGCCTCGGCCTCGCTGACGCTTCGATGCGCTCGATCGACCGCGACACGGATCTCGTCGACGAGTCGTTCGTCCTCGAATCGCGCACGCGCGATCCTCGCCTCGGCCTGCTCCACGGCGGCCCTTCGCTTGCCGCGCTGGATCGGAACGTCGATCATCACGCCCACCATCCAGCGGTGCGCGGTCATGTCCCACATCGAGTTGTAAGACCCCATGAGCTCGAAGTCGGGGTAGAAGTCGCGGTTCGCCGCCGCGAGCTGGGCACGAGCCACGCCGATGCGCGCGCTGGCCGCAGCGCGCTGCGGACGACGTCGAAGCGCGAGCTCCTGGAGCTGCGCGCTCGTTCCTGTCGGAGCGCCTGCGAGCGTCAGGTCCGTGGGTGGCGCGGGCAGGTTCGCAGCCGGGGGCCGGTGAAGAAGCCCGTTGATGCGCGCGACGATCTGATCGCGCTCGGCCTCGATCGTGATGCGCTCGCGCTCGAGCTGAGCGAGCGCGACCTCGGCCTGGATCGGATCCTGTTGCGCCGCTCGCCCGGCGACGTACTGCGCCTCGGCGCTCTTCTTGATCTGTTCGAGCAGCCCCTCGTGATGCGCGTTGATCTCCAGGGCGCGCGCCACGACGTAGAGATCGTCGTAGAGCTCGGAAGCCAGCTGCGCGAGCTCGAGACGGACCACGTCGATTTCCGCGGCCTCTGCTTCCGCCATCGCGAGTGCGACCTCCCCGGCGAGGCGGCGCTTGCCCGGGAAGGGTAGTTTCTGGCGTAAGGACACGGTCTGTCCGAACGGTGCATCCCCCGCGATGCTGAGTGGGGCTAGCTCGTAGGCGAGCATCGGATCCTCGAGCGCGCGCGCTTGCTCGATCTCGGCCAGCCCCGCCCGCAACCCGGCGCGTGCGGCCGCGACGCTCGGGTTACGAGCGAGCACCGCCGTGACGAGCGCCTCGCGATCGAGCGCCGTGCCAACGGCAAATGTCTGCACGCCGGGAGGCCTGTCGGCGGCCGCAAGGCCTCGGTACTCGCGCCATAGCGCGTCTTCGCGCGGGCCCGATTGGGTCGCGCAGCTCGTGGCCATGATCGAAAACACCAGCCCCGCAGTGCAGGCCGGAAGGAGCGCTCGCATGTTCGTGTCTCCCGCGCCGCGTATGCGACGCACGGATTCCTCGCGATGCCTCGGTGTCGGCACCGTGCCGGCGCGCGCGCGAGCCCATCCCGCGGCACGTCGGCGGTGCGCTCAGCGCAAGATCGAGCAGTTCGCGAGGTACGTCAGGACGGTACGCGGTGGTGGTCGCGCGAGCGGCGCGCGTGGTCGCGTGAGTGCGGGGCGCATGGCCGGCGCGACGAAGGCAGTAGGCACGATCGCGAGCACCGACGCATCGAGGGGACGCAGCCGATCGGCTTCGCGGGCATCGACGCCGTCCACCGGGGCGCCGCGTGTCACGTCACAGCAGTCCCGTGCCTCGATGTGCGCAGCACCGCCGTCACTTGGTGATCGCTTGGAATCTGGCTTCTTCGGGCAACAGCAGGTCTCGCGCACCTGCCCGTCCATGCTGCAGGCGTACGCCGCCCACGCTGAGCGCAGACCGACCAGCACGATCAGCGGAAGTACCGCGACGGTGAGGGCGATCCGTCGTGCCACGACGTCACTATACACGTCTCGGCTGTCGACGCATTCCTTCAGTTTGGCCACGAGCGCGGCTCCTTGGAGTCACGCTTTGGCAGCAGCCGCCTATACGTACGTCGGGCGGGGGGCGGAGTGGGTTGCAATGACTACTCCAGTGGTCCACAGTAGGTCTCGTACGTGAGGTTCGTGGTCGCGATCGCGTTGCTGTTTTCGATTACCCCCGGGATGTCCGAGGTGATCGAGACCGCCGCGCACTTGATCGGCCACGCTGACCTGCCGCACCACGAATCGGAGGCCGAGCGCGGATGCAGCGAGCACACGTGTACGCCGCTCGCGCATCAGTGTGGCTGCCACAAGCCGATGTCAGCGCAGGCGGCGACCGGCATTCGCAACGCCGATTGCATCGATAGGGTGTCGACGCTACCTCCCTGCGCGTTGACCGCGGCTGCCGGCCGCGTGAGCGAGCCACCTCCGCTGCGTCCGCCGATCGCCTGATCGCCTGAACGGATCGCGCGCTCGCGCCTCATCCCATGGGGCCGGGCATTCGCGCGCCTTCGGAGCACGGTGACATCGCCGCGGCATCCGAGGGCGCGTACACAGTCTCATCACCACGTCGCTGCGATGCGGCGGGGAGTAGCTTCATGCGTCGTCTCGGGGCCGCGTTCGCCGCGGCATCTTTCATCTCGTTGTTCTTGCACCACAGCGCGTACGCACGTCCGATCACCCTACCGGAAGCCCTTGCCGCCGCGGACCGCGGTCCAATGCTGGCGAGCGCCGCCGCCGATGTCGACGAGGCTCGCGGGAACCTCGAGCAGGCGGGCGTCTACACGTACAACCCATCCGTGGCCGGTTCCGCGGGCGTCGCCCGGTCGGGCGGCGCGACCTTCTTCGACTTCGAGTTGGGCGTGAGCCAGCGCATCGAGGTGGGTGGCAAGCGGAGCGCGCGCAAGAGGGTCGCAACCAAAGAGCGCGACGCCGCGCTCCAGCGGCTGGAAGCCACGCGGAACGCATTGCGTGCCGAGGTGCGACGCGCGTTTCACCTCGCCATCGCCGCACATCGGCGCGTCGAGGTGGCGACCGAGAACGAACGTGCCGCACGCCAGTTCCAGGAGGCAGCGAGCGAGCGCATGCGCTTAGGCGCAGCCACCCAGACGGACATCAACGTCGCTGCGGCGAGCCTCGGGCGCGCGATCGCGCAGACCAAGCGCGCCGCGCGCGACGTCTTGCTCGCGCGACAAGCGCTCGCCGACGCGCTCGGAGCCTCCGGCGCCGATCTCGAGCCGACCGGCGGCCTGCCGACGTTCCCGGCGATCGCGAGCGAACAGGAGTTGGTCGCCCACGCCTTGCGTGCGCGTCGTGAGCTCGCTGCAGCCGAGCACGTGATCGCCGCGCGCAAGTCCGACGTGGAGCTCGCCGACGCGCTCGCGGTGCCAGACCCCGAGCTGTCGGTGAGCATTGCGCGCGATGCAGTCGACAACGCGAACGCGTTGATCGCCGGCGTCTCGATCGACCTGCCGCTGTGGAACCGCAACCAGGGCAACCGTAGCGCGGCTCGCGCACGCCAGAAGCGCGCGGAGATCGAGGGCCAGGCGCTTCGCGCGCAGGTCGAGCGCGACGTGCGGGTCGCCGCGCGGCGCTATCGGGCCGCCGTCGAAGCGGTGGCCGCCTTCGACGAGCAGGTCGTGGGCACGCTGGCAGAGAACCTCCAGCTTGCGCGCGACGCGTTCGCCGCGGGCAAGCTCGGACTGCTCGACCTCAACGTCATCCGCCGGGACCTCGTCGAGTCCCAGCTCGTCTATCTGGACTCGATCGCCGAGGCGATCGATGCGCGCACCGCGCTCGAGGTTGCACTCGGCCGGTCGCTGGAAGGAACGCCATGAAGCTTGCACATCGACTTCTCGTCCTCGCACTCATCACACACGCGGCGTGCAAGGGCGACGCCGCGAAGAGCCACGATGAGGGCCCGCCGGCTAAGTCCGAGAATCATGGGAACGAGCACGCGGAAGGCGGTGGTCAGGTCGTTCACCTGACGCCCGATCAGGTGGTGGCTGCAAACATCAAGCTCGGGAAGGTCGAGATCCGCAAGGAGACCGCCGTGCTCGAGGCGAACGGTCAGATCGTCGCCTCCGAGGACCGGCAGGCACGGGTCGGCGTTCGTGTTCCTGGGCGGGTGACGACGCTCAAGGCCGGCGTCGGCGATGCGGTGAAGAAGGGCCAGGTACTCGCGATGGTCGAGTCGCCGGAGCTCGGCCGCGCGAAGTCCGACTACGTGGCGGCAGCCGCGGCGGCCAGGCTCGCCCGCGAGAACGCCGCTCGCGAGAAGCAGCTGTTCCAGAAGAAGATCAGCGCCGAGGTCGAGTGGCGCAAGGCCGAAGCCGAGGCGGTGCGCACCGATGCCGAGCTGCAGGCCGCCGAGAACCGCCTGCACGCGCTCGGGATCACCGACTCACAGCTTCCTGGCAAGGTCGCGCATTTCAGCTCGACGCTCCCCGCAGTTTCGCCACTGGACGGGATGGTCGTCGAGCGACCTGTCACGCTGGGCGAGATGGTCAGCCCCGACAAGACGCTGTTCCTCGTCATGGATCTCCGGGAGGTCTGGCTGCTCGTCGACGTGTTCGAGCGCGACATCGGGCAGGTTGCACTTGGCCAGAAGGTCAGGGTCTCGGTCACGGCGTACAAGGAAGCCGAGTTCGAAGGAGAGGTCAGCTATATCGGTGCGGTCGTCGAACCGCGCAGCCGCGCGGTGAAGGTGCGGATCGCACTCGCAAACCCAGACGGCAGGCTCAAGCCAGGCATGTTCGCGCGCGTCTCACTCGCGGACACGAAGGGCGATCAGCACGAGCACCTGTTCGTGCCGGTCGATGCCGTACAGCGCACGGAGAAGGGATTGATCGTCTTCGTGACGGGCGACAAGGCCGGCGAGTACATCCCTCGTGCCGTGACCACGGGACACGAGGCAGCCGGTCACGTCGCGATCGAGTCCGGCCTGTCGGCAGGCGAGACCGTCGTCATCGCGGGCGCCTTCGTCTTGAAGTCCGAGCTCGCCAAGGAGTCGCTCGGCGAGAGCGGCCACGGGCACTAGGAGACGATCATGCTGGAATCCATCATCCGCTGGTCCGTCGCGAACCGCATCATCGTCATTCTGCTCTCGCTCGTGCTGGTCGCGGGCGGCCTCACCGCGATGCAGCGCCTGCCGATCGACGCGGTCCCCGATGTCACCAATGTCCAGGTGCAGGTCCTCACGAAAGCGCCCGCGCTCGGTCCCGAAGAGGTCGAGAAGTTCATCACCACGCCGATCGAGCTCGCCATGAGCGGCCTGCCGGGACTCGAGGAGGTCCGCTCGACGTCCAAGTTCGGACTGTCTGCAGTCACCGTGGTGTTCGAGGACGGAACCGACATCTACTTCGCGCGCCAGCTCATCAACGAGCGATTGCAACAGGCACGCGAGGCCATCCCTGAGGGCTACGGCGATCCCGAAATGGGCCCGATCTCGACCGGGCTCGGCGAGATCTACCAGTTCGAGGTCCGCGGGGACGGCAAGACTCCGATGGAGTTGCGCTCGATCCTCGAGTGGGACATCGCGCCTCGCCTGCGCACCGTGCCCGGGGTGATCGAGATCAACGCGTTCGGTGGCGAGCTCAAGACCTACGAGGTGCAGGTCCGCCCCGAAGATCTCGTTCGCCACGACATCTCGATCGGCGACGTCGTGGAGGCTGTCGAGCGAAACAATGCGAACGCCGGTGGCGCGTACATCGAGCGAGCCGGCGAGCAATACCTCGTCCGCGGCGAAGGACTGATCACAACGCTCGAGGACATCTCTGACATCGTCATCGCGAACGACTCCGACGGTACACCGATCTTCATCCGCAACATCGCCGACGTGCGCTTCGCGCCGATGGTGCGACAGGGTGCGGTGACGCGCGATGGTCGCGGCGAGGTCGTGACTGGCATCGCGATGATGCTGATGGGCGCGAACTCTCGCGCGGTGGTGAATGACCTCAAGGCCGAGGTCGAGAGGCTCCGACCTTCGCTCGCCAAGCAAGGTGTCACCATCGAGGCGTTCTACGACCGTACGGAGCTGGTGAGCAAGACGATACGCACGGTCGCAACGAACCTCATCGAGGGTGGGCTGCTGGTGATCGTGATCCTGTTCCTGATGCTCCGCAACCTGCGTGCTGGACTCGTGGTCGCGAGCGTGATCCCGCTGTCGATGCTGTTCGCGTTCATCGGGATGAACCGGCTCGGCGTGTCGGGCAACCTGATGTCGCTGGGTGCCCTCGATTTCGGCCTCATCGTCGACGGCGCCGTGATCCTGATCGAGAACTCGATCCGCCTGATCGCGGAGAAGTCACATCACCTCGGCCGGCCGCTGACGCGCGAAGAGCGCGCCTCGACCGTCGTCGAGGCGTCGGCCGAGGTGCGGCGGGCCACGCTGTTCGGGGTGCTCATCATCTCGATCGTGTACCTGCCGATCCTGGCCCTGATCGGCATCGAGGGGAAGATGTTCCAACCGATGGCGATCACGGTCCTGCTCGCGCTGGGGGGCGCGATGATCCTCGCGTTCACGTTCGTGCCGGCACTCGCCTCGATGTTGCTGCCACGGAAGATGGCCGAAAAGGATAGCTTCCTCGTCGCGGGTGCACGCAAGGTCTACGACCCGGCGCTGCGCCGTTCGATGCGCCACCCGCGGATCACCGCGTTGCTCGCGCTCGTGACCCTGGCCGGCGCGGGGCTACTGGCGACCCGTCTGGGAGCCGAGTTCGTGCCGACGCTCGACGAGGGGGCGATCGCGCTGCAGGCGTGGCGACCGCCGAGCGTATCGCTGGAGGAGTCGATCCGTCAGACCACCGAGCTCGAGAAGACGCTGAAGGAGTTCCCGGAGGTGACCACGGTCGTATCGAAGACCGGGCGCGCCGAGATCGCGACCGACCCGATGGGGGTCGAGATCTCGGACGTGTTCGTCATGCTGAAGCCGCGGGACGAGTGGACGACGGCCGATGATCGCGAGGAGCTGGTCGCGAAGTTCGATGCTCGCCTTCGTTCGCGACTGCCGGGGACGATCTTCAGCTACTCACAGCCGATCGAGCTGCGCGTCGCGGAGCTGATCTCGGGCGTCCGTTCCGAGGTCGCCGTCAAGGTGTTCGGTGATGATATGGCCACGTTGAATCGCACCGCGGCGAAGGTCGTCGCCGTGCTCTCGAAGGTGCCGGGCGCCGCCGAGGTGAAGGCGGAGCAGACGGCGGGCCTGCCGGTGCTTCGCGTGATCGTGGACCGCCGGGCGATCGCCCGCTACGGTCTCAACGCGGCCGACGTCCTCGACGTCATCTCGACGCTCGGCGGCCGTGAGGTCGGCGTCGTGCTCGAAGGTTCCCGTCGCTTCGCGCTCCAGGTGAGATTCTCACCCGAGACGCGCGCGAGCGTCGAGGTCGTCAAGCGACTCCTCGTCCGCGCGCCGAACGGCGAGCGTGTCCCGCTGGAGCAGATCGCGGACGTGCGCGTCGAGGACGGCCCGGCTCAGATCAGCCACGAGCAGGGCCGCCGCCGTGTAACCGTCGAGCTCAACGTGCGCGGCCGCGATCTCGCGTCGTTTGTCGCCGATGCCGAGGAAGCGCTGGCGCAAGCCGACGTGGTCCCTGCCGGCTACTTCGTCGACTGGGGGGGCCAGTTCGAGAACCTCGCCGCGGCGAGCAAGCGTCTGCTCGTCGTCATTCCCCTCGCGCTCGGCCTCATCCTCGTGCTGCTCTACATGAGCTTTCACCACATCGGGATCGGCTTGCTCATCTATCTCAACGTGCCGTTCGCGACGATCGGCGGCATCGTGGCGCTGGCGATTCGCGGGCTCCCGCTGTCGATCTCGGCCGGCGTCGGCTTCATCGCGCTGTTTGGCGTCGCCGTGCTCAACGGCCTCGTGCTCATGGGCACCGTCCAGCAGCGCCGAGCCGCGGGCGCGACTGCCGCACGGGCCGCGTTCGAGGTCGCGCACCTGCGGCTGCGTCCGGTGCTCACGACGGCCCTCGTCGCCTCGTTGGGGTTCGTGCCGATGGCGCTCGCCACCGGGGCGGGCGCGGAGGTGCAGCGCCCGCTCGCCACCGTCGTGATCGGCGGCATTCTCACGTCCACCGTGCTGACCCTGCTCGTGCTGCCGACCGTGTACGCGTGGTTGTTCGGTCGCAACGACGCACCTGCAGAGCGCATCGGCACGTTCGTGTCGACGGACGCAACGTCGAGCGCGGAGAGCGGACCCGTTGAGGAGCCGAAACTATGACGACGAGCCGCTTTCTGGTTCCCGCGATGGACTGCGCGACCGAGAAGGACATCATCGCCAACCGACTCGGGAAGCTCGATGAGGTCGAGAGCCTCGACTTCGACATCCTCGATCGGATCGTCACCGTCCGGCATAGGCCCGGGGCTGAAGTGCGCGTCGAGTCGTCGCTGCGCGAGATCGGCATGGATCCGCGGCGCCTGGTCGATGCCGCCGCGACGCTCGTGAACACGCGGTTCCACGTGCCCGCGCTGGATTGTGCGACCGAGAAGGACATCGTCGCGAACCGCCTCGCCAAGCTGCCAGGGATCGAGGTGCTCGACTTCGACCTGATCGATCGCGTGGTCGTCGTTCGCCATCACGCGGGCGGGGAGACCGCGATCGAACGCGCATTGCGCGAGATCGGGATGGCGCCCAGGCGGGTCAGCGAGGCGGGCGCGGACATCCCGCCCTCGCCGACGGCGCGCCAGATCGAGCGGCCCACGCTCGCGGGGGCGCAGGCGTGGACGCGCGGCGGGTGGCTACTCGGGTTTGCGGGGGCGCTCGCCCTCGCGGCCGAGATCCTGGCGTGGACGACATTCGCGGAGGACGCGTGGCCGGTGATCGCGATGTCCGTCGCCTGCATCGTGCTGAGCGGACCGACGACGTTCAAGAAGGGGCTCGTCGCGCTTAGAACGATGACGCTCAACATCAACCTGCTGATGACGATCGCGGTGGCCGGCGCCATCACCATCGGCCAGTGGCCCGAAGCTGCGATGGTGACGTTCTTGTTCGCGGTCGCCGAGCTCATCGAGGCACGCTCGGTCGAGCGGGCCCGCACTGCGATCCACAGCCTGATGGCGCTCACACCGGAGACCGCGCGCGTCCGGCGTGGCGGCGCTTGGGTCGAGGTCGCCGCGAGCGAGGTCGCGCCAGGTGACTCGCTACAGGTGCGCCCTGGCGATCGCGTGCCGCTCGATGGCAACATCACGTCCGGCACGACCGCGATCGACCAGGCGCCGATCACCGGCGAGTCGATTCCTGTCGAGAAAGGACCCGGCGACCCGGTGTACGCCGGCACGATCAACCAGCACGGCACGATCGAGGTCGCGGTCACCGCGGGTCAAGGCGACACGACACTCGCGCGGATCGCGCGGACGATCCGCGAGGCGCAGTCCCAGAAAGCACCCACGGAGCGATTTGTCGACTCGTTCGCGCGTTGGTACACGCCGGCCGTCGTCTTGCTCGCGATTGGAGTCGCGGTCGTGCCCCCGCTTGCGACTGGGGCGGAGCTCGGGCCGTGGCTGTACAAGGCGCTTGTGCTGCTCGTCATCGCATGTCCGTGCGCGCTCGTGATCTCGACGCCCGTGACGATCGTCTCCGGGCTCGCCGCTGCGGCGCGCCGAGGCATCCTGGTCAAGGGCGGCGCCTACCTCGAGCAAGCCGCGCGTCTACGCGTGATCGCGCTCGACAAGACCGGCACGCTCACGGAAGGCAAGCCGGAGCTCGTCGGTGTCGAGCCGATGAACGGCGTCACACGCGACGACCTACTGCGGATCGCCGCGAGCCTCGAAGCAAGCTCGACGCATCCGATCGCCCAAGCCGTCGTGCGTGCTTGGCAGGGTGATCTGCTACCAGCGACCGACGCGCGCAACATCGCGGGCAAGGGCCTCGAAGGCGTTGTTGATGGCAAGCACGTTACAATCGGCAGTCATCGGCTCGCCGAGGAGCGTGGGGTGTGCAATTCCGAGATCGAGCGCGAGCTTGCACGGCTCGAAGCTGGCGGAAGCTCGGTCATGGTCGTGTGGACCGGACAGCAGGTCCATCAGGTGCTCGGGGTGCTTGCCGGGGCCGATGTCGTGCGACCATCGAGCGTCGAGGCCGTCAGGCAGTTGCATGCCGAGGGCATCAAGCTCGCGATGCTCACCGGCGATAACCCGACGACCGCTCGTGCCGTGGGTGACAAGGTCGGCATCGATGAGGTCGACGCGGACCTCCTGCCGGAGGACAAGCTCGCGACGATCGATCGTCTGATCGGCGAGCACGGAGCCGTCGCCATGGTCGGTGATGGGGTCAACGATGCACCTGCGCTGGCGCGTGCGACGATCGGGTTCGCGATGGGCGCTGCGGGGACCGACACCGCGCTCGAGACGGCCGACGTCGCGTTGATGAAGGATGATCTGCGGGCCGTGCCCGAGCTCGTGGCGTTGAGCCGGCAGACGGCGCGCACGCTCAAGGTCAACATCGCGCTGTCGATCGGGATCAAGGTCGTCTTCTTCGCCCTCGCACTCGTTGGGATCGCGACGCTGTGGATGGCGGTGTTCGCGGACATGGGCGCGAGCCTGCTCGTTGCGGCCAATGGCCTGCGGATTCTTGGCTTCGACCCCCGTCGTACAGCCTGAGCTAGGCCGAGCGGGATGAGGTCACCGTTCGAGGCTGGCTACGAGTCTGCTTGCGGCAACCACAACAGCGAGAAGGCCGCAGCCTGCTCCGGGATCGCGGTCATGTGCTCGTACACCGGCGCGTCCTTGGCGAGCTTCTCGCGCGGGAACCAGGTCGCGGCCGGCAGCACGCGGCTCACCTCGAGATCGCCGCCGTCGAAGTAGTCGGAGGCGGCCGAGTCCGGCGCCACGGGGCGGCCGTCTGGGATCCACGCGTTGAACCCGGGGCTCTTCTTGGCCCAGAGCACGCGACCTCGTTGCATGTAGACCACCGCGCAGCGCTCGGACGTCAGCTCGACAAATCGCATCGTGCTGGCCTGCACCGAGGTGGCGAACGCGCTCGCGATCGCGCGGACCGGGTCGAACGACACCGGCGCGACCTGGCACATCGGCGCGGCGAGCCTTGCCGGCATGAGCAGCTCGGTCGCGAACACGCACGCATCGCGCTCGATCTCGTCCGTGCCGGACGCCAGCGGCTCGCAGGTCCGCTGGCGCTTGAACGCCCGACCGAGCGCGTCGCCCTGAGCGTAGTGCTTGAGCAGCAGGTGGCCGATCTCGTGCGCGATGCAGAATCGGATCGCTCCGACGCCCGCGATCTTCTTCGCGATGATGATCCGCGCGCGGTCGCCAATCTGGACCACGCGTGCCTTGGCGCCATCGAGGTCGCCGTACACGATTTCCGCGCCGAGAGTCTCGGCGAGCTTCTCGACGTCGATCGCGCCCTCCTCGGGCTGGACGCCGAGCCACGCCGTCGCCTCGGTCGCTCGTACGCGGATCGCCGCGTGGCGCGCGGCTTCGGCCGCCTTCTCCGCTGCCGACCTCTTCGTCCGTACCCTCGGCGGCTCCATGGCTACGCCGCGATTCCTTCGACGAATGCCTCGGCCTCGACGAGCTGCTCGCGGAGGTCGTCATCGGTGAGCGTGGACACTTCGTAGTCGTTCGCCGCCAAGGGTAACCGCGTGCAGCACGCCGTGGGCGCGAGCTGCGCGGCGAGCCGCTCCTCGAGCTCGGTGCGCGACAGCTTCGCGACGCGGTCCGCGATCGCGGCCCGATGAAGCTCGTAGCGGAGCCGATGCCCCCAATCGATCAGCTCGTCGGCGATCTGATCGATCTCGGGCCTCGTCGGCGGCGGCTCGGTGTCGTTGACGGCGAGCGCCACCATGATGCGCGTTAACGTGTCGCGTTCGGAGTCCTGTGGGTCCGGCATATCGGCTCCTCGGGTGGGCGTGCGGCTCAGTGCATGCGCTCGATCAGCGTCAGCGCGTCTTCGAGCGCCGTGCGGAGATCGTCGTCGCTCATCTCGGTCAGGTCGCGGTGTGCGAGCACCATGTCCGGGTGCGCCTCGACCAGCTTGCTGATCCACTGCTCCATCGCATCGCGGGCCATCGTGATGAGCGACGGCCGCACGCGCTCCTTCATCGCGACGGCGCGTTCGGCGCGTCGCTTGGCGCGGATGCTCGCGCGGAACTCGTCGGCGAAGCGGTACGCCTCGGCGCGCTCCTCGGGCGTGAGGCCGATGCCCTTATCGGCGGCGTCCATGGCGACCTCGTGCGAGATCGCCTCGTAGATGCGGAAGTTCTTCATCTGGCGTTCGTTCATGGTCAACTCCTCACGCCATCGCGCGGATGGCTTGCTCGCGCAGGTCATTGGGTAGGTTCTCGACGAGCCGCACCAGGCGGCGCCGAGCGTTGTGGTAGGCGAGACGGTCGAGACCGGTCGCGCGCATGATGTCGCGGCGCTCGATCTGGTCGTTGGCGAAGCAGTCGAGGATCTGGACGACCTCGGCGTCGTCGCCCGCCAGCTCGTAGAGTCTGCCGACGATGTCGTCGATGTAGCTGGTCAGCGTGAGGTCGGTGGCCTGCTGGACCTCCAGCGCGTCCGACATCTTCGTCTCCATGTCGAGCTTGAGCTTGCCGACGCGATCCTCCGGGAACTGCACGAGGTGCTCCACGCGCGTCGCGGAGCGGCTGCGGATCGTGCGCTTGAGGTGAAGCTCCAGCGGGACCTTCGCGGGATCCCACGTCACGTCGCCGAGCCACGTGTCGGTGATCGCGTCCTGGTACAGCTCGCGTGCGAGGTAGTCGTCGTGGCGCCTGGTGATCCTCTGGATCCACTCGGCGCGCTTCTTCGCGTAGATCATCACGGACGCGGTCATCTCGCCCGTCAACTGCGCCTCGAACGCGTCCTCCCAAGCGGGGGTATGAACAGTGGTTGCGGTCCGCCCCAGTTCCTGCGGCGTGTGGCTTTCGTGCATTCCGGTCTCCCTTCTTGGCGCCGAGACTAGCGACCCGGACTGACACTGAACGCACGCGCAGGCACAGCACAGACCGCGTCTATTCGCTCAAGACGCGGCGTTTACGCGGAGTTGTGATTTTTGGGGCCGGGATCGCTCGGGCGGCGCCGCGCCACCATCGGCCGCTCGAAGACGCGCTCTCCGTCCTGGTGATCGCGCGCGTGGGACAAATCGCAAGTCGTGGATTTCACGTGACGGACGTTTGCGCGGACAAATCGCCGGCTCTAATCGCCGGCACATTCGATCGGTGCTGTGCATCCAAGTGCGCGGCTTCGCGCGGCCGGTACCGTGGTGATAGACGCGGCGATTCTGTGCTTCTGCGTACTTCGATTTGTTCGCGGCGGGTGATCGAGCGTGAACGCGAGCGCTGCTTCATGAAGACCGCGCGCGACTTCGAGCTCACCTGATCGAAGAGGACCGTGCGCGCCCGCGTACGTACACGTGCGCGCGCGTGATGCCGCCGTAGCGTGGAAGGAGATCGGTGCGCCAACCGCGCGAGACCGCGTCGCGCAAACGAGCCGGACCAAGAATCTGATCGGTTCGCGGTAGCGCGGAGCTTCTCGCCCCCCTTGGTAAGTATAGGGCGACGATCGAATCACCGATTCGCGGTGACGGCCGAGCCCGCCTGACGACTGTCCGCACGCGGACAGCGCACGCACGTCCCAGGAGGGCCGATGTCTCCGCTCGCGTTCGACAAGCAAGGTAAGCCGTTTGCGTGGCACCAACGCACCGCCAAGCTGCGCGTGCGCCTGTTCCGCAACCCTGCCGCGCGCGGCACGTGCTGCCAGGTGCTCGACGCGTCGGGCAGCCCGCTGTTCGTCGACGCCGGCATCGAGTACGCCGAGTTCCGTCGCATCACCGGCAACGTCCCGGGGCTGTACCGGCTCGACCAGTGCGACGAGGACGGCGTCGACATCGAGGGCGCGCCTGCGGGCTACCTGACGATCGAGCCGCTCCGCAACGGTGGCGCGCTCAGCACCACGGACGCCGGGGCGTCGCTCGAGGTCAACGCGCTCGCGATCATCGAGCGCCTGGTGGCCGTGCAGGAGCGCATGTTCGCCTCGCAGGCCGACGTCATGAAGCAGATGACCGCGCAGCACGGCGTGCTGATGAACGCGGGGAGCGTGGCCATGCACGCGAGCGCCGAGATCATGCGCGCGCCGTACCGGGCACCGCTCGCGCTGCCCGAGCCGCGCAACGCCGGCAGCAACGAGGAGGCCGAGGACGAGGACGCCCGCGACGACGCGCAGGTCGAGCCGGAGCCCGATCCGAGCCCGCTCAGCGTCGCGATGAGTTTCATCACGCCGGAGATGGCGCACCAGCTCGGCGCGGGCGCGGTCGAGAAGATCATCGAGGCGTTCAAGTGGATCTTCGGCCCCAAGCAGCCGGACGCTGCTGCGCCTGCCGTTGCCCCCGCGGCGCCACCTGCTCCTGGGTTCGTCGCGCCCTTCGCGCCCTCGGTGGCGCCGGTGAGCGTCGCGCAGGCCGGTGTCGCCGCGGGGCCGAGCTCGAGGACGGCGTCCGAGCCGGTCGTGGTCGGCAGCATCTTCGAGGCGTACGAGCCGCGGTTCGCTGACGCGGACGGCGTCGAGCCCGAGGCCGATAGCTACGCCGAGGACAACCACATCGAGGAGACCGCGCAGGTCACCCCTGCGCCGAGCGCGCAGGTCGCGCCCACGCATGCGCCGAATCCGCTGATCGCCAACGCCGCCTCGGCCGCGCCGGTCGCGACAACGAAGGAGCAGTTCGGCCACCTGATGGCGATCTACCAACGCCTGTCGCCCGGCGAGCGCGCGATCGCGCAGCGCACGGTCGCGCAGATGAACGTCGCGACGCGCAGCCAGTGGATCACCGCGCTCTCGGCGAAGTCCGTCGACGAAGCCGTCGCCGACCTCCGCGGCGTGCTCGCCCGGATGTAGGGCGCCACGCGCACCGGATCACGTCTCCCACCCCGACGAGGAACACCATGATCGCTCCACCCCTGAATGACCAAGCCTGCCTCGGACCGACGACCGACGTGCTGGTCGCCGAGATCGCCGCCGGCAACCCCGTGCTCGTCGACCTGGCCGAGCGGTTCGACAACACCGACGACCTCGCCGCGTGGATCCGCACGCTGCCTCAGCGCGACGACAACGGCGACCCGAACGACGGACCGAAGGTCGACGCCTGTCGTCCGCCGCAGCGCCTCGACCTCGCCAACCCGTCCCCGAACTGCTTCGAGCGGTCCTGCCTTCTCGCGGGGGCCGGTGAGCTGATCGAGCCGCACCGGGTCTGGCGCCTCGCCACGGTGTCGACGCCGAACGGGCTGCACACCTACCCGACGCGCGATGGGCTGCCGGTGATCCTCGATCCGCACAACGCCCGCAACGCGACGCCGCGCCCGACGATGGAAGAGATCGCGACGCGCCGGCTGCGCATCCAGCGGCTGATCGGTCTCGACGATCGCAAGGGCCTGCGCTTCGACCTCGCCAACGCGCGACGGTCGAAGGAGCGCGGGAGCCAGACGTGGGTCGATGGCAAGCCGATCGACGAGGCGATCGCGACGTACGAGAAGGCGATGGCACGCTACCTGGCGATCCTCGCCGAGCTGGACGCCCACGAGGACGCGCTGTTCGACGAGGCCGATCGCGGGGAGCGCAACAGCGCCGCGCTCGTGCCGGCCGATGCGCCGCTCACGCTCACGCCCGCGCAGGCGATCGACCACTGCGCCGAGCTGGCGATGCCCCTCGCGGTGCATTTCGCCGGTGGCATGCGTCGCGTCGAGAACGGCCAGCGCGTGATGCACGGCGTGCTTGCCGGCACGCCGATCGCGGTCGCCGATGCGCGCGACGTCGCGTTCGTGCTCGCGCTCGCCGAGCGCGCGGCCCGCACGTGCGGCCTGGCCGATCTCAAGATCGTCCACTCCACGGCGCGGGCGGTCGACGCGCTCGATCAGATCGCGGGGCAGCGCGCGACCGCGCCGCGCAACAACCCCTGGGCGCTGTTCGCGCTCAACGCGATCGTCAACAACAAGGACGTTCAGCGGCTGCTCGGCTCCCTCACGAAGGTCGGCGGGCGCATCGCGGCCGACGCCGGGGTGGAAGCGGCCAAGCTCAAGCTCCACAGCGCGGGCGTGAGCCAACCGATGATCGCGGCGTTCGAGCGGGAGCTCAACCGCGAGGGCCTCACGCTCGGCGCGCTCGCCAAGCCGGCTCCGATGGCCGGCTCACTCGACGCGATGACGCCGCAGGCGCTCGCCGGGCGATGGCTCGCACAGAAGCTCTAACCACCACCCTGTTCTCCGTCGGCGCACGTCGCGGCGACGTCCACCCTTTTCGCCGACCGCGCATCCGCGGTCCGGCTCACGCGGCTCGAGATCCGAGCCGAAGGAGTCTTCTCATGTCTGCGTCCCGTCCTTCGTCTGCTTCCAAGTCGTCCCGTCCCGCTCGGCGCTCGCGCAAGAAGACGCGGCCCACCACCGCGGCCGATCTGATCCCGTGGCACGCGATCAGCGAGCTCGCCGAGTGGGCGCTCGACCTCGCCGAGCGCGACGTCGCCGACTGGCCCGTCGCGCACCGGCGCGTTCGCAACACCCGGCGCTACGTGCTCGCACGGATCGACGGCAAGAACCCCAACCACGCGGTGAGCGTCGAGGACATCACCTTCACCGCGGCGCTGCTGGCGCGCATCCTCGAAGAACAGTTCTCGCTGGGCTACGTCGACACCGCGTCGGTGCTCGAGGATCTCGAGCTGCCGATCGACGACGTGCCGGTGCCGATGTATCGCCCGCGCAACGCCGCACCCGTCGACGCGCAGCCCGCGACGAGCTTCGCGTTCCGCACGTCCTTCCCCACGCCGCCGCCGCTGCGGTTCTGCGACGAGTGCGGCTACGTCCACGCGCCCGGCGAGCACATCGGCTACCGCAACGCCGCGTAGCACGTCGTCCCCCACCAGCTCGAAAGGAGTCACGTCATGAAGAAGAAGTCCTCGAAGCACCGTCCCAAGGCGCGGGCCACGCGCCACCGCAACGCGACCGCCGGGCTCGCGTCGACCGCACCGCCGCGCGCGCGTTCGCGCAGCTCGCGCTCGGCGAGCGCGCCGCACTGGAAGACCATCGCCGCCGCGGTCGCGGGCGGCGCGGGGAGCGCCGCGCTCGGCGGCCTCGTCGTGAATCAGCAGATCCTGTCGCCCGAGGCCGTCGGCATCGGGCTCATGCTCGGAGGTGGCGCCACGGCGTACTTCTCCGAGGGCATTCCGCGCGTCGTCGGCACCAGCGTTGCCGCCGCGGGCGCCGGGCAGTTCGCGCTCGCTACGATGAACAAGCGCGCGATCAAGGCGCACGCCGCGGCCAACGCGAACGTGCCGGCGCCGCAGCCCGCACAGCTCCCGCCGCCGCCCCCGGTCGCGCCGCGAAGCGCGAGCAGCGGCGGGTTCGTCGTCGACGCGTTCCAGCAGGCCGCGAGCGACCTCGACGTGATCGAGGACGAGTGGCGCTACGGGATCCGCGACGATGCGTACGGCATCGACACCGGCGAGCCGATCGTGATCGATCTCGACGACGCCGCGTAACGAGGAGGAACCGGATCGGAGCCTGGGTTCGCGCGAGCGGCCATGGCCGCCGCAACCAAGGAGCAATGTATGGACTACGATCTCATCTACGTCGACGACGAGCGGAACGCCGTTCGCGTCTCGGACCACCGCAGGCCGGGCGGCACCACCCGTCCCGGCTACCGGCCGCGCCCCGCGCGTACGGTGGTCGTCCCGCCGGGCGCGCGCCCGACGGTGATCACGGGTGGTAGCAGCCAGGCCGGCTACTACCGGCCGGTCGCCTACCCGCAGCAGCCGTACTTCGGTGGCGAGTCGTTCGCGTCCCGCTTCGGGATGACGACCGGCGAGCTGATCGACATGGGGATCCAGGCGCTCGCCGCGATCCAGTCGCTGCCCGCGGCGCCGGTCGCCCAGGGCGAGGCCGGGGTCGACGTCGAGAACCTCATCACCTACCAGGGCGCGCTGTGGCAGCACGCCAAGCGTGACGAGCAGCTCCGCACGCTCGGTGGCCTGCTCGCCCGGATCCTCAAGTAGCGGAGGTGATGCCCATGGAGTTCTTCAAGAGCAACACCCCCGTCTACAAGACGGCGAGCTTCGCCAAGAAGGCGCAGCACGCGCAGCCGATGGCGACGTCGAACGGGCTCTCGGGCCTGATCGGCTCGCTGTTCGGCACCGCGACGCCGGCCTACAAGACCGCCGACGGTCGGGCCGCGAAGGCGTCCGCGTCGTCGGGTCTGCTCTCGATGTTCGCGGCTGCGCCGTCCTACAGGGTGGCGCAGTCCGCGGACCTCGCGGAGCCGGTGCTCGATGGCGATGTCATCGCCGACGAGGTCGCGCAGGCCGAGGATCCCGGTCTCGACGACGACGGCTCGTCCTGCGTCGCGGACGAAATCGTCCTGCTGTAGCGCCGCGATGGCGCAACGAGGGTGCGCGCTGATCGCGCCCGACTGAAGTCGAACCAAGTCACGAACCAACCCAACCAAGGTGGCCCGCTGGTCGCTCGCGCGAACCGAGGCCCCGATTCGGTCCTCCTCTTCCTCTCTCCACACGGTGATCTCCATGTCCAACGACGACAATCAACTCGCTTCCGCGATGTGGCTGGTCGCGGGCGGCGCGGCCGGCTATGTGGCTGGACGCTACGTCGTCGGTCCGCTGTTCTCGATGACGCCTGCACACGCGGCCCCGCTCGCGTCGAGCTCCACGGCGGTCGCGTCGGCCCCTGCGCCGCGCGCGCTGGGTGCGGGGCCGTCCGGCGCGATGCAACCGATCGATCCGTACGGCCCCACGGTGATCGATGTTGTCGCGACGCCGTCGCCGCACGCAGGTCCGTCGGGTGACATGCGCCCGATCGATCCGTACGCCGACGCTGCGCCGAGCATCGCCGCAGCGCCGGCCATCACGTCACCCACGACGAGCCCACCCGCGATCGCCGAGCCGAGCGTCGCGCCCGGGCCAAGCGTCGCGACTACGCCGGTGATCGCGACCTCGCCGAGCATCACATCGCCATCGCCCACTACCCCGAAGACGCTCGATGGCCCGATCACGATGCCCTCGCAGGTCGAGATCGAGCCGCACACGAGGCCGACCACGACCGGCCCGATCACGAGGCCCTCGCAGGTCGAGGCGAGCTCGAGCCGTCCGACCGAGGTGAGCGCGCCGGTGGTCGCGACCGCGACCACGCAGAGCGCGCCCGCGCTGCACCCGGTGTTCGCGACCAAGCCGCGCGTGCGCCGGTTCGATCCGGTGTTCCAGCGGTATCGCGGCGAGTTGCCGATCGAGTACGTGCGGGCGCTCGTCGAGCGCGAGTCCGACGGGCTGCCCAAGGCGCGCACCGGCAGCGCGATCGGCCTCATGCAGATCGTCCCGATCGTGCTCAGCGACTACAACAAGCGCCACGGCACCGCGTACCGGAGCGAGCACCTCACCGATCCCGCGATCAACGTCGCGATCGGCTGCGAGTTGCTTCGGCTGATCGTCAAGAGCTACCGCAAGCACCACCCGCGCATCGCGACGCTGCACGCCGACTGGAACAACCTACGCTTCGTCGAGCTGCTCACGTTCGGCTGGAATGCCGGGTACTCCGAGGCCGGCGGGCTCGGTCGCGTCGCGCGTTACCTCGAGCGTCTCGGCGCCGTCGACATCACGATCGACCAGGTCAGCGCGCACGCCAAGCTCGCGGGCGCGACGAAGCATCTCTCCAACCCGGCGAAGGTCGCCTGGTGCAAAGGCGTCGCCGCGCTCTACCAGCGCGAGCGCGCTCTCGCACGCGCGGCCTTCGCCTCCTCCTGAAGGAGTCGCTCATGTCCAACGTCATGCCGTTCACGCTCGGTCTGGGAGGTGGCCTCGCGCTGTGGCACCTGCTCAAGCCGCCGCCAATCACCGCGCCGGCGCTGCGCAACAGCGCCAGCGGCGTGTGCCTCCTCCAGCTCGATCCAACCGGGATCACGATCGACGGTGTTGCCGTCGAGGTCGGCGAGGCGGTGCGCCGCTGCCAGGTCGCCGGCTGCGCGATGGTCACCGTGGCGCCCGACGCTCCGGCGTCGACCTACGCCGCCCTGATGTTTGCGCTGCGCGAAGCCGGCGTGCCGACCCACGCGCGCACGCAGGTCGCCGCGCGTAACGCGACGGACACTCGGACCGATTTCACGCTGCTCGTGTACACGCAGGGCCACAAGGTCGCCGGTGCGACCTCGCGCTGGTTCCGCGCCGAGGCGCCGATCTCGTGGGTCGAGGCGCGCGATCGCCTGATCGCCGCCGGCATCATCGACCCCAAGCTCGCCGGTCGCACGCACGCGCCAGGCGGCTGGATGCTGTCGATCGATCCGGCGCAGTTCTACGCGGAGAAGGCCGAAACGCTGCCCGGTGCGCCGCGCAACGCCGAGGCGTTCACCGCGTTCACGCTGGTCACGTACCCCGAGGGTGTCGGCGGCGCGAACAAGACCATGCGCTGGTTCCGCACGGACGCGCCGATGACCTGGCAGGCTGCGCGCGATCAACTCGCGCGCGCGGGGATCATCGACGCGACCGCGATCGCGCCGGGCAACTCCGGTTACTGGAAGCTCGCCACCGATCCGCGTGTGTTCATGCCGAGTCGCGCGAAGCCGATGCCCGCCGGTTCGCGAAACTCGTACATCTCGCAGACCTTCACGCTCACGGTCTATCCCGAGGGTGTTGGCGGTCCCAAGAAGGTGCGTTACTTCCTCGCGAGCGCGCCGGTCCGATGGGACGACGCGCGCGATCGCCTCGCGGCGGCGGGCATCCTCGGCGAGAACGCGAACAAGGCGACGGACCCCGGCTACTGGATCCTGGTCTCGGCGCCGCATGCGTTCCAGGAGCAGCACGCCGAACCGCTGCCTCGTCGCCGCAAGCCTCGCGACGCCGCCCGCACCGGACGCTACGGGCTCGACGGTGGCCGCACGATCGCGCGCGACGGCGACGCGCTCGTCCGCCTGGAGCGCGTCGACCTCGGCGACGGACGCTATGCGCTCACGCCGCACGAGACCGACCAGCTCGGCGCGCGGATCGTCCGGCTGCTCAACAGGAAGGACGTCCGCTGATGGCGCGCGAGCGGAAGACCAACGATGTCGCCGCCATGAAGGACGACGCGCTCGGCATGCTCCTGCTCGGGGGTGGCGTCAGCGCGCTCGTGTGGAGCGCGACGGCTTCGCGCGCGACGTCGGGGTCGTCGACGCCGACCCTCATCTCGAGCGCGTGGGTGTTCCCCGTGCCGAACCTCGGCGATCGCGTCGCGGTGATCTCGAACCCGTTCAAGGCGGGTGCGCACCTCGGCGTGGACATCATGTTCAAGCGCCGCGACGCGCGCGATCTGATCGCCGTCTACCCGGCGGGCTCTACGAACGGCTCGCGGATGTTCTTCATGCCGAACGACGTCCCCGCGCTCGCGGTATCGGTCGGCGTCGTCGCGTTCGCGGCGATGACCCCGGTCGGGAACTCGGTCATCGTGAAGCATTCGAACGGCTGGGCGACGTACTACACGCACCTCGCCACGCTCGCGGTGAAGCGCGGCGACGCGGTCGTCGCCGGTCAACAGCTCGGCACGATCGGCGCGAGCCCGCAGGACCCGGAGCACCTCGCGCATCTGCATCTGGAGGTATGGACCGGCGGCACGCGCGCCAGCGCGATCGATCCGGCGCCGTACCTCGCCGCGTGGCCGCGCATGGTCTCGGCGACGATTCCGCACGGGGCTCGCACAGCATCGCTCGCTTCGCGGCGCAACGGCACGTTGTCCACGTATCGGCCTGTCGGTGATCGCGGTGAGCCGTATCCCGAGTGGGTGCGCGCGCTGAAGGACGAGGCCGGCGTCTACGTCATCCGCGACGCCGACACCCACGAGGTTCTGTACGTCGGCAGCTCGGGCGGCCGGCTCTACGACACGTTGACACGGCATTTTCAGATCTGGCGCCGCTACAAGGGCTTCTGGCGCGGCCAGTTCGCCGAAGGCGCCGATCCTGGGCTGACGTATCCGCGCGGCTCCGTCGAGGTCGCGGTCCGCGTGACCTCGCCGAACGACGCGCTCGACGAGGAGATGCGCCTCATCGCGCGGCTTCGGCCTCGCGACAACCAGATCGGTCAACCGGAGCTCGAGGACGCGCCGTTCTGAACGCGCACGTCGAGTCCCACCACGCGCGCCACGGCGCGCCAACGCTTCAACCCACCGGAGAACCCATGCAGGAACTCATCGACCTCATCCGCGCCGCGACGTCCGGCGGCGCGACCACCGAGCAGAAGGCGGCGGGCGTGCAGGCGTGCCGCACGATCATCGCCGCGCTCGACACCGAGCCCGGCAAGCCGCTCGTACCACCGAGCCTGCTTGCGACAACGCCGGCACCCAGGCCGACGCTCGATCAGATCCTCGACCTGGCGATCGCGAAGCTCACGACGATCGCGAGCGCACACGACGTGGCCGTTTCGCCAGCCACACCGAAAGTGTCACCAGCGGCGACACAATTGCCGCCGGGGCTGCGGGTGCCGGCGACGCCCGCCGCATTGCCACGCGGCAAGTCGGCGAAGCAACTCGCGATGAAGTCGGCCACGACGAGGAAGGCGTAGCCACCATGCACGCGTCCATTCACACCTGGCTCGACGGCTACCTCGCACTCCGTCATCGCGCATTCGACGAGCGCGGATCGATCGTGCTGTCCACCGGCGAGCGCTGGCCACGCACCACCGGCGCCGAGGTCATGGTCATCTCCGCGGCGTTCGATCCGGTCGTGCGCGCGCATGCACTCACGCACCTACTGCGCCGCTGGCGCACGGCACTCGCCGACCTCCAGCGCGACGGACGTCCGTGGCTGCACCACACCTACGCGGGCAATCGCGCATTCTGGTCGACGCTGGAGGCGGTCTCGATCCTTCTCGATGATCTCGGGCTTCGTCCGCCCGGCCGGCACGCGTGGGACGCGCTCCTCGACGCCATCGGCACCGGACCGCGCAACGTCGGCCCGCGCGGCGACGGTCCGTTCAAGCACTTCGACGGCGTCCGCACGTTCGACGACCTCTACAACGCGCAGTACAAGTACCTGCTCGAGCTGCGCGGCTTCGACGAGCTGGATCCACCGCGGTACGACGAGAGCTCGTACGGATGGCTCGGGGTGAAGAAGAAGATCCCACGCACGACAAACACGGACGTGCTCGCGCTCGCCGGCTACTGGGGCAAGCAGCTCCAGGACGTGAAGAAGGTGTTCGGCCACGCCGGCATCGAGAAGCGATGGGACCGACTGATGGCCGACCTCGGCAAGCACGCGATGTACGGGAACCCGACCGCCGTCTATGCCGAGAACAATCGGTTCTGGCGCGCGCTGAAAGAGACGGCCATCCACGTCGCGGTCGCCGACGAGGCACCCAGCAAGTGGGACATGGTCAAGGAATCGGTGAAGGACAGCGTCAACCGCCTACCGGAGACCCTCGGCGGCGTGGCGAGCAAGGGCGCCGACGTCCTCGCCGATGCTGCGCAGGGTGCGGGCAAGGTCGTCAACGCGGCGGGCAAGGGGCTGTTCTCGGGCATCGGCACGCCGGTGCTGATCGGCGCGGGGTTGCTCGGCGCGTTCCTGCTGTTTCGTGGTGGTCGCCGCGGAGAGGAGGCGTAGCCCATGGACGACATCGCGCTCGCGCTCAACCCGCCGCGCTTCGTGAAACAGCGCCGTCGAAAGCCGATCCGCCTGGTGCGCAGCCCGTCGCGCGTGTGGCCGCTCGCCGCGATCAACGGTCGCGTCCCCGTCGTGCTCGATCCGACCCATCCATGCCAGCGCGGCGTCGAGCTCGCGTATCCCCGCGCTACACCCGACGACGCGATGGCGAGCTGCCCGGTCGGCACGCCGAACGGCACCGCCACGCACCTCATGCCGGCGATGACCGCGGCGCTCGCGATCGACGACGGTGTGATCATGTTCGCCGGTCGGCTCGGGCACGGCTTCGGAGTGATCCTCGACCACGGCAACGGGTGGGCCTCGCACTACGCGAACCTCCAGGCGGTCGCGGCGATCCGGACCGATCTGTATCGGCCGCGCGAGCAGCACGTACGCGCGGGTGACGTCATCGGCTACGTCGGCGCGCCGGCCCCCGATGCCTTGAAGCGGCTCCACTTCGAGCTGTGGGAACGCGATCGCTCGCGCTGCTTCGTGCCCGTGGATCCGCGCCCGCACCTGGTCGGCTGGAAGCTGCTCGAACATCGCGATGCGTTCACGCCCGCGCCCCCGGCGGCGCGCGGGGAGGCCGCGTAGTCATGGAGCCCACCGATCAGCCCGAGCAACTCCTGGACGACCGCGACGTGCTCGACGTGCCACAGGTTGCCAGCTTGCTCGGCGTCGGGAGGAACACGATCTACGCGCTCGTCGCGAAGAATCAGATCCCACACCGTCGGTTGGGCAAAGCAATTCGTTTCAGCCGTGCGGGCGTCATGTCATGGTTGGCTTCGTGGTCATCGCGGGACGCGAAGGAAGGGCAGTAACGATGCCTGTACGACGTGATCCCATCTATGGCGGTTGGTTCTTCCGGACCACCGTGAAGACCCCCGACGGCAGGAAGGTGCGCATCTTCGGCACGCCCGGTGTTCCCGGGCCGTACCACGATCTCGCGCAGTCCCGCGTCGGGGCCCTGGAGGCCGAGCAGCGCGCTATTCGCGAAGTGTGCGCGCCGAAGACCGAGGCTCCGGAAACCAAGAAGGAGGCACCGACGTTCGCGGAGTGGTTCAACGGATCGTTCTGGCACGAGTGGGTGATCGGCCGGAAGAACAAGCCGACGGAGCAGCGCTCGAAGAAGATCATCTACGCGCTTCATCTCGAACCGCGGTTCGGCAAGATGCGCCTCGACGAGATCACGACGCCCGTGGTCGCGCGGTTTCGCGCGGACCTCGTGGCGAAGAAGCTCGGCGACAAGCGCATCAACAACATCCTCGCGGTGTTGTCGAAGCCACTGAGGTACGCGGTGGACTGCGAGGTGATCGTCAAGGCGCCGCGCATCGGCATGTTCAAGGTCGAGAGGCCCGAGATCGTCGCGTGGGACTTCGAACAGTACGCTCGACTTCTCGCGGCGGCGAAGCTCGAAGGCGACGAGTGGTACACGGCGGTGTGCCTGGCCGGTGAAGCCGGCCTACGCGTCGGCGAGGTGAAAGCCCTGCGCTGGCGCGAAGACGTCGACATGATCGCCAAGACGATCACGGTGAACCAGCAGACGAGGAACAAGCAGATCACGACGCCGAAGGGCCGCACGCGGCGCACGATCCCGATGACGTCGACGATGCACGACGCGCTCAAGCGGATGAGCGTCATCCGCGAAGGGTTCGTCGTGCGCAACCTCGACGGCACGCACAAGACCGACGACCAGGCCGATAAGGCGATCCAACGGATCTGCCGCAAGGCCGGATTGCCCGTCCGCCACTGGCACACGCTTCGTCATGCCTTCGGAACCCACGCCGCGCTGTTCGGCGTGAACCCGTGGCGCTTGCAGGCGTGGCTCGGGCACAAACGGATCGACGAGACGATGCTCTACGTCCACGTGGCGGAGGCGCATCATCGCGAGCTGCCCGAAATCGTCCGCGAGAAATCGCGCGGGATCGACGATCCCGATCAGCGCGTGCTCGCGATGCTAGGAGCGCGCGTTGCCGTCGAACTGACGCAAGTTCGTGGCAGTGGCGTGGCAGTGAGTCCGACCTCGACGAACGAAAGTTCTACGAAGTCGGCTGCTTGAGTTGTGCGAGCGGGGGGACTCGAACCCCCACGGAGTTACCCACCAGTACCTAAAACTGGCGCGTCTACCAATTTCGCCACGCTCGCGGCGACGCACATATAGCACGGCACGTGCTTCAGTGGCGCCGCCGGCAATATTGGTGTCTGGGAATGGCCGTTGGGAAAGAGCCGGAGGAGCCGCGGGTTGGAGCGCCGGTTGTCGTTGCTGATGCGGTTGATGGAGCTCCTCGTTTGGCGAGGACCAGTCGATGGAGATCGACGCGAGCGAGTTGGAGAGGCCGTCTCGCGAGGCCGCCCTGGATCACCGAGCGGGATGTTGGTGCGCAGCGGGCCGCGCGAGGGTCAGGAGAAGACTTCGACGTCCTCGAGGAGCAGGGCGCCGGGCCCGAGATAGGCGCCGCGGCGGAGAGGGGTGGCGCTGCGGCGGGCACGTGCGAGCGCAGCGACGAGATCGAGGTGAAGTATGCCGCCGGTGACCGCGCGTTCGCTGGTGCCATCGCGCTCGATGGCGAGGCCGATCTCGAGGTTCGCGTCGCCCGTGTATGGATCGATCGCGAGCGAGCGGAGGCGGCGCACGTCGAGGGAACGGGTGGTGGAAGGGAGTGCGTCGTTCCAGGTGCCGGAGGTGACGACGAGGTTGCGAATGCCGCCGTTCGGATCTTTGCCGCGGCGCGCGGCCTCGCGCATCGAGGTTCCAAGCCCGACCGCGACGCCACGCTCGACGAGCGCGAACCGGCGAATCGCGTCGCCGTCGTCCCCGACGGGTGCGGAGCGCAGGCCGAAGTCGAGGGTACCGTCGCTGGTGATGGTGATCGGTTCGGCGAGCTGGTCGGCGGCGGGTGCGATGGGCGCGCCGAGGCGGTAGCGGAGCAGGCCCGCGCGCTCGACGTCGGCGGTGGCGCGCTCCGCAAACACGGACCACAGGCCGAGGCCGCCGCCGTGGAGGAGGGCTTCACTGCGCAGTGCGAGCGTGTAGCGGCCGGGTGTGGTGGGGGCCGCGGCGGCGAGCTGCTGGAGGTCGGTGGCGGCGGTGGCGAGGGATGTGGCGAGGTCGAGGTCGACGATGCGCCGCGCTTCGCGCACGACCTCGAAGCTGCGCTCGTGTGAGGCGACGAGGAATGACGCGCGCGCGGTGCTCGACGGCCAGCGGGTGGAGAAGCCCGAGCTCGCCTGCACGGTGGTCTGCTCGCGCACGAGCTCGAGTGTGGCGCCGACGGTGAGGTCGGCCGGGCGCTTCAGCTGGCTCAGCGTGGAGGTGGCGACGTCGAGGAGGGATACGCGTGCGAGGGTCGGATCGAAGATGTCGACCTTGGCGGGGGCGGCGGGCGGCGTGGAGCGCCACACCGGGCCGACCGCGACCGAGGCGAGCTCGATCGCCTGTTCGATGAGGTCGTTCGGGTTCGCGTCGAGCGCGGTCACCTCGATGCGCGCGCTACCGCGGCCCTGCGGGACGTCGTGGTGGACGAGGACGGTCCACCGCGTGCGCGTATCGGTGTGGCGCACCGGCCGCTGCTCGTCGACACGCGCGATCTCCTGCGCCGATTCGATCACGGTCCACTCCGCGACCCTCCGCCGGGAGAGCGCATCGACGAGTGCGCGCCGCGAGATCACGCGAGACGCCTTCCGCGAACCAGCCCGCGCGTGCGGACGTGCGGCGCCGCAATCGAGCGCCACAAGGTCGTGGTGTCACGCTCGTCGCGCACGACCATGGTCTGGTTCTGCGCGCCGACTCCGTCGATGCGTCCGAGGAGCGAGGCGAGCTCTCCACTCAGCTCGACGTTCGGGAACACGCGGCCCGTGTCGCTACCATTGCGCAGCTCGCGTGCGCGCGCAACGGTGAGCACGAGCCGGTCGCTGCTCGGATCGTAGGCGGCGGTCACGCGGCCTTCGAGCAGCCAGCCCTCGCCTTGCAGCTGCGGGATCGACGAAGTGCCGGGGACCATCACCAGGTGCGACGGCCGCCGTGCGAGCCGCCCCGCGACGCGTCCGCCCTCGAGCAGCATGACCGGCCCGGCGGGCCGCCCGGCGTCGTCGAATGCGAAGCCACCGTAAGCGCCGCGCACTGTGGGGTCGTCGGCCAGCGAGAGCAGCGGCGAGGCGATGCCTTCGCCGACGACGATGCGACGCGCCACCTCGGGCCTTCGTGCCGCAAGGCTCGTGAGCAGGCCCCGCACCGCGATGTCGAGGAGCGTCGCGGCGACATGCGGATCGAGCACGAGGGTGCGCTCCCCGTCGTCGAAGGTGCCGGGCGTCATCTGGAGGAGGGCCTTGGCGCTGACCGCGGAGACCTCGTCGTCACTCAGCGTTTGATCCCCGAGCTCGCCCATCCAGCCACGCTCGAGCTGACTGATCGCCGGACGTGTGCCGTTCCACGCAGCCCGTGTCACCTGCGTGCGGATCCGGCGCACGCGCTGCTCGCGATCGTGATCGGGCGCGATCGACCACGTCGTCACGTCGTCGATATCGATCGACGCCGCGGCGTAGACGATGCGGCTCGACGAGACCTTGTCGGCGCGCACGATCATCGCGACGCGGTCGACGAGGGCCGCATCGTCGATGCGCACGAGGCCGAGCGCGGTGCTCGGTGGCGGGAAGGTGAGCCGCGCCCGCTGTTCGCGCGAGCCCGCGAGCACGGTCACCGCGGCGCGGATGCCGGTGCGGCTGAGGTCGTTGGTGACATGTTCGCGCTGCGCACCCGCGGCATCGCGCACGGTGAACACAACGGCATCACGCCGCGCGCGCGCGACGCCGGTACCAAGGACGTCGATCGCCGCGGTCGTGCGGTGATGCATCGTCGCGTGCGCCTGCACCGACGAAAACACCGCCGCGAGGCGCTCCACGCCGTCGCGCAACCAGGCCCGGATCTCGCCGCGATTGTCGCCGGCGACGCGCCTCGTGTCGGGCCTCGCGGCACCGCAGCCGAGCGCCCACGCGAGCGACCCGGTGGAAAGGCCGAGCGCCTGCAGCATCTCCCGTCGGCGCAGCGTCACGCCGAGAGCATGCCACGCTTGCTCAGGGCGTTGCGACGCGGCCGCGGGTCTCCACGTCGAGCTTGGCCGGCGTGCGCTTGGGGCGCTTGGTCGCGATCTTCGCACCCGGCGCACCGCGCTCGAGCCATGCGGCAACGCGGTTGAAGTCAGCGAACCGAGTCAGCTTGCCCTCGGCACCGAGGAACGCCATCACCACCTCGCGGTTGTCGAACTTGGCGGCCGTGATGAAGCAGTAGCCCGCGGGCGTCGTGTAGCCCGTCTTGCCGCCGATCACGTCGTAGCGCTTGGCGATCAGGGGCTGGTTGGTATTGCCGTAGTCGATCTTTGCGTAGCGATCCTTCGAGACCACCTGCGCGTAGTCCTCGTGCATGATCTCGCGGAGTACGTCGTCCTCGAGAGCGGCGCGGAGAGCGAGCGCCATCTCGCGGGCCGTGGAGACGTTGCCGCGCAGGCCGGAGGGATCGGTGAACTTGGTCCGCTTGAGGTGGAGCTCCTTGGCCACCTTATTCATGGCCTTCACCAGCTCGTCCGGGTCCATGCCGGCCGCACGCCCAAGGGCGGTCGGGGCACGGTTGTCCGACGCCATGAGCATGGCCCGGAGCAGATCCTTGTTCTTGAACGACTTGCCTACATCGAGTCGGGTTCGGGCGCCGCCCCGAGCCGAACGAGCGTCAGCCTTGGTGATCTCGGTCCAGCCGTCGAGGGGGAGGCCCTTCTTGCGGACGGCCATGGCCACGAAGATCTTGGTGGTCGAGGCGATCGGGCGGATCTGGTCGGCATCCTTCGCGAAGATCTCCGCGCCACTCCATGCGTCTAAGACCACTGCAGCCCGCGATTTGACCTCGGGTAGGTCATCGGCCCACGTGGTCCCCAAAAAAAGCAGACTCATGGCTCCCCAGACGACGAGACTGCGCATCTGCGATACATTGACACGCGGGACGTCGTGCCGCGACTTTTCACCGGGTTGTGAGCTAGGATGACCCGTCCCGGAGAACGTATGGACCCGCACCAAGGGCAACCTGCTGACGCGTTGATCGGCCAGACCGTTGGCAACTACCTGGTGACCCAGAAGTTGGGCGAGGGTGGTATGGGCTCGGTCTATCTGGCCGAGCACCCGTCGATTGGCAAAAAGGTCGCACTCAAAGTCCTTCACGCCGAGTTCTCCAACAACGAGGAAGTCGCGAAGCGCTTCTTCGACGAGGCGAAGTCGGTCAACAACATCGGCCACCCGAACATCGTCGACATCGTCGACTACGGGGTGATCCAGTCCGCGGGCCGCGACCAGCTCGTGTACTTCATCATGGAGTACCTGGCGGGGCAGACGCTGTCGGACGTGATCCGTCGCGAATCGCCGCTGCCGCCGGAGCGTGCGCTCACGATCGCGCTCCAGGTCGCGGATGCGCTCGGTGCCTCGCACCGTTGCAACATCGTCCACCGCGATCTCAAGCCCGACAACATCATCCTGCTCCAGCGCGGCCGCGAGCGTGACTTCGTCAAGCTGCTCGACTTCGGCATCGCCAAGCTCACGGACTCGAGCGGCGTGAGCTCGCACAAGACCCGCACGGGCATCGTGATGGGCACTCCGGCCTATATGTCCCCGGAGCAGTGCGAGGGCCGGCCCAACGTCGACTCGCGCACCGACATCTACGCGCTCGGCATCGTGCTCTACGAGATGCTGACCGGTCGCGTGCCATTCCTCGGCGAGGGCTACGGCGAGATCCTCGTGCAGCACCTCACGCAGAACCCGATTCCGCCGTCGCAGTACCAGCTGCTCGACCCGCGCATCGAAAGCGTGGTGCTGAAGGCGCTCGCGAAGCGCCCCGACCTTCGCTACCCGACGATGGAAGAGTTCTCGCGTGCGATGGCCGACCCGTTCGGCTACGTCGACGCGCACGGTGGGTCGGTGGAGTTCCTCCAGCGGCAGCTGATGCCGTCGAATGCACCACTTCCGCCGACGCGGCCGTCTTTGCCGGTGTTCACGCCGCCGCCGGGCAGTCTCTCGACGCCGACGGGCATGCGCGTGACGGGTGCTGGGTATGGTGCAGCGCCCAACGTTCCCACCACGCTCGGCGCGGCAGCGGGACAGGTCGCGCCCAAAAAGAGCAAGACCGGCTTCATGATCGCGGCGGTCGCGATCCTCGGCGCTGCCGGCGGCGGGATCGCGTTCGTGGCGTCGCAAGGCGGCGACAAGACCGAGACCGTCGAGGCGGCGACGGGCGGTAGCGATGAGGGCTCCGCAACAGAACAGCCGGTTCCCGAAACGGGCTCTGGCTCGGCGACCACGAAGACCGTCGAGACTGGCAGCGGCTCGGCCGTTGCGACCAACGCGGGCTCGGGGAGCGCGATGGGTTCGGGCAGCCAGGCCGTCGCGTCCAACGCGGGAAGTGCAGATGCGGGCAGCGGCGCCGGTTCCGGCAGCGCGGCCGGCTCGGCAGCGGTCATTCCCGCGGTCTCGACGCTCACGTTCACGACCAAGCCGGCGGGCGCGGCGATCTTCGTCGACGGCGTCGACACCAAGAAGCGCACGCCCGAGCCGATCGAGGTCCCTCGGAGCGTGGGCGCCGTGAAGATCGATCTCAAGCTCGACGGCTATTTGACCTACACGCTCGAGAACTTTGGCGTCGGCAAGGACATCACCAAATCGTTCACGCTCAAGAAGAAGAGCTCGGGCGCGGTGGTTCCGACGGGCAGCGGTACCAAGAACACGGGGAAGGGCAGTGGTGCCGGCGCGGGCAGCGGATTCAAGGACAAGGACGGGCTCGAGCGGCCGGATTGATACCCGCGGCGCCTGGGAGCGTCGCCTGGAGCAAGATGATGAAGCGATCGATCTCGTTCGTCTGTGCCGCACTCATGGTGCCGGCGCTGGTCTCCGCACAGCCCAAGACTGCGGACGACTTCTACAAGGAAGGCGAGACCCAGTACAACCTCGGCAACTTCCTGCCGGCGGTCGAGGCCTTCAAGAAGGGCTACGAGCTCGAGCCCGACAACAGCAAGAAGGCGGCGTACCTCTACAACGTCGCGCAGTCGTACCGGCAGGCCAAGGATTGCTCGCAGGCGCAGTTCTTCTACAAGCGCTACATCGCCCTCAAGTCCGAGGACAAGGTGAAGCCGCTCAGGCCGGAGAAGCGCGCGGACATCGAAGCAATCATCAAGGACCTCGATGTCTGCGTGCAGCAGCAAGAGGCACTGAAGAACCGGCAGCCCGACACGACGAACGCCCCCGACAACGAGGTCACGCGGCCCGACGGCAAGCCCAACAAGGGCGGCGGCTCGGTCGGTTCCGTCGACGAACAGGATGAGGACGAGGACTCGGGCATCACCAAGCGGCTCGCGCCGGCGGCGCCGAGCCTGCTCTCGCTGCGCGTCACCGGTGGTGCGGGCAAGGTGTTCGCGGGCCCCGATATCGAGGTGCCCGTCCAGCCGTCGTTTGTGGCCCTCGCTGGCTACCCGCTCGAGGTTGCCCCCAAGACCGTGCTCGACCTCGGCGCTGGCCTCTCGTTCATGCCCATCCCGCTCCAGGGCATGGGCACCGCCACGCTGATGAGCGTGTTCGCCAACGCGGCGGCCAGCTACGAGGTGGCGCCCAAGATCTCGCTACGTGGTGACCTCGGCTTCGGCGTGTTGCTGTTCGGCGGCATCAGCGAGAGCCGATTCACCGCGGGCCGGATGACCTCGGGTGCGCTGTCGATGATCCATCTGCGGGTGGGGCTCTCGGCGGATTACGCGATCACGCGCAACCTGATCGCCACGCTAACGCCGTTCGCGTTCTCCTACAGCCCGCCGAAGACCGGCCTCGACGAGAGCATCACGTCGATCACCGGGATCGACTTCATGGCCGGCCTCGGATACCGGATGTAGGCTCGAGCCGCCATGAAGAAATGTCCGTTTTGCGCGGAAGAGATTCAGGACGAAGCGATCAAGTGTCGCTACTGCGGCTCGTTCCTCAGCGCAGCACCGGACCAGACACCTGCTCCCATGCCCGCCACCTCGGCGCCGGCGCCGAAGGTCGCTGCTGCCGAAGCAGCGCCGCCGTTCGCGCGCGCGGCCAAGACGGATCCCAAGGACGAGGAGCGCCGGGTCCTCTACTCCGGCGTGCCGTCGTGGAAAGCGTACCTCGGCTACTACGTTGCAGCGGCCCTCGGTACGCTGCTGCTGATCGTGATCCTGCGGGCGATCCACGGCAGTGATCCGCCGTTCTCCACGAAATTCTTCGACGTGGTGATTCCGATCGCCGTCGCCGCGGTGTTCATGTTCGGTCTCACGCTCTATCGCAAGTCGATCAAGTTCCGCGTCACCAACACGGTGATCGAGACCGAGCGCGGCCTGCTGTCGAAGAAGATCGAGGTGCTCCAGCTCTGGCGCTGCAAGGACGTCAGCTACCGCCAGAACCTGATCGACCGCGTCCTCGGCATCGCCCACATCGACGTGTACGCGTCGGACGCGACCACGCCGCACATCGAGATCGTCGGGCTGCCCGCGTCGCGCCAGCTGTTCGAGAATCTTCGCGACTCGATCGAGCTGCAGCGCCAGAACAAGAACGTCTACGGCGTCGTCTCGTAGTTACTTGCGCACCTTCGCCTGCGGCATCAGCTCGTCGCGCCCGCGCTTCTTCGCGTCGTAGTTCTGCAACGCCAGCGCCGCCGCGAACGTGGCGATGAAGCCGGCGAGGGCCAGGTAGATCACGAACGAGCCGGCGGACATCTGCCGTGTCGACACGTGCGCCGCTTCGGGCCCGGTGGTGTCGATGAAGCGGTCACCGAGGAAGTAGGCCAGCGCGCCTCCCGCACCACCGACGAGCAGCGACACCACGATGCGACGAGCGCGGCCCGAGCTGTCCATGAGGTCGGGGGGCGGCAGGTCGCTCATGGCGAGATTGTATAGCTGCCGGGGTACGGATCCAGCTCTACGCGATCAGCGCTTGAGCTTGAGCGGGTTGACGCCAGTGAGCACGAGCTCGCCGGTGGGGCCGATACGGATCTCGGCGACCGGCGTCGCCTCGACGTCTGCGAGCGTGTAGCGCGACGTCAGCAGATGGATGCGCTGGTTCGCCGAGCCGCGCAGGCCCTCGGCGAGGCGCTGCGTCGACACGTAGCGGCCGTCGATCAGGACGTCGAGACGCGCGAGCACCGCGGGCCCATCGGGCAGCTCGCGGATCTCGTCGATGGTGTAGCCCGAGAACGCCAGCGTCGACATGCCGAGCGCGCGTGCGGCGCCGAGGAGTGCCGCCGAGGCGCGCGCTTGCTGCAACGGCTCGCCGCCCGAGAGGGACAGGCCGTCGACGCCCGTTGCCTTTGCAGCCGCGAGCTCCGCGGCGAGGGCCTCGACCGTGACCTCGCTGCCGCCGACGGTGGGATGGGTAGCCGGGTTGAAGCAACCCGCACAGCCGAGCGTGCAGCCCTGCATCCACACCACGAACCGCGCCCCCGGACCGTTGGCCCGACTGCGTTGCTCGGTGCCATGGACCCGAACGAACACTACTTGAGCGGCTTGGGCAGCAGCGGCTGCGGTCGTGCGCCCACGCTGACGCCCTGCACGTCGAGCCGCTTGAACAGCAGATCCGGCGTGACGATGCCGCTCTCGATGCCGCCCGAGGGAACGAAGCCCTCGTCGGTGCCACCACCGAGGCGCAGCTGGAGCTGACTCTCGGTCGCGGCGAGGAAATTGTACGTCGTCGTCTCCTTGGACACGCCGAGCACGTCTTCCCACGTCTGCATCGGGATCTCGTTCAGCTGCACGCCGCGCACGAGCTCCTCCTTGCCGTTCGGGTACACGCGATAAGCGAGCACCGCCGGCGGAGGCAGCTGCTGGTCGGTCGACTTGATCATCGCCACCAGCTCGCGTCGCGAGAACTCGGGCGCCGCGGTGATGGCCGCGTCGTCGAGCTTGCGAATCACGAGGCCGTACTTGTTCCCCGACGCCTTGGCTTGCGCGATCAGCTTGCCGCGGAGCGAGGCGCGCGGGACCGCGCCCTTGCCGACAACGAACAGGTTGGTCGCGCTGCCGTGGTACGCGCCACCTTCCGCGGTACGCCGCGCGTGGCCGTTGGACTTCTGCCCCTTCGCCGACGGGGTGCGGCTGAGCAGCAGCGACTTCAGAAAGCCGTCCTTGACCACCTCCACGCGCTGCGCGGCCACGCCCTCGTCGTCGACCTTGTAGCCACCGATCAGGGCCTTGCCGCCGCCTTCGCGCGCGGTGGGGTCGTCGTAGATCGAGAGGCTCGGCGCGAGCACGCGGAGCCCGACCTGGTTGGTAAACGCGCCACCGAAGGTCTTCGCTTCCTGCGGGTTGATGCCCTCGGGCACGGGCGTGCCGCCGAGGTGCGGTGCGAGCGAGAAGCGGAGGAGGCCGACGGCGCCCTCTCCCTCGAACAGCACCGGACCGCGATAGCGATCCATGACCGGCGCCTTGGCGAGCGCGTTGATCGTCTCGCTGATCTTCTTGGCCTCGCTCTCGAGGTCCTTGTCGCTCGGCAGGTCGGCGGCGGTGTGGCCGTAGCGCAGGAAGTACTGCGAGAGCGGCGATCCGTCGTCAGCCTGGCCGCTCGCAGTGATCAGAATGCCGCTCGCGCGCCGCGTGTCCGTGATGCTGCTGCCCTCGGTGGTGAGATACCAGCGGCGCTCGAGGTAGCTGGTGACCGCCACGCGCGAATCGCGAATGTGTGGTGCATCGCGGAACATCGCCGAGACCGCCTTCGCGCGGGCCTCGAGATCTTCGAGCTTCTCGAGCTCGGGGACGAGCACGGGCTCTTCGCTGACGACGGCCTTCTCAGCCGTCCACGACGGCACGTCGGACTGGCGCACGCCGGAGGCGCGGCGGCTCTCGAGCTTGGCCCGGAGCTGCATCAGCGCTTCCTTGTACGCACCATCGGTGACGAGCCACGCGGCCCTGCGGGCGATGCGCGGCGTGGCCTCGAGCGGCAAGGTGATCGCGGAGACACCGTCGATCTCCTCGGCGTTCGCGACCGCGAAGTTGCTGTTGTCGAACGTCTCGTTGTTCACGCGCACGCGCGCTTCGAGGTTCACGAAGTGGCGGTTGCGCTTGCTGGTCGTCTGACCGAGGCTCGCCGCCGCGTCGTTCACGTCGACCTCGGTGATCTTGTACGAGATGTGATACGGCCGCGGCGCGCCCTCGATGACGAGCGACGTCATCGCGCGGTTCATCTCCTCGGCGATCGCGTCGAGGATGTCGTCGGTGACGGCCTTCGACGCCGAGCCCTTGGCGAGCGCCGGCTTCTCCGACGGAGCCTTGGGATCTTCCTTCGGTGGCGGCACCTTGCGTGCTTCTTCACCGGGCGCAGTGGACGCGTAGGCAGGGAGCAGCGCGACGAGCGCCGCGACGAGGTAGCGACCAGGGCGCTTCACGGCGCCTCCTTCCTCACCGGTCCCAGGACCGGTGAGCTCGGTTGATTGACACGGGGCCGAATGGACGGGGCATTGAGCAGGGGTGGGCGATCGGGCGGGATGTAGCCCTTCTCGACCTCGAGCTTCTCGATCAACAGGCTCGGCGCCGATGCCGACACCGGGACCCAGCCTGACTCCGCGCCGCACACGCCGTTGAACGTCTCGATCTCGCGGCTCGCTGCCCGGATCGATTGCAGCGCGACCAGCGGCGTGCCGCTGATGTCGATGCCACGCACGAGCTCGCGGCGGCCGTCGGGATACAGGCGGTACGCCATCACGGGATTGACCTTGAACGCCTGCGGCGCGAACGCCGAGGTGTTGGTGAAACCACCGCTGATGTCGGTGAAGATCATGCCGTAGGGCCGGTTCTGCTTCTTGATCTCCTCGATCAGCATCTTCTCGAGGTCGGCGCGCGGCACGCTCTTCGACACTTCGACGACGAGGTTGCCCTGGCGCGCCACCGGCGGCAGGCCTGGCGAGCGACGGCCGTGGCCGTTGCTCTTGGGGAAGCCCTTGATCGGGTTGCGGCCCATGACGAAGCCGACGAGCTTGCCCTTATCGATCAGCGGGACGTGGCTCGCGCGCACGCCCTCGTCATCGAAGCGAAAGAAGCCGTTCAGCTGCTGGCCGTTCAGCGTGACGATCGAGGGATCGTCGTAGACGCTCAGCCACTCGGGCGCGATGTCCTTGCCCACGTGCGACGCGAACGTCTGCCCCGAGGTGAGCTCCTTCTGGCGGTGCCCCTCGATCCGGTGACCGAACACCTCGTGGAAGAACACACCCGCGGCGCGGCCCTCGAGGATCGCCGGGCCGACGTACGGCTCGGCGAGCGGCGCCTCGTGCAGCGCCTTCAGGTCGGTCGTGACCGTCGCGATCATCTTGTCGATCTCGGCATCCGAGGGTAGGTCCGACGGCTGGCGTCCGAACCGCTGCTCGAGGCGCGACAGGCTCATGCCGTCATCGGCCTTCACGCCGACGGAGATGCCGAGCTGCGCGCTGGTCCACGACTGCTGCAGCTGCGTGCCCTCGCTGTTCACGAACCACGCCGTGTTCTGGGTGAACACGACGGAGCACGTGCCGCGGGTGGCCGGTTCCGCGAGCGCCTTCTTCGAGCACTTCTTCAGGCGGTCGATCCACGCCGCCTTGTCGAACTCGAGCTTCTTGGTCGCCTCGACGTAGACCTCGGGCTTGTCGGCGGCGAAGTCGGGCGCGGCGGCCTGTTTGCTCAGCGTCGACTGGTCCTGGCGGACATAGCCGAGCGCGGTGACGGCCTCGCGGTAGCGGCGATCCGTCTCGAGCCACAGCGCGTTGGACAGCGCCTGCTTGTCCTCGCCGAACGGCACCACGCCGCGGCGGGTGAGCGGGGCGTTGAGGCCTGCGTCGTCGGTGGCGAGGTTGCGCGTGCTGTCGAGCTGCGGGGAGCCGACGCGCACCTCGACGTCGAGGTTGCGGTCGGTGTTGTCGCTGTCGGAGATGAGGGCCCCGCCCTCGGCCTCGAGGTTGACGACGCGCTGCTCGACGAGCTGGTACGCGAGGTAGTGCGCGGGCTCGGGCTGCTTGCGCAGCGCCTCCATCTCGCGCGCGTTCTCGCTCTTGAGGATGTCGAGAATCGGCGACCGCTTGTCGGGCGAGTTGCCCTCCATCGGGTCGCTCTTCGTGACGTCGATCTTGGCGGGGATCGCGGGCAGCTCGACCTTGATCGAGGCGGTCTCGGGCTTAGGCTCGGGCGGCTTGGGCGTCTTACCAGGACCGGGACAGCCCAGGAGCCCGGCCGCCATGCCGAGCGGGAAGATCCATCGCATATGGCCGAAACACTAGCACGGGTATACTGCGTGCCACCTTGTCCGGTACCCGGCCCACCGTGCTCGTGATCCACGATGATGGCGACACGCTCGACGTCCTCACGCGGGCGTTCGAAGCGACAGGCTGCGACGTGCTCACGGCGGTCGCAGGGTTTCGCGCGCAGGCCCACCTGGAGGGTGAGCGCCCCATCGACGTCGTCGTAGCACCCTGGGACACCACGCGCATGGTCGGAGGCGAGGTCTATCGGTGGGCACTCCAGAAACGCTACGAGCTCCGCGACCAGTTCGTGTTCATCGGTAGCGACACTCCGCCCGAGTTCGACCATATCGTCGCCGGAAGGTGCCTCCTGGTTCCGGATACGAGCACCTCGGAGATCGTGGAGGTCGCGCTCGCCACGGCCCATCGCCGGGAGCAGCTCGCCGCACACCAGAAATCGCGGCCCAAGCTCGAGGGGGCGCGGCACCGGCTCCTGGTGATCGATGACGAGCCCATCCTGCTCGCGGCGATCACCGACGTGCTCACCAACGCGGGCTATGCGGTGATGTCGTGCGAGAGCGGCAACAGCGCGATCGCGATGCTCGAGCATACCGAGTTCGACGCCATCGTCGTCGACTGGCACATGGACGACGGCTCCGGCGCCGACGTATATCGCTGGCTCGCGCGACACAAACCCGTGCTCGCGGAGCGGGTGGTGTTCTTGTCCGATGGCGAGACCGATGACGCCGAGGCCGTCGCACCGGAGCGTCCCATGGTCCGCAAGGGCCAGGACTCGCACGCGCTGGCCGCGATCCTGCGGGATATCGTGCGCGGGCGCACGCAAGACGCCGGGTGAACGCGGTATGACCGTGGCGCATGCTGGCGCGCATCCTCGAGGGCGAAACGCTTCGCGCGACCACGAGCACTGCCGACGTCCGCCAGGCGCTGGCTGAAAAGAAGCAGCTCTGGATCGAGCTCGAGCGGCACACCCCGGACGCGGACGCGCTGTTGCACGAGGTGTTCAAGCTGCACCCGCTGACCATCGAGGATATCTGGGGCCCGCGCAGTCAGCCCAAGATCGACGACTTCGACGAGTACCTCTACGTCATCATTCACGGCGTCGGCGCCAAGAAGAAGGACAAGCTCGATCTCGTGGAGATCGACGTCGTCATCGGCGACACGTGGCTGATCACGCACGATCGCGACGGCCTCGTCGCCGACGATATCGGCACCGAGCTCGATCACTCTCCACGCCTGCTCCAGAAGGGCGTTCCCTGGCTGGCGCACGCCATCCTCGACCGTGCGGTCGATCGCTACCTGCCGGTGATCGACCAGCTCGACGCCGAGATCGAGCAGCTCGAGGACGACGTGCTCACCAAGGCGGGCACGCCCAAGGGCAAGCGCGTGCTGCAGCGCATCCTCGGGTTCAAGCGCACGCTGCAGGCGCTGCGGCGGATGAGCGTCCACCAGCGCGAGATCCTGCTGCGGCTGTCACGCGGCGACTTCGGCGAGATCCCCCCGGAAGCGATCCCGTTCTATCGCGACGTCTACGACCACTTCCTGCGCATCAACGATATCGCCGAGGGCTATCGCGATCTCGTGACCTCCTCGCTCGACGCGTATCTCAGCGTGCAGTCGAACCGGATGAACGAGGTCATGAAGACGCTGACGCTGATCTCGACGGTGATGCTGCCGCTCACGTTCATCGCAGGCGTCTACGGCATGAACTTCGACGTCATGCCCGAGCTGCGCTGGCAATATGGTTACGCGTTCGCGCTCGGCCTGATGGCGGTCGTCGCGGGCGGCATCTGGGTGTGGTTCCGCCACAAGGGTTGGGTCGGCGCCGAGGCGCGCGAGCCGGATCGGCATCGGCGGCGGCGCCTACATGCCGAGAAGCCGACCGACAAGCCGGCCGCGAAATCAGTTCGTGCCGAGCACGTCCTCGGCGATTAGCTCGAAGCGCTCGAGGGCGTGCATCAGGTCGCGCAGCGCGAGCTCGTCGGCGTTCAGCATGAGCACGTAGCCAGGCGCGCCGCCGCGCACCTCGCCCTTGGGATCGTAGAGGAGCCAATCGTTGGGCTCGCCGCAGCTCGCGAGCGGCACGCACGCACCGATGCCGGTGCGGCCAGCATTCGCCGATGTCGCCAGGTACGCGCGCGCGCGCTTGGCGAGGTCGGTCTCGGAGGCGTAGTCGTGGGTGCCGAAGAACTCGTGATCGAGCAGCTTGATGCCGTCGGAGATCGTGAGCAGCGCGCGATAGTCGTTGGGGAGCTGGATCCTGGCCATGCGCTCGACGGACAGCACGCGATCGAGCGTGGCCGGCGCTTCGAGCAAGGGCTTCTCGCCGAGCCTGCGCAGCGTGCTCAGTGCGGAGTCGAGCGCGGCGCGCACCGGGCGCAGGTACCGATCGACATCGACGGGGATCTCGGGCACACCGGCACGGGCGAGGAGCGCTTCGACGTCCGGATCGCGGACGAACGCGGCGAAGTCGGTATCGCGCAGGATTTGGTCGGGGGTGGCGCCGGCATCGAGTGCGCGCTCGAGGGCAGGCATCAGCGCGGGCTTATCGCCGACGAACGCGTAGGCGGCGGCGATGTTGTAGCGGAGCTCGGGGCTCGCCTCGACGGGCACGAGGCGAATGAGCTCGCTGAGGCGCTCGGTGTCGTCGCCGATCGCGGCAAACGCGTTGCGCAGGAAGCCCTGGGCGTGAAAGCCATCGGGCTCGGGGAACGCGCCCCACCGCGACAGCACGAGATCGACGAGCTGCTTGACCTCGGGTCCACCGCGATGCTCGCGCTCGATCGCGAACAGCATCAGCTGCGCGGAGCCGAGCGCGACCTGTCCCTGCTGTTCGCTGGCGTCACCGTCGAACGTGGCGAGGTACCGACGGAGCGCATCGATGGGCTGGTCGGCGTCGAGGATCTGGACGATCTGTCCGCCGCCCGAATGCATGCTCGTCACCTTCGTGCCGGCCTTCGCCGTGGGCTTGGTGCGAAGGCGAGCGTTGCTGGCGGGCTTCTTTGGCTTTGCGTTGGCTCGTGCGACGGGCTTGGCCTTCGTCTTGGTCTTCGTCTTGGCCTTCGTCTTGGTCTTCGCGACGGGCTTCGCCCTGGCTCTTGCGACAGGCTTGGCCTTGCTCTTCGCCTTGGCCGCGGGCTTAGCCTTTGGTTTTGCCTTCGCCTTCGCCTTCGCCATCTACTTCTTGCTCGTGAACATCCCGGCCTTGTACTCGACGATCTCGCCCTCGACCGCCGACGCAGCGACGGTGAGCGGTGACGCGAGATACAGCTTGCCCGGCCCCGAGCGACCCTTGTAGTTGCGATTGATCGCCGACACGCTGACCTGATCACCGCGATCGGAGACACCGGGACCGCAGCCGATACATGCACCACAGCCGGGCTTGATCACCTGCACGCCGGTGCGCTCGAACAGCTCGAGGTAGCCGCGCTGCTTCGCGTACGCCTCGACCTCCTGCGACCCGAACTGCAGGTAGAACTTCACGCCGTCCTTGACGCGCTTGCCAGCCTTCTCGGCGTCCGCCATCACGCGCGCGTACATGTCGATGTCATCGCGCTTGCCCGCGGTGCACGAGCCGCCATACGCGATATCGACCTTCACGCTGCCGATCTCGGGGATCAGCGCGCCGTTCTTCGGGTCGCTCGCGATACCGCGGTCCGGATCGCCCGGCGTCGCGACCATCGGCGTGATCGTCGCCAGATCGATGCGGTGAATGCCACCGGCGTGCTCGGCGCCGGGATCCGGCGTCACGACCTTCGCGTGGAGCGACTCGACGGTGACCCCGGGGCGGCGCTCGGCCATCCACGCGAGCATGGTGTCGTCGACCTCCATGACCGAGCCGCGTGCGCTGCACTCGGTGGCCATGTTCGCGAGCGTGGCGCGCTCGTCGGGGGACAGGCCGAACAGGCCTTCGCCGCCGAACTCCATGACGCGGTTGAGCGTCTCCTCGCGCTTCGCGTAGGTCGCAAGGATGTGGAGCATCACGTCCTTCGCCGTGACGCCCGGGCGCAGCTGGCCGACGAGCTCGAACCGAATCGACTCGGGCACCGCCATCGGTGTGAAACCCCAGTAGAGCAGGGCCGCATACTCGGTTGCCCCGACACCCCACGCGAGCGCGCCCGAAGCGCCACCCATGCAGGTGTGGCTGTCCGTCGCTTGCACGAAGTCGCCCGGGTCGAGGAACTGCTCGCGCGCGACCTGGTGACAGATGCCCGGGGAGACGCCGTCGACGGCGCTGTAGTTGCGCACGCCGGTGCGGAGGGCGAACTCGCGCTGCTTGTCGCGGAGTGCCTGGATCTTGTCAGCGAACTTCGCCATCGACGGAACGCCGGTCGCGTAGATCAGGTGGTCCTCGAACACGGCGAACTTCGACGGGTTCTGCAGCTTGTACGCGGCGCCGTACTCCTCGGTGAGGAAGTGGTCGACCTGCGCGGTGGTGAACTCGTGCGAGTACCCCGCATCGACGCGCGCCAGGATCGCGTCGCCGGGCTTCACGTATTCGCCCTGACCGGGGAGCAGCTTCGCCGCGAGGATCTTCTCGGTCAGGTTCATGGGGCGCTTCGCGGTGCCGGTCGGCGGAACCTGGATCTCGCCCTTGGCGAGACGCGCGCAGAACGGCAGCAGACCGCCGCTCTCGATGATCAGCGCGGTGATCGCGTCGTGGCCCTGGGTGAACTCCCCGAGGTCGATCGCTTCACCGGCCTCGAGGCGACGCAATATCGCGTGGTCGCCCATGAGCTGGCCGATGTTGATGTTGTTGCGCGCATGGATCGGCGCGAACGACGACGCGATCGCGATCTTGGAGCCCGAGAACAGCTCGCACTGGGCAGCCTGCTCGCGGCTCGAGCCGACGCCCTTCTGCGCACCGGCGACAATCACCTCGAACCCGGCATCCGAGAGGGCCTGCGCCGGGATCAGCCGCTGCCCCCCGACCACGAGACCCGCGTAGGCATTCTTCGCGATCTCGGTCGGAAGGTAGTCGAAGCAGACCCACGCCGGCGTCATCGCGTCGGTGTTGATGTCGTCCAGGAGGTCTTCCGGCGACACGTCGTTCATGGTCAGCGTCAGCGTTCCCGCGAGCTGCTGGCGGATCTTGTCGGGATCCTTGGTCAGGTAAAGAACCCGCTTGCCCGGGGATAACGCGAACGTACGACCCGTCATCGGCCGAACCGTACCACCGTTTGTGTGGGGGGAGGGCTGCTCCCGCCTGATGCAACGGAGTGTCACCGGGCCCGGCGCAGCACCCGGAGCTGGCGGTCGATGGCGGCGAGCATCGCCTGGCGATCCCCCGTGAAGGCGGCGAGCTCGGCGTCCGATGGACCGGGTCCGGTCTCCAGCAGCCCGCGGGCCTGATCGAGGCAGTGGCGGACCTGGTCGGGCTCGTGCGCGAGATCGGCCATCAGCAGCCACGCTTGCCACAGGCCGGGCGTGAGGAAGAGCGCGCGCCGGAGGGCGTCGCGGGCGGCGGCGGGCTCGCCAAGATGGAGGTGACACAAGGCAATGCGCAGCTGGAGATCGGCGAGTAGCGGGGCGAGCTCGACCGCGCGCGCGTAACAGGCGCGAGCTTCGGCGGGGCGCCCCGCATCGAGGTGCGCGTCTCCCTGCCGGCGCTCGTCCTCTACCCACCGTGACGGGCTCGCGGGCGGCGGGGGCGGTGGCGGCGCGGCGATGGGGCCCGTGACCTGCACGCGTGCGGGCTCGGAGGGGCGCCTGGGCGGCTCGGCGTCGTCGCGCTGGTAGACGATCACGCCGGACTTCTCGATCGGCACGAGGCGCGTGGTGCCACGCATGCGCAGATCGCCGCGCAACCACTCGGAGGCGCCGAAGATGCAGAGGGCCCCGGGCCGGAGCGATGCGGCCATGGTCCCGACGGCGCGACGGACCTCCTCGGCATTGAAGTAGACCATCACGTTGCGACACAGCACGACGTCGACGTCATGGCGTGGCGCGGCTTCGTTGCAGATGTCGTGCTCGCGCACCTTCACGATCTCGCGCAGCTCGGGCACCACCTCCCAGCCGCCGCGCGTGCGCGTGAACCAGCGCTCGCGCCTGGTCGCGTCGACATGCCGCAGGTTGCGCTCTGGATACCAACCGCGCCGCGCACGCTCGAGCGCGGTCGGATTGATATCGGTCGCGAGGATCTCGATCGAGGCGCCCGCCTCGCGACAGAGCATCGCGAGGCTGTACGGCTCGTCGCCGCTCGAGCAGCCCACGGACCACACCACCGTCTTGCGCTTCGCGGCGGTGTTGGGCACGGCGACGAGATCGCGGATGATCTGCATCGCCCGCGTCTCGCGCAGGAAGTGCGTGGTGGTGTTGGTGCTCTTCGGTTCGACCACGGTCAGCTCACCGGCCGCCGAGCACCGTCTGGACGCTCGCGATCAGCTCCTCGACGCCCCAGTGCTTCGAGATGTAGCCGTCGGCGCCACACCGATTGACCGCGTTGGCGAGCTCTTGCTCCGACACCGTCGAGAACAGATAGATCGGTGCCGCCAGCTTCCAGGTCTCCTTGAAGTAGGCGACGATGTCGTCGCCGTAGAACTGGGGCATGTTGATGTCGACGAGCATGAGGTCGGGCATGCCGCTGACCTCGGGCTCGAACTCACCGGGATCCGCCATCGTCTGGACGCGGTAGCCGGCGTGCTCGAGGGCGGTGCGGGTGAGCTTCAGGACGAGCTGGCTGTCATCGATGATCACGATCGTCTTCATGGGGTCTCTCTCCGATCGAGGAAAGCGTTGTCGGCGCGACACGTGTCGCGCGTGAACTTGGCGATGCTGTCGAGGGGCAGGACATGGCGGACGGCGTTGCGCGCGATCGCCGCACCGGGCATGCCGAACACCACGCTGGACTCCTCGTCCTGCGCGATCGTCATGCCGCCGGCGGCGTGGATCTCGGACAGGCCGAGCGCGCCGTCATCGCCCATGCCGGTGAGCACGATGCCGACACCGCGCTTGCCGCACGTGTTGGCGAGCGAGGTGAACACCGCGTCGACCGAGGGCCGGTGCGGATTGGCGGCGCCCGCCGTCGCGCTGATCGTGCAATCGGCTTCGACGCGGAGGTGCGGCCCACGCACCGCGATGTAGGCGTTGCCGGGCCGCATGCGCGTGCCCACGCGAGCCTCGTGCACGGGGACCGCGACTTGTGATTGCAGCCACCGCACGAAGCCCTCGGCGAACTCTTCGGCCATGTGCTGCACGGCGATGATCGGGACGGGCATGTCCTCGAGCCCGCCCAGCAGCGTGCGCAGCGCACCGGGCCCGCCCGTCGAGGCACCGATCGCGATCACCGACGGTGCGGCGTACCCGCCAGTGCGCGGCGTCGCGCCGGGGCGCAGCGGCATCGTGGTATTCGCGCGCCTGCGTCGCCGCGCCGTGCCGCGCACGTGGGGCACGACGGCGACGCGCGAGACCGTGCGCACCAGCTCGACCAGCCGCATGCACCCTTCGCTCGACGCGACCATGTTCGCGGGCTTAGGGACGAGCTCCACCGCACCGCGGGCGAGCGCCTCGAAGTGACCGTCCAGGCCGCGGTAGCTCGGATCGCCGGTCACCACGACGATCGGCGTCGGGTGCTCCGCCATGATGTGTTCGATCGTGCCGAGGCCGTCGAGGCCCGGCATGTCGAGGTCGAGCGTGACCACATCGGGCCGCAGCGAGGCGACCTTGGCGACGGCCTCGACGCCACTCGCACATTCACCGACGACGACTAGGCCCGCACCCTCGAGGATCGTGCGGATGCCCCGGCGCAAGAGCCGTGAATCGTCGACGACCAGCACGCGCACCGGTGCGTCTTCACGAGCAAACATGACTCCATCATCCTTTCCCGAGGTGCCTCGCGAGGACGTCGCGCAGCGCCGTCTCCGAGAACTCCGTCTTCACCAGGTACGCGTCAGCGCCGACGGCGACCGCGCGTTGTTTGTCTTCGGTACTGCCGCGCGTGGACAGCACGACGACGGGGAGGCCGCGCCACCGCTGATCCGCGCGCAACCGCCGGATCAGCTCGATGCCGTCCATCTGTGGCATCTCGACGTCGGTGATGACCACGTCCGGCGTGAACTCTTCCAGCGTGCGGAGGGCGCGGGCGCCGTCCTCCGCCTCGCCGACGTGATAGCCGAGCATGCGCAGGAGCTGCGCGATCATGGTGCGCGTGATCGCCGAGTCTTCGACGAGCAGCACCTTCTGCTCGGCGGCCTTGCGGGAGGTGCGCTCGGCAAGCCGGATGCGCGGGACTTCGCCGAGCGCGCGCGCGACCAGCTCGGACGGCGACAGCACGAGCGCGACCTCGCCGCCGGCGATGGTGCAGGCGCCGATCGCGTAGCGCGTGGTCGCGAGCTCGCCGAGCGGCTTGATCACCACCTCGGCGTCGCCACGCCACGCATCGACGAGCAGCGCGACGGAATGCTCTTCGTGCCGCACGACGACGGCGCGCATCGCCTCCGCGCTCACGGCCACGGCAGGCAGCGACAGCGCCGCGGCGAGCTCGACCACGGGGATCCACGCATCGCGATGTCGGATGTGGCGGCGCGTGTGGATCGTCTCGATGGTCTCGCCGTCCACGCCGAGCACGGCCTCTACGGCGAGGTGCGGGATCGCAAACGCCTGGCCGTTCTCGACGACGATCAGCGCGCGCGTCAACGCGACGTCGATCGGGACGCGCAGCTCGAACCGCGTGCCCTGGCCGCGCTGCGTCGACATCCGCACCGAGCCACCGAGCGACTCGATCTGCGTCTTCACGACGTCGAGCCCGACGCCACGGCCCGAGGTCTCGGTGGCGCGCTTGCGCGTGGAGAAGCCCGGCGTGAACAGTAGGCCGAGTACATCCCGATCGTCGAGCACCGCCCCGGAGGCGAGCATGCCGAGCTCGATGCCGCGGAGGCGCACGGCCTCGACGTCGACACCGCCACCATCGTCTTCGATCGCGACCACCACGTCGCTTCCCGCGCGTTCGGCGGTGAGGTTGATGCGGCCGGTCTCGGGCTTGCCGGCCGCGCGGCGCGCCGCGGGCGATTCGAGCCCGTGGTCGACGCTGTTGCGGAGCAGGTGAAGGAGCGGGGCGCCGAGGCGCTCGACGACCTGACGATCGACCGCGATGCCGGCGTCGTCGATGTGCAGCGTCGCCTGCTTGCCGAGATCGCGCGCGAGCTCGCGCACGGCGCGCATGTGGGAGCGGAACAGCGGCGCGAGGGACGTGAGCCGCAGCCGGCGCGCGTCGAGCTCGAGCGTGCGCACGGCGGTCTCGCCGGCGTGGATGTCCTCGGCGAGCCGTTCGATGATCTGCACCAGTTGCGCGTGCACCGAGCCGAGGATCGGAACGAGGCTCTCGCGGCCGCGGGCGCGCATCACCGCGCCGAGCTCCTCGGAGCACATGCGCAGCTGGGTCAGCGCGTGCTGGTAGCGCGCCTGGATCACGACCGCTTCGCTCGCTTCTTCGGCGAGGTGCTGTGCAGTCGCGATGTCGACGCGTACGAACGCATCGCGCCCGATCGGCTCGGGGGCGCCGGCAGCGGGGGCGGGCTGCTCGACGGGCGTCTGCGTCGCTTCCTTGGTCGCCGTGGTCAGCCGCGTCTCGAGGTCGGTGCGCGCCGTCGCTTCTTCCGCGGACAGTTGCACCATCGCGCCGAGGGCGTCGACGCTCTTGAGGACGAGGTCGCCCACCGCCGGCGCGCGCCGCCACGCGCCGCGCTCGAGCGCGACCATCAGGTCTTCGAGGTTGTGCGCCAGCTGCGAGACGGTGGCGTACCCCATGAGCTTGGCCTCGCCCTTGAGCGTGTGCAGCTCGCGCAGGATCAGCACACTGTGTTCCTTGCGCGACGCGGTGCCCTCGCTCTCGAGCGCGACCCACGCCGCGCCGATCCGCTCGAGGCGCTCGCGCGCCGCCTGGCGAAACTCTCCGAGTAGCTCGCGCCGGATCTCCTCGGTGACGTTCACGCCGCGCCTCCGACCGGGGTGACCGGGCGTGCGCTCGTGGTGCCGCTGAGTAGCGTGTCGAGCTGGCTCGTCGTGCGCAGCAGGTCTGCGGCGGCGGCCCGCGATTGCTTGGCGCCGTTGACCGCCTGGCGGGTGAATTGCTGGATCTCATCGACGCTCTGCGTGACCTGCTCGGTCGCGGTGCGCTGCTGGCTGGTGATCAGCGAGATCTGGCGCGAGGTCTGCGTGGTCTCGGCGGCGATCTTCTGGCCTTCCTCGGTCGCGAGCACGGCGGCCTGGGAAACCTCGCGAATCTCGTTCGCGAGCTGCTTGATCTGCCGGACCGCATCCATGACGGTCTCGGCGAGGCGCCGCATCTCGCCGCCGACGAGCACGAAGCCACGACCCGCCTCACCGGCGCGCGAGCCCTCGAGCGACGCGTTGAGCGCGAGGATGTCGCTCTTGTCCGCGATGCCGCGGATCACGTCGGAGACGTCGGTGATCTTCAGCGCCTGCGCGTTGAGCTCGCTGATCCGTCCCGCGATCGTGCGGCTCGCCGTTGCCGACATCTCCGCGCGCTCGAGCACCGCCGACGCGCTGGTCGAGATCGCGCTCGCCGATTCGACGAGGCCGTCCATCGCGCGGCGGGTCTCGTCGACAAACGCGGCCTCGTCGGCGGCGTTCGCCTCGGTCTGCTGCGCGACGGCGAGGATCTCGGCCGCCGCCGCCGACACGAAGCCCGAGGCCTCCGCGAGCGTTGCGACCACGCTGCGCATCGTCCAGAAGGCGAGGCCGAGCAGCGCGACGAGGCACACCACGCCGATCGACACCGTGGCGCGTGTCGAGTCGGTGGCGGTCTGGCGCGCGGCGGTGAACGCGCTCGCCATCTGCGTGCGCTGGGCCGTGCTAAGTGCCTCGACGGAGGCGCGCAGCGCGTTGTAGTCAGCGGTCAAGCGCTCGAGCTCGACGGTCAGGGTCGCACTTGTGTCCTGGGCTGGCGCTGCCGCCACGTGGGGAGCTTCCTCGGTCTTCTCTGCCTTGTCGGCGGCGCCGGCGGCCTTCTCCGTCTTGACCGGCGGCGCGCCCTCGGGCTCTTCGGGCACGGCGTTCGAGTCGTGCGCGTCTTCGATCAGCCGGCGCGCCACCGATGTCGCTTGATCGACGTAGCGGACGAACGACGTGCGCAGCTCCTTGACCGTGGCCGGTTCGACGACGGTCGAGGTGGCAAGGCCGTCGAGGCGTGCTTCGAAGCGGGTCCGTAGGTCGCGAACGCCCTCGAGCGCGGCCACGTCTTGTGCGGTCGCCGCATCCTGCATCGTGCGCCGCGTGTTCTCGAGCAGCTCGACGAGATCTCGACTCGCCTCGAGCGCGGGGAAGTAGCCGGCCTGGATCTGTTCGAGGCGCTCGGCCTGATCGTGGCCGCGCGAGATGCTGATCGCGATCAGTACGAGGAACGCGAGGCCGGTCAGGCCAGGCAGCAGCTGGACCTTGGTCTTGAGCGGAAGCTTCCCGAGCATGGACTTACTCCTTGACGACAACGACCTTGACGTCGCTGGTGTTGGCCTCGGTCGACACGTAGCCGACCGCACCGGGGTTCGAGAGCACGTACGCGATCACCATCGCGTCGGTGGCGCGCTCCGGCGGCGGCACACCCTTGCCCGCGAAGATCTGCTGGTTCCACCAGTTCTTGATCACCGCGGCGGAGCGACCGTGGATGGATCGAGACATGGCGTCACGCACCTTGCTGGTGGCGCGCAGGTCGACGGGCATGACCTTGTTGCCATTGCTCCACGTGGTTTGCGTCTTCAGCAGCAGCTTGGAGACCTGCGCCTTCTTGAGCGTGGTCACGGGGTTGTCGCGGTTGACGATCACGCGGAACGTGTCCGCGGCGACGATGGCGGGGATGCAAAGGATCGCGAAGACGATCGAAAGTAGACGGCGAGTCATGGGATCCTCTCAGTAGGTGAGGGTGGTCTTGAGGAGGAACATGCCCCAGCGATCGACGCGGTCGTTGTCGATATTGAGGCTGTTCTCGGTGAGGCCCCATCCATCGATGGCGTGGGCCTCCGCCTTCACCAGGAGGTGCGGCGTGACGTCGTAGCGGAGCGAGGCGGCGGCGTCGTACTGGTGGTTCTCGGGCAGTGACCAGTCCGCATCGTTGTACTCGTTGTGATAGATCGAGAGGTACACGCTCGCGGTCAGGCGATCCGTGGCGCGGAAGGTGGCCTGGCCATACGCGCGCAGCTCCTTGTACTTCGCGGGCGGCTGTAGCATCGGCGTGAACTCGATTGCCGAGCGCCACGTCGACGCTTCGGCGGTGAGCGTGAACTTCTCGGTCTCGCACTCGAGGGCACCGCCGGCCATCGTCCAATCGTTGTAGGCGACATTGATCGTGGTCATCGCGTCGATCTCGCGCTTTTCGTGGAAGTTGCCGTAGAGGACGTGGCCGGCGACCTTCACGCACGGGACGGGCGTGTTCCACACCACGCGCGACCCGACGAGCGACTCGACGTCGTAGGTCGTGCCGCGCGGCTGGATGTACAGCGTGCCGACGTACGCGTCGTAGTCGACCGTGCCAGCGGCGCCGAGGTCGACGGTGCCGTACACGTCGAGGCCGGACACCGCGGCGAGCACGTCGCGGAAGTGCTGGTCGTACACCGACTGGGGCATCAGCACCGTCGAGCGCGACATGTCGACGTCGAGCTGGTCGCTGTACAGGAACAGCGGCATCTTGAAGTGGCCGGCGCGGAACCCGAGCCACGGCTTGACGCGGTAGTCGACGTACGCCCAGTCGACGATGGGGTTGTAGTTGCCGATCGGGCCGAGATCTTGCGCGAACAGCTGGATGCCGGCGCGGATGTTCGAGCCGAGCTCCTTGGTGACGTTCACGCCCGCGTCGAACAGCTCGAAGCTGCCCCGCTTCGTCGAAGCGAGGTAGTTGTTGCCGGTCGATAGCATCGCGCCCTGGCTGACCCAGCCGTGGATCTGGAGCGAGTCGCTCGTGTCCTCTTCGAGGCCCGCGGTGGCCCACGCGGTCGGCTCCGGCTCCTTGGCCGGCGTGTCCGATGCTGGCGTGTCCGACGGCGGCGTGTCCGACGGCGGCGTCTCGGTGGGTGGCGTCTCCGACGGCGGTGCGGCGGCTTCGGGCGTCGCGCCTGGCGCCTCCGACGGCGTTTCAGGGTCGGGCTGTGCATGCGCGGTGCGCGCGAGCACGAGCAGGGTCGAGATGTACAACGCACTTCGATTCATCGATCGGTCTCCTGTTCGCTCGCCAGTGCGAGCTTTTCGAGGTCGAGCCAGAGGGCAGGTTGTTGGTCGTCTTGTTCACCGAGCAGGACGACGCCGCGGAGCCACGGCGCAACGCCGCACTCGCGCAGTAGGTTCGGCATGCGATAGACCGCGGACGTCTCGACGAGCTCGAGCTCCGCGCGCGCGCGAATGCACCGGCGGTAGCCCTTGACGTCGACGATCAGCCGCAGCGGCGTCGCGGCACTCTTGCAATGCGGGAGGAGCTCCGCGAGGTCCTGGATCGGACCCTCGACGGAGATCCGCGCGCCTGCGCCGTCGTGATCGATCGCCGCCAGCTCCGAGGCGGTGACCGCGCAGGTCGCGCCGTCGAAGCGCAACACGAGGAGGCGGCGCGATGTGGAGCGGACTTCGGTCATGGCGTCACCGCTCCACCGCGGATCACGTGGTCGACGATCGCGGCCGGGTCGAGCAGGGTCGCCGCGCCGCCGCGATCTTCGATCTGTCCCGCGATCATCGGGCCGTCGTCCGTCGCTCGCTTCTGCGCGTCGTTGGTGAACGCCCAGATGCCGAGGGTCATGTCCGCGACAAAGGCGAAGGGATGGCGCGCCATCACCACGACGAGGCGCGCGGTGGGGCCCGGCTCGGCCGCGGCATCGAGGCCGATCAACGCGGCGAGGTCGAGCACGGCGATGATCCGGCCACGCACGTGAACGACGCCGCGCACGTGGGGGCGCGCCGTCGGCACGGGGATGATCGGCGGCAGCGCGATCACCATCTCCACGCTGCGCGGGGGCAGGGCGTAGGTGCGGCTGCTCAATCGGAACACGAAGTGTTCGGTGGAGCTATTCGCTTCGCGCCGAGGTGGTCCGGTATCGGGATCACGGAGGTTCTCGAGGTCGTCGCTCAGCATCGATGGCCCGCAGCATCAAGGTCCGCGCCAATTCCGACCCCAATCGGATCGCGTGCTTGCGCGTCGTTCCGCGCTGCCGCCCAGGGTCGCAATGACTCCCCCGGGTGCGAGGCACCCACGCGACGCGCGCGCCAATTACGTCTAGTATTCGAGGCGGTGCACGAGGAAGAGGCGCGGCTCGGCCAGCTCCTGCGATTCATCGTATGGGGCCAGCTCGCCTTCTGTGTGGTGTGGTTGGTCGTCGCGACCGCGATCGATCCTCCCGGCCTGTTCCGGTTCGCGATGACGGGCGTGCTGGTGGCGGTCTCGGTCCCCGTGCTGCGGTTCTTGAAACAGAAGCGACGTCGCGCGGCCGCGATCCTGCTCGTGACCTCGAGCTGGCTCACGCTTGCGGTACGCGTCTGGGTGACGGGGCACGTCTCGCACGGCGCCTGGTTCCTGTTCGCCGCGCTCGTCGGTGAGGCGGCGTTGTTCCTCAGCGTCCGCGGCGCAGTGATCACGGCGGTAGCGAGCGGTGTCCTCGGCGGCGTCGTGTTGCTGTTGATCCGGCTCGGCTTCAAAGAGCCAGCGGTGGCTCATCCGAGCATGATGCTCGACTGGGCGTCGGGCATGCTCTTGATCTCGATCGTCGGCATCCTCCAGGTCGCCGGCGTGCGCCTCTACCGCGGTGGCCTCGAGGTCGCGCGCCGCACGGCGGAGCGGCATCGCTCGTTGTTCGACAACACGCCCAACTCGCTCTTCGAGCTCGATCTCTCCGAGGCGATCAAGCTCCTGCCCGACATCGACGCCGCGGCGGAGCGCGTGGTCGTCACCGACATGAACGCCACGGCGGTGCGCTTGTTCGGCAAGCGCCGCGAGATCGCGCACGCGCTCGTCGTGCCGGTCATCGAGGCGAGCGCCGCGGGCCATCGCACCGTCGATCACGAGCTCGAGCTCGAGCTGCCTGAGGGGCGCCGCCGACTCGTGATGCGCGCCGACCTGCCCGAGCATGGCACCCACGTCGTCATCGGCATCGCGGACGTCACCGACCAGCGACGGCTCGCCGCGGCGATGCACGACAATCAGCGGCTCGAGACCGTCACGTCGCTCGCGGGCAGCGTCGGGCACGAGTTCAACAACCTGCTGACGATCGCGCAGATGAACCTCGAGCGCCTCGCGAAGCGGATGCCCGAGCTCGCCGACGCGCGCGAGATTTCGCGGCTCCGCGACGTCTACACGCGCGCGGCGTCGGCGACGCGCCAGCTGCTTCTGTTCAGTAAACGCGACATCGCGCATCGCCAGGTGTTCGCGCCAGCGCGGTTGCTCGCCGACTTCGAGGCGGTGGCGCGCCGCACGCTCGATCAAAGAATCGAGCTCGTCATCGTCCGCGGTGACGAGCTCGCCGCCGTGTCGATGGATCCTGCGCAGCTCGAACAGGTGATCTCCAACCTCGTCGCGAACGCGAGCGCGGCGATGCCGAACGGCGGCACGCTGCGGATCACGCTCGGTCGCCGCGACGACAAGGTGTCCCTCGTGGTTTCCGATACCGGCGCGGGGATGACGCCGGAGGTACAGGCGCGTGCCTTCGAGCCATTCTTCACCACGCGACCGGGGCGCCGCGCGGGCCTTGGGCTCTCGATCGTGAGCCGGATCGCGACGGACGCTGACGGATCGGTCGAGCTGCAGACGACGCCGGGCGGCGGCACGCGCGTCGAGGTGCTGCTGCCGCGGGTCGCATTGCCGCCGGCCGTCGAGGCCACCACACGTGGCAGCGAGCGCATCCTGCTCGTCGAGGATGAAGACGAGGTGCGCGAGGTCGTGCGCGCGACTCTGCTCGAAGCGGGCTACGAGGTGACCGCGGTGCGTAGTGGCGACGAGGCCCTGCAGGCCTTCGGCGGCGGGGACAACGTCGATCTCGTGGTGTCCGACCTCGTGATGCCGGGCATCGGCGGCCGCGAGCTCGTCGACCGCCTGCGATCGAAGAGCCCGACGCTGCCGGTGCTGTACGTCTCCGGGTTCGCCGCTGACGGCCCCCCCACGGTGGGCGCCGACACGGGCGTCGCGTTCCTGGCCAAGCCATTCACGGCCGACCAGCTCCTGTCGTCCGTGCGCTCCGTTCTGCCCGCAGCGAGACTATGATAGGCGCGTGCGCCGGCGCGTGTTGATCGTGGAGGACGAGCGTTTGCTCGGTGAAGCTCTGTGCGAGCTGATCTCGACGGATCACGATGCCGAGCTCGCGACGACAGTGGCCGTGGCCCTCGCGCGCCTGCGCACCGATCCTGACATCGAGGTCATTCTGTGCGACGTGCTACTCCCCGACGGCAGCGCGGCCGACGTGTACCGCGAGTACAGTGCGCACTGGCCCGGGCGCGAACGGCGCATCGTGTTCGTTACCGGCGGCGTGGAGGACCCGGGCCTGCAACAGCTCCTCGATTCGGGGCGCAACCGCGTGCTCAAGAAGCCGTTCGATCTCAACGTGCTGCCGAGTCTGATCGAAGCGGTAGCGTGCGCGTCGACCTGATCGGACCTCGTCGGACCTAGCAGGGCGCTGAGAAACGCCGCACCGCGGCGGTTCTCGCGCCCTGCTCCCGTGCCCGTGCCCGTGCCCGTGCCCGTGCCCGATCGCTCGCGCGGCGCCGGCCGCGACAGGCCGGTGCCTTGGCGGTCTATGTCGCAGCCGCG
>JANRKM010000142.1:0-35529 GCA_033763475.1 Kofleriaceae bacterium
CTGCGACATAGACCGCCAAGGCACCGGCCTGTCGCGGCCGGCGCCGCGCGAGCGATCGGGCACGGGCACGGGCACGGGCACGGGCACGGGAGCAGGGCGCGAGAACCGCCGCGGTGCGGCGTTTCTCAGCGCCCTGCTAGACGGCATGAGCCTCGATGCCTGTGTGGCCCAGCGCGCCGCGGCCGATCAGGTAGCCAGCGAGGATGAAGCCGAGCCCGCCGATGAAGACGAACCCGAGATCCCAGGCGAGCTGTCCCGTCCCGGGATGAACGTGGTGGATGCCGAGGAGCTGGTGATCGATTAGCCCCTCGACAAAGTTGAACAGCCCCCACCCTGCCAGCATCGATCCGAACAGCAGGCGGCCCGACCACCGCACGTCCGCGTGGCGCCCTGCGCGGAACAGGAGTCCGACGCCGATCACGCACATCGTCCACGTCAGCGCGTGGAACAAGCCGTCCCACACCATGTTGTATTTCATGGTCACGAGATCCGTCGGCGGCGCGATGCTCGAGAGCATGTTGTGCCACTGCAGGATCTGATGCAGCAGGATGCCGTCGACGAAGCCGCCGAAGCCGATGCCGAGCACGAGGCCCGCGGCGACGAGTGGTCCACTGCGCTTGCGGTCACGTTGCGTCATTTGCCTCTCCTCGATTCAGTCGCCGCACGACGGCGCGCACCACGAGGCCGCACACGACGAACGGCAGCAGCGCGAACCACGCGTTTACCCAGAATGCGTCGGAGAACACGAGGAGCCGCGCCGCGCGTCCTGCCGGGCAGCTCGGGCATGCGAGCAGCGCCGTCGCGTCACCGAGCAGCAGCGTCACGTGCGCTCACGTCGCGAGCTGTTCGCGCAACATGTTGCGCTCCGCCTCGATCTCGCGCTCGCTGCGAAACCCGAGCCGGCGGAACAACGGCATCGGCGGACACCAGCGACGGATCGCATGGTGCGCGAGGAACGCGAGCTGCGTTGCGAGCAGCGCGCCCCATCCGCCCGGGCGGCCGTAGCGCAGGAGACTTCGCGCGGTCATCGTCGCGCTCAGGCCGCCGACGATGGCGAAATTGAGCATCAACGCGCGATCGACGTTCCATTCGCGATCGAGCTCGCTCAGGCGCGCTCGCACACGCTCGGGCGAGGTGCCGACCTCGTCGAGGGTGCCGCGCGTCGTGCGATCGATGCGCTCGTTGGTCCCGCGGCTCGTGTGATCGCGGATGCCATCGTTCAGAGGCGGTTCCCATCGAGCTGCTTGCATCTCGGTGCTCCTCGTCCCCTGGCGAATGCACGGGCGGTGCCGTGGGATCACATGAGGCGACCTGCGATCTGTTTGGTCGCGACATTGAGGCGGTTCCAGGTATTGATGATGCCGATCGTCAGCACGATCGCGCTGAGCGCCTGCGGCTCGTAGTGGCGCGCGGCCTCGTTCCACACCTCGTCGGAGACCGGCTCGCCGCAATCGGCGATGCGCGTGAGGGCTTCGGTGAGCGCGAGGGCCGCGCGTTCGGCCTCGGTGAAGTACGGAGCATCCCGCCACGTGGCGACGCTCCACAGCCGCTCGTGCGCCTGGCCGAGCTTCTCGAGGTCACGCGCGTGCATGTCGACGCACACACTGCAGCCATTGATCTGGCTCGCGCGCAGGTTCACGAGCTCGCGCAGCACGGGCGAGATCAATGCCTCGGTGGTCTTGCTGACCGCCTGCATCGCAGGCAGCGCATCGGGGATGACGAAGATCGGGTGTTTCATGCGTGGGTTCATGCCCCGAGGACGATGTAGCCACTGGCGTTGTGACGCGGGTGCGTGAAAGCCCCCAGACCAGGAGCGACACTGCTGCGACACGGCGAATTTGGCGGACAAATCAAAGTAAGCTGCGGCGCGTCGCGGCATGGCATCGGAATGGGTTCCCCCTGACGAGCTCGAGGAGTACCGGCTGGTCCGGTTGCTCGGGCGTGGTGCCATGGGGCAGGTCTACCTCGCGCACGACAAGCTGCTCGATCGTGCCGTCGCGGTGAAGTTCGTGCGCACCGCTGAAGATCCCGCGGCGCGCGCGCGGGTGTTCGAGGAGGCGCGTGCGATCGCGCGCCTGCAGCATCCGAACGTCGTGGCGATCTATCGCGTCGCCGAGGTCGATGGTCACCCGTACCTCGTCTCCGAATATGTCCGCGGTCGCCCGCTCGATCAGATCGAGCGCCCGGTTCGCTGCGAGGTCGTGCTGCAGCTCGCGCTCGATCTGACTCGCGGGCTGGCGGCGGCGCATCGCAGTGGCGTGTTGCATCGCGACGTGAAGCCCGCGAACGCGATCCTCACCGATGACGGGCGCGGCAAGCTCCTCGACTTCGGACTTGCCCGCGTCGTCGATGGCACCCCCATGGATGTCGCCGTCGCACCGCCACGCGAGCGCGTGAACCAGGCGCGTCCACTGAGCGCCGTCGACGAGACCATGGATGCGCCGCGCCACCCCGTCGTCGCGGTGGCGGACTCCACGCTCGACTCGTCGGGGCCCTGCCTCGAGTCGCCGAGCAACATCGAGTTCGGCCAGGGTAGTCCGCCGCCGGAGCGCGAGGCGGGCACCCCGCTCTACATGGCCCCCGAGCTGTGGCGCGGCGAGCCCGCGACCCGGCGCTCCGACCTCTACGCGCTCGGCATTCTCCTCTACGAGCTGTGCGCGGGCCATGCACCGCACCGCGGGATCCCGATGGCGGACCTCGCCGACGTGATCCAGAACCGCGACATCCCGCGCCTCGGCACCATCGCGCCGGCGGTCGAGCCGGCGCTCGCCGCGATCATCGATCGCCTCGTCGAGCGCGATGCCGGCGCGCGCTTCGGATCCGCCGACGCGCTCCTCGTCGCGCTCGAGGAGATCGCGGCCCCCACCCGCGCCGACAACGTCCCCGACGGCAATCCGTACCGCGGCCTCTCCGCGTTCGAGTCCGCGCACGGGTCGCTGTTCTTCGGCCGCCGTGGCGAGATCCGCGAGCTGGTCGCGCGCGTGACCAGTGATCCGTTTGTCGTCGTCGGGGGCGACTCGGGGACCGGCAAGTCGTCGCTGTGTCGGGCCGGCGTGCTGCCGTGGCTCGTCGAGCACGCGGGGTGGTCGCGCGTGGATGTGGTGCCCGGGCGGCATCCCGTGCAGCAGCTCGCCGTCGCGCTCGCTTCGTGGTCGGGGCTCGACGAGGCCACCCTCGTCGAGCTCGTGCGGGATACGCCCGACGCCCTCGCGCGCGCGCTTCGCCACGGTGACCGCGCGCCGGCGACGCGCAAGTTGCTGCTCTTTGTCGATCAGCTCGAGGAGCTGCTCACGCTCTCCGATCCCGAGGAAGCGCGCGTCACCGCCGCTGCCCTCGGTGCACTCGCGGTGCGGACGCCGGCGGTGCGCGTGCTCGCGACCGCGCGCTCCGACTTCCTCTCACGCCTCGCCACCCTGCCCGTCCTCGGCGAGGAGATGGGCCGTGGGCTCTACTTCTTGCGCCCGCTCACCGGCGAGCAGATCCGGGAGGCGATCGTGCGCCCGGCCGCGGCCAAGGGCGTGACGTTCGAGTCGGATTCGCTCGTCGACACGCTGGTCGCGCAGACCGAGCAAGCACCCGGTGGGCTACCACTGCTGCAGTTCACGCTCGCCGAGCTGTGGGATGCGCGCGACGTGCAGGCGAAGACCATCCGCACCGATGCGCTCGCCACGCTCGGCGGCGTCGAAGGCGCCCTCGCCCGCCATGCGGATCGTCTCCTCGCCGGTCTCTCTGCCGAGCGTCGCGGGGCCGCCCGCCGCCTCCTGTTGCGCCTGGTCACCGCCGACGGCACCCGCGCTCGCCGCGCCGAGAGCGAGCTCCTCGGCATCGGGCCCGAGCGTGCTAGCGAGCGCGCCGCGCTCGAGGTCCTGGTGCGGGGCCGCATCGTCGTCGCCAACGCGGCCGAACAGGGTGCCTACGAGGTCGCGCACGAGGCGCTGCTCACGAGCTGGTCCACCTTCCTCGACTGGCGCCGGCGTGGCGCGGCCGATCACGCAGCGCGCGTGCGCGTCGAGCAGGCGGCTGCGGTGTGGGATCGCATGGGCCGCACGCGCGATCTGCTCTGGCACAAGCGCCAGCTCGCGGAGGTGCGCTCGCTCGACCGCGAGACCATGGCGCCGCGCGAGGTGGAGTTCCTCGCGGCGGGCGAGCAGGCGATCACGCGCCGGCGCATCATGCGCGGCGTGATGGTCGCCGCGCTGATCGCGGTGGTCGTCGCGATCGGCCTCACGGTCCGCGAGGGCGCGCGCCGGGACGTCGAGCAGGTGATCGCGAAGAACACCGCGCAAGCGTCGACGGCCTTCGCGGAGGCGCGCCAGCTCGCCGCCGAGCGCGATGCCGCACGCGCCCGTGCATTCGCGCTGTTCGACGCGGGCACGTGGGCCGAGGGTGAGGCTGCGTGGACGGAGGTGGAGCAGCTCGCCGCGCGCGAGGCGAGTCGCTACCGTACGGCGTCGAGCGCGCTCGAGACCGCGCTGGCGGTGGCGCCGTCGCGCACGAGCCTGCGCCGCCAGCTCGCCGACGTGTTGTTCGAGCGCCTCGTCCGCGCGGAGGGGGATCGCAACCACGCCCTCGTCGACGAGCTCGCCGGCCGCCTCGCCGCGTACGACGACGGTCACTATCGCTCGGAGCTCGATGCCGACGCGCGCGTCGAGCTCGAGGTGATGCCGGCGGACGCGCTGGTGTACATCGAGCGCGCGGGCGCGCCACGCACGCCCCTCGCCCGACGCACGCTGACGCTGCGTCCCGGCCACGTGGTGCTCGCGTTCGAGGCCCCCGGCCGTGCGGTCGTGCGACTGCCCGTGCTGCTCGCACGCGGCCGCACGTCGAAGCTGCGGGTCGAGTTGCCGCTCGCCACCGCCGTGCCGCCGTCGATGATCTACGTGCCGCCGGGCAGCTTCTTATTCGGCAGCGCCGATAGCTCCGATCTGCGGCGCGGGTTCTTGAACTCGCCGCCGGTGCACGAGGTCACGACGGGCGCCTATCTGATCGGCCGCCACGAGGTGACGTTCGGTGAGTGGATCGAGTTTCTCGACGAGCTCCCCCCCGAGGAGCGCCGTCGCCGCACGCCGGGCTCGACGACGACCCTGTCCTCGCTCGAGCTCACCGAGCTCGCGCCCAAGCGCTGGAAGCTGACCCTGACGCCAACCACGCGCACCTACACGGCGGAGACCGGCCAGCGGTTGCACTACGAAGCCCGGACGCAGCGCGCCGACCAGGACTGGCTGCGCATCCCGGTCGCCGCGATCTCGTTCGAGGACTCGATCGCCTACACGACCTGGCTCGACCGCACGAAGCGGATCCCGGGGGCCCGGCTCTGCACGGAGCACGAGTGGGAGCGCGCAGCACGCGGCGCCGATGGCCGCACCTTTCCCAACGGTGCCACGCTCGCACCCGACGACGCCAATATCGACGTCACCTATGGTCGCGAGCCGCTGGCCTTCGGGCCCGACGAGGTGGGCTCGCACCCGGCCTCACGGAGCCCTATCGGTGCCGACGATATGGCCGGTAACGTCTGGGAATGGACGCGTTCGGTAGCTGACAGTGAGGCGCCTCTGGCGCGCGGCGGCGGTTGGTACAACGCTGAGTTGAGCTCGCGAAGTGCGAATCGCGAGGGGGGTGAACCTACGCAGCGCAACGTACTGATGGGGGTGCGCGTCTGTGCCTCGGTTACCTCGCGGATTCCCGACGAGCCGGCTCAAAACTAAAGGATGGAAGTCATGGGGAAAGCAATTCCAAGCTGGACGGTGGCGCTCGTGATGCTTTGCGGGTGCGGTGTCGATGACGAGGCCGCGGAGGCGGTTTCGACCGTCGAGCAGCACGGCATCAATATGCAGGGCATCAACATGCAAGGCATCAACATGCAGGGCATCAACATGCAGGGCTTCGCGCTCGGCAATGCGACGCTCGCGGGTGCCTCGCTCGCGAACCTGCGCGTGGTGAAGGGGGAGCTCGTCGCAGAGCGCAATGGAGTGACCGTGCGTGGCACGGGGCTCACGGGGGCCGAGCTCGTCGCGGACGTGACCGACGTCGACGGCGGCTATGTCCAGCTCGCGTATCGCATCGCCTCGGTGCAGGCGGAGGTCGGCAACGATCCCACGGGCACCGGCAACACGTTCCTCTACAACGTCGAGCAGTGGGTCGATGACACCGCGTCGTGGCAGCCCGCGTGCGGCGTCGACGCCGACGGCCGGCGCGCCGCGATTCCCGTTGGCGCGACCTGGAACCAGACGGGCGATCGCGTGGAGTCGTCGACGCATTTCACGTTCGCCTGCACTACCGGCGTGATCGCCAAGTGCTATCGGTGGGGCTACCGCCCGTGGCTCACCGGCTACGGTGGCGCGGACTTCACCGACTACCACCAGGCGTGCACGCGCATGGCGCGCGCCGACTATTGTGGCAACGGCACGCCGCATACGCGCGAGAACACCGCGATCAACGTCTGGGATCGCCTGCCGGCCCCAGGCCCGATCCAGAAGCACGGCCTGTTGCCGCCGGTCGGCATGCTGTTCGAGGCTGGCTGGAGTCCGCACGGGGCCGTGTGTTTGAGCCGCGCGCGCTGGCTCCTCGACAGCGTGCTATCGCTCGAGCTGGCCAACGCGTGCCCGGATCGCCTGGTGCCGCCCAGTATCCTCGGCGGCACCGTGTGCGACACGCTGGCGGAGGTGCTGCTGCAGCACGCGGATGCGCTCGTCTACAACGAGGCGTACCTGCTCAATCTCTAGCGAACTCGGTCACCAGGGCTTGCTGGTTCCACCACACGCTCGGATCGACGGCGATGTACGCGTCGAATAGCGACGGCTCGACGAGCAGCGTCTCGAGCACGAACAGGCCCGCGGCTGACTCGCCGATGATCGCGATCTCGGAGGTCACGCGATAGCGCGCCGCGATCTGCGGCTTCAGCTCGCTCGTCGCGCAGGAACGCGCGAAACTTGTCGGTGCCGCCGGCAAGCGGTGCGCGCCCGCCGAGCCTGCGACTACGTCGCGCTGCGCGGTGCTTCGCGCCGAGCTCTCACACGACTCGCGGACGCGCGCCGACACGCGGCGTGCACTGCGGTTGCACGCAGGCGCGCGCAAATCGTCGACGTTCTCGCGCGTGCCCTTACAGCTTCCTGACATTCGCACCAGACCATGAGGCAAGGCCACGCGTCAGATTCTGAAACGCCGCCCTGCGGCAGGAGGAACCATGACTGTCACCGTCCGCCCCAAGAACCCCTTCGGAACCTGGCTGCGTCGCCATAGCCTCACCCTCGTCGCTGCACTCGGTGGCGCCGCCGGCGTAGCGTACGGCGCTGGGTGGCACGCCCAGGCACCGCAGCCAGCCGCGAGCGCGGGGCTGATCGCGACGTCGGCGCCCACCCCGACGCCGGCGACGCCGGAGCGTGACACGGCCAAGGACACGGTGCAGATCGCGCTCCTCCTGGATACGTCGTCGAGCATGGATGGCCTGATCAATCAGGCGCGCTCGCACCTGTGGACGATGGTCGATCAGATGGGCCGGATGACACGCGAGGTGAACGGCAAGACGCGCGGCGTGAAGGTCGAGCTCGCGTTGTACGAGTACGGCAACGACACGCTGCCGCGCACGTCGGGGCACATCCGCCAGGTGATCGGCTTCACCACCGACCTCGACAAGGTGAGCGAGAAGCTGCACGCCCTGTTCACGAACGGCGGCGCCGAGTTCGTCGGCCAGGCGATCCAGACCTCCGTGAACGAGCTGCAGTGGTCGACGAACCCCGACACGATGAAGTTCGTGTTCGTCGCTGGCAACGAGGAATTCGACCAGGGACCCATCGGGGCGCAGGCCGCGATGCAGGCGGCGGCCGCGAAGGGCATTAGCGTCCAGCTGATCTATTGCGGCGGCACGGAGCCGACCTGGGATGCGGCTGCCAAGCTCGCGGCGACGGACCTGATGACGATCGATCAGAACGCGGTGGCGCAGCACATCCCGGCGCCGCAGGACGACGAGATCCTGCGCCTCGGCAACGAGCTCAACAGCACGTACCTCGCGTATGGCGCCGAGGGCCAGGCGTCCCTCGCGCGCCAGTCGGCCGCAGACGCGTCCTCGATGAAGATGTCGAAGAAGGTCGCGATCGAGCGCGCACAGCTCAAGCGCAAGAAGGCGGCGTACGACAACGACAGCTGGGACCTGGTCGATGCCGTCGACAAGAACGGTAGGTTCCTCGAGACCGCCAAGGACGAGCAGCTACCCGCGGCGATGCGCGGCAAGACGCTCGAGGAGAAGAAGCAGATCGTCGCGGACAATGCCGCGAAGCGCGCCGAGCTGCAGGCCAGGATCGGCAAGCTCGAGGCCGAGCGCAATGCGTTCCTTGCGGGCGAACAAGCCAAGCGGAAGGGCGAGCAGGCGCAGTCGCTCGAGAGCGAGCTGATGAGGTCGACCAAGAAGACCGCGGCCAAGAAGGGATACAAGTTCTGATGTACCGCGACGACGACAGCGCGCGCGCCGCGCGCGCGAGCTCCCTCATCGACGAGATCGCCGAGCTCGAGCGGAAGAAGGTCGAGCAGGCCACGACCGAGCAGCGCCTCGAGGCTGCGCGGCGCGAACTCGCGGCGCTGCAGGTGACGCCCTCGCCCCCGCCGCCCGAGAAGCCACCGGGGCTGGGCATTCACGTGCTCGTATTCGGTGCGACCGCGGGCGCCGCCTACCTCGGGTACACGTTGCTCATCTAGCGCGTGCAGAACCCGCCGACGGCGGACGCAGGTAGGCCAGCCGAGCTTTTTCTACGCCCACATGGAGCTCAGCCTGAGGTGCCGCCGCGGTGGGGGTACCATCGCTACATGCGCACGATGCTTTCGGTGCTCGCGCTGACGGTGGCAGCATGTTCGGGAGATGCGAACAACGGCGGCGGCGGTGACGACGTCGACGCAGCTCCCGATGCGGATCTCGATCCGATCCCGAGCGACGCCATCTATCTCGATCCCGTCGTCGGCCGCGCCGATGCCCCAGGGACCGCGGAGGCACCGTGGCCCGGGCTCGCCGACGCGATCGCCGCTGGCCTCGTCGCCACCGTCCCCGATGGCAAGACCCTCGTCTTGCGCGATGGCAACCACGGCAACGCCACCTTCGAAGGCGAACACGCCACCGCCGTCATCATCCGCAACGCGCCCGGTGCCCGGCCGCAGCTCGGCCGCCTCGAGCTCCGCCGCGGCAAGGGCTGGCACCTCCGCGGGTTGACCATCAGCCCCGAATTCGCCACGGCGCCGTACGCGGGGAACATCGTCTCGCTCGGCGAAGCGGGCACGTCCTCGGATCTGATCCTCGAGAAGAGCGTCGTCTACGGAGCCAGCGACACCAGCGGGTGGACGGCCGCCCAGTGGATGAGCGCGAACAGCGGCATCCTGATGGGCCGCAATGGCACCGGCCTCACCGTGCGCACCACGCACGTCTACAACGTGCGGTTCGGCATCGCCATCACGTCGTTCACCTCCACCGTCGAGGGCAACCTTGTCAACGAGTTCTCGGCCGACGGCATTCGCGTCACGCGTGACGGCGGCACGGTCACCGACAACGTGATCAAGAACATCTACGTCAGCGACGCCGATGGCGACGCTAACCACGACGACGCCATCCAATGCTTCCTGTTCAACGTAGGCACGGGTACCGTCCGCGACGTCACCCTTCGCGGCAATCTGATCCTCAATACCGAGAACGCGGCACAACCCCTGCGTGCGCAGATGCAGGGCATCGGCTTCTTCGACGGCCCGCTGGTCAACTTCACCGTCGAGAACAACGTCGTGTTCGTCGATCATTGGCACGGCGTCTCCCTCTACGACGCGCAGGGCTCGCACATCACCAACAACCTCACCTACTCGCGCTGGGGTGGCCCCGCGAAGCCATGGGTGATGCTCGGCGAGAAGCTCGACATGGCGGCTGGCAACGTCGTCCACGGCAACGTCGCTCACACGTTCGACTTCGACGCCGACGCCACCGTCGACGCGGCCGACAACACCACCGTTACCGAAACCCTCGCCGAGCAGCGCCTGACCGAGCGCCTCGCCGCGATCGAAGCCACCTGGGGGCCGCTGTTCGACAATATCCCTCGCCTCGCGCCCTGAGGCTGGGTGCCGTTGCCACCCGGACCTGACTACGCGCTGCGCAGCAGGGTATCGAGCTCGTCCGCGCGCTCTTTGCTGATCGACAGCAGCGTGCGCAGGCGCTCGAGGAACGTCTCCTCGGCGGACACGATCTCGAGGTCTGCTTCGGCGAGGTAGCGCGCCACCACGAACGCGAGCTCGCGGGTCGGCACGCTCTTCAGCGAGGTCGCGAGATCGAACAGGCGTGACTCGTCCTCCTCGGCGGAGAAGAACGTCGGCACCTCGGCATCGGGCACCTCCGCGAGCTCAAAGAGGAGCTTGCCGACGGCGAAGTACTTCTGGATCTCGTCGGCGCCTTCCGTCCCGTCCGCCTCGACAACGAGCTGCGCGAGCTCGAGGATCGCCTCGGCATCCGCGCGCTCGAGCGGCAGGATGTGGATGACACCAAACGCGGCACGAAGCTGGGCGATGCTGCTCACCGTCCTACTCTATCCGCCTTTGATCGCGCGCAGGACCTGGCCGACGCGTTCCTCGACCGCACCCGCGGACGCGATCCGGCGCGTCGGGCTGCCTCTCCCCGCTAGGCCTCGCTCGACGTCGTTGTGTATGTTCTGGCTACCGGTTCCACTTCACGCGCACGGACTCGACGAGCGCGCGGACCTCCGGATCATCGATCACGACGGTCTCGGCCTGGATCGCGATGCGCTCGGCCTCCGAGCTGGGCGGCGGCGTGAGCGCGGCGAGCGGCCGCGTGCGCTCTGCGTGCTGGAGGCGGAGCGTGCGCGCTTGCTCGCGCTCGACGATCGGCGCGCGATGCTTCTGCGCCAGCACACAGCGGATATCGGTTACGAGCGGCGGTGGTCCGAGCCAGACGCGGTTCGCGTCGATCCAGTTATTGATCTGCACGATCAACTTCGTCTTGTGAAACTGCATCTCGTGCACCCAGGACGAGCTGCCGGCGGAGACCTGCAGGACGCTGTCCGCGAACGCGACGGGATACGTCTTGGCGGCGATGCGCTCGCCCGCGATCTCGTCCCAGAACAGGCACACGAACTGATGGCGGGCCTCGTCGGTGAGCCCGTGGTGCTTCACCACCCAGCCGAGTAGCTCGGTGATCCGGACCTGCTTGCGCGGCCGCGGGTAGCGATGGCCATCACGCGGTATGGCCCGGGTCAGCGCGCGGTATGTGCGGCCACCGGAACGGGTGAGCCGCGACAGCAGTGGCGGTTCGCGATCGTCGTCGTGCATGGCGCCAGTCACCCGCGCGCGGCGTCCATGCGCCACGGTGCGGTATCCGGCTCGCTGCAGCAGGGGCACGCACGGTTGAGCGCCCAGTTGATCAGAAGGTCGTAGATCGTCTCGTACGCGGCGTTGCTCTGGAGCTCGCGCGGGCCGCGAATTCGATGTGTGCCCACGAGCGCGATGAGCTTCGACTTCACGTGGTGCAGGAAGTACTCCTCCGCGCACCAAGCAACCTCGGCTGCATCGGCGCCTTCGCCGTCGAGCTCGTACGGATCGATCTCGTCGCCGTCGTCCGCCGGCCCGGGGGGCGCCGCGTCCTCGCACGCCTCCCACAGCGCGGCGAGCCTGGGCTCGAGCCGCACATAGGCGTCGAAGGCCTGGCGCGCCTCGCTGACCGACCGGTGCATGGTACGCACAGGATCCGGATTGGGTCTGACATTCGCCACTCCGGATGCCGAGAAGCCAGCGATCACAGTTACCTAGCTAGAACACGGCGTCGAGCGTGACCTCGCCTTCGACGCCGACCTGGTAGGCCGACACCCGGCGCTCGAAGAAGTTGGTGACCTCCTGCACGTCCTGCAGCGCGAGGAAGCCGAACGGGTTCTTCGCCCCGTACGCGGGTGCCATGCCGAGGGTCGCGAGCCGCTGGTCGGCGCAGTACTCGAGGTACGTCCGCACGTCGGCGACCGAGAGGCCAGCGATGCCGCCACCGAGCAGGTCCTCCGCGAACTGGACCTCGCAGGCGATGGCGTCGGCGAGCATCGCGCGGACGTCGCGTTGGAGCGCTGCATCGAACAGCTCGGGCTCTTCGCGCCGCACGGTGGCGACCACCTCGAACGCGAACGCCATGTGCGCACTCTCGTCGCGAAACACCCAGTTGGTGCCGCCGGCGAGCCCGTGCAAGAGCCCTTTCGAGCGCAGGAAGTAGACGTACGTGAACGCGCCGAAGAAGAACAGCCCCTCGATGCACGCGGCGAAGCAGATGAGGTTCAGCAAGAACTGCCGTCGCTGCGCCGGCGTCTCGAGGCGATCCAGCTGCTGGAGCGAGTCGATCCAGCGCAGGCAGAACTCTGCCTTCTGCTTGATCGACGGAATCGTCTCGACCGCCGCGAACGCCTTCTGACGTTCGTCGTGATCGGGGACGTAGGTATCGAGCAGCGTCAGGTAGAACTGCACGTGCAGCGCTTCCTCGTACAGCTGCCGCGACAAGTACATCCGCGCCTCGGGGGCGTTCAGATGCTTGTAGAGGTTGAGCACGAGGTTGTTGGCTACGATCGAGTCGCCGGTCGCGAAGAACGCGACGAGTCGCTGCACGAGGTGACGCTCGGCCGGCGTCATCTTCGCGAGGTCCGCGACGTCCGTGCCGAAGTCGACCTCCGCGACGGTCCACGTGTTCTTGATCGCCGCGCGGTACATCTCGAAGAACTGCGGATACGCCATCGGCCGCAGCGTCAAGCACATCCCCGGATCGAGGAGGCGCGACGGCCGGACACTCGCGCGCATCGCGCGGTCGATCGCGCCGCTCACTGGCACGCCTCGCAGCTGCCGGGGTTCTCGAGCGAGCACGCGACGGCTTCGACGGACTCGACCTCGGCGGTGGTCTTGGCGATCCGCGTCGCCGGCCGCGAGCGCAGGTAATACGTGGTCTTGAGCCCACGCTTCCAGGCATGGAAGTACATCGACGACAACCCGCCGATGTTCGGGCTTTCGACGAACAGGTTGAGGGACTGACTCTGATCGATGAACGCGCCGCGGTCGGCCGCCATGTCGATGAGCGACCGCATCGGCACCTCCCAGGCGGTGCGGAACCGCGCGCGCAGGTCGGCGGGCAGCTCGACGAGCCCTTGCACCGACCCTTCGGCGCGCAAGAGCCGCGTGCGCGTAGGCTCGGTCCACAGCCCGAGCCGCTTGAGCGCATCGACGAGGTAGCGGTTGATCTGGATGAAGTCGCCCGACAGCGTCTCGCGCTTGAACAGGTTGGAGACCTGGGGCTCGATGCACTCGTAGCAGCCCGCGATCGACGCGATCGTCGCCGTCGGGGCGATCGCGATCATGAGCGAGTTGCGCAAGCCCACCTCGCGGATCTGCGCGCGTAGTGCTTCCCAGCGTGCCGTGTTCGTCGGGGTCACGCCCCAGGCATCGAACTGCAGCTCGCCTCGCGCCGCGCGCGTCTCGTCGAACGCGGGGTGCTTGCCCTTCTCCGCCGCGAGCTCGACCGACGCGGTCAGAGCGTGGAAGTAGACCTCCTCGGCGATCTGCCTCGACAGCGCGCGCGCCTCGGGCGCGTCGAACGCCCACCCGAGCTGGAAGAACACGTCCTGGAGGCCCATCACGCCGAGCCCGACAGGGCGCCACTTCATGTTCGAGCGCTGCGTCGCGCGAATCGGGTAGTAGTTGAGGTCGATCACGCGATCGAGCTGGCGAATGGCGGTGCGCACGGTGCGCGCGAGCCTTGAGACGTCGAACGCGCCGTCGGTGACGTGGCGCGCGAGGTTGATCGAGCCGAGATTGCACACCGCCGCCTCGTCCGCCGATGTCACCTCGAGGATCTCGGTGCACAGGTTCGACAGGTGCACGGTTCGCCCCGCGCTGGCGGTCTGGTTGCACGCGCGGTTCGAGGCGTCCTTGAACGTCATCCAGCCATTCCCGGTCTGCGCGAGCGTGCGCATCATCCGCGCGTACAGATCGCGCGCCCGGATGATCTTCGCCGCGAGCCCGGCTGCCTCCGCCGCTTCGTACGCGCGCTCGAATGCGTCGCCCCATAGGTCCGGCAGCTCTGGCACGCGCTTGGGATCGAAGAGGCTCCAGTCGCCGTTCGCCTCCACCCTCTTCATGAATAGATCCGGGATCCAGTTCGCGAGGTTGAGATTGTGCGTGCGGCTCGCTTCGTCGCCGGTGTTGTCGCGCAGCTCGAGGAACGCCTCGATGTCCGCATGCCACGGCTCGAGGTACACGCACGCTGCGCCTTTGCGCTTGCCGCCCTGATTCACCGCCGCGACCGACGCGTCGAGCGTCTTGAGCCACGGCACGATGCCATTCGACTGCCCGTTGGTGCTCTCGATCTGCGACCCGCGCGAGCGCACGCGGTGGTACGCGAGGCCGATGCCCCCGGAGAACTTCGAGAGGAGCGCCACGTCCGTGTAGCGCTGATAGATCGACTCGAGATCATCGGCGGGCGAGTCGAGCAAGAAGCAGCTCGACAGCTGCTCGTGCGACGTGCCCGCGTTGAACAGCGTCGGCGAGCTCGGCAGGTACTCGAGCGTCGACAGCAACCGATACAGCTCGAGCGCCTCGTTGATCGTCTCGGTCAGCGCACACGCGATGCGCATGAAGAACTGCTGCGGCGTCTCGAGGACCAGCCGCGTCGCGGGATGTCGCAACAAGTAGCGGTCGTAGACCGTGCGCATCCCGAAGTATTCGAGCTCGCGGTCACGCTCGGGCACGATCGCGTCGTTCAGCTTGCGCGCATTGAGGGCGACCACGTTCGCGAGGCGTGTGTTGACCAGCCCGAGCTTGTGCCCGGCCGCGATCGCTTGGCTGAAAGACTGGATGTCCTGGTTACGGACCTCCTTGTCGATGTACGTGCCGAGCAGGCGCGCCGCGAGCCGCCCATACGTTGGCTCCTCGGTGATCAGCGACGCCGCGGTCTGGATCGACAGCCGGTCGAGCTCGCTCGTCGTTGCGCCGTCATAGAGGCCGCTGATCGTCCTGGTCGCCACGCGCATCGCGTCGACCTCGGGAAGGCCCTTGCAGCAGCGATTGACCGCGCGGACGATCTTGTCGAGGTTGACCGGTTCCGTGGTGCCGTTGCGCTTGGTCACCCGCATCGTGGTCTGAGGGCCGGAGTCGCGCTCGGGCGCGCGACGGGCAACGGGGTGATCGGTGATCTCTGAAAGGGTCGGCTCGCTCTGCATCGGTTCCTCCATCGAGAACGTGAGGACACGTCGAGGAACGGACCCGATGGGTGCCGTGGGCCGGCCCCATGCGGACAACCTCCCCCGAGGTGTCGGATGCGTCCATGCGGGCAGGTCTTCGGACTCGCGAGCGTTGCCTTGCGGCGCCTACTGTCCACGCTTCCCGACGTGCCTTCGCCCGTCAGTGCTGTTGTGGAGGTCGTTCTCGCTTACCGCTGCGGGGCAGTTCCGGCTTCAGACCGGATTCCCTTTTCAGCCGCGCCGAAATATTCGGCAGCGGCACCAGCGTGGATATGTTGGTCAGGCAGTCTGGTTCGTTCGTCCCTTCTAGCTGCCTCGTGGTGTGCCGAGCAACGTGCAGACACTAGATCTGGGGTCCGGGATCACTCCGGCCACGCAGAAAGCGTGCGCGGCGACGAGGACCTGACCCGGGTGAGCGCGAACACGCCCACCGGGCGCGGCGGCGGCGCGACGCCCACGGTCCACTTGTCGAGCGTGACGCGCCAGCCTTCAGCCTCCATCGCCTCGAGCAGCGGCAGGCTGGTATCGCGGAAGGGGTCGCCGATCAGCAGCGTGCCACCGGGCGCGAGGTTGGTCTCGAAGATGTTTCGCAGGTGCGGATGCAGGGCGGGCGCGTACAGGATGTCCGACCCGATCACAAAGTCGTAGCGCGTGGCGTCCTCCCACGCGGTCCAATCGGCGATCCGGTGCTCGATCGATGACGAGAGCTTGTTGCGCTCCGCGTTCAGCTTGCACACGTGCAGCACGAGGTTCTGCCGATCCGTCTGCACCACATGCGCGCCGAGCCCCGCGGCGACGATGCCCGGCAGCCCGGTGCCCGCGCCGAGCTCGAGGATCCGCTTGCCGCGCACGTCGCGCGCCGCGAGATCGTGGGCGAGCGCGATCGCCGCAGGCCACAGGACAACGCCGTAGGGATGTGTCTTGGCCTTGTCACCGGTGAGGAAGGCGAGCTCCTCGTCGCGGCTCGTGAGGGCCCCCGTGTGCAGGATCGTCCACGTGCGGTCGCCGATCGCGAGCTCGAGCTCCTCGAGAGGCATGTCGCCGGCGGTCGTGTGCAGGACGTCGGTGGTCATCGCAGCCCGGTCATTAGACGCGATCCGCGCCGACGCTGTAGGCTTCACGCGTGCAGATCGACTTCGAATCGCATCGTAGTCATTTGCGCGGCGTCGCCTATCGCATGCTGGGCTCGCTCGCCGAGGCCGACGATGCGGTGCAGGAGGCGTGGATCCGCCTCGAGCGCGCCGAGCCGACTGACGTCGCCAATCCGCGTGGCTGGCTCACCACGGTGGTCTCGCGCGTGTGCCTCGACATCTTGCGCTCGCGAGCCGCGCGGCGCGAGGAGTCGCTCGAGGGCAAGCCGGAGCGTCCTGCCTCGACCGACGCCGAGCAGGAGCGCATGTTCGCGGATTCCGTCGGGCTCGCGCTGCTCGTCGTGCTCGACAAGCTCGAGCCTGCCGAGCGCCTCGCGTTCGTGCTCCACGATCTGTGCGGCATGTCGTTTCACGAGATCGCGCCCATCGTCGCGCGCTCGTCGGACGCCACGCGTCAGCTCGCGAGTCGCGCGCGGCGTCGCGTGCAGGGCAGCCCGCCGCCCGAGGCCGATCTCGTGGGCCAGCGCCAGGTGGTCGAGGCGTTTATCGCGGCGCTCCGCCGTGGCGATGTCGAGGGCCTGATCGCGGTCCTCGATCCCGACGTTGTCGGTCGTGCCACCGACGATAAGGGCAACGTCCGCGAGGTTCGCGGGGCGCGCACGTGGGCCACAGGGGCGGTCATGTTCGGTCAGCTCGCCGCCCACATGGCCCCTGCCCTCATCGACGGCCAGATGGGCCTCGTGATGGCGCCCAAGGGCAAGCTGTTCCGCGCGCTCCGCTTCACGTTCGTCGACGCTCGCATCGCGACCGCCGAGGTCATCTCGGATCGCGCGGCGCTCGATGCGCTCGAGATCGCCGCGCGCTGATCACCACTTCGCGAGCTGCGACAGCTGGATGAGGTTGCCGACGGTGTCCTTGACCATCGCGATCTTCGACGCGGTCACGTCGGTCGGCGGCATCGTGAACTCGCCGCCCTTGCGCTTCATGCGGTCGTAGTCGCCGTCGATGTTGTCGGTGAAGAGCATCAGTGCGGGCTGGTTCGCCTTGAGCTTCGCCTCCTGGAACGCCTTGCCCGCGGGGTCATTGTCGAGCGCGAGCTGCAGCTCGGTGCCGTCCGGATCGTCGGGGGAGACAACGGTGAGCCAGCGGAACGGGCCCTGGCTGAAGTCTGCCTTCTTCATGAAGCCGAGCACCTCCGTGTAGAAGTGCAGCGCTTTGTCCTGGTCGTTCACATAGACGGTCGTGAGCTTGATCTTCATGGGTCTCTCCGTGGGGTCCGAGCGTTTCTCTCGCGGTCCAACTGGGTGATCGCGTGACGGATCGCGACCCGCGAATGTGACCGGGGGACGAAAAAAAATCTGCAACAGCCCGCCGGCACTCGGTTTTAATGCGGCCTTGCCTCACCTCGATCTCCACCGCCACCTCGAAGGCAGCCACAGCGCCGCCGCGCTGACGGACGTCGCGCGCGCCTTCGACATCCGGGACCCAGCGTTCTACGACGCGGCCGCCGGTCGGTTCCGCACCGCGGACGAGCTGACCGCGCACATCACGATGAGCGGGCCCACCGACGACTCCAGCGTGTTCTACCGCTGCATCGTTCAGGCGCGCGCCGCCTATGTCAGCGTCGACGCGATCGCCGCGCTCGCTCGCGCTGCGTTCCGCGAGGCGGCCGCTGACTCGGATGGCTTCGAGATGCGCCTCAGCCTGTTCTCGATGGCGCGCACCCTCGTCGAGCGTACGCGCCCCGACTGGCGCAACGTCGAGCCCTCGGTCTTTGCCGACGCGTACGCGCGCCCGATCCTGCTCGCCGTGATCGCCGCGCGCGACGAGGTCCAGGAGGCTACCGGCACGCCCATGCTCCTGCGGCTCGGCCTGTCGCGCACGTTCGAGAGCGAGCCACACTACCGCGCGCTCGGCGCGATGGTCGTCGAGCACGCGGCCGCGCTCGTGGGGCTCGACGTGCTCGGCATCCTGCCGCCGCCCGATCCGGAGCCCTTGCCGGCAGCGCTCGTCGACATCCTCGCGCAGCTCCGGCGCACCCTGCCCGACCTCACGATCCACGCCGGCGAATTCGCTGGCCACGCGTCGCTGGACCGGACCCTCGCCCTTTCGCCGCGGGGCATCGGCCACGGCGTCCACGCCCTCGAGAGTGCGGCGACCCTCGATCGGCTCGCGCGCGAGGGCGTCACCCTCGAGGTTTGCCCGACGAGCAATCGCCTCCTCATCCCGACGCGCCTCGCCGCCCTCGAGCGAGCACACGGCACCCCACTTCGCGCCCTCCAGCGGGCGGGCGTCCACTGCGTGCTCGGCAGCGACGACCCCACGCCGCTTGGCTCGACGTTCCGCGGTGAGCTCGCCATCGCACGCGCGGCGGGCGTCGATATGGCGCGCCTCGAGGCCGACACCATGCGGCGGTGGGCGGAGATCACGGGCGCGTGAAGCGCTCGGTGCCGCGACAGTGCCCGGCGTAGATGTTGCTTCGTGGTGGACCCAGGAGGTCTCCCATGGCGACGTTTACGACGAAAGCTGGTGAGCAGCTCTACTACAAGGATTGGGGACGTGGTCAGCCGATCGTGTTCAGCCACGGCTGGCCGCTGAGCGCGGATGCGTGGGAAGATCAGATGTACTTCCTCGCACGAAACGGCTATCGCTGCATCGCGCACGATCGACGTGGTCACGGTCGCTCCAGTCAGCCGCTCGATGGCAATGACATCGAGACATACGCCAGCGACCTCGCCGAGCTCGTCGAGGCGCTCGATCTGAAGGATGCAGTCCACGTCGGCCACTCCACGGGCGGCGGCGAGGTCACGCGTTATGTCGCGAAGTTCGCCAACGGTCGGGCGGCGAAGGCCGTGCTGATCAGTGCGATTCCGCCGTTGATGCTCAAGACCAAGGACAACCCGCGTGGCCTTCCGCTCGACGTGTTCGACCAGCTGCGCGCCGGTGTCGCGAGTGACCGCGCGCAGTTCTTCAAAGATCTCGCAAAGCCGTTCTACGGGGCCAATCGTGCGGGCAGCAAGGTGTCCCAGGGCCTGATGGACGCGTTCTTCATGCAGGCCATGCTTTGCGGCTACCCGGGCGCGTACGATTGCATCAAGGCGTTCTCGGAGACGGATCAGACGGAGGATCTGAAGAAGATCGCCATCCCGACGCTGATCTTGCATGGCGACGACGATCAGATCGTGCCGATCGAGGCCGCCGCGCTGCTCTCATCGAAGCTGGTGAAGGGTGCGCTGCTGAAGATCTATCCCGGCGCACCGCACGGCTGTCCCGCGGTCTGGAAGGATCAGGTCAACAAGGACCTCCTGGACTTCATCAGGACCGGCCGGGTCGAGGCCGCCCCCGAGAAGACCGCGCAACCGAGCGCGCAGCCGGTGCGTCACTAGAACGCGAGCTGGATCGACGGGGCCGCGATCGTCGCTCCGATCACGTCCCAGCGATCGTGGCTTCTGCCCTTCCGCGAGCCACGTCGCCCGACGCTACGAGCCTCGCTTCTTCTCGCGCAGCATGAACAAGTACAGACTCTCGACCTTCTCGCGCGCCCACGGCGTCTTGCGCAGGAACTTGAGGCTCGAGGCGATGCTCGGGTTCTCGTTGAAGCAACGAATGCGCACCTGCTGGCCGAGCTCGGGCCAGCCGAAGAACTCGACCAGCTCGGTCACGATCCGCTCGAGCGTGATCCCGTGCAGTGGGTTGCGTGGCTGTTCGTCGCTCATCGCGCGACGAGTCTACGCCGACTTCGCGACCTGCGGCGCGACCTCGTCGAACACGGCCTTCACGGTCGGCCGCGCGAGGGCACGCGCGAGGTACGCCGAGAGGTGCTTGTAGCGATCGAGCGGATGCAGCTCGCGGGCGTAGCGCAGCGGCGGGATCAGCGCGCAGTCGGCCATCGTGAACGCGTCCCCCATCACCCACGGGCGGTTGCCGAGGTGCGCATCGAAGCCGGTCAACATCGCATCGATGCGCGCGTGCGCCTCGTCGGCGTCGCCACGCTTGAACAGCAGCGCCATCAGCGGATCGGCGAGGTAGAAGTCCGCGATCCGATCGTGGAAGCGCGTCTGGCGCGCCTGGTCGCGGTCGTCGGGGATCAGGCGCGCGCCCCTGGCAACGTGAGTATCGAGGTACTCGATGATGATCGTCGACTCCGGGATCTTCCAGCCATCGTCGAGCACGAGGAGTGGCACCTTCTTGATCGGTGTCAGCTTGGCGAGCCGCGGGTCATCGGGCGTGACCATCACGCGTTCGAAGGGCGCGGCCTTCTCGGCGAGCGCGATCATGACCTTTTGTGAATACGGAGAGCGGGGGTGGTAGTAGAGCTGCATGCCGTGAAGACGACCGCCGCCGCGGCATCTCATCGGCCGATCGACATCGTCGCCGGCATGCCCCAGCGCTCGACGAGCTTTCGGTCGAAGAACGCGTGAAGCTCGCGGACCCGCCCGTCTTCCCACATCACGACTTCGATCGCGCGCGCGACGTACGCGCCGCCACCGTCGCTGCGATAGAATGCAAACGTAACTTCATCCGCGCCGTCAGCGCGCACCATCCGCTGGGCCTGAGGAGCCATGCGCGGCCCGAGGAACGCGACCACCGCGTCGCGCCCGCGAAACCATGCCGGATTCGGGGGCATGCTGACCACCACATCCTCGTGCAACAGCGCCGCGAACGCCGCGACATCCCCGCGCGCCCACGCCTCCATGTAGCGCTCGAGGAGCGCGGCGTCGACGGCCTTGCCCGGCCGCTTGCGCCCTTCGAGTGTGGCGCGCGCCCGCTGCAACGCGCTGTTGATCGCTGCCGGCGTCGACTCGAGCAGCTCGGCGATCTCGCCCACGGGCCACTCGAGCACGTCCGCGAGCAGCACCGCCGCGCGCTGCATCGCGGGGAGCTGCTGCAGCGCCGTCATGAACGCCAGCTGCACCGTCTCGCGACTGGCGAGGCTCGCCTCGGGCCCGACAAGCGACGCGGGCGCGGGCTCGAGCCACAAGAGCTCGGGATTCGTCGCGGGCAGCGGTGCCGCTGGATCGTGCGGTCCGAAGCTCTCCATCGGCATCTCGAGTCGTGGTCGCGCCCGCAGGAGATCGAGACAGGCATTGGTCGCGATCCGGTACAGCCAGGACTTCACCGACGCACGTGCGGCAAAGCCGTCGATACCACGCCAGGCACGCAGCAGCGTCTCTTGCACTTGATCCTCGGCGTCCGCGAGCGAGCCGAGCATGCGGTAGCAGTGGGCCGCGAGCTCGCGGCGATACGGGCGAACGAGATCTTCAAAGCCTTCGGGAGTCATCGCTGGCATGGAGACGAACGGGCCCGGCCCGATTCATCGGTCGAAATGTACACGTCCGAACTTCCTCGAGCGTTGCGCCTTCACGCGCCTGGGCGCGCGTGCACATGCGTGCCGTTCAGCGATGCGTCGCTTGCGCGAGCGCTGCGAGCTGCAGCTCGCCGATCACCGCCGTCGGTGCACCGTCACGCACCAGCACCGTGACGGGACTGATCCGCTCTGCGATCGGCGCCTCGTCATGCTCGCGGCGGATGTGCGCGACGAACGCGCGCATGCCGTCGACGCCCGCCCGGCCCCCGCCGACAAGGAGCCGCCCGCGCCGCGGCACCCCAGCCAGGTACACCTTGCCCCCGAGGATCTTGTGGAGCTCGGCGAGATGATCGTGGTCGAGCATCAGCTCGGCCGCGTACGGTCCGTTGGTCACCAGGGCCACGCCCGGAACTTGTTCGAGTGCCTCGTTCGACAGCTCGCCATCGAGCATCGTCACGAGCGCATAGCCTCGCATCGCGTCGAGCTCGTCCCGTTCTGCAGCGGGAACGTGGACGAACACCCCCTCACGCTCGACCATCCAGGCCACCTGAGGAATCAGCTGGTGCTCCCCGCCTGGACTCGGCGGCGGGTTCTCGATCAGACGCTCGACCAGTGCATCCTCGGGCGCGCTGCCAGCAGGCACGAGTCGCGGCACGTATCGCATGAGGGACTTCGTAGCCCGAAACGGAGCGCGGCGCGGGCCGCGGGCGGGTTTCATGACCTCGTGATCTCTCGCAGTAGCCGGCGCGAATGCACTTGCGTTCGGCCACCCTATCCCTCAATACTGAACCATATGGTTCAGCTTTCACGCAGCGCGCAGCTCGATGCTGCCTTTGCGGCCTTGGCCGATGCGACGCGGAGGGGCGTGCTGGAGCAGCTGGGGCGGGCGGATGCGTCGATCACCGAGCTCGCCGAGAGGTTCGACATGACGCTGACGGGCATGAAGAAGCATGTCGGCGTGCTGGAGGATGCGGGCCTCGTCGCGACGGCGAAGGTAGGGCGCGTGCGGACGTGCAGGCTCGGCCCGCGCCAGCTCGATGAGGTCACGGCATGGATCGACCGCTATCGCCAGATGTGGAGCGCGCGCTTCGACGAGCTCGACCAGGTGATCGAGGACATGAAGCAGAAAGCCAACGAGGGAGCACAGCGATGAGAAACGAGACGAGAGTCGAGCGGAAGTCGGACCGCGAGGTCATCATCACGCGCACGTTCAACGCATCGGCGCGCATCGTGTTCGAGGCGTGGACCAAGGCCGAGCACATGCGGCGATGGTGGGTGCCGAAATCGAGCGGGCTCACGCTGTTGTCGTGCGAGATGGATGTTCGCACGGGGGGCAGCTATCGCTTCGTGTTCGAACACCCCGCCGCGCCCGACGGGATGGCGTTCTTCGGCCGGTATCTCGAGGTGTCCCCGTATTCGCGACTGGTGTGGACGAACGACGAGAGCGGCGACGCCGGCCAGCTCAGCACGCTGACGCTCGAGGACCACGGCGACACGACGCGGATCGTCTTGCACGAGGTGTATCCATCGGCGGAAGCGCTCGAGGCGGCGAAGGGCGCGTACGACGGCATGCCCGAGTCGTTCGATCAGCTGGACGCGCTGCTCGCCGAGTAGCGCACGCGCGGTGGCCTGCGCTAGGCCCTCAACCGATGGCCGTCGCTTTGCGGGGCGGTACACTAGGCTGATGCAACCGAGGACCATGTCGCGTGCGGCGAAAGGGCGCGTCGCCCCGCCGCCGGTCTTGCGCGGAGCGGCGCAGCGCGTCGCCGACCGCGTGGCGGCGTTCGACGGCGTCGTCGCGCAGGCCCACTGGGAGATCGGTTCCCAGACGAAGGTCAATGGCGTCGACTTCTACGTGGGCGAGTAGGAGCTCGGCCACATTCACCTCGACGGCGAGGCCCATGTTCCGATCGGACGCGCGCTGGCCCGCGAGCTCGTTCGCGCGGGGCTCGCAAGACGCTTCCCATGGTCGGACGACTTCGTCATGACTCCGACGGATGATGTCGCGCTCGCCACGTGGATCTTCTCGCTGCGCCGCGAGCAGATCGCCGGCGCCGAGGAGCAGCAGCTCCACGCGCGCATCGTGGCGCGCGCAGCCGGTTGAGCTTCGACGGCTGGAGCTCAGCGCAGCTGCGCCTCCGCCGCCGCGAGCGCGGTGCTGGTCGCAAGGGCGAGCGTCGCGAGCACCGACGCGCCGCGAAGACGCTGCGGGAGGACGAGGTGGAGAGGTGCCGGCGCCAGGGAGAGGCCCGGCAAGATCCGGACGAGCTGCCGCCGTGCGAGGTAGGGACGCGCCGTGAAGCTCGGCAGCATCGTCGCGAGGTCCGAGCGAACGACCAGCTCGGCAGCCTCGGTGAATGTACTGACCCGCACCGCGGCGTCGAGGCGCAGCGTGCGTTTCCTTCCCCTCGATGTCACGGCGAGCTCCCCGCGTGCTCCAGCGACGGCGACCACGGCTCCCAGCTCCGCGCGCGGTCTGCGGGCGTACAACCCGAGGGAGACGGCGCCGAGGGGACGGGCGACCAGCTCGCTCTCCTTGACGGAGCCCAGCCGGAGCGCGGCATCGAAGTCCTCCTCGAGCAGCGAGACGCGCCGCGTATCGGTCTGCACGTCGAGAAACACGCCCGGGTGAGCTGCGCGCACCTGCGTCAGCACGTCCGGCAAGAGCCGCATCGCGAGCTCGAGCGGCGCCGAGATCCGCAACTGGGTGATCTCGGCCCGACGCTCTCCCCGTGCCTCGGCGCACGCGTCGTCGAGCTCGCGCAGCACGTACCGTGTCCGCTCGAGGAAGCGCTCGCCGGCCTTCGTCAGGCGAACGCCGCGCCCTGTCCGCGCGAACATCGCCACGCCGAGCGCGGCTTCGAGATCGCGGATCTGCCGGCTGACGGTCGAGAGCTGGGCACCGAGCCGCCGCGCGGCCGCGGAGAGCGTGCCGGCCTCGGCGGCCGCGGTGAACGTGCGGAGCACGAGCGTATCCATGCTTTGCATTTTCTGCAAACCAGCATGCCACACTTGCACTCCTGACAAGTGACGTGGAGAGGCGCATGTTCGGGCGCATCAGGAGGAACTGCCTATGTCACTGACCACCGAAGATCGCCTCGTCGCGCACGAGCTCCTCGCGCGCCTGGACCACGCCGTTGACGCCCAGGATTGGGACCGCTACCTGTCGTACTTCGCGCCGGAGGCCCGCATGGAGCCTGGCTTCGCACCGCCCGTCGAGGGTCTGGCGTCGATCCGGGAGTTCCTGGTCGCGACCGAGGGTGGGACGCGCGGCAAGCGCCACATCGCGAGCAATGTGATCCTCGACGAGGAAGGAGACCGCGTCATCGCGACGTCGTACCTGCTCGTCGTCGAGCGCGAAGACCTGCCCAAGGTCGTCGCGACAGCCCGCATCACGGACACCCTGGTCCGACGAGACGGGACGTTCAAGGTGCTCCACCATCGGGTCGAGGTCGACCCGGGCATGTTCAAGGCATTCCAGACCACGCAGAGCTGAAAAGGGTGAACGAAGATGAGCTCGAACAAGATCGTTGCTGTCATTGGTGCGACCGGTGCGCAGGGCTCCGGCGTGGTCAACGCGCTGAAGTCACGTGGACGCTTCGACGTCCGCGCATCACGCGTGACCCGAGCAAGTACAAGGGACGCGCCGACGAGGCGGTCGGCGGTGATCTGCGCGACAGGGCCACACTCGTCCGCGCGTTCAAGGATGCTCACGCGGTGTTCGCGGTGAGCAACTTCTGGGAGCCGGGCACGGACGAGGTCTCGCAGGGGACGAACGCCGCGCAAGCGGCGAAAGAGGCCGGCGTCGCACACTTCGTGTGGTCCACCCTGCCGAATGTCGATGACCTGAGCGGCGGCACCATCCACGTGCCGCACTTCACGGGCAAGGCGAAGGTGGACGCAGTCGTGCGTGATGCCGGCTTCCGTCACCACACCTTCGTGGAGGCGCCGTTCTACTTCCAGAACCTCACGACGGTGATGGCGCCGCAGCCGGGGCCCGATGGCCGCAAGGGGTGGGTCCTTCCCCTCCCCTCCAACGCGCGCTGCGTCCACATGGGTGACGTCTCCGAGCTCGGCAACCTCGTTGCCGGCGCGCTCGAACAGCCCGACGCAAGCTCGGGGCGCTACCTCTCACTCGCGGGCGGGCTTTACTCGTTCGACGACGTCCTCGGGACGCTACGAGAGCTCGGGCACGACCTCGGCTACCAGCAGGTCCCGTACGAGGCGTTCGCGACGTTCTTTCCTGGCGCGGATGAGATGGCGGCGATGTTTCGCTGGTTCGAGAAGTACACGTACTTCGGCCCGAGCGCAGAGGCCAAGGTGGAAGCCGGTCGCAAGCTGAGCACCGCGCCCTTCACCACGTTCGCGGCGTGGGCGGCGGCGAACATGCGGACGACCTGAGCGCTCTCGAGCGTCGTATCGTCGCTGCGCGCGAACTCGATCCCGAAAAGACGAAACCCTCAGGGAGCAGTTCCTGAGGGCTTCTTGGGAGTAGCGGGGGCGTACATCCAGGCACAACCTCAGGCTGGGCAACTCGTCGAGTTCTTTGTGCCCAGCGGACGGCGCGCCGCGTAGCTGACCAGATGCTTGGAGTGCAATTCCGCGATCCGATCAGTGGGTCAGGATCGGTTGCGCGTGCCTGCCCTCTTCCCACCTGGACCTGGCACGAGTTCCAGGAAGTGGCGATCACGAGGCAGTTCTCGGACGTTGACCTTCGCCTCCCGTAGCTTCGCCGGCTCGTCCTTCTTGAGGAAGGTCGTGACTACGACCTGCGTCTTTGTGTCCTTCGACGCCGACACCAGAAACTGGAGAAACAGCTCCACGTGCCGATCGTCGGGGTTCTGCTGCTGCGGCTCGTCGAGGATCACGATCCCTGGATGCGGACCATCTAGCGCACGCGATGCCTGCGCAAGGGCAAGTACATAGGCAGCTACGAGGCGGGGATGATCGCTAGCCGACCCGAGGGAGCGGAGACGCCGTGGCCCAAGATACGGGATGTAGCGATCATCTAGTCTCACCTCGGCAACGTTCGCTTTGGACACTGCGCTGTGACCAAGCGCGAGTAGCTGTGCCCGCAACTTTTCTTCGAACTTCACGACCCTCGTCTTGAGATCACTTCTGTCCACCATACCTTCGGCAACAGCATGGACTTCGGACAGCCAGCGCTGGACAGCTTCCTCCAGCGCATCCATCTCGCGCATGTACGCAGTGAGGTCGCTCAGTTCCTTCTCTGTGCTCGTGATGTCGCCCGCGATCTTCGCCAAGCTCTCGCGAGTTGCGCCTACAGCAAGATTGACCGTTGCGAGAGCTCGGTCGGCCGCCAGAAGACGATCGTCCACCTCGGAAAGCGCGTGCTTCAGCCGATTTTCCTCTGCGTGGAGCGCTGCGATGTTGTGGCGGATCAGGACACGCTGCTTTTCGAGAGCCTCGATGTGGGCCCCCACGGAGTCTGTCGACTGCTGGGTCAGCTGGAACGAACTGGGCTCGAGCTCGCGATGACACGTTGGGCACTCGACTTGATCGAGGCGTCCGATCCCCTGCACCTTGAGCTTCAGGACGTCCTTGCTTGACGCGATGCGATGCTCGATCGTTTCGAGAAGCGCCTGCTGCTCTGCAAGCTGCAGAATCGCCTGGCGTAATTCTTCTCGATGCTCGTGCCGCTTGGTCGTGAGGTCCACGACCTCCTGCGACGCCTGACTTGCAGGTCCTCGATCCGCCGCTCCCGCCGGCATCTTGGCCAGTGCGTCCCTCAACGAGGCGAGCCGCTTGGTGAGGCGTTCTCGTTCCGCTGGAACGTTCATATTGAAGTCCTTGCGAGCGATGTCGGACAGCTTCGCCTCGCCCCACCGCTTCGCGATCTCAGTTGACGACCCGCGCGTCGACCATGCGAGCGTCCAGCCCTGAGCATTGAAGAAACTCTCGACGCGTTCGCGGATCTTCGCGGCCTCGCCTTTCAGGCGTGCCTCGGCGGAGACGTTCTCCTGCTGCTTGAACCGGTGCGCTAAAGCAGCACGAGCGCCCAATAGGAACTCCACAGCGGCCTCGTTGACCTCCTGAAGGCCGTAGCGGTGCACCTGAAGCGCGAAGAGATCCGTCCAACCCTCGGTTTGATCGATAAAGAACAGAGGCGCAAGGTTCTCCAGGTATAGCTCCGAGCGTCGTCCGTTCAAGGTCATCAACGGCGTCCTTGGCAACCCCATCCACTCGAAGAGGAACCGCTGAAGGCCCGCGGTTTCATCGGACATCGTCTCCTTGCGCGCTTGGAGAACGGTCACCTTCTTCGAGTGGTTCTTGGTCTCGGTCACCTCGACCTTCTCGCGATCGCCACCGTGAATGGCTCTCCGCAGCGCCAAACAAGCACCGTCGTGACGCTCGATGCTGATGCAGGCTTCAGACGCCAGGACCGGAATGTTCTCCACGCCGTCGAGGGTGATGGCGTCGCGCACAGCTCCAGGGAAGCGCGCAGGATCATTGTTCTGCAGCCCGAACATCGGCTCGATTCCGAGACACCAAGGAATCGCGGTGACGGCCGTGCTCTTGCCGAACGCGTTCTCCCCCGAATAGACGTTCAGGCCGTTCTCGAACTCCAGCTTTCCGGAGAACGGCCCTCGTTCAGTCCGGCCGGAAATCTCGATGGACACGATGCGGATCACGAGCCCCCCAGCATCGTCTTGTTCGGCTTGATCGCTCGAAGGGCATCCAGGATCATCCGTTCACCGGAGAACATTTGCGCTCCTTCAACAGCAACAGCGACCGCTTCGAGCGCCGCGTACCGGGGCCCGGCCTCGAGATAATCGCCGCCCTGCTGCAGCAATCCGGCGGCGACAAGAAAATCGACAACACCATCATGCGTCTGATCGCCCATATAGCCGCGTGGCATGAGGGCCCACTTGGCGAGGTCGTTCCGCCGCCGGCTATCCGCGTACTCCTGCAGCCTCGGCAGCAGCGACGGCCTCGCGGCGACGAACTGCAATAACTTCAGCCACGCTGAAAGAATCCGCTTCGCATCGCCCTCGGCGTGAAGCCGCATGGCACACGCGATCATGGCGACGTGATAGTTCGCGTCGTGCAGCGTCGAGCGAACGATCCGCTTCCGATTCAACTTTGCGGTTGCGTTCGTCAGTACCAGCGCAGCGCCGAGCGCTGCAACTGGATCCTCGTCTGGGGGGGTCACGTCGATCTCCAATCCACAGGGCATTCGCCGATGAGCCGAGCGATCTCGCCGTCCACAAGCTTGCTGCGAAGATCGGCCGGGAAGCGCGCACCAAGATGTTGCTCAAGCCGCTGGGCCAACTTCTCACGCATCACGATGAGGAGGGCTTGCGGCGTCGACGTCGTTCCCGAAACAAGGTCGGCATCCGAGGTAGCTTCCTCTCGCGCTTGCGCGAGTGCGCTGTGAAGGTTCGGCGCGTTGTTCGCGAAGTCGTTCTCGACAGCTACCGCTTTGCTCCACTGCTTGCGAAACCAGTCCCGCAAGCGTGCGACAGAATCGGGCTGGCCCTTTTTCTGTGCCGCGATCCAATCGAACTTCTCGTCGAAGTCGCTTGTCGGCGTTATCAGCGGCGTCGGTTTGCTTAACGTGTTCGCTACGCGCAGTACGATCTCTCGCTGCTGGAGCCGTGCGATCACGAGATCATCGACGGCGCCATTCAGGGCGAGCTGCTTTGGCCCCCAGATCGTCATCGTGGCCTTCTTCGCGACGTACCGACACTTGCTCGCCTTCAGGTAGTCCGAGAACGCTTCATTGAGCGGGGCCAGGATCTGGTGGCTGTCGAAGACGCTGACGACGAGGCGAACCGTTCCGATCTTCTTCCCCGCTGCAAGGATCGTCTTCATCTCCGCTGTCTCGCAGTGGACAAGCTTTGCGGCCTTGCCGCTGCCCTGCGTGTCGAGCTCGAACAGCTTTCTCAGATCGTCACGGAACTTGTTGACGATCGCCGCCTTCAGCTTGCCCGCGTGTGACTTCGTCGCCTCCTCGGGCCCGTAGCAGCAGTACGCCACCGTTTGGCCATGCGAGTGACCGTCCAGACCAGCGTCGCCGTGGGGATTCGCTGGAACTGTCTGAAAGTCGGTGATGCAGCGCTGGAGGAAGCCGCACACCTCGTCCTCGAAATCCTGCTTTTCGAGGGATCGCATGATCCTCAGGAAATCGGCCTCAGACCCCACCGGCACGAGCCATAGCGAGAAACACCAACGAAGTGTTGACCCAGCGACGCAGATCAACGCGACGCGCTCTTGAGAGGGATCGCGGCACACGGCGATCACCTGTATACCCGTTCAGTATGACTACAGGGCTAACGTCGCCGAAAGACTGGTTCTAAGCGATGGGTTCCCCAGCACACGCACGCTGATGGAATTTGGGCAGCAGCGTCTTCAGCTCGCTCGGGTTACGAGTCTGGTAGTACGCCCACGTCCCGAAGCGGCCATCGTTGTTGACGGCCTTGCACCACTTCTTCGCGGTCGCGATCTTTGCGCGGTCCTGCTCGTCTTCCAGGCCCTTCACTTCGAGGATCAGGTTCACGGTGCCGTGCTCGCCGGCCGCGAGCCGCACGATGTAGTCGGGGATGTAGCGGTGAACCTCACCGCGCCACTCGTAGAAGAGATCGAAGTCGAGGTGGTCATTCTTCACGTACGCAAGCACGTGTGGGCTGCGCTCGAAGTGATACGCGGCCATGTTCTCCCACGAGCTATCGAGCACGACGTGCGAGACGTGACTCTTCTCAGTGCCGCGCGCAGTCTTGGTCGTTCGGAACTGCACAACGCCCGAGCTGCCGAACGTCCGCACGCGATCAATGCGCGGCAGGATCGCGGCCTCGCCCTTCTCGGTGTCGGGTTCGATCGCCGCGAGCAGCCGCTCGATGATCGGCTGGCGGTAGGTCGCGAGTGCGATCTCCTCGACTGGCACGTCGCCCGAGAGCTTCACGCGCTTGGACACGTACTCCTCGACGACCGCCAGCACCTGTGGGAACAGCAGGCGCGCGGTCTCGATCGGCCGGGCGCGCTTGTCGACTCCCTCGACCTGGCCGCCCGCAAGCACTTCGGTGATGTCGCGCGCGATCTCGAACTGGGTCCGTTGGAGGCGGTGCTCCTCGTAGAACCGATCGCGCGTGAGCACTTCCTGCTGACCGTGTGTCATGTGGAAGCCCGTCTTGCCGACGACCCATCCGGTCTGGCTCTTCGTCACGACCTCGGTAGGCTCGATGGTCGCCTTCACCGCGAGTGATGGCACCTTGGCGACGTCGCACCGAAGGCGTTCTTTGACCTCCTGAATGAAGCCCTCGACGCGGGGCCACGTGATCTCAAGGTGCTTCCGTTCCTCGAGCGACTGCACGAGTGTGGACGGCACCGGCAGGCGCTCAGGCTTCTTGGGGTTGTCGGCCTGCACGGGCACGACCTCGAACGGGATCCCGAATACGTCGCAGTATTCGGGTTCGAGTAGTCCGGTCTCGGGATCGATCTCGTAGCTCATGCGGCGCAACCCGCGGCCCACGACCTGTTCACACAAGAGCTGCGACGAGAACGCGCGCAGGCCGAGGATCTGCGTCACGTTCGGCGCGTCCCAGCCCTCGGTGAGCATTCCGACCGACACGACGCACCGAACATCCTTGCCGGGAGGTTCGGCGAGATCCTCGAAGCCCTCGGGCGGGTTGCCGTCGGGCCAGTTCGACTTGCCGACCGTGGCGGTTTTGAGCCGGAGTCGGTGCGTCTCCTTGTCCTTGGTCTCACCCTCGATGGCGGATTCTGCGTCGGCGAGCACCTTCGAGTCGATCTGGAACGTCGCGTCGCCGGCAAGGGCCTTCAGGCCATCGCCGCGCTTGATGCTGGTTGCGATCTCGGACGCGAGCGAGGTGTTCGCACCGACGACGATCATCACGGGCGGGATGGGGAACTTCGACTGCTCGAAGTACTCGCTCGTCTTCTCCCATTTGCTCGCCAGCATGTGGAACGCGCCCTGGGCCTCGCGCCAGATCGACTCGGGCTTGGCGCGGCGCTTGACCGTCTCGCGCTCGGACGCCGGCAGACGGTTCATGATGTCGCGCCAGAGGTGGAAGTACTTCGGGTCCGGCCGGCCGGAGTCGTCGGTCACCGGGATGCGCGGAATCTTTGTGATGCCGCACTCAATTGCGTCGACCAGGCCGAAGTCCGACACGATCCAGGGCATCGGCGTTCCCTCAGGCCGGCCGCTACCCTTGAGGTAGAAAGGCGTCGCCGACAGGTCGATGACAGAGCGTATGCCGCGGACCTTATTGATGCGGTCGAGGCCGCCGACCCAGATCGTCGCCTCCAGCTCGTCTTCCTCGATCTCCTTGCGCTCGTCGCTGGTGAGCTGCTGCGACTCGTCGCCGGGCCCGGTCGGGTTCGGGCGCCACGCATGATGGGCCTCGTCGTTGAACACGAGCAGCCCTTTCGCCTCGCCGAGCTCGCGACCGAGCACACGGCGCACGAACGCAGCGTCGCTCTCGCGTCCGCGCTGGATGACGCTGCGCTTGTTCGTCTTGCTGTCGTCGTGGACGCCGAACACATGCCAGTTGGTGATAAACACCCGCCCGCGCGCGAGGAGGTCGAGGTAGCTGCGCGGGACCAGATCGAATTGCTCGTAGTAGTTGCCACCGCGCTGCGGCGACAGCACAGCGAGCCGCTCCTTCACGGTTAGGTTCGGGCCAACGATTAGAATCGTGTCCGAAAAACGTGGGTCCTGGCGATTGGCGATCTTGTTCAAGATCGACCACGCTGCGAGCATCCCCATTACGATCGTCTTACCGCTGCCGGTGGCCATCTTGCAGCAGTAGCGGCGCAACGCCGGGTAGTTCTTGCTCAGGCTCTCTAGGTCTTGCGGCTCGTCCTTGGGGATGTCGATGCCCTGACGGTCGGCGGCGCTCGCTTCGGTGAGCCAGATGATCGTCTCGACGGCCTCGCGCTGACAGAAGAAGAACGGCCGGCGACGGTCGGCGCGGTTCCAGTGATCAAGCAGGTCGCGCGTGGTCGCCGTGACACCCGGGTGGCGGCGCTCGCGCCACTGCTTCACCCGGTAGCGCAGCTCGTTGACGACGGGCAGCGGGAACAGCTCGTGCTGGATGATCGCGCCGTCGGTGCGGTCGGTACGAAGCTGTCCGTGGTAGCCCGCGCCGCGGCGACGGTCGGCGATCTTAGCCGCGGCGCCGGAGAAGTCGTAGTGCCGGGCAGGTTCGAGGAACGGCGAGTTGATGATCGGGTTCGCGACCGCATTGCGCGGCCCGGCCGGCGCTCTCACCTCGTCGGTCACGAGGACGCCTTCTTCCGCGTAGGCTTTGGATCGACCAGCTTGATAACCTCGTTACCCCGGTCGTCGATTACCTTCACTGCTACCTTCTTGCCGGGCTTGAACGGCAGGCTCGTCGCGGTGCGCAAAGTCTCGAACTTGTCCTCGTCGATCGTGCCTTTGAGGGCTTTCTGGAGCTTCTCCCAGGGGTTCTTGCCGCCGCCGGGGAATAGCGCTTGGCACACGCAGAACGTGCGGCCGTCGTAGTCGTGATCGATGAACCAGGCGGCGACGTCCTCGCCGCTTCGATGAGTGGTCTCGCCGGTGTTCGGGTCGTAAAGGTCGACGCCGGCCAGCGTGAGCTTGAGGAGGTCGTCCTCGGCGGTCTCAACCTTCACATCGGGCGCACCGAACGTGGTGAACAGGCGCGTCGTCTTCTTAGTCTTGAGCAGGTCGCCCACGAGGATATCGGGGGCAGCGTTCGCGAACTGGAGTTCGCGCCCCACGATGCCAGCGTCGATTATTCGTCGCGCCTCCGGATCGCATGCGAACCCGACGAAGATCACGATGTCGTATCCCCGGGTCTCGTTGATGCCATCGCGAACTTGAACCGGCGTGACCGGCGCGTGCCGTGGACCGAACGAGACGGCCACGCGCTTGGTGATACCGTTCTGTAGTTCGGCCTCGGCGTGGAGGTACTCGTAGGGACCGCGCACCGGACGGAGCGATGTGAGCGCGAGGTGGCGATTGTTCGGGAACTGAACCCCGGACTTCTTGAGAAGATCGATCATCATGCCGAGGTACTCGGCGGCTGCCTGGTCAGTGCCGGGCTTCGCGCTCGAATCGGCAGGCTCTTCAGCGTCGAGCGATGCAACAGGTATCGCCTCGACGGTAAATGGGCCGGTAACGCGCACGCGATCCGAATCGATCAGTGGTTGATCGTAAAGGACCTCCTGATCTGCGGTCTCCAGGATGACCCGTTCGCGATCTGCCTGCGTCTTGCAGTCGTCAAGCCTGGTGTTCTGAGCGATGGACCGGAGCGTGATGTGTGGCGAGGTCTTGTAGTCGAACCCGTCCCGAACCCGCTCGGAGCGCAGCGCGTAGAACGGGAAACGAGATGTCATCAGGCGCTGCCGAGCAAGCGCGATGGCCACGCGTGACGTGTCACACGTGATCCACCGCCGCCCCCATTGCTCGGCGACAACTGCAGTTGTGCCGGAGCCGCACGTTGGATCGAGCACCAGATCGCCGGGATCTGTCGTCATCAAGATGCAGCGCTGCACTGCCTTTAGCGCCGTCTGAACGACGTAGAGCTTGTCACCGCCAGTCTGATTCTGGCCGACGGTGTCCATCCACACGTTCGACAGCGGGTAGAGCGGGAAGTCGTTGAGGTAGCGGACGTATCCGAGCTTGCCGCCTGAGGATGCGTCGACGCGTCGCGCCGCGAGCAATCGGCGCATTCCCTCCTCGTTCGTCTTCCAACGAGCCTTCTCGGGTGGGAGGAAGGGCTTCCCGATACCCGGAAGCGTGACTGGGAACCAGCACGCGGCACCCTCACCCTTCTCGCGACCAATGCTTTGGCTCGTGATGTTGTCGAGCGCGAAGATGCGCGCGCTACGGTCGAGCAACGAGAGGTCGGCTTTCTCGGCTGCAGTCAAACCTCGGCGAGTGCCGTCCGGTAGCTCTACCTTCGTATAGCCGGTCCCGCCCTGACCGCCGGGCTCCTTTTCAAGGAACAGCTGGCGATACTTGGCGCTCTCACGGTTGCGTGCGTACCAGAGCAGGTAGTCGGTGGTCTGCGGCAGGAAATTCTGTGTCGAGCCAGTTGTCTTGGCGAACGCGATGATGCCGATCGCGTTCGTTTCGCCAAACACCTCTGAAAGGATCTCTCGAACATGATGCACGTTCTCGTCGGAGATCTGAACGAACACGCTTCCCGACTCCGAAAGCAGTTCGCGGGCAAGCAGGACCCGATCGCGCATGTACGTGAGGTAACTGTGAACGCCCAGGGTCCACGTATCTCGGTACGCTTGGATCTGCTCGGGCTCCCGCGTCAGGGACGCGTCATCTCCATCCTTCACGTCCTTCTTCGAAATGGCCGCCTGAAAGTTCGAGTTGAACTTCACGCCGTATGGCGGGTCCAGATAGACCATCTGCACCTTGCCCGCCATTTGCTCGCGTTCGAGGAGCGAGTTCATGACGGTAAGCGAGTCGCCGAGAATCAGCCGGTTCTTCCATCCGACATCGTGGTGATAGAAGTCGATGGCCTTAGCGTCGGGGAGCTCGATGCGCGCGAACAGGTCACCTTGAACGTCCTCGCGCTTTACGGCTCGGAGGATCGCTTCCGGGCGCACGTCTTCATGGATGTGCAGGCTGACGGTGTCGACCTCGAACGATGTGTGCTCAGCCTTCCCGGCCCAGGTGAGCTGGGGGTCGAGATGCGGATCGTACTGGTAGGTCTTCGTCGGCTGAGGTGGCGGTTTATCGAACTCGACGAGACCGGCGGGCGGGTTATTCTTCCGCTTGTCGTCGTGCTGGTAGGCGGCGATGTCGTTGGTCGCACCCGAGCCCACGCGCGTAGACACCGCTCGCGCGACACTTTTCTTGGGCGACGGCGTCGGGCTCGTCAATGCGAAAGCCCCAGAACCCTCACGAGCCATG
>JANRKM010000143.1:0-3364 GCA_033763475.1 Kofleriaceae bacterium
AACGGCCACGGCGAGTGCTTCGTGGAGATCGGCGACGGCAAGGCCGGGTTCGGCGGCGGTGACTTCTACGCCGAGCCCAAGCCCATCGTGACGGTGCGGGCACCGAGCTGGCGCTGGCACCTCGGCAAGGTGCTGTTCGAGAAGGCGTGGCTGTACACAAGGCTGTAGAGGTGACCGTGAAGCACGACCGTCAAGGAATCCTGCAGCACATCGGACGCACGCCCCTCGTCCCCCTGGAACGGATCGCGTGCGGACTTCCCGTGCGCGTGCTGGTCAAGCGCGAACATTCGAATCCGGGCGGTCGATCAAGGACGGCATCGCGTGCGAAGCCCTGGATGCAGGGGTGGGCCTCGTGACCGAGCCCGTCGTTGCTGCCCAGACCTACGCTCGCTGGCGAGCGACGACCCTCGGCAGCATCACCGAACGCGTGGAGACGAACGTCGTCTTCGACCTCGCGGGGCCGCTCCGGGGCAAGCGCGTGCTCGACGTCGGCACCGGAGACGGCGCATACGCGATCGAGGCCGCTGAGCGCGGTGCCATCGTCACGGCGCTCGACCTCGAGCAGGAGATGCTCGACGCAGCTCGCGTGCGGGCTGCCGCCCGTGGAGTCGAAGTGACCCTCCAGCAGGGGCGCACCGAGCGGTTGCCGTTCGACGATGCCTCCTTCGACGTCGTGATCGCGGTGACGGTGCTCTGCTTCGTGCCGGACACGCAACGCGCCGTCGGCGAGATGGCTCGAGTACTGGTGCCGGGCGGTCGTGTCGTTCTCGGCGAGCTGGGCCGTTTCAGCGTGTGGGCCGCCGAGCGGCGGGTTCGAGGTTGGCTCGGCGCGAGCACCTGGCGGCGCGCACACTTCTGGTCCCGGAGTGAGCTCGCGGCGCTCGCGGAGGACGCCGGGCTTCACGCAACGAACGTGCGAGGCTCCGTCTTCTTTCCACCGAACGGACTTGCCGCTCGGCTCGTAGCTCCCGTCGAGCCGCTCCTCACCCGTCTCCATGCCCCAGGCGCGGCGTTCCTCGCGCTTGCGGCGGACAAAGCAGAGTCTCGACCATGACGAACGATCCGATCTATCTCGACCACAACGCGACGACGCCGCTCCTGCCCGAGGTCGTCGACGCGATGCTGCCGTACCTGCGCGAGCACTTCGGCAACCCATCGAGCGGGCACGTGTACGGCTCGCGCGCCCGCGCAGCGGTCGCCCACGCACGCGAGCAGATCGCGGCGCTCCTCGGCTGTGACGCCGACGAAGTCGTGTTCACCTCGGGCGGCACGGAGGCGAACAACCTCGCCATCCGCGGTGTGACGGAGGCGCGCGAGCGGAAGAGCCACGTCGTCACGACGGTCATCGAGCATCCGGCGACTGCGCGTCCGTGCGCGTGGCTCGAGAAGCATGAGCGCAGCGTCAGCCGCATCGGCGTCGATGCTGATGGTCGCGTACGCGTGGACGCCGCCCGTGAAGCCATCGACGGGGACACGGCGCTCGTCACCGTCATGCACTCGAACAACGAGACCGGCGTGCTGCAGCCCGTCGAAGAGCTCGCCCGGCTCGCGCACGCTGCGGGCGCGCTCATTCACACCGACGCCGCGCAGTCGCTCGGCAAGGTCCCGGTCCGCGTTAGAGAGCTCGACGTCGACCTGCTCTCGGTCGCCGGGCACAAGCTCTACGCGCCGAAGGGCGTAGGCGCGCTCTACGTGAAGCGTGGCACTCCGCTCGTCCCCTTCGCGCTTGGCGCGAGCCACGAGCGCGGACTGCGACCTGGCACCGAGAATGTCGCCTCGATCGTCGGGCTCGGTGCGGCGTGTGAAGCGGTCGGGCGCGACCTCGACGCGACGGCGGGCCGCATGAAGCGACTGCGCGACCTGCTTTGGGAGCGGCTTGCAAGCGGTGTCCCGGGCCTTGCCCTCAACGGGCACCACGAGCTGCGCCTGCCGAACACGCTCAACGTGCGCTTTCCACGCGCCTCAGGCAGCGCCGTCCTCGAGGGCGCGCCGGTGGTGGCTGCGTCGACGGGCTCTGCCTGTCACGAGGGCCAGGAGAGCGCGTCCGCAGTCATCCTGGCGATGGGCATCTCGCCCGAGGAAGCGCTTGGGTCGGTGCGCCTCACGCTCGGTCGAGGCACGAGCGAGGACGACGTCGTGCGCGCCGCCGAGGCGCTCACGCGAGCCTGGAGGCGGCTGCTCGGCAAGTAGCGGCGCTTTTACCCAAAGCGACAAATCTAGTGGTTGGCATCCGCCAACGTCCCCTCGACGTAGCCGATCGGGATGAGCCCAGGCAGCGTCTCGGCTCGGGTCACGCGAACGCCCGCCGCTTCAACTGCCTGCCGAATGGACCTCGCGGTGAATCGCCGGTGCCCCGGGAAGCCGGTCACGGCAAGGGCCCGGGAAACGAGCCACGAGAGGGCGGTCTCGTCATGGCAGAAGGTCGGGACCACGACCAGGCCGCCCGGTTTCACAACGCGTCGAAGCGCCGCCAGAGCCCCTGGCAAGTCCGGCACGAGGTGGAGGACGTTCGCGGCGACGACCGCGTCGAACGATCCGTTGTCGAACCGGAGGGCGTAGAGGTCCGCCTGCTCGCATCGCACGTTCGCCACCCCGGCGTCTCGCACGCGCTGCTCAAGCGCAGCGACCATCGCAGCCGAATAATCGGTGGCGATGACCTCCCCCGCGCCAGCGGCGAGCGCGGGTGTGACGAGCCCTGTGCCCGCCGCCGCCTCGAGCACGCGCCCGAGGCCGCGCGTCGCCTCCCCGGCCAGCTCGACCATTCTGGGGATCGGCCGTCCGAGGAGCGACATCGAGCGGTCGTAGTTCTTCGCGTGCTTGTCCCAGTAGCTGCGGTCGCTGTCGGTCATGTTGCTCCCCGTCGATGTTCGTACGCCAGGAGCCTCAGTGCGTTCGCGACGACGAGCAAGGTCGAGCCCTCATGCAGCGCGACCGCGACACCAATCTTGGCGAAGCCGAAGATGGTCGCTGGGATGAGGAACGCCACCATGCCGAGGCTGGCCCAGAGGTTCTGCCGGATGATGCTCCGGGCGGCGCGGCTGAGCCCTACGGCGAAGGGCAACGCGCGGAGGTCGTCGGCCATCAGCGCGACGTCCGCCGTCTCCAGGGCGACGTCGGACCCGCCCGCGCCCATCGCGATCCCCACCGTGGCGTTGGCCATCGCCGGCGCGTCGTTCACACCGTCACCGACCATCGCGACTCGGCTCTTCGATTTTGCCAGCTCCACGATGGCAGCGACCTTTTGCTCCGGCAGCAGGTCTCCGCGCGCGATGCGGATGCCGACGTGCTTCGCCACTGCGTCAGCGACCGGCTGATTGTCGCCGGTCAACATGATCGTCTGCTCGATGCCGAGGGCGTGCAGCTC
>JANRKM010000144.1:0-2656 GCA_033763475.1 Kofleriaceae bacterium
GTCCGCCAGACGGGGGGAAGCTCATCGCGCTATCCGGGGTGTCCGCCAGACGGGGGGAACCTCAGGACACCGCGGGCTGGACCGGCTCCACGTAGGCGATCGCTACGGCCCCTCGACGACGCGCGCCTAACTAATTCAGAAGCTCGTCGGCGTTCCGCGGCCCCTCAAGCGGCCCGGCGGGTCGAGCGCCGGCGCCGTCGGGGACTCGGCGACTTTGACCGCGTCGGCCGCGTTCTCAACAGGCGGCTCCGTCGCCGTCGCCTGCTCCGCGTCGGCAGCGACCTCGCCGGCCGCGTTCTCAACGGGCGACTCCGTCGCCGTCGCTTCCCCCTCGTCGGGAGCAAGCAGCACGAGGCGGATCATGGCCATCCAGATGAGGAGCACGACGCCGGGCCGCAGCTGGCGCGGGTCGAGGTTGCCGTGCGCCAACTCGTTGCGCAGGTTCGGGCCCATGTCGGGCCGACAGAGGAAGAACTCGACGAACCACGCATGATCCTCCGTCAGCAGCTCGCGCACCGCCGGGACCCGGAGCATCGAGTTGAGCGTCTCGTCCTGCGTCGTTCCTCCATCGTACTTCAGCGCGTGATGCCCAGCGGCTCGTACACGATCGCGGAGTAGACCCTCGTACTGCGTGAGGACGATCGCTCCGCACGACGCAAAGTCCTGCGCGGCGAAACGCTCCGATGCGCGGGCGAGCCAGGACATGCGCCGCGGATCGATCCACGCGGGACGACCGATGCTGTGGAGGAGCGTCTCTCCGTCGAAGCGCGAGAATGCGACCGAAAGGAAGTGGTCGGCGGCTAACTCCGCGAGCGCGAGCTCGATCGAAGCTCGTCGGCTCACCGCCTCCCGAACCTTCTCCTCAGGCGAGGACGCGAGACCTGCGATCTTGCCGTCGCGGTACTGGACCGACGGGATCAGGTGCACGAAGAGCGTGGTCTGCGCCTCCTCGCGCGCAGCGCGCTCGAACTTCTCCAACGAGATTCCGGTTAACCAGGGCGCGACCGCCATCGAGCGCACGGCGAAGGGCGGCGTCGGAGACCGCACCGCGGTCTCATGTATCGCGTCCGCAAGCTGAGCGGGCAGGCGAATGTTCAAGGGTACGCCCTTCATCTTCGCGGTCGCGCCAAGCACGGCGTCGCGAAGCCGTGACTTCGCCACGGTGGCCAGCCTTGTGAGGCCTGCGGCGGTGGCGGCATCGACCGAGGCCTGGACGAGGTGTGCACGCATGAAGCCGTCATCGGCATCTGCACGCTCGAGCATCCACTCGATTCTCTCGGCGGTGATCTGTTGCGCGACGACCGGCTGCTTCGCGCCAGCGAGCAGCGCGCTCGCGACTACCAGCCCATCCTCAGCACGCTGCACGTCCCCTCGTCGCCGCAGCTCACGCGCAGCCCAGAGGACTGCGATGCCCCACCGCTCCGCGTTTGACCCTGCCGCGCGTACGAACTTCACGTTCGTGAGAACGGCGTGGGTGAGGTCGCTCGCGACGCCTATCAGGGCGCCCGGGTCCGCCGCACGCGACGCGCGCCGACCCGCATCTTCGACCGCGGCGCCGACGGCGTCGCGGAGTCTCGTCGAGTCGTTTACCTGCATCGCGAGAAGCGCGGCGCGGATGATTTCGACGCTCACCTCGAACCAGCCGGCATCGACGTCGATCAACCCGGCCGCGGCAGTGCGTGCATCTTGGCAGCGCGCGCGTCCGTGTGTAGACCGAACCGTACCCACAGGACGTCGAAGACGATTCCTTGCACGAAGGGGTTCGCACTGGCCTGTGCGACCGCCCGAAGAGGAGCCTCGTGCTCCACCCCGAGATCCTCCGGGAGGAGCGTGCGCTGGCCGTTCATCACGATCTGTGGCGAGAACGGCTCACCCCCGCCGTTCTCGCGCGGGTGCAGCGCCGTGCTCCACGCGCGCGTGGGCGGCACGTCGATGACGTCGGCGAGCAAGCGGCGGTCGACGCCGTGTACAGGCGCGCCGTCGGTTCGGAGGGCTGCCGCCAGCTGGTACCGATAGCTCGGTCCGATCGGCGCCGTCGGGGCCGCGAGGATGGCCGCCTCGGCTTCGGACGCTGACATCGAGGGGTGCACGCATTCGAGGTTAGCGCCACGACGTTGGCAAGCCAGAGGCGGCTGCTCGTCGCGGGGCTTCGGCGAGCAGGCGCGAAGCTCCACGGATGCGGTGCCCTACCAGGGCGCGGGCGGTGGAAACGGCGCATGGCAGCGCCGCAGCACCGCCTCGATCGTATCGTCGGCGTTCGACGCGTCGAGCACGTACTGGACGACCTTCAGGATCGCGTCCTCGACAACTAATGACCCATCGCGATTCGGCGACAGTAGGTCGCGGATCGCTGGGTGAAAGCAGGTCGATCTGGTTGCGCACGTTACGCCGCGTTCAGCATGAGCGGCCGCCCGCCTCGGATCCACGGCGAGATCGCATCCAGGTGCCTTGCCACGTCGCGGCGGAGAGGCGCGAGTTCGCGATGCGTGTGGTTGCGGGTGACATTCGCATGCATGTCGAGCCAGAGACGTTCGATCTTGTTCTCGTCGGGACTGTACGGCGGCAGGAAATGGAGACGGATGCGCGGAAGTCGAGCAAGGGCTGAGCGCGTCTCTTTGCTCTTGTGGATCTTGTAGTTGTCGAGCGCGACGTGGAT
>JANRKM010000145.1:0-5113 GCA_033763475.1 Kofleriaceae bacterium
CAACGTCGCCAGCGTCACCATGGAGCCTTCGTCGCCGGATGTGATCACGGTCTCGGTCGGCAGGTCGTCGTCCGTGACGCCGCATAGTTCGAGAGATGTCTGGTACCGCGCTTCATACGTTGGGCCGTCGAACGCGGGCGCATCGCCCACGGAGCACAGCACCTGGTAATACGCGAGGTCCGATGCGCGCGATATCGGCGCCGTCCACGACAGCACCACCGATGACTCGGCGCTGCTCGCTTCGATCTCCGTCGGCAGCGGGGGCGGCTGGGTGTCGGGCCCCTTGACCATTCCGCTTTCGCTCTCGCCGATCACCTGCTTGACGGTGTAGTCGTACGCTCCGTTCGCGTCGCTATCGACCAGGACCCAGATGCTCGCGTCGCCTTCGGTCTCGATGCAGGGCTCGGTCAACCGATTGACGTTGATGGCCTCGTACAGCGTGAACTGGAGGTTCTCGGGCCGGAGCGCCATCTGATCGATGTCTCCGATCGTGTTGATGCCGCGGCACTGGGTATCGCGGAGCAGATCGTCGTCGCAGCTCGGCCCCCCGACGAATACGTCGCCCGGCCGATCGGTGCCGGTGTCGGTGGTGAGGCGGAGCTGGTAGTTCAGGAACTGCTCGTCGCCGGCGCCTTCTTTGCCGCAGGTGCAATGGGCGCGGTTGAGGTAGCGACGAAGCGCGTCGGGGTCCGAGGCTTCGCGCGCCTCCCCGCCGTCCTCGTTGATGAACAGCCGGTCGAACGTGATCTGCGCGCTGTTGGGCAGCATCCCCGTTTCGGTCGCCTGCGCCTGCGCCACGCCCGCGCCAACCAAGAGCCCGATGGCTGCGCAGACAGATACGAATCGCGTCATCGGTGCCGCTCTCTGCAAGGGTGAGGCCGTCGCCCAGGACATCCGTCGTGTCGACGACAACCGTTGCTATCACGCGCAGATCGGCGCTTCAACAATCCGGGCTGCGAGTGCCAGTTTGGCACCCGCGCGGCGTGGGCGATGTCACCCCGGCACCTCGGCTAGTCCTCGAGATACCCGAACTTCCCGTGGGTGAAGTCGGTCATCGCCTGCTCGATCTCCTCGACCGTGTTCATCACGAACGGGCCGTACTGGACCACCGGCTCGTCGATCGGCTCCCCGGCCAGCACGAGCAGGTGGGCGTCCGCCGACGCCTCGATGGAGATCTGCTCGCCCCGGTTGGCGAACAGCACGAAGTCGTCGGTGCGAGCGGGCGTCCCGTTGAACGTGACCTCGCCGCCGATGACCAGCACTGCGACGTTCTCGTGGGGCGCGAACGACAGCCCGAGCGTGCCCCCGCGGCGGAGGCGGACGTCGAGCATGTCGATCGGCGTGACCGTGGTCGCCGGGCCGCGGACGCCACGGAAGCTGCCGGCGATCACGCGCACCTCGCCCCCGCCGTTCGCGAGCTGGACCTTGCCCATGTCATCGGCGAGCAGCGGCTGATAGCGCGGCGGGCTCATCTTCGCCGAGGCCGGCAGGTTCACCCAGAGCTGGGCCATGTGGAACGGTCCGCCGCGCCGGGCGTAGCTCGCCTCGTGATATTCCTTGTGGAGAATTCCCGACGCTGCGGTCATCCACTGCACGTCCCCAGGCCCGATGACGCCACCGTGCCCGGCGCTGTCGTGATGCGCGACGCTGCCTTGCCACGCGATGGTGACCGTCTCGAAGCCGCGGTGCGGATGCACGCCCACCCCGCGCGGCCTGGTCGTCGGTGCGTAGTTGTACGGCGGGTGGTAGTCGAGCAGCAGGAACGGGCTGAGCTTGCGAGTGGCATCCGGGATGGCATTGAAGTAGCCGGCGACGCGGAAGCCATCACCGACCATGTGCAAGCCGGGGGGCCGATAGATGCCCTCGATCTCCCGATTCCCCTTCGCGACGACGTTGAGCGCGACGTTGGTAGCCATGACGCGCCAGTTTGATCATCGCCCGGCAGCGCGAGAACGGGGCGGCGGCGAACAGTCCGTTCGACCGGTCAGGCGCGCTGGCGGGCCTGGTCGAGGGTCGTCCGCAGCTCGCGGAGGAGGGCGGCGGCGCGCGCTTCGTCGTCGGCGTTGCGGCGCCCTCCCCATTCGGCCGAGTAGTACAGCTCGGTCAGCTCGCGCACCTGTGCCGCCCCCGCATGATCGCGTTGTGCAAGCTGGTTCGCGAGCTCGCGCGGCGTCATCCACGGCTCGCGCGGCGCGCCGTGCTTGGCGAGCAGCTTGAGCGCCTGGTCATAGACCTCCGCAACGGTGGAGCGCACGCGCGCGCGTTCGCGGCGCTGCGAGGTGAGGGCGGCGGGCTGGCGCTTGCGGCGCACGAGCACGTAGCCGATCGCGATCACCGCGAGCGCGGTAGGCACGGGCCAGTTGTCGACCGCGCGATCCTTGACCTCGATCGCCGCGTGTTTGACGGCGAGGGCACCACGCTTGATCGCGCGTCCGATCGTGCGGAACAGCTCGAGCTGCGACGCGAGGTCGTATTCGATCACCCACTTCGTCCACTGGAAGCGGAGCGTGTCCATCATGCGACCGAGGCGCGCGCGCCAGCCGCTACCGCCACGCCCGAGCACGTCGATGTTGCCCGGCGGCGTCGCGTCGAACGTCACCCAGCCGAGCTTCGGGAAGTACACCTCGTCCCACGAGTGCGCATCGCCCGCGCGCACCGCGACGTAGCCCTTGAATTCGTTCCACTCACCACCGAGGAACCCGTTGACGTTGCGCGTGGGGATGCCGTTGATGCGCGCGAGCACCGCGAACGCCGACGCGAAGTACTCGCAGTGCCCCCTCTTGCGATCGAACAGGAAGAAATCGACGGCCTCCTGCGTGCCCGGGTCGGCGAGCTCGAGCGTGTAGGTGAGGTTCGACGTGAGCCACGCCTTGATCGCCATCGCCTTGTCGTAGTTGTTCGTGAGGCCGGCGGTGATCTCGAGCGCCTTGGCGCGCGTGCGCGGCGTGATCGCGGGATCGAGCTGGAGATACACCTCGAACCCCTGCGGCAACGGTCCACTCGCCGCGCGTAGATCCGCGGGGGACGGCGGCGTGACCTGCGAGTACGCGGTGTAGTGCAGCGTGCTGCCGTGCGCGACGCGGATCTCGTCGTTGCGCTCGGTCTGCGTCTTCTTGGGATTGATGACGTGCGGATACTCGATGATCCGCGGCATGCTCGCCGCGAACAGGATGTCGGAGTCCAGCGGATCGAGCCACACGTCCTGGCGGATCCAGCTCGTCGCGAGCGTCTCCATCGCCGACGGGGACATGCTCGGCCCGTCGTAATACAGATAGCGATAGTCCCGCGTGCGCGTGCGATCGAGCGAATCGTTGGTCTGCGGTGCATTCGGGCTCCGCGTCCACTCACCCTTCTGGTAGCGATCGAAGGCGACGCCGCGCCAGTGGATCGCCGGCGCGTTGCGACTGCCGTACTCGCTGTCGATCTCGACGCGCATGACCACCGTCGAGTCCTGCTTGATCACGCCGTGGCCGCCGAGCTTCACGCCATCGGAGAACCCCGACAGCGTCAGCCCGCCACGCGTCTTCAAGAAGAAGCCCATGCCGACGCGGGGCAGGGCGAGGAACACCGCCGCCGACAACAGAAACACGCCGAGCGACAACACGCCCGTGCCGAGGAAGAACCTGCCGCCAACGATGCGCCGCGACTCGAGGATGCGCCGGACCTCGACGCGCTCGCCCACGCGATCCGCGGCCGCGTGTTTGACGAGCAGGTTGTCCTCCATCTCGCGGCGGAGGTGGAACAACGTCATCGCCCACGTCGACGAGAGCACGAACCCGAGGAAGCACAGGCCGTACGTGATGTCGGGGTTCAGCACCGAGCCCGCGACGAGCATCAGGAACGACAGCAGATACAGCTGTTGCCAGTCGCGCGCGGCGCGGCGATTGAACGCCTTCACCACGACCAGCCAGATCAGGAACTGCGCGCCGACGCCGAGGAAGTCCCCGGTGACGATCGCGGTGAGCAGCGCGTAGGCGAGCGCGAACACCGACAGCGTGTTCCACACCCACGACCACTTCTCGAACCGGATCCGCGGCGGTTCCCACCACCACGACATCACCAGGGTGAGAAGGCCACCGAGGACGAGGCCGCCCGCGACACCGCCACCCGATGTCATCGCGAGGAACGCGAACGCGATCATCAGGTAGCTCGCGGTCTTGTGGGCGACGGCGAACCTCATACGTCCATCACCGTCATCGCCGTCGGGCGGCCGGTCGCGCGCACCGCGGCGGGGAGCACGAGGACGCTCTCGACGCGCGGCGGGATCGTGGCGAACGCGACGTCGTCGGAGACGTACGGGAGGAGCGCGAGCGCGCGCGCGACCCTGGCCTCGTGCACGCGGCCGGTACCGGCGGGGATGTGGCAGCCACGCGCGCACAGCTCCACGGTCCACCCCGCCTCGAGGTAGACGGCCGCGAGGCTCGCGGCGACGGCGATCCCGCGCTCGACCGAGGCGACCTGGGTCTCGTCGTCGGGCGTCAGCGCGCCGTCGGCGACGGCATCGCGAACGTTCTCTGGCAGCGCGTTGTCGACGCCGATGACGACCTTGCGCGCGAGCTCGTCCTCGTACTCGCGCACGAGGAGGCGCCCGGTGCGCGCGCTCGAGCGCCAGTGCACGTCGCGGTGGTCGTCACCCATCCGTCGCTCGCGGAGGCCGAAGAACTCGCCCCGGCGGCCGAGGCGCTCCGCGCTGGCGTCGCCGCGGGTGAGCGTGCGCGGTGGTGGGCGTGGCACCGCGATGCGCGGCGGATAGACGAGCAGCTCGAGGGGCGCCTCGATGTCGCGTGATTTGCGGAACAGCGCGAATGGGAACTTCGTCGCGAGGCGGTAGCCGGACAGCGTGTAGGCGCCGCGCCGGGCGAAGGTGTGGCGGTAGCTCGTGCGCTGATGCTTCCCGGCGGGGATCTTGAGGAAGTAGCAACGCTTGTCGATCGGCGTGGTTCCGACCAGATCTTCGACCTCGATCGAGAACGACGCCCGATTCGGCTTGCTGTTGTGGATCGACACCTCCATCAAGAACGGCTCGCCCGCGAAGATTCGTGGCGGGGGCCGTCGCTCGACGCTCAGCTTCTTCAGTGTCATCTCGCTCAGGATCCCCGACGCGATGATGAAG
>JANRKM010000146.1:0-120441 GCA_033763475.1 Kofleriaceae bacterium
CCAGTACGAGGACCTCGTCAAGGCGGGCGTCATCGACCCGGCCAAGGTCGTCCGCACGGCGATCCAGAACGCCGCGTCGGTGTCGGGCCTCATGCTCACCACCGAGACGCTGATCGCCGAGAAGCCCAAGAAGGAAGAGAAGGCGGCGGGTGGCCACGAGGGTCACGGCCACGACTTCGAGTAACCCTTCGGTGCTCTGAAGCGAACGGGCTCCCGCGAGGGGGCCCGTTTCATTTTTCGCAGACGGCGCGCTCTCGGCGTCGCTGTCGCTCGACGACGAGCTGTTCCGGCTCGCCGCCGGCTAGCACCGGTTCCGCGCGAAGGGACCGCGCGCTCGTCGGAGCGGCCTGAAGTCGGGCTCGGTTCCAGGGCGCACGTACGCGCGCGTTTGCGCACTCGGAACCGTTCCATCAGCACAGCGTCGTCATCGGCGCGCTGATGGGCGACCGATTTGCGGCGGCCCACAGTGGTCACCATGAGCACCCCGCAATCGCACGAGGCGTACGTGGAGGAGCTCGGCCGCTTGAGCCCCTTCGAGCTGAAGGACGAGCTCATCAAGCGCGCCGAGCAGTCCGTCGCCAAGGAAGCGACGAGCCACAAGTTCCTCAACGCCGGCCGCGGAAATCCAAACTGGATCTCCACGACGCCGCGCGAGGCGTTCTTCTCGCTCGGTCAGTTCGCGTTGATCGAATCGGAGCGCGTGTGGAAGGAACCGGACCTCGGCGGCATGCCGCACATCACCGGCATCGCGGAGCGGTTCGAAGATTTCTTGAACGCGCTGGGCTACACGCGGGCGACCGACCTGCTGCGCCGTGCCGTCCACTACGGCGTCACCGAGCTCGGCTTCCAGGCCGATGCGTTCGTCCATGAGCTGTGCGATGCGGTGATCGGCGACAACTATCCCGAGCCCGACCGCATGCTCGAGCATGCGGAGGCGGTCGTGCATCGCTTCCTCGTGAAGGTGATGTGCGACGACAAGCCGCCCGAGGGGCGCTTCCAGCTTTTCGCCGTCGAGGGCGGCACCGCGGCGATGTGCTACGTGTTCGAGAGTCTCCTGCGCAACGGGATCTTGCGGCGCGGCGACACGGTGGCGCTCGGCACGCCGATCTTCACGCCGTACATCGAACTGCCGCATCTCGAGAACTTCGAGTTGCAGACGATCAACGTCGCGCAGACGTCGATGGAGGGCGCGCGCCACACCTGGCAGTACAGCGAAGACGAGCTGAAGAAGCTCGAGAACCCGAAGGTGAAGGCGTTCTTCATCGTCAACCCGTCGAACCCCGCGTCCTTCGCGATGGCAGCGGAGACGAGGCAGGCGCTGGTCGAGCTCGTCACCAAGAAGCGGCCGGATCTGCTCATCCTCACCGACGACGTCTACGGCACCTTCGTCGAGGGCTTTCGCTCCCTCGCCGCCGACCTGCCGCACAACACGATCCTTGTCTATTCGTACTCGAAGCACTTCGGCTGCACTGGCTGGCGCCTCGGTGTGATCGCGATGCACGAGCACCACGTCGTCGACGAGAAGCTGCGGGATCTACCGGAGCGCGAGCGCGATCGCCTGCACCGTCGCTACGAGTCGCTGGCCCTCGATCCGGAGACCGTGAAGTTTATCGACCGCCTCGTCGCCGATAGTCGCGACGTCGCGCTGAACCACACCGCCGGCTTGTCGACACCGCAGCAGGCGCAGATGACGCTGTTCTCGCTGTTCTCGCTGCTCGATCAGGACGACGAATACACGCATCGTTGCCGCAAGATCGTCCACGAGCGCTTCAAGCGTCTGTTCAAGGGCCTCGGCATCGACATCCCCGACGACCCGCTGCGCGTGGCGTATTACGCGGACCTCGACCTCGAGGCATGGGGTCGCCACTTCATCGGCGACGACTTCGTGGCCTACGTCGAGGCACACCGCGATCCCACCGACGTGGTGATGACGCTCGCGCAGCGCTACGGCACCGTCCTCTTGAATGGCAAGGGCTTCGACGGGCCGCCTTGGTCGATCCGCGTCTCGCTCGCGAACCTCGACGCAGACGCCTACGAGGCGATCGGCCGCGACATTCGCGATCTCCTCATGCGCGCCGTCAGCCAGTGGCGCGAAACCCTCAGGAGGTAGTCATGCGCTCTGGAGCTCTTGTCGCGATGGCGCTGTTCATCGCTGTTGGTTGCAATGGTCAGGTATCGGCCCAGACCTCTGACCAAGAGCAACCGCAGTCGCAAGAACCACCCGCCGAGCCGCAACCGCAGGTGGAGCCCTCCACCCAACCACCGGCACAACCGCCGTCTCCACAGACAACGCAGGAGCGACGCACGGATCTCAAGCCGAAGCCGACGATCATGATCATCGCGACCGGCGGCACGATCGCGGGCGCGGGCACGAGTGGCTACGGCTACAAGGCCGGGCAGGTCTCCGTCGACGATCTGGTCAAGGCGGTCCCCAATCTCGACAAGCTGGCGAACCTGAAGGCGGAACAGGTCGCCAACATCGGCAGCCAGGACATGAACGACAAGGTCTGGCTCAAGCTGACGGAGGCTACCAATGCGGCGCTCGCACGGCCTGATATCGACGGTGTCGTCATCACCCACGGCACCGACACGATGGAGGAGACCGCGTACTTCCTGAACCTGGTGGTGAAGAGCGACAAGCCGGTCGTGCTCGTGGGTTCGATGCGCCCGTCGACCGCGATCAGCGCGGACGGTCCCGCGAACCTCTACAACGCGGTCGCGGTGGCGGCGAGCCCCGGTGCGCGCGGACGCGGCGTGCTGGTCGTGATCAACGACAAGATTCACAACGCGCGCAGCGTCACCAAGACCGACACCAGCAACGTCGAGACGTTTTCGAGTCCCGAGCGCGGCCTCGCCGGTCACGCCACGGCCGGCGCGGTGACCTGGTACGAGAAGCTCAACAAACCCCACACGACCGAGACCGAGTTCACGACGCAGGGGCGCACCGCCCTGCCCCGCGTGGACATCATCTACGCGCACGCGAACATGAGCGTCGATCTGATCGATGCCGCGCTGAAGAACGGCGCGCAGGGGATCGTGATCGCCGGCGTCGGTGACGGCAACATGTCGAAGGCGGCGCTCGACCGGCTCGCGCAGGCGGCGAGGAGGGGCGCCGTCGTCGTGCGCAGCACGCGCCTCGAAACCGGCATGGTGATGCGCAACGCCGAGGTCAACGACGACAAGCTGAACTTCGTGACCTCGGGCGAGCTGAACCCGGCCAAGGCGCGCGTGCTCACCCAGCTCGCGCTGACAAGGACCCAGGACCCGAAGGCCGTGCAGAAGATGTTCGAGCGCTACTGAGGCGACGCCGATGTGGCTCCTCCACACGCTGGCCGCGCAGCCGTTCATCGCGATCTTCCTCGTCGTCGCGGCGGGCTACGCGCTCGGTCGCCTCAACGTGAAGGGGGTTGGCTTTGGCTCGGTGGCTTCGACGCTGATCGTCGCGCTGCTCGTGAGCTTCATCGCAGCCGAGCTCGGCGTGCGCTTTCAGATCCCCGAGCTCGCGAGCACGATCTTCTTCAACCTGTTCATGTTCTCCGTGGGCATGAAGGTGGGCCCACAGTTTCTTGCCGGCATTCGCAAGGATGCGCGGAACTTCATCCTGATCGGCTTTTTCATCCCGCTCGCGTCGCTCGGCCTCATCCTCGGCATTCGCGCGCTGTTCGATCTGTCGCCGGGGCTCGTGCCCGGCATCTTCGCAGGTGCAAACACGGCCACGCCGGGCCTCGGCGCAGCAAAGACCGCGATGTCCAACACCGAGGCGATCGCGACGATGTCGACGGCGTTCGCCTTCGCCTACTGCATCAGCACGGTGCTGTTCGCGGTGCTGACGCGCGTCCCCGACATCCTCGGTGGCAACACGAAGCAGTCCGCCAAGGCGTACGAGGCGTCGCTGCACGGCGAGCACGAGTCACCGCTCCCCGGCACCGCGAACGAGTTCCTCGGCGGTGCGCCCCACGCACGCGTGCGCGCATACCGCATCGACAAGCCGCTCGTCATCGGCAAGACGCTCGCCGAGCTGCGCCTCATAAGGCCCCTGCTCTCGATCGAAGGCCTGCGGCGCGACGGCGTGGCGCAACCTCTCGACGACGATCTCGCGCTCGAGCCTGGAGACATCGTCGCGATCTACGGCCGGATCCCCGACCTGATCGACGTCGAAGAGAAGCTCGGCCCCGAGGTCGACGACCCGTTCAACGTCGAGGTCGCGGCCAAGACCGTCGATCTCGTCATCCACCAGAAGAATGTCATCGGCAAGAAGCTCAAGGAGCTCGCGGCCTCTGCGGGGCACGGCCTGTACCTCAACGCGCTGTTCCGCGCCGGCGACGAGATCCCGTTCGGCCCCGAGACCGTCGTGCAGAAGGGTGATGTCGTGCGCGTCACCGGGAGCGCCTGGCGCATCACGGCACTGGAGATGCGCACCGGCAAGGTCGTCGGGCCGACGAGCTCCACCGACATCGTGACCCTCGCGATCGGTGTCTCGGTGGGCGCGCTGCTCGGCCTCATCACCGTGCCCCTCGGAAACATTCACGTACAGGTCGGCGCTGCCGTCGGTCTGCTCCTGCTCGGCATCGGCCTCTCGATCATGCGCACGCGCTATCCGCGCCTCGGTGGTCCCTATCCCGAGCCGGCGCGCCAGCTGTTCGAGGACCTCGGGCTCAACGTGTTCTGCGCGGTGCTCGGCCTCAACGCCGGCCACGGCGTGGTGCAGGCGCTCGAGCAAGGCGTGCTCGGCCCGATCATCCTCGGCACACTCGTCGTCGGATTCATCCCGCCGATCCTGGCGTGGCTCCTTGGCCTCTACGTCCTCAAGATGAACGAGGCGCTGCTGATGGGTGCGGTCGCCGGCGGGCGTTGCAACAGCGCCGGCATGCAGGCATCGCGCGAGGCGACAGGCAGTAACGTGCCCGCGATCTCGTATCCGGCCACGTTCGCCATCTCCAACGTGGCGTTCACGCTGCTCTGCTACCTGATGGCGCTGATCGAGAACCAATAAGCGTCTATCGGCGCGATCGCCGCACGGTGCCCTCGACCTCACGAACCCGGCGCCTTCGGCGGCACCCTCGTAACGTACCGGCCCCCACCATCATCTCAGCTCGGTGTCGTTGACCTCCCTGACCTCCGCCGGCTGTCGAGCCTGCGCCTCGGCGCAAGACCTGGGCTTCGACTTTACGATGGCCCTGCAGCCGATCGTGAACGTGACCACCAAGCAGGTGATCGCACAGGAAGCGCTGGTGCGCGGCCTCGAGCAGCAGACCGCGGCCGAGGTGTTAGGCAAAGTCACGGACGAGAACCGCTACCGCTTCGACCAGGTCTGCCGTGTCAAGGCCGTAGAGCTCGCCGCCAAGCTCGGCGTCGGCTCCATGCTCAGTATCAACTTCATGCCGAACGCGGTGTATCAGCCCGAGCGCTGCCTGCGGACGACGCTCGAGGCCGCGGCCGCGTGCCAGTTTCCCGTCGAGCGGATCGTGTTCGAGATCACCGAGAGCGAGCGGATCGAGAACACGAACCACCTGCGCTCGATCGTCACCCACTATCGAACACGCGGCTTTCGGACCGCGATCGACGACTTCGGCGCGGGCTACTCGGGCCTCAACCTGCTCGCCGAGCTTCAGACAGACTTCATCAAGCTCGATATGGCCTTGATCCGCATGATCGACCGTGACCGCACGCGCCAGGCGATCGTGCGGGGCATCGTCAGCGTGTGCCGAGACCTCGGTATCGCGCCGATCGCAGAGGGTATCGAGACCGTGGAAGAGCTGCACGCACTCGAAGACCTCGGCCTCGAGTTGTTCCAGGGCTTCTTGTTCGCGCGCCCGGCGTTCGAAGCTCAAGCAGAGGTCACGTTCCCGTCGGACCACGCGCCGAAGGGCCGGCGGCTCGGCTAGCGCCGGGCATGACCGTGCGCACCTTCCCGATCGCCGGAGCCGGGATCGCAGCCATCGCCTGCGCCCGCAAGCTCGCCGCGCTCGGTGAGGTCACCGTGTTCGACAAGGGCCGCGGGTTCGGCGGACGGCTCGCGAGCCGGCGCACCGAGCACATGGAGGACGTCGTGTACTACGCGCCTCGCTTCGGCATGCTGGGCCGGGTCGCGAACCGGCTGTTCGTCGCGCGCCAGCTGCGCGATCTTCGCATACCGCGGTCACGTGATTCGCCTGCGGGTTCGGCGCCCGTGAGGACACGCCGCCCGCGGTACGCGCGCTGCGAAGCGTGCCGTGACTCGTCGCGACCCTCTCGCCACTACCGTCGCCGGCTGGGGCCGCGTCGAGACCGGGCAGAAGCCGGCGTGGCGCGCGCGGGCGGCACGGTGAGCGGCTGGTTCGCGAAGTATCGGCGCGCCTCCGCGACGAACGCCTGGGTATTGGCCGACGCGCGGCGGCTCGCCGGATAGACCAGGCTGACCGGCACGGCGGCGGGCTCGTGGGACGTCAGCAAGCGACGAAGCCGGCCGGCCTCGATGCCAGCACGGACCTGATAGGAGAGGAGCCGCCCGATCCCCTGGCCGCGCTCGATCGCGTCGAGCGCAGCCTCCGCGCTGTTCACCGCCAGGTGTGGCGCGACCTTGACGGTCGTCTGCCCCCGCGGGCCGAAGCGCCACTCGTCCGTCGACCCGACGCCATCGAACGAGACGATGCGATGTCCACGTAGCTCGGCCGGGGCCTCGGGGACGCGCGCCTGGTCGAGGTAGCCGGGGCTGGCGACGATCACGCGGCTCACCTCGGCTACCTTGACCGCGACCATGGCGCTGTCCGCAAGCTCGCCGATGCGAACGGCGAGGTCGAAGCCCTCCTCGATGAGATGGGTGATCCGGTCGACGAAGGTGAGGCGAAGCCGCAGGTCGGGGTGGGCGGCGCCGAGGGCCTCCGCGATCGGCATCACGTGCAGCCGCCCGAACATCACGGGTGCCGTGACAGCGAGCGTGCCGCGCGGCGCGGCATCCTCGCCCAGCACGAGGCGGCCCGCGGCGTCGAGCGCGGCGAGGATCTCGCGGCACTTCTCCGCATACAACGCGCCGCGCTCGGTCAGGCGGACGGCGCGCGTGGTGCGGCTCAGCAGCGGGAGCCCGAGCTCTGCCTCGAGCATCGCGACCGCGCGCGTCGTGGTCGCGGGCGACCGCCGCAAGCTGCGCGCCGCCTCCGCGAAGCTCGCGCGTTCGGCGACCGCGAGAAAGGCTCGCATGGCATCGAGTCGGTCCATTCCGTCATTGCACAGGCTGAAATAATGAAGTGTCAAGGAATCGGATTATCAACAGGCCCTGCGAGCTGCATGGTGGTGTTCACAACGCCCCGCTGAACCCCAAGGAGCATCGCCATGTCACGCTTGAACATTCCATCTCAAGACACCGCGCCCGCCGCCTCCGCACCGCTGCTCGCTGCCGTCCACGCCCAGCTCGGCGTGGTGCCGAACCTCTACCGGCTGGTCGGCGCGAGTCCCGCCGCGCTCGAGGGCTTCCTCGGGCTTTCCGGCGCGCTCGGCAAGTCGCTCGACGTCAAGACGCGCAACCGGATCGCTCTCGTCACCGCGCAGGTCAACGGTTGTGACTACTGCCTGTCCGCCCACAGCTATCTCGGCGCGAACCTCGCCAAGCTGGACGACGCCGAGATGGCGGCCAACCGTCGCGGGCACTCCACGGATCCGAAGGCCGACGCGGCGGTGTCGTTCGCCAAGAAGATCGTCGAGCTGAAGGGCAAGGTGACGGATGCCGACCTGGCCGCGGTCAAGCTCGCCGGCTACACGGACGCGCAGATCGTCGAGATCGTGGCCAACGTGGCCGTCAACGTGCTCACGAACTTCGTCAACAACGTCGCGCAGACCGACATCGACTTCCCGGTCGTGCGCGCCACCGAAGCGGCGTGACACCTCTCACCGGCGGGCCACGGCCCCCGCCGGCACCACCCTTCGCAAGGAGACATGCCATGGGCCACCGGTTCCTCGAGATCACCGGCACTCCGTCGGTAAAGGCGGCGCAAGCCGCGCACGGTAGCCGCGCCATCTACGCCAAGTTCGACGGCGGCGCGGCCACACACGACCGGCTCGGTCCCGCCGAAGCGGACTTCATCGCCGCGCGCGATAGCTTCTACCTGGCCAGCGTCTCGGAGACAGGCGGGCCGTACATCCAGCATCGCGGCGGCCCGCCCGGCTTTATCCAGGTGGTGGACGAGCGCCACCTCCGCTTCCCCGACTACCGCGGCAACCGGCAGTACATCACGCTCGGCAACACCGCGGCCGACCCTCGCGTCGCGCTGTTCCTGATGGACTATCCCAACCGCAGCCGCCTGAAGCTGCTCGGCCGGCTGTCGGTCGCCGACGGTGAAGACGTCGGCACCGCCGCGCGCGCGAAGGTCGAACGGTATCTGGTGGTGGAGGTCGAGGCATTCGACTGGAACTGCCCGCAGCACATCACCCCGCGCTTCACCGAGGCCGAGCTGGTCGAAGCGCTCGCGCCGATGCGTCAGCGCCTGGACGAGCTCGAAGCCGAGAACGCTCGGCTGCGGCGCAGGCTTGCCGGCAACGGCGAGGAGCGGGGATCGTGAGCGCGCCTCGCCCGCCGCTGCCGCCGTTCAGCGTGGACGACGCGATCCGTAAGGTGCGGATGGCTGAAGACGCCTGGAACAGTCGGGATCCGGCCCGCGTCGCGCTCGCCTACACCACGGACAGCCGCTGGAGGAACCGCGCCGAGTTCCTCAGGGGGCGCGACCAGATCGAGGCGTTCCTTGCCCGAAAATGGCGCCGCGAGCTCGACTATCGGCTGATCAAGGAGCTGTGGGCGGTGGCCGGCGACCGCATCGCCGTCCGCTTCGCCTACGAGTGGCGTGACGATGGCGGCCACTGGTTCCGCTCGTATGGCAACGAGAACTGGCTCTTCGACCGGGACGGCTACATGGCCGAGCGGTACGCCAGCATCAATGATCTGCCGATCGCCGAGGCAGATCGGCTGTTCCGCTGGGATCTGCGGTACGCACGGCCGCCAGACCACGCGGGGCTGAGCGCACTCGGGCTGTAGGCTGCGCGGTGACCGCGCGTGGGGGAGCGGGGCTCCTCCTCGACGGCACCTGGGCGCGGAACGGGATGTCCTGGCGCGACGTCGAGCTGCATGTGCGGCGCCGAACCGCGATCGCCAGGTCATGGCCAGGTCATGGGCTGGCTCGACGCGCGTCCTGACGCCGTTATGTCCCCGTCGCGGCGTAGATGACGTCCCAGAAGTCGCACGCGGCATCGCGAAGCCTGGTGTCGTTGACCGGCGGTGCTGCGATGCCCAGATAGGGCTCGACACTGGCATCGTAGCGGGGCCAGGCGACGGCGCTCGGGTCGTTGGGGTCGCCGGCCTTCGCCATCCGCGTCCAGTAGTCGAGCGTCGTCGCCGAGACCGCTCGATCCGCGTCGGTCATGAAGGGCCCGGCATCGCTCTGTTCGAGCGTGTTGAACAGGAAAAAGATCTCGATGCCATGGAAGGCGCCGCTGGCGTTCACGGCGTGGCGGAACTCGTAGCGCCACACCGGCGTGGTCGCAGCGTCGGCGATGGTGCGCGCGATCACGCGTGCCGGGCAGATGAACTGAGCGTCACCGGTGAACGCGACCCGCGATGCGCGTGCCTGAGCCGCGGTCGTGCCGGGAGGGTAGAGGGCGAGCGCGCGCGACAACAGCGGCTCGTCGAACGCGGTGTCGAGCTGTGCCGCCCAGGTTGCGGGGGTCGTGCCGACCTGCGGGATGATCAGCGAGGCCTCGTCAGTATTGCTGCCGAGGATCAGCGGAACCTGGTTGAAGTCGCCCGCGGCGAACGCCTCGATTGGCGCGCGCGGGATCACCGTGCCGTCGACGATCGGGCCGAACGCACCGGCGAAGCGGCCGTTGGAGAACAGCGGCGGCAGATCTTTGACCAAGTCTAGAGGGGCGATCGCGCGCAGGCACGCGATCGGATCGGCGGCAGCGCCGCAGCCCATCGAGGCCACATACTCGGCGCCGCGCGCTTCGCCGACCGCGAGGCTCGTGGATGGGCAACCACCGCTCTGGATCGCGGCGCGCGAGAACAGGCCGGCGGCCATCGGCGACGCGAGCAACATACAGACGTCGACCCCGCCCGCAGACTCGCCGAAGATCATCACGCGGTCGGGATCGCCGCCGAATGATCCGATGTGAGCCTTCACCCAGGTCAACGCCGCGATCTGATCCATCAGCCCGTAGTTGCCGGAGCTCCCAACGCCAGAGGCCGCGGTGAGGGAAGGGTGAGCGAGAAAGCCCAGGGGCCCGAGCCGATAGTTGATGCTCACCACGATCACGTCGCCGCGCTCGGCGAGCTTCTGCCCATCGAACAACTCGGTCCCGAGCTCCTGCTGAGAAGACGCACCTTGCATGTTGCCGCCGCCATGGATCCAGACCATCACCGCGCGCGGCGCCGCGCTGGGCGGCACGGGCTGCCAAACGTTGAGGAACAGGCAGTCCTCTTCACCCAGGATCTGCGATGTCGACCCGTCCTGCGGCGTGGTCTTCTGCGGGCAGGCCGCCGGCCACGTCGTGGCCTCGAGCGTGCTGGTGCGACACGCGAGGGGTTGCGGTGGTTGCCAGCGCAGGTCACCGAGGGGTGGCTGAGCGAACGGGATCCCGAGGTACGCGAAGGTCTCACCGCTCCGCGCCCCGCGGACCGGACCTTCCCCCGCGATGACGACCAGACCAGGCGCCGGCGTGACCTCGGCGCCGCACGCCGGAGCCGCATCGAGTGCGGGAGCTGCGTCGGGTGCGCCCGCGGGATCTCCGCAGCCAAGCGCGGTGGCCATCACCACTAGCAGCGATCGCGTGCAACGGACCATGCGCGATGCACGCTGCGAACGCTGTGCCCGCAAGGGATGTCGGGCTTCGGCGGTCTTGGGCCGCCGGGTACGGCGGCGAGGGGAAACGCAACGTCGGGTTTACCAACGGACCTGCAGCCGCATGTGGGCCTCGGCCCGATCAGGCTGGCGTCGCCGCGGTGGAGGCGCTCGTGGCCCCGACGTGAACCGGACCGGATGTACGACGTGGGCACGGTTCGGGGAGGTCGTGCGCTACTTCGCGGGTTGACCTTCCGCGCGCCACTTCGCGAGCAGCTCTTGCTCGCGCTCGAAGGTCGGCGCGACGCGTAGCTTCGTCGGATCTGCCAGCTTCGGCGGCGGTGTGCCCTTGGCCTTGGCGGCCTCCGTCAGCTCGTGGGTGACGCGGACGCGCCGCTCGAGCTCCTTGGGGAACCAGTCGAGGATGGCCTTGACCGTGTTGTCGATCGGCCGGAAGGTCAGTCCAGCGGCCTCGGCGCGATCGTTGTTCCAACGATGGAACCCGACGAACTTGCCGGTCGGGGCCACCCAGATCGGGAACGCGTCCTCGCCGCCCTGCCCGGCGTTCTCGAGCCACGCAGCGGGGACCCACACGAGCTTCGCCCCCGGCGCCGCCGCGACACATGTCTCGAGCACGTCGCCCCAGCGCGCGGGCGTTGCCGGTCCGATCGCATTGAACGCGCCCGTGGTGCCTTGTTCGGCGAGGCGCACGAGCCACTCGGCCAGATCGCGCACGTCGATCCACTGCAGCGGATCGTCGGGCGCACCCGGCGCGAGCATGTCGCCGCCACGTGCGGCACGCATGGGCCAGTAGGTGAAGCGATCCGTCGGGTCGCCGGGGCCGACGATGTAGCCGGGGCGCACGATGGTCGCGCCCGCGGGCATCGCCGCCTGCACGGCCTGCTCGCAGAGCACCTTCGCGCCGCCGTAGTTCTCGAACTGCTCACCCATCGTCTCGACGGTGGGATCGGCGAGCTTGGCGAGGCGCGTGGTCTCGTCGCCGCCGTGCGCCGGGTTCTCGTCGTAGGCGGAGATGCTGGAGATGAAGATGTATTGCTTGGCGCCCTGCTTCGCGAGCAGCTCCGCCGATGCCTTCACCATGCGCGGGAAGTAGCCCGAGTTGTCGATCACGACGTCGAACTCGCGCCCGACGAGTTGCTCGAGCCCCTTGGGCGAGCCCGGCGCATCATCGGCGGTCAGGTTCGGATCGCGGTTGCCGTACAGATGTTCGACGTTGAATTCGAGCGGCTGGATCTTCTCGCGCTTGCCGCGGTTGAAGATCGTGACCGTGTGCCCGCGCGCGAGTGCAGCTTCGACCGTCTTCGGTCCGAGAAAGCCCGTACCACCGAGGATCAGGATCCGCCGCTTGGGTGGCGGCTCCGCGGGCTTGGGTGCCGGCGTCGTCGCCGGCGCGGCCTTGGAGCATGCGGAGTGAACGAGCCCGAGCGCGGCTGCGGCGAGGCCACCACGCAACACGTCTCGACGGGAAACACGCGACCTCTTCATCGCGCGCGAACGTAGCGCCGTGCGACAGGTTCTACCGAGCGAATTTTCACAAGTTGCTCCGCTTCGCTGCGCAATTTCGCTTGTCGCATGCGTCACCTCGGCGTCGCATCCGTCGCAGGACCACCACCGAAGTCAAAGTCCGAGACGAACGTGTACGAGATTCTCAGCTGCGCCGTGCTGTCGAATACGTCCCGACGCCCGTCGGTGAACCGTCCGCTCCGCGACGCGAGCATGCCTTCGATCTGGAACGCGTGGGGCGCGACGACGCCGATGATCAGGCCGACGCGGAGGTGGCTCACCCACTCGCTTCCGTCGTCGAAGACGTTGCCGTTGATGTAGTAGCCACGACCGGTGAGGTACGCGAGCCCGTGGTCACGCCAACCGAGCCGCAGGTCGAGCGTGCCCTGCGCGCCCGGACCGCGATGGTAACTCGAGTGCGAGCTCTCGCCGTCGCTGGGATCAGCGAGCACGTTGATGCCCGCACCACCGTACGGAATCACACCCGCGTAGATCCCCGCCTGAAGAAACTGCTCGTCGCCGATCGGCCGATGCGCGAGACCACCGAGGCCGAGCGACACCGCCGAGATGCGCGTCGGCGACAGGTTCGCGAAGTCGTAGGTCGCCATCACGCCACCGATAGCGCCGCCGCGCTGGAGGCGCGCCGCACGCCCCCACAACAAGCCGCGCACGTGCAACGACGCCGACGACTCGTCCTCCCCGTAGTCACCCTCAACGAGCAGGTCGAAGTGATCGAGCGGGCGCCGCGGCCGAAAGCTCGCGTCGAGCGGGATGCCGTAGGTCTGATAGATCGCGCCGTGAATGCGCGAGGTCACACCTTCGAACCGCTCGCCCCTGGCGGCGCCGAGATCGACGGACAGGCCGTTCCAGCCGAACGACAGGAAGCCGAAGTGCGGCGGGGGCGGGGCGAGCGCGTAGGCATCGCCGTGCGTCCAGCGACTGACCGCGCCCATCGGATCGACGATCGCGGCGAGCGCGCGACTCGGGAACGAACGATCGCGCCAGCGGATCGCTTCGCCGAGACGGAACAGCGACTCGCCGAGCATGATGCCGCCCGCCGGTGTGAACAGCTGGTCGTTGATCGACGGCGTCGCGTTCTCCATCACCAGTTCCCAGAACAAGCTGCCCGCAAAGCTCGCGAGTGCAGAGCCCCAGAACCCGATGCCGTTGGAGCGCGCTGCGTTGAACGCGAGGTTGCCGAAATACGGGTGACCGAACTGGTTCGTGGTGAACGCGTCGTCGTCCCATGCCCACCCGCCGCGGACATTGTCCCAGATCGTCCTAGGCGAGATCTTGAGGTAGTCCTTGTCGAGGACCGTTAGCCCGATCGCGGAGAACGCGACGTTGACGCCGAGAACGTGGATCGCCGCCCATCCAGGACTGCGACGCAGTATGACCGGTTCCGGCGGCGTGATCGGGGGTTCCACGAGCTCGGCGGCCTGCGCCGGCGTGGGGATCTTGGGAGGAGGCGGGTTCGTCGGAGCCGGCGTCTGTGCATGCACGATTCCGCCGAACAGCAGCAGTGCGAGCACGGACGGGGTACGACGTAATCGCAAGGGAACCTGAGTAGGGTGTAAGCGTGCGCCCACCTGCTCGCGAAGCCCGCGCATCGTGAGAGCACGCTGGCCTCGGCGAACCTCCGAGGGCGGCAAGCGCCGGCAACCGCGAGCACCTGGGCAACGGCGCGCGGGAAGTTACGGTCGCACTCTCCATGCGTGCGATCTACGCGGTGGGCAGTGCACTCCTCTGCGCCGGGCCGGCGCATGCCGACGAGGTCCATGCGACCGCTCCGCGCTCCGAAGCTCCAAGCCGGCACCTCTTCTACGGCGAGCTGTTCGGCAAAGGCGGGCTCTACGGCATCGGCTACGAGCTCGCGATCACGCCGCGCCTCTCGCTCGGTGCGGCGGGCTCGTTCGCGGTGGTGCGCGAGCAGCAGCTGCTCACGCTCGCGCCGTATGTCCACGCGACGATCGTCCGTGGCGTGAAGAACGCGTTGTTCGCCGAGCTCGGCGCCGCGTTCGTGCACAGCCGGATCCCATCCCCCGTCGACGATTGGGACGGCATGACCGACTCCGGCGGCGGCGGCTTCGCATCGCTCGGCTGGGAGCGCGCGACCCAGCACGTCGTGTTTCGCACCAGTGGCTCGGTCGTCGCCGGTGAAGGCGGTGTCACCCCTTGGCTCGGCTTCGCGATCGGATTCCGTCCATGAAGAAACTCGTGCTCGTCCTCCTCGCCGCCGGCTGTACGCAGCAGCTCGACGAAGGCACCCCGTGGCAACCCGTCGAGACGATGAGCGGCGCGCTGTTGCCTGAGGTCGGGCCCGCACCACCTGCGCCGCCGGCCGCGACGTGTACGCTGCGCATCGCGAGCTGGAACGTCCACTTCGGCGAGGACACGGCTGGCCTCGCGCGCGCGATCAGCGAGTCGACGGAGATCGCGCGCGCCGACGTGCTGTTCGTCCAGGAGATCGAGGCATACCCAGGCGAGCCAGCATCGCGCACCGAGGAGCTCGCGCGCGCGCTCGGCATGACCTGGGTCTACGCACCGGCGCGCGAAGAAGGCAGCGGCACCCATGGCATCGCCACGCTGTCGCGCTTCCCGATCACGGCCGCCGCCGTGCGCGAGCTACCGTATTTCGATCAGCCGATCCGTTCGCGCGCACGCAACGCGCTCGCCACGACGATCGACCTCGCGGGCGCGCCGCTGCAGCTGGTGAACGTACACCTCGACGTGCGCCTCGGGCCGGTCGATCGCGTGCGCCAGTTGCACCCCGCGGTCAACGAGGTCGACGAGCGGCTGGTCATCGGCGGAGACTTCAACACCAACCCCTATGCGTGGGCAGCATCGCTCGTGCCGCTCTCCGAGACCGAAGCGATCGTGGGCCAGGAGCAAGCGCTCGTGATCGACGACTACATGCGCGCCAAGAAGTTCATCAGCGGCATCTCGGCGGATGCCACCACCATGCGCGTGCCGGTGCTGGGCATGCGGACCGACAACATCTATGCCCGCGCCCTCCCCATCGTCGGCGCTGGCGTCGAGCTCGTCGATGGATCGGATCACTGGCCCGTGTGGCTCGACGTACGCGTGTGCCCTGAGGCTGCGTACTGAGCCGCTCGCGCGCACCCCGGTGCGGAACCTCGATGACGACGTCACCGGCCCCCGGTTCCCGTCGAGGCGTGCCTCGCCGGCCCCAAGGACACCATCGTGATGTTCCCGGGCACCATCACCCGCATCGTCGGCACGTGGGCTCGTACGTGTGGCACTGCCACATCCTCGAACACGAGGACAACGAGATGATGCGGCCTCTCGAAATCGTGCCCCGATAACCCAACTCGCTCGGCGGCCGTATATCATCCGGACAATGGCGGAGAACGCACCTCGGACCGAGCGCCTGCTCGCGATCATCGAGCTCCAGAACGCGATCGCTGCCGCCGGAATGAACGGCGACGAGGTGATGCGCTTCGTCGCCGAGCGCGCCGCGCCACTGACCGAGGCCACCTCGGCTACCGTCGAGCTGGTCGAGGGCGACGATATGGTCGGCCGGGCGGCCACCAACAAGCAGCAGCTGGGGCTCCGACTCTCGCAGAAGACGAGCCTGTCGGGTCGGTGCGTGGCCGCCCGCAAGGCGCTCCGCTCGGAAGATGGCAGCGCGATCGCGGTGCCCCTGCTGCATGGTGAATATGCGGTCGGGGCGTTGGGCGTCTCGGGCGGGGCAGCCACCGAGGAAGACATCGAGACGCTGCGGCTCCTGGCGCCGATCATCTCGATCGCGCTGCACCGCACCCGTAGCTACCCGCGGCCGCCCAAGGACAACACGCACGACGCGCTGACCGGGCTGCTCAACCGCCGGGCATTCGAGGAGCGTGTCGAGGTCGAGCTCGCGCGGCGAACCCGATACGGTCAGACATTCTCGCTCGCGCTGCTCGATCTCGATGGCTTCAACACCGCGAACGATCGGTTCGGCGAGGCCGCGGGCGACGAGCTGCTTCGCAACATCGCGACCATCCTCAACACGCACACGCGCGTGATGGATGCCGCATTCCGCCTCGGCGGTGACGAATTCGCGATCATGATGCCGGGCACCGCGCTCGAAGGCGCCAAGACGTTCACGGAGCGGTGTCGGCAGTACATCAGCGACGCGAAGCTGTGCGACGGAACTGTCACCGCGAGTTTCGGGGTGGTCGAGGCGGCCGAGCACGAAACGCTGGCGGCGCTGACCGACCGCGCGGACCTGGCGCTTCGCGACGACAAGCGCGCCCATCGTACCTAGTGCGGCAGGGTGTCGCGGCTGTCGTTCTGAAAGACAGTGTCGGATTCCTTGGCAGTGCTCGACGGATAACTCTGTTGCACACGAGTGGGATCGAAGGGCACGCAGGTTGCTAACCTCGCGCACCGACCATGAAGCAGTTGTCCGCATTGCGTCGCATCGCGCTGGCATCGCTCCTCACGGCGACGCCGGCCCTCGCGCAGCCCGGACCCGCACCCGAACAGCCGGCGCCCGAGCAGCCTGCCCCCGAGCAGCCCACCCCCGAACAGCCGCAGCCTCTCGATCCCAACGTCCCGACCGTCGAGGTGCTCGGTCGCGTGATCAATGCGCTCGGCCGGCCGGTACGCAACGCGGAGGTCACGCTCGAAGGCTCGACCGAGGCGAGCAAGAGCGATCGCGAAGGCCGGTTCAAGATCCGCGCACCGATCGGCGCGACGCTCGTGGTCTCGCACAAGGACTACGGGGTCGGCCTCGCGACGGTCACGGGCGAGCTGATCGATGACGTCGTGCTGCTGACCGAGGAGCAGCTCGGCGAGACGATCGAGATTCAGAGCGAGGCGCCCGCGGTGGCCCCCGGCGCCGCGCAGCTCGATCGGCAGGAGCTGCAGCGCGTGCCCGGTACCGGCGGCGACATCGTTCGCGCGCTGACCGTGATGCCCGGCGTGGTCAATCTGCAGCTGCCCCTCGGCTACTCCGGCGTCGTGATCCGCGGTTCGTCGCCGCAGGACTCGAAGGTCATGATCGACAACTTCGAGGTCCCGGTGCTGTTCCACAACATCGGGTTCCGCGCGATCACGCCGGCGGAGACGATCGCGTCGCTCGACTACATCCCCGGCGGCTTCGACGTCGCCTACGGCCGCGCGTCGTCCGGTGTCGTGTTGCTGACGACGCGCGCCGGCGATCAGAAGCGCAGCACGCAAGCTGAAGTGTCGGTGATCGACGGCGGCGTGCTCGCGCAGGGGCCGATCGGCAAGAAGACGACGTACATGGGGGCGGTGCGCCGCTCGACGATCGACTTCGTCCTGCCATCGGTGATCCCCGACTCGGCCAATCTTTCCTTGACGACGGTGCCCCGCTACTTCGACGGTCAGTTGCGCATCGACCACGAGATCTCGGAGCGCTGGAACCTCATGGTGTCCGCCCTCGGCACCGACGACGTGTTCGAGCTGTTCACCACCGATGACGACAACGAGAACGCCGAGAGTAAGCGGTTCTTCAACCGCACCCGGTTCGTCCGGCTCACGGCCGCCGCGCGGTTCAAGGATGGACCGTGGTCTGGCTATTTCGCGCTGTCGGGCCTCGCCCAGCAGTTCACGTTCGAGTCCGGGCTGTACCAGTACATCGACATCAAACAGCCGACGGTCACACCGCGCTTTGAAGTGCGCCGTAACGAGCCCGAGGCGATCGGCCTCAAGGATGTCGAGTGGCGCGTGGGCAGCGAGGCGCAGGTCGGCCGCGGCTCGTTCGATCTCGCGCTCCCCGTCGAGCGCCGCGAAGGAGAAGCGAACCCGGTATTCGACCCGATGGACACGTCGGTGAAGTTTAAAGGGAGTGTGTGGACGCCCGACTTCGCGATGTGGACCGCCGCGGCCGCCTCGTTCCATCCGCGCGTGCGCTTGCAAGCGGGCGTGCGCGCCGACATCTACGGCAAGCCTGAAGAGGTCCGCATCCAGCCGCGCGGCGAGATGCAGATCAAGCTGGCCGAAGCGTGGAAGCTCCGCCTGTCGGCGGGCGCGTTCAGCCGTCCCCCGGAGTATCAGTCGGAGCTGCTGTCTGACACCGCGAAGTCAGAGCGCAGCAAGCAGACGATCATCGGCCTCCAGTACGAACCGCGCGAAGGCGTGCGCGTGCAGGCTTCGGGCTACTACACCGATCGCTCGCACCTGCTCACGCAAGAGATCGTGACCGATCCGGTGACGATGACGCAGCGAAGCCAGCTCGGGAACAACGGCCGCGGCATGACCTACGGCGGCGAGCTGCTCGCCACGTATCGCGGCGGTCCTTGGTTCGGCTGGCTGAGCTACTCGTACTCGCACTCGACGCGCGTCGATCGTCCGGGCGCGGCGGAACGCCTGTTCGACTTCGATCAGCCGCACAGCCTCAACGCCGCAGCGAGCTGGAAGAAGGGCCGCTGGCAGCTCGGCGGTCGCTTTCAGCTGTACTCGGGTCTGCCGTACACGCCGATCGTCGGCTCGGTGTTCGACAGCGATCGCAACCTCTACATCCCGGTCAATGCCGAGGTGAACTCCGGCCGTGCACCGATCCACCACCAGTTCGACGCACGCATCGACTACTCGTGGAAGTGGGGCCCGCTGGCGGCGACCGTGTTCCTCGACGTCCAGAACACGTACATGAACGACAGCATCGTCACGTACTTCTACAGCTACGACTACACGCAGCGCTCGGCGTTCCGCTCGCTGCCCATCATCCCGTCGATCGGGCTCCGGGGTATCCTGTGAACCGCCTCTCGCTCCTCGCGTGTACGTCCCTCGTGTTCGCCGTCGGCTGCGCCGACGACATCGATCCCGAGTGGCAGCTCGACCACGACCGCATCGTCGCCGTCCGTGCGACGCCACCGCGCATCGTCCCCGGCGAGCGCGCCATCCTCGATATGTTGGTCGCGCGTGTCGGCGACGCGCCGATCGAAGTCGCGCCGCTGGCTGCGCAGGTCGTCTCGCCCGAGAGCCTCGCGGATCTCGTCACCGTCAACTCGCAGGGCTGGGGCGTGACCGCGCCGCTCGAGGAGCGCCTCGTCGCGGTGCGCCAGGAGCTCGGGATCGAGCCCGGTAAGCCGGTGCCGGTCACCGTCGGCGTCGCCGCCGATGCGAGCGCGTTCCCATCGGGCGCGGGCCCGTTCGCGGCGACCAAGGTCGTGTGGCTCGGCGAATCCGCGCAGAACCCGGTGATCGACAGCATGACCACCATCAACGGTGTCGCTGCCGATGCAACGCCGGCCGAGCTGGTCGTCGGCAAGGAGGTCGAGGTGCCGCTGTCGGTGCCGTTCGCGCCGCCCGATCAGGTGCGCTGGTTGACCTCGTGCGGGACGATGTACGACTTCGATCTGCCCGACGCGTATCTGAAGGTCGAGCTCGAAGATCCGACCGAGGGTGACCTCGCTGTCGTCGTGCGTACCGCCAATGGCGGCGTCGCGTGGCGCGTGTGGCCGATTCGCGCCGAGTGATCGTGAACGCGGAGCGGGCGATCGCGACCGCCGTGGTCGAACACTACGAGCGCGTGAAGCGCGACTTACCGTGGCGCCGCACGCGTGACCCGTACGCGATCTGGGTCAGCGAGATCATGCTGCAGCAGACGCGCGTGGCGACCGTGATCCCGTACTGGGAGCGGTGGATGGCGAAGTTCCCGACGGTGACCGCGCTCGCCGACGCACCGCTCGACGACGTGCTCGCCGCATGGGCAGGCCTCGGCTACTACTCGCGCGCGCGGAACCTGTGGTCCGGCGCAAAGGAGGTCGGCACGAAGTGGGGCGGCACCTTGCCTCGCACGGCGAGCGAGCTGCGCGCGGTCCCAGGCATCGGGCCGTACACCGCGGGTGCGATCGCGTCGATCGCGTATGGTGAACGTGCACCGCTCGTCGACGGCAACGTTGCGCGCGTGCTCGGGCGCGTGTTCGCCATCACGCACGACATCAAGTCGTCCGCGGGGCAGAAAGCGCTGTGGGAGAAGGCCGGTGCGCTGATGACCGCCCTCCCCCCGCGTACGGCGCCGGGCTCGCTCAACCAGGGCCTCATGGAGCTCGGAGCGACGGTCTGCGCGCCCGTCGAACCGCGCTGCCTCGTATGTCCGATCGCGGCGCACTGCGAGGCCAAGCGCACGGGCCGCCAGGACGCGTTTCCGGTGACCCCGCCGCGCAAAAAGGAGAAGGACCTGCCGCTCCTCGCACGCACGCTCGTGTGGATCGCCGAGGCCGACGAGGTCGTGCTCGTGCGGCGTACACCGGAGGGGCTGTTCGGCGGGCTATGGGAGCTGCCGCCGCGCGAGCTCGTCGATCGGTTGGGCGTCCCCGTCGACGAGGAACCCGTTGCCTACCACGATCAGACGTTGTCGCACCGGCGCCTGCGCGTGACCGTGATTCGCGCCGGGATGCCGCCGCGTCTTGTCCAGCCGGCGGATCCGAGTTACGACGCCATCGCGCGCGTTCCGATCGCAGAAGCCAAGCAGCTCGGTGTCGCCGCCGCTACGACGGCGATCCTGACGAAGTACCAGGACACACCATGGACCTCGACCACAAGGCCCTCGCCCTCTTCAAAGAGGGGTACGACAAGATCCTCGAAGGCATCCGTCAGCTCGGCTACGACACGCACGACGAAAACTTCGTCGACACGGCGGCGCGCGCGGCCAAAGGCCTCCATCAGTTGATCCACGACAAGAAGCATGTGCGCTTCGAGGTCGAGGAGCTGCTCGCGAAGACGTTCCCGGCGAAGTACACGGAGATGGTCATTTCGAAGCACAACACGTGCTTCGGGGTGTGCCCGCACCACCTGCTGCCGGTCATCTACCGGATCTCGATGGCCTACATCCCGACCGAGAAGGTGCTCGGGCTTTCCAAGCTCTCTCGCCTCGCGCGCCTGATCGCGCGCGGCCCGCGCCTGCAAGAGGACCTCACCCACGAGCTCGCCGACATCCTGCACACGAACCTCGCCAGCCAAGGCTCGGCCGTCTACATCGAGGGGCTGCACATGTGCATGGCGGCGCGCGGCGTCGGTGCACACGAGGCGCGACTCGTCACCAGCGGCGTCCGGGGCGTGTTCCTCGAGCACCTCGCGACGCGCGAAGAGTTCATCAAGCTCGTCGTCGCGCCGCAGACCACCGTCCTCTAGGCAGGGCGCCGAGAGCGCCCTCGCGCGCGTGCGGTTGATGCACGTGCATGAAACTTGCTCCACCTCGGTCGGTGTTCGCCCTGACCGAGAGAGACGCCGAGATCGTTAGCGCGCTGGTTCGTCACGCCCGGGCCGCGGGACGGATCCGTCTCGAGGTCAACAAGCTGCTGGGCGATGCCAAGCTCGCCGCGCGCATCGAACAGAGCGTCGCCGAGCGCGCTGGCGTCACGCGCGTCCACGCCAATCCGCGCTCCGGGCGCGTGCTGATCGAGGTCACGCCGGATGCACCGCTACTCGACGAGCTCGCCACGCTCGCGCGCGTCCATGCGCGGGAAGCCAAACGGAACGGCAGCTCGCCGGTGGCGTCCGCGCATGCCCTCAGCGTCGAGACGGTCGTCGCTGCGCTCCACACAGATCTGACCGCAGGCCTCACCGAGCGCGAAGCCAAGCGGCGCCTCGAGCGCTACGGCCCGAACGTGCTCGAAGGCGTGCGCCCGATCTCCCGACTCGGTCTCGCCGCGTCGCAGCTCGCGAACCTGCCCTCGGCGCTGCTGCTGGGCTCGGCGGTGATCGCACTCTTGCTCGGCGACGTTGTCGACGCCGGTGCGATCGTCACGGTGCTCGGACTCAACACCGCGATCGGCTACCACGTCGAGCGCAAGAGCGAGACCTTGCTCGCCGCATGGCAACGCGCAGAGGCCGGTACCGCCGACGTGGTGCGTGGTGGCAAGCCGCTCACGATCCCTGCCGCCGAGCTGGTGCACGGCGATCTCGTGCTGGTGCGCGCGGGCGATATCGTCCCGGCGGATGCGCGGCTCGTCGACGCCCACCGCCTGCTGGTCGACGAGTCGATGCTGACGGGCGAGAGCGAGCCGGTGCGCAAGCAGATACGGGCGACGCCGCGCGATGCGCCGCTCGCCGAGCGCGCGGGCATGATCTATCGCGGGACCTCGATCGCCGCGGGCCACGGGCGCGCGCTGATCACGGCGTGTGGCAGCGCCTCCGAAGTGGCCGAGGTGCAGCGGCTCGCGACCAGCTCGCGGGGCCCACGTGCGCGGCTCGCCACGCGCCTCGACGCGCTCGCCTCACGGCTCGCATGGTCCGGCACGCTCGCAGCCGGCGTGTCGGCGATCGCTTCGCTCGCATGGCGGCGCGGGCCGCTCGAGGTGATGCGCGACACCATCGCGCTCGGCGTCGCGACCATCCCCGAGGGGTTGCCGGTGACCTCGACCGCTGCGCTGGTGCGCGCGATGGCGCGACTGCGCGAGCGGGGAGTGATCGTGCGCCGGCTCGGCACGACCGAGACGCTCGGTGGCGTCACCGTCGCGTGTGTCGACAAGACGGGCACGTTGACCCAGAACCAGATGAAGCTCGAGACGCTGTGGCTCGAGGGACACCGCATCGCCGCGAGTCGCCTCGCGCAAGTGCCCTACCCCGCCGATGGCCCGATCGCAGCGCTCCTCGCCGCCACCGTCCTCAACAGCGAGCTCGACTATCACCGTGACAACGGCGGGAAGCTGCACCTCTCGGGGAGCTCGACGGAGAGCGCGCTCGTCCATGCGGCAGCCGAGTTTGGCCTCGACCCGCAGGCGCTGTCGGCGCGGTTCGTCCGCGAGGCACTGCACGAGCGCAGCAACGGCACCCACTACGTCCGCACCGAACATCGCGCCCGAGACGGCAGCCGGTTCGAGCTCGCCAAGGGCGCCCCCGAGCAGATCGCGGCGCTGTGTGGCCTCGACGCTGACAGCGAGGTCTTGCGCGAGAATGCGCAGCTCGCCGAAGACGGCCTCCGCGTGCTCGCGGTCGCAGCGCGCGCCGCGCGTGGTGCGTGGCGGCTCCTCGGCCTGGTCGGCCTGCACGACCCCGTGCGTCCGGGTGCGGCAGATGCCGTGCGCACCGCCGCGCGCGCGCAGATCCGCACCGTCATGCTCACCGGCGATCAACGCGTGACTGCCGCGGCGATCGCGCGCGAGGTGGGCCTGACCGGTCGCGTGATCGAGGGCAGCGAGCTGCCGGCACTGCTCGCGGCCCCGGATGCAGTGCAGCAGCTCGCCGAGATCTCCGTCGTCGCCCGCATGGCCCCCGCCGACAAGCTCGCCGTCGTCGAGGCGCTACGCGCGGCTGGCGAGGTCGTCGCGATGGCCGGTGACGGTATCAATGACGCACCGGCGCTACAGGCCGCGGACGTCGGCATCGCCGTCGGTGTGCAGGCCACCGACCTCGCGCGCCAGACCGCCGACATCGTGCTCGAACACGAGGATCTGCGGACCATCCTCGCGGCGATCGGCGAGGGCCGGATCGTGCGCGACAACCTGCACCGCTCGGTGCGGTTCCAGGTCGCGGGCAACCTCGGCGAGCTGTTGCTGCTGACCGGCGGTGCGCTCGTCGGTCGCCCGATGATCTCGCCGCTCGGCGTGTTGTGGATCAACATGCTGACCGACACGTTGCCCGGGCTCGCACTCGCGCTCGAAGAAGGTGATGCCAACATCCTCGAGCGCCCGCCGGCACCGCCATCAGCGCCGATCCTCGACGACAATGACTGGCGCAAGATCGCGCGCGACGGCAGCATGCTCGGTGCGCTCGCGGGTGTCGCTGCGCTCCTCGGTGGGCCGCTGTCCGCCTTCGCCGTCATCGGGGCGTCGCAATTCGGCTACGCCGCGGCCTCGCGCAGCGCCGAACGCGTCGGCTCGCAGGGCCGGTTCACGTGGATGGTCGGTGGCTCGGCGGCGTTGCACCTCGCGGCCGTGGCCGTCCAGCCGCTGCGCAGTCTGCTGCGCATGCAGGGGCCCGTGCCGAACGCCCTCGCCAACTTCGCCATCGCGGCCGCGGTGCCGCTCGTGATCGCGCACCGCCGCCGTCTCCTCGAGATCGTACGCACCGGAACCTCGTCACGAAAGGAGCCTCGATGACCGTCCACGTCCCTTCATTCCTGCTCGGTGTGAGTGTCGGCGCAGGTGGCGCAGTCATCGCGCCCCGACTGCGTCCGGTCGCACTCGAGATCCTCACCACATTCTATCGGCTCGGGGACGCCACGATGGTGCGCATCGCGCGCACCCGTGAGGACCTCGCGGACCTCATTGCCGAGGCGAGGGCGCGCGCGCGTGGACAGCTCGCCAGCGTCCGGGCGGCGGCGTGATGCGGTACCTCCAGGTCGTTCACGTGTTGCCCGAGCGCACGCGCCTGCGTGCCCCGTGGCTGCGCAAGGATGCAGCGGCGGCCACGGCCGTCGCCGAGGCGGTCGCGGCATTGCCCGGCGTTCACGAGATCAAGGTCCGCCCCTACACCGGCAGCATCCTGATCGAGCACGAGCGGGAGGTGGTGCCGGCAACTCTCGTCGACACCGCCGCGCGCGCGCTGACGGCAGAGCGCGTGATTCCGCTCGGGGAAGCACCGCCTCCGCCGACCGAGGTCCCGCGGCTCAGCAGACTCGCACAGCTCGCCGCGCTGGCCGTGCACGAGATAGATCGCGCGGTGATGCTACGCACCAAGGGCAGCATCGATCTCGGCACGCTCGCGACGCTCGGCTTCTTCACGGCCGGCGCCGTCGAGGTCGCGATGAAGCGCGAGGTGCACACGCCGCCGTGGTTCAACCTCGCCTGGTGGGGCTACCGCACCTTCTCCCAGAGCGAGCGTGAGGAGATCGAAGCGGTGAACCACGACATCAAGGCGAACGACTCTTAGCTTCGACGAATGGTCCGAATCGGGGTGCACGCAGACGTACCCCGATCGCGTTCCGCGGCGACCGATCCCGACTACGCCTGGGTCGCAGTCGCGCCGTTGTGGCCGCGCGCTGCTTCGACCACGGCGCGTGCGCGCTTGCGCAGCTCGTCGGGCGCTTGCTCCCACAGCTGCTGAGCCCGCTCACGCCATGCGCCCTGCCCCTCGGACATCGCGCGCTGCGAGGAGCTCGGGCGGATAAGAGCGAGGACACCGGCGCCCACTGCGACGCCGAGCGCCATCTCGATTCCACCGAGGAGGCCTACACCGGCTGCGCCGGCAACGGTCAGCACCGGATGCCGACGGAAGAACCCGCGGCCGCGTGGGGCGCCGGCCGCCCCCTGCACCTGGTCGGCGCCTTGCGCGGGCGTGGAAGATGCCGTGGGCTCGTAATTTTGCGGCGTCGGAGTGACCGGCGGCGCGACTTGCGTAGCTTTCGGTGACTGTTTCGGCGTCCTGAACCACATGAGGGCGAGCGCTGCATCGCACGTGCCCGATTGCCGTAAAGTTGCTTGCGTGCGCATCGCGCTTCTCCACGGTTTCCTCGGCTCACCCGAGGTGTGGAACGACATCGCGCCGGCGCCTGCACGCGCGGTCCCCTTGCCCGGACATGGCGGCGGCCCGGTGCGCGCGACGTGGGATGCCAACCTCGATGCCGTCGCCGACGAGATCGGCGCGTGTGACCTCGTCGTCGGTTATTCCCTCGGCGCACGCGTTGCACTCGGCCTCGTGGCGACGAAGCGGGTCCCGCGCGGAGTGCTCGTTAGCGTCAACCCAGGCATTCCCGACGACGAACGCGCCGCGCGGCGCGCGAGCGACGCTGCGTGGGCAGCCAAGCTGCGCACCGAAGGCCTCGCTGCGTTTCTTGCCGCGTGGGAAGCGCAGCCCTTGTTCGCCACGCAGGCCCGTGTACCGCAGGCCCTGCGCGATGCGCGCAAGGCACGCCGCGCGAGCCTCGATCCCGAACAGCTCGCACGCAGCCTCGAGGTGATGGGCCTCGCCGAGATGCCAGACTATCGCCGCTACGTCGATGCGCGCTGCACGCTGGTCGTCGGCGCCGACGATGCGAAGTACGTCGCGCTCGCCAACGCGCTCCCCGCACGCGTCGAGATCATCGCCGCGTGCGGCCACGATCCCACGCTCGAGCAACCGCGGGCGCTCGCCGCGATCCTCGCGGCCGCTACCGGAACTTGATCAGGATCTCGTCGGGAATCCGCACCGGGCGCCCGCTGGCGATCGAGATCAACGCCCACGTCGTCGCTGCGCGCGCGACCACCTTGCCATCGCGCAGGATCTCCGTCTTGCGAACGCACGATGCGGGACGCCACTCCTCGACCCAGGTCTCCAGCGAGAGCTGCTGCCCGACGGTGACCTGCGCGACGTAGTCGATCTCGTGACGGCGCACCATGAACACCGCCCCCAGGGCTCGGTACTGCTCGTAGTCCCACCCCAGTGCACGCGAGTGCGCCGTCGCGACGTCGAGCACCCATCGCAGATAGACCTGGTTGCCGACATGACCCAGCTCGTCGATATCGGAATCGACGGCGACGAGCGACATGCAGAAGCGATCGGTCACCTGCGCTCTATACCGTGAGCCGGTGTTACCGTCGTCGTGATGGTCGACGAAACGAGCGCTCAGGCGTTACGCGCGCGGCTCGAGCACGGGCAGGCGAGCGCGGGAGACGTGGTTCAACAGCTGGCCATTGCTTCGCTGCAGGCGCCGACGCGCACCGCACGCCTCGAGGCGTGCCGGCTCCTCGGTGACCTCGCAGGCCGCGCGCTTGGTGCGGACTGGGAGGTCGCGGAGCGCGCGGCGTTCGCGTTGCTCGAGGCAGCGCGGATCGCCGACACCGGCGCCGATCGCCGCGGCGTGCTGGCGGCGATGGGCCGCGGGTTTCGCAACATCTGGCTACTTCCGTTCGTCCACCGCCGGCTCTCCGACCGCGACATGACGGTCGCGACAGCGGCGCTCCAGGCCGCGGGGGGACTCGGCTTCCCGGCACTCGAAGAGTCGGTGGCGGCATTCCTCGGCGAGACGCAGCCCGCACCCCTGCGGCGCGCGGCAATCGCAGCGCTAGGACGCATGGGCGCGATGAGCGCCGTCGACCGGCTCGTCCCGCTCATCCTCGATGATCCGATGGAGGCAGCCGCAGCGCTGACGGCCCTCACGGAGATCCGCTCGCCCGCGGGGCGGGACGCCGCTCTCCACGTCCTCGATCAAGACCTCGAGCCGGAGGTGCAGATCGCGGCCGTGCGCTACCTCTCCGAGCTCGGCGCGCTCGAGGTGCTCGCCACGTTGCGCCGGCTCGCACGTCACGACGACGCCGAGATCCGGATCGCATCGAGCATGGCCTCGCGCGCTCTGAAGGCGGAGCGCAACCGTGATGCCGCCGAGCGCTTTCTCGTCGCACTCAGCGAGCCGGATCGCGCCGTGCGCGCGGTGCTCGCACGCAGGTTGCGTACGCTGCCTGTCGCGGACGTGCTGGAGCAAGCCGAGGTGCTGCTCTCCGACGACGCCGCGGGCGTGGTGCAGATCCTCGGCGAGCTGCGCGATGCGGAGATCACGCGCTATCTGCTCTCCGTCGCCGAGCGCGCAGCGCTGCCGATCGAGGTGCGCGCGCGTGCCGTCGGGGCGATCGAAGCCGATCAAGCGTGGGAACGCACCGCGCTGACCGAGCTCGCGCACCGCACCGATACTCACGATCAGCTCCGTGCCGCTGCGGTCCGCGCGATGGGCGCATTCGCCAGCTCGAGCGAGCTCCTCGATCGCATCGGGGACCTCGCAGCATCTCCCTCGGCGGAGATCCGCGGCGCGGTGTTGTGGGCGCTCCAGCTCGGCGCGCGTGGCGGTCAGGACGCCGCGGCGATCGCCCGCCTCGTCGCACCGATGCTCGACGACTCGGAGCCGATGGTGCGCCGCCGGTCGGCGTATGTCGCCGGCAACCTCGGGCTCGTCGAGCTCGCGCCGCTCCTCGTGAAGCGGTGTACGCCGAACGAGCCACCCGACCTCCGGCTCGCGGCCTACGTCGCCCTCGGCGAGCTCGGCATGCCCGGCGTCACCGCCGAGGTGGTCGCGCAGGTGAAGCGCGAGGAGGATCCGCGCGTGCTCGGTGCCGCGAGCAACGCGCTCGTCGCGGCCGGCCCCGAGCCGTCCCTGCTTGCCAGCCTCGCACCGCGCGCGAACCAGCTGCTCGGCGCCCCCGAGCCACGGCTGCGCGAAGCGGGTGCGGAGCTCGCCGGGTTACTCGGAGGGGCGGTCCCGGCCGCGAGGCTGGAAGCGCTGGCGACCGACGCGGCTCCTGCCGTGCGCGGCGCTGCGGTGTGGGCCCTCGGCAAGCTCGCCGATGCGTCGACGGAGACGGTGATGCTCGCCGCGTTCAAGGACGATGACCCGGCGGTCCACGAACGCGCGGCCGCAGGTCTGTTGCGCCTCGGCACGCCCGCCGCGCTCGCCCAGGCGATCGCGTTCGTCGGCGGCGACGGCGATCCCACCGCGCGCGGGGCCGTCGCGGCGGCGCTCACGATCGCGCGCCCCCACGCCGCCGAGCTCGCGCCCGCCATCGACACGGCCCTGGGCAATATCGACCCCGACGATCCGGCGTTCGAACCACTCCTGCGCTTGAAGCTCGCAACGGCCGCACACGCCGACGATGCACCACCGGCGGTCGACGTCGATGCGCAGATCACGGCCGCGTTTCCGAGCTTCGCGCAGATGACCAAGCTCGCCGGGTTCGACGCGCTGATCCGCAGCTTGCGCACGGCCGAATCGCTGTTCCACTCGACGAGCTCGGCGAAGGACGCCGATCTCTCGCCGCCGATCACGCTGTGGATGAAGGTGCTCGAGAACTACGTGCACGCGTGGCTCGGGCCGCGCATGGCGCAGCTCCAGCGCGAGCCCGCAGCGCTGTTCGACTACGTAGATCGCGTCATTGGAGGCAGCTGGCCGGGTTTCCAGCGCTGGCTCGAGCCGAAATGGCGCGACCCCGCCGAGGTCGGCGGTGCGCGCGTCGAGATTCCGCTGCGCGCGATCCCGAACGCGGTGCGCGAGCTCCAAGAGCATCGCCGCAAGCGCCTCGACTCACCGCTCTCGGTCACCGAGTGGGCGCGCCTTCTCGTCTTGTTCGCCGTCGATCACCCGACCGGGTTCAAGAACATGTTCAAGCTCGGCGGCAACGCGAAGACCTCGGCCGAGAAGACCGTGTCGCTCGCGCACCGGCTGCACACACTCGCCGCGGTCCGCAACCTGGTCACGCACCGCGCGAGCGCAGGCGCCGCAACTCTCGCCGCATTCCGCCGCAGCTACTACGCTGCGTTCGAAGACCTCGTCGGTCTCGCGTAGGGGTTCTCGAACGCTTGCGTCAGGCCGACGCGCACGGCGTTGATCTGGCCATCGTTGGGACCTGAGCGTACGGACGCCACCCACGACGGGCAGCTGTTTGAGCGTCTCTGTTTTTCCGGGACGCATCCGCGGACGTCCGCGGTCACGTCGCCGAGGTCGAGCGCGCGGCGATCGTCGTGGCGATCGTCGCGGCGAATCGTGAGGCCGAGAACAGCAACCAGACCCGCGCCGCTCGCCGGCTCTGTCGCGCCGGCACTCATCCACAAGATGGAGAAGTACGACCTGAAGCCGCCGCCGGCGCGTACGGAGGGCTAGCCTCCCTGCATGGGACTCCTGACCTTCAGCATCAACGTCACCCTGGACGGCTGCGTCGACCACCAGGAGGGAATCGTCGATGACGAGACGCACGCGTTCTTCACTCGCCTCATGGATGAGAGCGGCGCGATGCTGTGGGGCCGCGTCACCTACGAGATGATGGAGAGCTACTGGCCGGCGGTCGCCCGCGGCGACGCGGAGGCCCCGCCGGCGATGCGCGCGTGGGCGGTCAAGCTGGATGCCAAGCCGAAGTACGTGGTGGCATCGACGCGGACGAGCTTCCTGTGGAACAACAGCCACCACCTGGCCGGCGACCTGCGCACGGCCGTGCAGAACCTCAAGGACGCGACCCCGGCCGGCGTGCTCCTCGGTAGCGGCCTGCTCGCGACCGAGCTGGACCGGCTCGATCTGATCGACGAGTACAAGTTCCTGGTTCACCCGAGGATCGCCGGCCATGGCCCGACCCTGTACCAACGTGGGTTGCCCAGCACGCGACGACTCGAGCTGATCTCGGCGAAGCCGCTCCGATGTGGCGCCGTCGCCATGCACTACCGGCGCGCGTAGCGCTGCCGCCGAGACTCCGCTCCCCACCACCTTGCGTGCTCGCGCCGATAGCTAGCGCGTCAAGAGCACCCCGCCTGCCGCGGCAAGGGTGACGAGAACGGCGACGAGTACCACGAGCCAGCGACGATACCCCGCGGGCGTCGCTGGCACAGGTGCGGGTGGCTGATCGCGGATCTGCTCGACGGGCAGTGAACCGTGGCCGACGTGCTTCGGTTCGCTGCCCATCGCCCAGGGCTGCGTCGCCTGCAGTGCCACGGGCGGGGACCAGGTCGAGGACGCGTGCGGAGCCAGACTGGGCTTCGTCGATGCCCGCGTGTCAACAGGTGCAGCCGGCGGGGGCACGGCGACGGGCTCGAGGATGCTATGTCCGTCGAGCATGCGTTCGAATTCATCCTGATCCCCGTGGAGGATGCTTTCTTCGGTCGCCGGTCGCGCGGGTGCCGGGGTCGCGCGCGGTCTCGGCTGTGCGGGCATCGTCGTGAAGTTGGTCTCGGTCGACTGCCTCGCCAAACGTGACGCAGCCGTGGAGCTCGCGATCATGCTCGGGCTGTCGAGCCCGTAGGCATCCTTCTCGCCCGTTCGCACGGTGATCGTATCGGCCGGCTGCGCGGCGGACGAGGCGTCCTCCGTCGACGCGACCATGCTCGGACTATCGAGCCCGAAGACCTCGCGCTCCCCCGTCCGGACGGTGATCGTATCGACCGGCTGGGCGGGGGACTCGGCGTTCAGCTCCGCAAGCGGGTTGTTCCGCTCGTCGAATCCCAGTGCGACGGACGCATCGGCATCCAACGCGACGGCCTGGATCTCCTGCGTCAGCCGCATCACGACGGGCAGCGGCGTCGGCGGCGTTTCGCGGCCCGCGCGTCTAGGGGGCGGCTGATCGATCGGCCCCATGCGGTCCGCGAACAGCGCCTGCATGTATTTGCTGATCTTCTTGGGCGTGATGTAAAGGTGATGCTCGTCGAGAAACCCGTCCAGATCGCCCAAGATCTCCTCGGCGTCCTGGTAACGCTCGTCGACATCCTTCGCGAGCAGCTTGAGGACAATACGCTCGAGTGCGGGCGGATAGCCTTCGGCCGCCACACTCGGGGCGATCGGGGCTCCATGGACGATCTGATGCGTCAGCTCGTAGTCACTCTCGCCGTGGAAGGGCCGTCGCCCGACGGTGAGCTCGTAAAGGACGATGCCCAGCGAGAACAGATCGCTGCGCCGGTCGAGGGCCACGCCGCGTACCTGCTCGGGGGACATGTACGGCCACTTGCCCTTGATCATGCCCGCCTGCGTCGTGGTCGTTCGGTTCGTGACGCGCGCGACGCCAAAATCGATCAGCTTGATCGCGCCCTCGTAGCTCACGAGCACGTTGCTCGCCGAGATGTCGCGATGCACGAGGTTGAGGTTCGCGCCGTTCGCGTCGGAGCGGCCGTGGGCGTAGTCGAGCGCGGAGGCGATGGCATGGACGATCGCGAGCGAGATTCGTAGGGGCACACCTTGCTTGCGCTCGCTGGTGGCGAGGCGGATCGAGCGCACATCCTGGCCGTGGATGTGCTCCATGACGAAGTACGGTCCTCCAGCATGCTCGCCGACCTCGTAGACGTCCGCGATGTTCGGGTGCTGTAGCGTCGCGGCGAGGCGGGCCTCTTCGAGAAACATCTGGATCAGGCGCGGATCGTCGGCCGCGGACGGCAGGATGCGCTTGACCACCGCGTGCTTCTCGAACCCAGCGACACCGCGCGATCGCGCGAGGTAAATCTCGGCCATCCCGCCCGTCGCCAGCTTGCGCATCACCTCGTACTTGCCGAGCATGGTGCCGGCATCTAGCTGCACCTCTCGAGCTTAACACGCCCAGGGCTAACGCTCACACTGCGTGCGCGGTGGGCCTGCGACGGCGCTTGAGCACCTTCGAGAGCGCGAACGCGAGGACGGCGACGACGATGATGGCGATGACGCCGGGCCGAAGCTCGTGGGTCAGGAGCGACTCGCCGAGCAGGATCAACGCCGCGGCGTACGCCCCAGTGATCGCCATCGACACGCCGAGGTAGATGCCGAACGGCACGCCCGCTGCGGCGAGCCCGTAGTTCTTGACGAAGCCCGGGATGCCCGGCGCGAGCTTCGTCATCACCGAGAAGCGCAGCGCATTCCTGTCGGGCGCGCCGAAGTCGGGCAAGTCGTAGTTGAAGCGGCGTAGTGCCCGAACGAGCTGCTTGCGTAGCTTGCCGCGCGCGAGCACGTAGCAGAGCGTGAGGTTCACCGCGAGCGCGGCAAGGGTTCCGATCAGCGCCAGCTTCACGCCGAACGTCGCACCCGCGAGAAGAAACAGGGGCGTCATCGGAAAGGCGAGCGCCGGCAGGAGCGCGATCGCAGCGAAGAACGGCAGCGGGCGCGCGCGTTCCAGCCAAGCGAGCAGCGCTTGATAGTCCCACAGCGCCCACCCGAGATAGAGCACGAGACCGATGACGACGACGGTGAGTATGCGGCGCACCCAGACTAAGACATCTCCCGAGCGCCGCCGGTCCTGCATGTTCAAGGATAGGCGTGCGCGTGGCGATGTCGATCAGGCACCGGGTATCGCGTTTGCACTGACTGCACGTGATGCGCACGATGTCGCGGGACGAGGAGTGCGACCGGATCCTCCGCTTCGGTGGCGACGATGTCGCCCGCATCGCCGAGGCGCTCGACAAGCAGTTCAAGCTGATGCACGACCGCGCGCAGCTCCTGCTCGGCATCTGCGGTGTGCTCATCAGCACGAGCGTGGTGCTGATGACCGGAAAGCTGATCGGCCGTCCCGACTTCACGCATCACGAAGTGAGCCGGGTGCTGTTGTGGTCAGCGGGGCTCGTCGAGATTCTCGCAGCCGGGATCGTCGTCGTCGGTGTGCTCCGGCTTCGGTGGATGACCCAGATCCCAGGCGAGTCCCCCCGCGAATGGGTGATGACGAGCCTCCGCTACCGTGACCAGAAGACCCGCGCCTATCACGCGGCCACGCTGCTCGTCGTCGTCGCCATGGCGTTCTATCAAGTCGCAGCGATGCTCGCGTTCGGCCCGGGGGCCGGTTGATGCAGGTCGCCGTCGAGGATTGCGACGTGAGCCTGGGTGAAGGCGGCCTCATGCGCCGCCTCGAAGCGCTGTGCCACCTGACGCGGCCGACCCGGCAGATCCTGACGGCGGTGGCGCTCCCCTGGCTGCCAGTCGTCCTGCTCGGCAAGCTCAACGAGCACCAGCTCGGATATCGCATCGCCCTGCTCCACGACCCTGCGATGCACGTGCGGCTCCTGATCGCGACCCCCGTGCTGCTGGTGCTCGACTACGTGTTTCCCAAGACCTGCCGCTACGCCCTCGCCCAACTCCTGCGCCACGGTGTGATTCCTCGGGCAACGCGCCCACGGTTCGAGGCAACCATGCGCAGCGCACGGCGCCTCGGCGACTGGTGGTTGCCGGAGATCTTGCTGATCGTCGGTGCGCTCGCGATCAGCATCGCCAGCGTCCTCGAGCTCGTGCCCCTCGCTCGCCTCCGGGCGGGGCGCAGCGAGGCGCAGATCTGGTACGCGCTCGTCGCCCTACCCCTCTTCGAGTTCCTGCTGCTGCGCTCGCTATGGCGCTGGCTGATCTGGGTCTACGTCGTCGTCAGCCTGGCCCGTATGGAGCTCGACCTCGAGCCAACGCATCCGGATCGACGCGGCGGAATCGCGTTCTTGCGCTTGCCGTCGCTGAGCTACGCCTCGCTCCTGCTGTTCGCGATGTCCTCGGTGTTGTGCGCGGAGTTGAACAACCGCTTCTCCTCCGCCACCACCGTGATGGGCTTCGCTCCGATGCTCCTCTCGTTCGCGTTGATCGCGACACTCGTTGCGTTTGGCCCACTCCTCTTGTTCGTGCCCAAGCTCGCCCGCGCCAAGCGCGACGGCCTGGCGAACCTGGGCAGCACGGCCGCCGGCGCGGGGCGCTGGTTCCGCGATCGTTGGCAGGATCCCGCGGACGCGGACGTCGTCACCACCAATTACATCCAGAGCATGGCCTCGGTCGTGACGACCTACCGCGAGACCGTCGCCCAGCTACATCTGATCTTGTTCGAGAAGTACGACCTGATCCTCGTCCTCGCGGCGGCGCTGGGGCCCGTCCTGCCGGTGATGATGGTGCGGATCCCCCCCGAGGACTGGCGAGCGCTCCTCGGGCTGTTCACCGGCGGCCTGACCTGAGGCTCAGTGAACCTGCGCGGGCGGCGTGAACGCCATCAGGAAGTCGACCAGCAGCCGTGCGCCGAAGCCCGTCGCGCCCGGAGGACGCCACGTCTCCGCGCTATCGAGGCGCGCGGTGCCGGCGATGTCGATATGTGCCCAGGGAATCCCGTCCACGAACTCTTCGAGGAACAACCCCGCGGTGATCGCACCGGCGTTCTCCCCGCCCACGTTCTTGAGGTCAGCGAGGTTGGAGTCGAGCTCCTTGCGGTAGCGCTTCTCCAGCGGCAGCTGCCACACCTGCTCGTCGGTGCGCTGCCCCGAGGCGATGACTTGATCGACCAGCGGCTGATGGTTGCCGAGCACGCCCGCGGTCAGCAGGCCCAGCGCGCGCTGGCACGCACCGGTCAGCGTGGCGATGTCGATGATCGCGTCGGGGCGTGGGTTCTGCTCCGTCGAGAGGACCAGCGCGTCGGCCATGACCAGCCGGCCCTCCGCATCGGTGTTGATGACCTCGACGGTCTTGCCGCCACGCACGGTCAGGACATCGCCGAGCTTCATTGCGGTCCCCGACGGCATGTTGTCGGTGCACATGAGGTAGGCCGTGACCACGTTCTTGCAGTCGAGCGCGCGCAGCGTGGTCATCGCGGCGAGCACGGCGGCGGCGCCAGACATGTCGCCCTTCATCGTCGCGTGGACGAGGTCGTTCGGCTTCAGACCGAGCCCACCGGAGTCGAACATGATGCCCTTCGCGACCACCGAGACGTTGCCCGTCGCTTGGCCCTTGGGGCGATACGTCAGCTTGATCATGCGCGGCGGTTCGACGCTGCCGGCATTGACGCCGAGCAAGCCACCGCAGCCCATCTCGAGCAGCGCTTTCTCGTCGAACACTTCCACGTCGAGGCCGCATTCCGTGGCGAGCGCCTCGGCGATCTCCGCCATCCGGCGGGCGCTGAGCAAGGTCGCCGGCGCTTCCGCGAGATCGCGCGCGAGCTGCGTCGCCCGAGCGGTCACACTTCCGAGCTCGCTGCCACGCTTGAGCTCTTCGCCGGCCTTCTCGCTCACCAGCGTGAGCTCGCGCAGCGGCGTCGGGCCCTTCGCGGTGGCCTTGAGGAGGTACTGGTAGCGCGCGAGCACCGCGCCCTCGACGAGTGCCTGGGCGACGAGCTCCGGCGATAGATGCTTCAGGTCAGGGACCGCGAGCGCGATCTTCTCGTGCGTTCCGGCGGCGCGCGCACACAGGGCCGCGGCATCGCGCAACTTGGACACGTCGAGCTCGCCGCGCTTGCCGATGCCGAACACGACGAGCAGCGGCCCCTTTGCCTGCGGCACCACCTGCACGTCGCCGAGCTTCCCCTCGAAGCCCGCGGCCGCCAGCGCCTCTCGATCGAGGCCCAGCTCGCGAGGCAGCTCGCCGTCGGTTCCGATCGCGAGGCCGATACATGTGGCCGAGCTTGGTGCGGTCTTCGCTACGACGATCTTGGTCTTGCTCGTGTCGAGGAGCGAGGGCGCGGGATCGGAGCTCGCCTGGGCGCTCGCATGAAAACTTGGGTGATCCATGTCCGAAACCTCCGCGGCGATGCCGATGCATCGTCAGTGCCTCCCCTGCGACCGTGATGGGTTGCTGACGCGCGTGGCGTGCGTGATGCAGTCCACGAGAGCAATCGCTCTGCGAGGTGTTCGATGTCGATGAAGATCGCCGATCAGGTTATCGAGGAGAACGACCATCCCAAATCGAGGCTCCAGCGAGCGCTCGACACGATCGAACGCGTAGGCAACAAGATCCCGCACCCCGCCATCATCTTCGCGATCCTGACCGGCATCGTGATTCTGTTGTCGGCGCTGGTCGCCTGGACGGGCGCCACGGTGACCTACGAGTCGATCAACCCCGAGACGGACGAGCTCGAGATGGTCACCACCTCGGCGCAGAGCCTGCTGTCCAAAGACGGCATCAGGTTCATGTACGAGGGCGTGGTCCAGAACTTCATGAACTTCAACGCGGTCGGCGTCATCATCGTCGCGATGCTGGGTGTCGGCGTCGCCGAGGCCAGCGGGCTCATCGACGCGCTCATCCGCAAGCTCGTGAAGGTCGCGCCGCGCAAGCTGCTCACGTACATCCTCGTCTTCATCGGCATCCTGTCGAGCATCGCGGCCGACGCCGGCTATCTCGTGCTCATCCCGCTTGCCGCGGCCGCGTTCCTCAGCATGGGGCGGCATCCGCTGGCAGGTCTCGCCGCGTCGTTCGCGGGCGTCGCCGCGGTGTTCACCGCCAACATCCTCATCAAGCCGCTCGACGGCATCCTCACCGGCATCACCAACGATGCGATCCACTTGATCGATCCCAATCGCTCCATCGAGCTCACCGCGAACTTCTGGTTCTCCGCGGCCTCGGTGCTGGTGCTCACGGTGGTCGTCTCGCTCATCACGGACAAGCTCGTCGAGCCTCGGCTCGGCGTATACGATGGTCCCAAGCCCGAGCACGCGGGCGCTGACCTGAGCGCGGACGAATCGCGGGGGCTCAAGTATGCGACGTGGGCGCTCGTCGGGACGGTCGCGTTCTTCCTGCTGCTCGCAGTGCCCCCGGGCGCGCCACTTCGCAACGCCGAGACCGGGGCGCTCGTCGGCGACTCGCCCTTCATGGCGGGCCTCATCGTCGCCATCACGATCCTGTTCCTCGCGATGGGCGTGGGCTTCGGAATCGGCGCCAAGACGATCAAGAGCAGCGTCGACGTCATCAAGGCGATGGAGAAGGCGGTCGCCAGCCTCGCCGGGCTGATCTTCCTGCTGTTCATCATCAGCCAGTTCCTCGCCTTCTTCACCTACAGCAACATCCCCACGCTGATCGCCGTGAAGCTCGGCGACTACCTGGAGCACGCGGGCCTGGGCGCACTGTGGCTCCTCGTCGGCTTCATCGTCGTCGTCGCGCTGCTCGACCTCATCATGACGGGCGCGATCCCGAAGTGGGCGATCTTCGCACCGGTCTTCGTGCCGCTCCTCATGCGCCTCAACGTCGAGCCGGATGCGGTGCTTGCGGCCTATCGCGTCGGTGACGGTCCGTTCAACGCCATCTCGCCGCTCAACGCCTACTTCGCGCTCATCGTGACGTTCGCGATGAAGTACAAGAAGGATGCGGGCGTCGGCACCGTGGTCGCGATGATGCTGCCGTACGTGGTGGTGGTGTTCATCGTCTGGATCCTGCTGTTCGTCGCCTGGCATCTGCTCGGCCTGCCGTGGGGCCTGTAGGCAAATCTCTTCGTCGCGGGCATGCGGGGTGCACCCGCAGCCCCGACGATGAGAGCTCCGAACAGCCTCCCTCGTGCGCTCGCCGTAGTGTCGTTACTGCTTCCGAGCGCAGTCGCGCAGGCCGACGACGGCGACGAGGACCACAACGAAGGCGAGGACTCGACGTACGGCCAGAAGGGCACACTCGAAGCCGGCGGCGACGTCTCGGCAAACTGGGCCGGTGATGTCTTCGTCTTGGACCTCGGCCCCAGCATTGGCTACTTCTTCCTGGATCGGCTCGAGCTGACCTTGGACGTCGACTTCATCTACACGCGCGTCGACGACGAAGACACCGGCGAGGTGAACACGACGAAGGCGATGTCGCTCGTACTCGAGCCGAGCTACCACCATCCCGTCTCGAAGCAGCTCCAACTCCTCGGTGGCCTCGGCGTCGGTACCGGCTGGAACGGCGATGACTGGGACTTCGAGCTCATCCCGCGCGTGGGCCTCAACATCCTCACGGCCCGCTCGAACGTCATCACGCCGTCGATCGAGTTCCCGATCCTCATCGGCGAAGCCTTTGGCGACGATGGTGAGGTGGGCACCCAGTGGGGCATCCTGTTCGAGATCGGGATCACGGGAACATGGTGACGGGATCATTCCGCTGGCGATGCGCTCCACGAGTTCGCGATCATGAGCGTGTCCAAGCCATTCGTGTTCGCGCTCGTCTGCGAGCTCCTCGGCGCGAGTGCGGTGCGCGACAAGATCGGTGTGAATGCCACGGGGATGCCGTTCAACTCGCTCGCCGCGATCGAGAACAGCGCGAACGGCACCACGAACCCGATGGTGAACGCCGGTGCGATCGCCACGACGAGCCTCGTCCCCGGCAAGAACGCGGACGCCAAGGGCCTCGATCTCCTCGCGTCGAAGGCGCACGCCTGAGGCGCGCGCGGCGCAGGCATGTCGCTTGCGTGACCTCCGGTAGGGCGTTCTCGCGCCCCCGGAGGACTCATGGAGCCGAGGTCTGTTTCGTCCCACGACACCGCCGTTGCATCGGTCGCGAGTTACCTGCGCGAGCTGGGCGCCGACGACCGCATGGCACATGCGAAGGCCCATGACGTGCTTCGCGAGGCACGCACGACCGTGGTCCGCCAGGAACCCGCGCGCAGCTGGTGGTCACTCGCGCTGCGTGGCATCCTCGCGATCGTCGCCGGCGCGATCTTCCTCGGGCGGCCGCTCGAAGCGGTCACCACGCTCGTGCTCGTGCTCGGTGCCTGGATCCTCGTCGACGGCATCATCGCCATCGTGTCCTCGGTGGCGTTCCGCTCGTGGTCGACGGTACCCGTCGGTGCCATCGGCGCGCTCATCGGATACCTCATCCTGACGCGCACCGAGACCGCGACCCTCGTGTTCTTCGTGCTGACCGCGGCGTGGGCGCTCGCCCGTGGCGCGGGCGAGATCAGCATGGCAGTGCGCATGCGACGCGGCGAACCCGGTCGCAAGAGCCTCGCGTTCCTCGGCATCACGTCGTTCGCGTTCGGCCTCTTGCTCCTCGCGGCCCCGATGCTCGGCATCGTTGCGCTCGGCTGGTGGGTCGGCTTGTACGCCGTGATCTACGGCGGGCTGTCGGTCGTCCGCGCGTTCGAGGTGCACCACGAGACCGAAGAGGAGAAGGATCTCTGGCATCCAAACGTCGCCCCGCGGGCGGTGTGAGGTACCCATGAGCGATCCCACCCTCGAGCTCCAGCAGGAGCTCCAACGCTTCGCGACCCGCTTCCTCGACCGCATCTCCCAGGCGGTCTCCGACCTCGAGCGCTCCCCGCACGCGGCGGTGCGCGACGAAGGCTTGCGCAAGTCGTTGCTCTACGCCTCGTCGGCCATGGAGATCGCGACCGGACCATCGGCCGAGGTCAACTTGCTCGACATGTTCGTCTTCGTACGCCTCAGTCGCACGCTGCTCGAGAAGCACTGGATCCCCAGGCTCTATGGCAAGGAAGCCGACGAGATGGACGACGCGTTCGTGCGCGCCGACCAGGAGATCACCGAGCTCGTAGACCGCGCGCTCGGCCGCGACCGCCGCGCGCAACTCGAGGAGGTGGTGCACACCTGGCTCGCCGACAATCCGAACCAGATCCGCGTCGAAGGCCTGCGCCTCGCGGACTTCTCTGGGATGGCGGGCGCCGCGGCGTCGAAGCGCGCGATCCAGGCGAAGGGCCTGCTCTCGAGCGTGAAGGTCGCATCGGACGCCGCCAACCAGGCCATGCTGCTCGCCGATCGCGCAATGTTCTTGCTCCATCGCATGCCGTTCCTGTGGCGCATGCAGGTGCGCGTCGGCGTCAACGAGGTCACCAGCGACACGCTGGTGCGCGCGCAGAGCAGTGTCCCGTGGGCACAGCTCGCACGGTTCGCAAAGGGCGGCGCGATCGTCGCCGGACTCACCGCGGTCACGGCGCTGATGTGGATGCGGCGAGGACGCTGAGGATGGTGGCCCGCCGACCGCGACACCTCACACGTCGAGCCCCTCGACAGCTGAGTCGTCACGAGGGTGGAGGCGGCGGTGATGGCCGCTGGGCGGCGATCGACGGATCGATGGTGAGCGCGGGTGGTGGCAACGTGACGGTGCCGTCGGGCCCGATGGTGCGGATGGGAGGGAGCGCGCCGATCTCGCCCGTGATGAGGCGGGCGCCGCGCGTGAACGTGAGCCAGGACCAGGCCCAGTTCAGCATGACGAGGACACGGTTGCGGAACCCGACGAGGGATATGATGTGGACCACCCACCACAGGAGCCAGGCGAGCAGACCATGGCGCGCGAATCGCTTCGTCGCGATCACGGCCGAGGCACGCCCGATGGTGGCCATGTTGCCCTTGTCGCGGTAGCGGAACGGCGCGCGCGCGGGGCTCCCACGCGTTTCGGCAGAGATGAGCTTGGCGACATGTTTGCCGCCTTGCAGCGCACCTTGCGCGACGCCCGGGACCTGCTCGCCATCGGGCATGACCATATGCGCGAGGTCACCGATGACGAACACCTCGGGATGACCGGGAATGGAGAGGTCGGGCTCGACGAGCACGCGGCCGGCGCGATCGAGCGGCACATCGAGGCTCTGCGCGAGCGGCGAGGCTTGAACACCGGCGGCCCACAACACCGTGCGCACACCGATGCGCTCCTCGTGGTCGCCCTTGCGCACCGTGACCGAGGTCGGGTCGATGGAGGTGACGAGCGTGTTGAGACGAACCTCGACCTGGCGCTTCTCGAGGTCGCGCTTGGCGGCCTCCGACAGCTTGGGAGGATACGCGCCGAGAACGCGATCGTTGCCCTCGAACAGAAGCACGCGCACGCGCGTGGGGTCGATGCTGCGAAAGTCGTGCGCGAGGGTAGTGAGCCCGATCTCGCCGAGGGCACCCGCGAGCTCGACACCCGTCGGGCCGCCGCCGACGACCGCGAACGTGAGCCATTCGTTCTGCGCGGCGGCGTCGGCCTCGCGCTCGGCGGCCTCGTACGCGATGAAGACACGGCGGCGGATCTCGAGCGCGTCCTCGACGGACTTGAGCCCGGGCGCGAGCTCGCCCCATTGCTTTCCGAAGTACGAGTGGGTTGCGCCCGTCGCGACGACGAGAAAGTCGTACGCGAGGACGCCGTCGTCGAGGATGACCTGGCGCTTGGTGGTGTCGATGCGCGTGGCCTCGGCGAGGAGCACGCGCGCATTCGCCTGGTGCGTGAGCGCCGCGCGGATCGGATACGCGATGTCGCTCGGGTTCAGCGCCGCGGTCGCGACCTGGTAGAGGAGCGGCTGAAAGAGGTGGTGATTGCGACGATCGAGGAGCGTGACGTTGACGGGCGCCTTCGCGAGGCCACGCACGGCGGCGAGGCCACCGAACCCGCCACCGATCACGACGACATGCGGCCGATGCTGCATCAGGATAGGATGCGGCAACCTGCCGCACGGGTGCGAGAAGTCATGCTTCCGTCAATAGCTGCGAGTAGCGTACCAGGTGGCGTTTGTCGTCGACGCCCGGCAGGAAGCATCTCGGGAGCGCCGACGGCGACGCCTGGCGTGAGGAGTCTTGGGCGCGGGAATGGCGCAGCAGGAACTCTCTGCCGTCCGACCGATCCTCGTCGTCCGGGTAGCGCTCGCTCTTTGGCATTGGACATCGCCCACAGCAAACCGCAATTGCGTACCCCGATCACCCAGCCCGGCGTTGCCGATCATGACTTCTGTGCTGGTCAACCGAATATTGTGCCGGTGTTACCGTCCCAGGAAACGGAGGTGGTGATGCGACACTCGACCGGACTCTCGACGATCGTGCTCCTGGGCATGCTGTTCGGTGTCCCCGGGGGTGCACACGCGCAGGGGGCCGCGAAGCCGAGGCTGCCGCCAGTGAAGCATCGGCTCACGGGCGCGACCCAGATCCACCGCGCATCGTGGGGCCTGGTCGCACAGGGCAGCGGGATGCTGCGCATCCTGCCCGCGGGCGCCGCTCGGTGGGAGACCCTACACCAGGTGAAGAAGGGTTCGCTGTACCGCGTCGGATACGACGATGCGGGACGCGTGATCGCGGCGTGGGAGAAGGAACCGCACTTCCACCTGTTCGATCGCAAGAAAAAGCAGCACGTGACGATCGCGTTGCCAACGGCCCCGACGCCGGAGTTCAAGTACGGGTTCGACGTCGAGGATCTGTACTTCACGAAGGACGGAACGGGCGCCATCGTCTACATGCACGGCTTCCTCGGCGGCCGAACGTGGAGCACGGTCGCGTATCACGTCGCGCTCGATCGCCCTACGGAGCCGCCGACGCTGCTGTTTCGCCAGTCCGGGTACGCACTGCACAACTCGGCGCGCCTCGCGACGTATGCCACCCCGCAGACCGAGAACGACGCGTGCGAGCACAACAGCTGCCACCCGCTTGGAACCATCACCGCGTGGGAGATCGACGGGACCAAGGCGACCAAGCGCGTGCTCCTGACGGGCGCGCCCAGCAACAACCTGTCGCGCGTGTTCGCCATCGCGGGTGATGACACCGACCGGATCGCGGTGCTGATCCAGGAGCACCCGCACAAGCGTCATCTCCTCCGCTGGCACTGGGGTGATGCCAAGGCCCAGGTTCGCGCGCTGCCGGCCGGGCCCACCTACACCACCGAGACCCAGCGCCTGATGCAGGGCGATGACCTCGTTGAGGTTTGGCTACCCGACGACCGCAGCCTAGAGATCAGGCGCCTCCCGGTCAACGGCGAGAGCAAGATCACCAAGATCCCGCCGCTGCCGCGCCGCACCCCCAACGACCGGCCGCTGTTCAACATCAGCAACTCGTTCGAGCGCTCGAACGGTGACCTCGTGCTCTACTGGGGCGAGTACCTGGTGCTCGTCCCGAAGGACGGCGCCGTGCAGCGGCTCGACATGCGCTCGCTGTTCAAGCGCAAGGGCGAGTTCACGGGCCGCGTGATCTACGTCCCCGAGCCCGAGGGCTTCTGGATCGGGGACGAACCGGCGCGCACGGTCGACTTCGTGTTCCTCACGTACGGCGAGATCAAGACCCGCGCGCAGACGCTGTGAACGTTCGCGGCGCGGTAGCTCCTCACGATCAGGGCGCGTGACAGACCGTGCAGGCGTGCTTGGAGCCGCTGACCATGAGGTCGGCCACATTCTCCGACGAACCGCGACTCGCGAACTTGCCGATGAACGCGTCGACGTCGGCGAGCGCCGCGTCGGCCTCGGCGCGCAGCGGCCAGTCGGCGTAGCGCGGCGTTGCGCGGGTAAGCTCGAGGAATTCGCGCGCCCGTTCGCGCCGACCAGCCCGCGCTTCGACCTCGGCGTACGAGAAGTATTGCCCCGGCAGGGCGAACGGCGCACGGTGCAGCTCCCAGCCGCACCACGCGGAGCAGTCGGCGAGATCGATGTTCTCGACCAGATCGACGGCGATGTCTGGCCAGCCGGAGTCGAGCGGCATGCTCGCAGCGACCACCATCACCGTGCCGGCTACTGCGGGTCGATCGCGCTCGTATAGCGCCCACAGCCCGTCGAGGTACTGCTCGGGATCTTGACCGAGCACGAGCGCACCGTTGATCTTGACCGTGTACAACCAGGCCTCGGTGATCACGTCGTCGTCCGGATCGAGCTCTACGGCGTCCTCGAAGTAGCGCTGCACGATCGGCCCCGGGCTCAGATCCCCGTTCTCGGCCACGAGCGCGACGCCGAGCTGGCCGGCGCGAAAGGTGAGGCGCGATCGCCGGCGCACGTCGAGCGTGCCGGCCGCGGCTTCCTGCGCGACCAGCGTCTTCATCGCCGCGAACGACGCGGCGCGCTCGCCATGGTCGAACTGGAGCGCCTGCCAGAACAGCTGCTCGCCGCACGCGAATGCGTCCTCGCCAGTGACCCCCGCGCAGCCCTCGGGATACGTGCCGTCCCACCGGCGCGTCGGATCCGTGAAATCCGGGTAGCGTGCCGACGCGCAGTAGTCGTAGCCCGGGTACACACCGTCGGGCTCGAGGTTGGGCGTGCAGGGGGGGGATTCGCTGCCGCCGCACCCGGCGAGCACCACGCTCGCGGCGAGAAGCGCCCGCGTCAAAACGGCATCACCGTGTTGAGGTTGACGTCGAATGTCATCGTTCCCGCGTTTGCGACCGTGAGCCTGGGTGCCGCGAGGCCATCGAGGCTGACCAGGTCGCCGCGGTCGGGGCCCGCTGCGCTCGGGTCACTCACGCTCGTGTTGTCGTCGAGGAATGCGACCAGGTAGTACTTCGCCGCGCGCACCGGCACGCCGCTCAGCGTGTAGGTCATCGAGGCGCCCTCACCCGACAGGTCCGCGTCCGTTAGCACGGTCTGCCCTACCACCTGCGCAGCGTCGCGCTCGAGTACCGGATCGCGATCGAACATCGCAACGTAGATCGAGCCGCGCGCGTCGCCCATCGGCTGCACGGTTCGCCGTAGCGAGCCGCTCACCGTCGCGGTCGTGCTCGCATCGACGGGCGCGTCGCCGGCGATGCTCGCGTCCGGCGTCTGCGACGGGGGGGTTGTCGGCTCGCTGCAGCCGGCGAGGAACATGACGAGGAGTGGGAGGTGGCGATGCATGCGGCGCGAGAACCTAGCCGATGCACCGGCTTGCTAGGCCAAGACTCACGCCCCACCACGCCAATACGATCGGACACCGAGGCCGTGCCCCGAGGGGGAACTCATCAAGGGCAACTACACGCATCTACGGAGTCCTCGCATGTCGCAGGCCCATGCCGCTTCGTTATCGAACGAGCGCGTCAGGGGGGGGCCGTGGCAGCTCGTGATCCGAGGGTCGGTATCGACGAATGGTAAGGTGGACCATGCTGACCGCGCTCGCTCGTTCCGTTGTCGATGCACTCGACATCGGAGTGAGCGTTCACGATCCCGCAGGGCGCATCATCGTCGCCAATGCGCTGCTCCACGAGATCCTGCACGTCGAGCCAGGAGCGCTCGTCGGTCGGGATTGTGGGGAGATGGAGCTCTATGATCTCGAGGGACAGCGACTGAGCCGAGACACCCACCCGGTGGTACGCGCGATGCGATCTCGCCAGCCCGTGCTCAACGTGATGCTCGCAGTCGAGCGCGGATCGCATCCCTCCTCGATTCGGATGTCTGCGATCCCTCGGCTCGACCGCGCCGGCACGGTCACCGACATCGTCGTCTCGGTCTCGGATGTCACGCGCGCACTCCAAGCTCATCGGACCCTGCAGCTCGAGCTCGCGAAACGAATCGAGGCCAGCGAGCAGCTCTACCGCGCCGTGATCGAAGCCATGTCCGAGGGCGTCGTCGTGCACGCACCCGATGGACGCATCGTTGCCGCGAACCCGGCGGCTTGCGAGATTTTGGGGCTGTCGCTCGAGCAGCTCACGGGGCTCTCGCCGCTCGACCCCCGCTGGGCGCTCGTCGACGTCGACGGATCTCCTCTACCAGCCGAGGAGATCCCCTCGGAGGTCACGCGCATGACAGGGATGCCGCGAAAGGACGCGCAGCTCGGGGTCAGCCGCCCCGACGGGTCGCAGCGCTGGCTCTCGATCAACACGCGACCGGTCGGCGTCGGTGCGGATCGCCACGTTGCGGTCACGATCACCGACATCACCGAGGGACGCAGGCTCGCGGCCCAGATGCGCCAGCGCCAGCGACTCGAGGCGATCGGCGATCTATCCGCAGGCGTGGCTCACAACTTCAACAACCTGCTCGCGGTCATCGTGCCGAGCCTCGAGCTCGCGATGGCTGATCCGGACCCGGTCGCGCGAAACCAGACGCTCGGTGAGGCGCTCAAGGCTGCGCTGGCCGGCGCGGAGCTGGTCACCCAGTTGCTGCGCGTGGTGCGTCTCGACAGCAGTCGACACCACGACGTCGCTGATTGCACGATGGTGGTGACCGAGGTCGTCGAGGTGTGTCGGCGGACGTTCGATCGCCGGATCAAGATCACGACCGAGCTTCCCGAGAAGCAGATCCGTGTTCGATGGCGAGCGAGCGAACTCCAGCAGGTGGTGCTCAACTTGTGCCTCAACGCGCGGGACGCGATCGCCGGACTCGAGCACCCTCAGGTCAAGATCTCGATGCACGCGGATGCATCCGCCGTCGAGATCCGAGTCTCCGACAATGGAGCGGGGATGTCCGAGGAGGTCCAGCAGCGGCTCGGCGATCCCTTCTTCACGACGAAGGGACCACAGCATGGGACGGGCCTTGGAATCGCGACCGCGGTCAGTGCGCTGCGCGACGTCCAGGGATCCTTGACCTGGCAGTCGCGTCCAGGCCAAGGCGCCACGTTCATCATCCGGCTGCCTGTTGCCCCCGAGAGGGCAGCGACGCCGAAGGCTTCGGGCGCGTCCCAGACGCTCCAGCTCCCCGCGTGCGAGATCCTCGTCGTCGACGATGATGATGCCGTGCGGAGCGTGCTCGCGCGAACCATCGAGGCGCTGGGTCCGAGGGTCACGAAGGCCGAGAGTGGGGAGCGCGCGCTCCGGCTCGTCAGGGCGAACCCGGGGCGGTTCGCGTCCGCGCTCGTCGACCTGTCGATGCCCGGGATGTCGGGCGACCTCGTGCTAGCGCAGCTGCGCGCGCTGGCTCCTGCGCTGCCGGTGATCCTGGTGACGGGATACCTCATGACGAACGTGGACCTGAGCGCTGCCGCGATCGTCTTGCGCAAGCCGCTGGACGCGCAGGCCCTCAAGGAAGCGCTCGCGAGCGTGCTGATGCCTGCCGCTCGCTGAGTACCAGGTCGCGCTCGTCACCGAGCACGCCGCGAGCTAGCGGCCAAGCGCGCCGTCGAGGTCCGCGAGAAGGATCACGACGGCGGTGTGTTCGACCTGATCTGATCGGTTACGGGCACCGCTTGATGGTCCGAGCCCGAAGCTCCCTGGATGGTCCAGTTGCCGGAACGGCAACGGGTTGTGCAAACGATCGTCGTCGGCCGCCGCATCCCGCCAGTCAGCTCGCGACGCGTCACGTCCGGATCTGTCGGTGAGCTCGCCGCGGCGGCAACCAGGCTAGCTATCTGTTCGCGCGCCAGCTGCGCGAAACTTCAAGACCACCCGAAGTGGGCCCGATCTTGCTTTGCGGCCGGGCATGAAGACGATCATCCTTGCGCTCTCCTCCGTATTGATGTCCGCCTGCGCAACCGAGGTCGACCCCGACTTCCTGCTCGATCAGGAAGCGGTCGAGGGCGGTGCTGACGAGGAAAGCAAGGCCGATGGCAACGGCCTCGTTCGTCTCGAGCGCGTCACCGTGACGGAGCTGAACAGTCACCTCTCCAGCGTCCGCGGCGCCCAGCTCATCGCATGCTTCGAGGGCTATCAGGAAGAGATCGACCCAAACGCGAGCTATCTGACGAAGGCAATCGCCGACAAGTTCTATTCCGTCACCGCGCCCGCCTGTCATGACTGGTCGATGCTGTCCCATATGACCAAGGGCGTCCTCGACTTCCGCGGGGTCACGAAACTGCTCCCGTGGAACCTCGTCGAGAGCCTCCTCCCGTGGGCGACGCCGCAACTCCAGGCCGCCACGGTGAACGGCTACGTCAGCCCCAGGAAGGTCCCGTTCTTGTTCCTGAGTGACCTGTGGGAGCTCCAGAACGCCAACGCGATGGCGCGCGAGAAGGACCCGACGGGTATCGATCTCCTCGCGGTCCGCCGCGCGTGGTCTCAGGTGCGCGAGGAGTCGATGCTCGATCGCGAGTACCTCAACCCGGTGACGTTCGGCCCCGGGGCGCTCGAAGGCTCGCGTCTGTTCCCGAGCCTCCGTGCTGCGTTTCCGCTACGGGGGCTCGCGCTCGAGGAGACGGGCTACGACGCGATCGATGCGTTCTACGAGGCAGGAGAAGGGCCCGACGGTGACCCGGCGTTCGCGCCGATCCGGACCGCGCTGCGCAAGGGATCGATCAAGAAGCGCTTCTACTTTGCCGGTGGCGGCGACGAATGGTCGCGCCACGTGCTGATCGTGATCGACCAGCACGGTCAGGCGTGGGGTATGGCGATGGGCTACTCGGAGTAGCGCCTCGCGAGTCTGAGCGAGGTCTCGAACACGAGGGCCGCGGGCGACGTGCCTCGTCAATCAGTCGCGCAAGCTGTGCAAGCTGCTGCTAGGTCTGCTGACGAAGGACGAGGTGCAGCTCGCCTCGGCATCACGTGGCGATGCTCGTCGTGTGGGCTAGGCCGCGCGCCGCTCCAACGATCGCGCCCCTCGGGCGACGTCCCCGTGGCCGGCGCGCTAACGGTGCTACACTTGTGCTGTGTGGAAGCCCGTCGAACACCCATGGCAATACGATCTCCTGGATCGGTTGCCCTCCGGCGTCGACGCTACGTTGATCGATGAGGCGCTGTCGATCACGCCCACGCAGCGCATCGAGAAGGCGGTGGCGATGATGCGACTCGCCGAGGCGCTGCGTGCGGCGCGCGAGCGACGATGACCGACTTCGCCAAGCTTCTCGCAGTACTGGCGACTCACCAGGTGGAGTTCGTGATCATCGGAGGGCTCGCCGTGATCACCCATGGACACCCTCGCGTCACTGCGGATCTCGACATCTGTTACGCACGCAGCCCCGACAACCATCGACGCTTGGTCGCGGCGTTAACCTCGCTCCACCCACGCCTGCGCGGAGCTCCCCCGGAGCTACCCTTCGTGTGGGACGAGCATACGCTCAAGAACGGGTTGAACTTCACGCTGGTGACCGACCTGGGCGAGCTCGACCTGCTCGGTGAGGTGACCGGCGTCGGTGGGTACTCGAACCTGGCACTCTCGGCCGAAGAGCTCGATCTGTTCGGCCAGCCTGTTCGCCTGATCGACCTCGATACATTGATCGCTGCGAAGGCAGCTGCAGGCCGCGCCAAAGACCTCCTCGATCTTGAAGCGCTGCGGCTGATCAAGCAGCGTCGCCACGGCTGATCGGACGTGGTCGCCTTTTTGGTTCTCTTAGTCGACGCCCGGCAGGAACTGCATCTCGAGCACACCAACGGCGACGCCAACCTGCGGATCCTTGGGCACGGGAAATGGCGCATTGGGGGCTGGGTGTGGCGCGATGGCCGAGCGGATCGCGAGCTCGTGCGTTCCAGCCCAATCGTCGACGACATCGAACGAGATTCCATTCCAGCCCGGATGAAGCGTGGCCTTTATGACCGTCTTGCCGTCCCACGCGAGCTCGACATCGGTGGCCCCACCGGGCGCGAGTTGGAGCGTGTAGCGCTGGCCGTACGGCATGAGGTTGGGCACAAGGACGCGCGCTTCTGCTCTTGTGGTCCACCGCATCGGGACGTCCGCGCGTTGCTGCGGTCCGAGGCCGGAGATGACGTACGGGTCCGTGAAGGTCCACTTGCCGCGCTCGCGATGGAGCCGGCCATTGCTGAGTGTGTCGAGGCCGGGTGTCATCGGATAGTCACCCACGGCGACCTCCCAGCGAGCGAGCGGCACGTCGTGCTCGAGTGCGAAGATCACGTTGGCAGGGAACGCGAAGGGGTTGCCGACCTTCTTGTAGACCCACTGCGCAGCGCCCTTCACGCCCGGCGGGAGGTACTTGCAGCAGTCAGTGGACGCGGTTGCCGGCGCGGCCTTGCCCGCACGATGCGGCGTGATGCGGGCGACGTTGCGCGCCGCGCATGTGCCGAGCGTGAGGACCAGCAGCACGTGCCATGCCACGCGCGGAATGCGAGGCACGCGCGCGACAAGCTGCCCGCACCGCCAGATCAGCGCCGAGAGCCCGACGGCGAGCGGTAGGGTCAAGTTGCACAGGCGACGGTTGCCATACGACGCCGAGCCCCACCAATCGAAGATCGTGCTGTTGAGATAGATCTGGACGAGCACCACAGCGCCGAAGCCGAGGGCGACGAGGCGCGCCGAGCGCGGCAAGCAAAACAGGCCGAGCACCGCGGCGTAGGCGAGCGGCGTCGTCGTGAACCAGCCGTTGCGCGACGAGAACAACATCTCCAGCACGAGCGGCGACCCGAGCCGCGTGTACTTCGCGCCCTGCGGCAACTCGGTGATGCTGCCGTGCACGACGTGCCACTCGACGACTTGCGGCGTGAACACGACGAGCGCGACCACGAGGGTGACCGCAGACCGCCAGGCGAAATCGAGGGCGGAGCGCAGGCGCTGCTTTGCCGTGGTCTCGGGTGTGGGAACGAGGCCGTAGGCGAGCTCGACGACGAGCACGATGCCGAACGCGATCTCCTGGATGCGCACGAGCGTCGCGACGCCGAGCATCACGCCGAGCGTGATGAAGCGCCGCAGGTCGCGCCGGCCGAGCGTCTTCGCCCAGTAGCCGAGGAACAGCGCGCACCAGAACGCGTCCATCGCGTGGCCATACGAGGGCATGTACGTCGCGTAGTAGGTGAGCGACGTCCCGAGGAGCACGAGGGCGGCGCCATAGGTCGGTGCCCAGCTGCCGCCGATCGCCCGCGCGGCGAGCCGGCGCGCGAGGAGCACGGCCGCACACGCGAACACCACGCTGCTGAGGAACACGATCCGCTGGTGCCACGGGTCGTACCCGTGCTCGGGGATGCCGGCCCCGAACACGTTCGCGATCTTCGCGCCGACATGCGCGGTCGCGAGCAGCGGCGCCCACACGAGCGCGGGGCCGATCGGATGCGGGATGCCTTTGCGCCCCGTCTTCGTGCGCGGCTGATTCCACGGATCGCCGAACTTCCCGAGCTGGTTGTCGAAGACCCAGTCGCGGTCGAACACCGTCGACATCGACATGATGTAGAGCATGTGGCCGTCGCCGCGCGCGAGCACGGGGCGGTACTTGCCGTCGCCGCGTGGCGAGCTCGGGTCGCCGCCCATGTCGGAGTTCGTCGCGAACAGCGCGAAGACGAGCGCACACGTCGCGGCGATCACGATGCGCGGCCATCGCCCTTCGCGCGCGATGAATGCCCTGGCGAGCTGCACGACCCTCCGCATCCTACTCCGCGAACACGGGCCTTGCGGGGTGCAGCTTGTCCTCGAGTAGCGCGCGCAGCTCGGCGACCTTGTCGGGATGGGCGGTCGCGAGATCGGTCAGCTCGTTTGGATCCACGTGGATGTCGTAGAGCTCGGCGCGCCCGCCAGCGACGATCAACTTCCACTTGCCTGCGACGAGCGTGACGACGCCGCCGGGATTGGAGCGGTCCGCGATCATGGCCGCGAAGGCAATGCCGCCGTTGGGGTTCGCGGGGCGGGTGCCGCGCGCGAGTGGCGCGATCGACGCGCCGTCGGTCTCGGGGGGCGCGAAGCCTCCAAGCTCGACGAGCGACGCCGCGAGCCCGGTCAGGCTCACCGTCTCGCGAATGCGGCCGGGCTGAATGCCGGGCCCGGCGACGACAAGTGGTACGCGGATCTGCGAGTTGTAGAGATCGCTCGAGTGATATGGCTGGCCGTGGTCGCCGAGAGCCTCACCGTGATCGGCCGTGACGACCACGATCGGCGCGTCGGCCGGCGCGCGATGACTGAACGCACTCAACAGATCGGCGACGATCTGGTCGGAGGCCGCGAGCGTGCGCTCGTACAGCGTATCGCGCAGCGGCGCTGCGACGAGCTCGGTCGCTCCCTCTGCCCAACCGTGCGGCTCGAGGATGTGCATCCACAGGAACAACGGCTTGCGTGAGGAGGCGGGCTGCTGCTCGCGCGCTGCGATCAGCTCCCTGGCCCGCCGCGCGAGCGTGAGGCCATTCTTGTCGACCTCGACATGCTCGAGGCCACGGGACCAGCCGGTGCCCGCCGCGGGGCCCCAGAAGTTCTCGCAACACATGAAGCCGACGGTCTCGTAGCCAGCGGCGCGCAAGCGCTCGGCCACCAGCACATGCCGCGGATCGAGCCGCAGGGACCAACCCTTCACGCGCCCGCGCACGCGATTGGGCGCGAGCCCGGTCACCATCGACGGGATCGAGCGCCGGGTCACGTTGCTCGGCGCGAATGCCCACTCGAAGACGGCGCCGCGCTCGGCGAGGGCCGCGAGGTACGGCATCTCGGCCTTGCCACCGTAGGGCGGCGTGCGATCGGCGCGCACGGTGTCGATCGTGACAAGCACGAGATCGGGATGCGGCGAGCCGGGCGTCGCGACAGGACGGAACACCTCGAGCGAAACGTCGTCGCGGATCTTCTCCAGATCGAACATGCCATCGATGACGAAGCCCGAGACCGTGCCCTCGGCCCACACCGCGAGCGTCAGCGTTGGCTTCGACGAGGAGACGAAGCCGGCGACGACGCCGAGGACGAGGACGAGGGGCACACACGCGCGCGCGATCCATCGCCGCACGGGACGCTTCGCGTAAGCGTGCGATGTGATCAGCGCGATCAGCGCGACGATGGGCGGCGCGACCGCACCAAACAGCTCGAGGTGTCCGATCCGCGCGCGAACGATCATCCACGCGCCCACGACCGCCGCACACGTGATCGCGAGCAGTACGCCGGCGACGCGCGTCGGCGTGAGTAGCGATGCGCGCCCTGCTGAACGCCACCGGCGATCCGCGCGCCGCATGAGGTTGCCGAGCGCGCCCGCGATGGGCCGCGAGATGCCAACCAGGATCAGTACGATCGCGATCGAAAGCACCGGTTGCAGATACCCAACGACCAGCGGACGAAACGAGGTCAGCGCCGCGATTGCATGGGTGGTCCCGAACACCGCCGCCCCCAGCGCGATCGCCGACAGCCAGAAGTAGACGAGCCAGCCCGCCACCGTGGGCATGCCCCCACCCTCTTCGCGCGTCGCCTCCGCGATCGCATCGACCCCCCACGCCCTCCAGAGCGCTCGGGAGATCACCGACAGCGCGAACAGCATCGGCAGGGCCGCGAGCACCACGAAGCTCGCGCCCGCGATCGCCGTGGTGCCGCGCAAGGTCGTCGCCTCCGCGATCCCGGCCGCGAGGGCCCCGATCGATGCCGCGCTCCAGCTCGACCCGAGCCACCGCGCGAGCTGCTTCAGGCGGTCCCGCGGCGGCACGGCGCGATCTTAGTCGAGCCGGAGCCGCGCGGCGACACCCCGCGCAATATGGGAAACTCGTGGCGTGCGCAAGGGCCTCGTCGTCGTGCTCGCGCTGCTCGCGTCGCGCGCGGCCGAGGCCCGCGTCGTCGAGGGCAGCGTGTTCGTCGACGCCAACGATGATGGCCTGCTGAACCCCGGGGAGACCACCGTCCCCGGCGCGGTCGTTGCCTATGGCATCGAGCAGTTCGTCGTCACCGGCGCTGGAGGCACGTTCACGCTCGACGTCCCCGAGGCCCCGGGAATTGTCTGGGTTCGCGTCCCGGATGGCTTCCAGCCCGGCCCCGTGTGGGCCCGGCTCCCGCCGCAGTCGGCCCGCGTCGACCTCGCGCTACACCGCCTTCCTGCCCCGCTGCGCGGCCCGCTCACGTTCGTCGTCACCGCCGACACGCACCTGGCGGGCGACCAGCCGTTCTTCGCGGATCTTCGCGACGTCGCGCTCGCCGCGACCGCGCTCGATCCACCGCCTGCGTTCTTCACGATCCTCGGCGACGTCACGCAGAGCAACAAACCCGCGCAGTTCGAGCTCGTCGATCGATCGCTCGCCTACCTCGGCGTCCCGTACATCCCGGTCCCGGGCAACCACGACTGGTACGACGGTGGTACGGCGTGGGGCGCGCACTACGGCCCCGACAACTACAGCTTCGACATCGACACCACACACTTCGTCGTCTGGAACATGGCGATGTCGACGGAGGACCTCGCGCACTACCTCGGTGCCGAGCTCGCGCGCGTGCCGGAGGCGATGACGATCGTCGCACTGACGCACGCACCGCCGAGCCCCGAGGCCATCCAGGTGCTCGAGCGGCTGGGCGTCGATTACGTGCTCACCGGGCACACCCACTCGAATCGGGTCGTCGATCACGGCGGCGTGCTCGAGCTGTCGACCGAGCCGCTGCTGATGGGCGGGCTCGACTTCACGCCCGCGGGCTATCGCGTCGTCACGCTCGATGCGGGCCGCCTCACCGCGTTTCACCGCACCGTCGTCGAGCCGTTCCTCGAGGTCACGGCACCGGCCGCCGGCCAGTGTGTCGCGCCCCACGGCGGCAGCCTGCTCGTCGCGGCAGAGCTCGACGCCGGCAGCACCACCGTCGAGGCGCGCATCGATTGCGGCACACCGTTCGCGCTGCGCTTCACGGGTGGCTGGAGCTGGCGCGCCGAGCTGCCCGCGCTTCCTCCCGGCCCCCACCGCGTGACCGTCGAGGCGCGCTCGAGCTCGGGCGTGACCCGCACGCGCGCGCACGCGTTCGAGGTATGCGCCCCGCGCGAACCGCTCGCTCGCGCCGGCGCGCCATGGTCGCAGCTCGGCGGCAACGCGGCACACACGGGCAGCACACCCCACGAGCTCGCACCGCCTCTCGCGACGCGCTGGACCACGAGCGTCGGGGGCCACGTCCTGCAGGGCTCGCCCGTGATCGACCACGACAGCGTGTACGTGGTCACCGCCGACCTCGGGGACGGGCGCGGTGGCGGCATCGTCGCACTCGAGCTCGCGAGCGGTGCGGTCCGCTGGAAGACACCTTCGGAGCTACCGATTCGCGGGGCCGCGGCCGTCGTCGGCGACACCGTGATCGCGAGTCAGATCGACGGCACGGTGCTCGGCGTCGACACGCAGTCAGGTGCGATCCGCTGGCGCTACGAGCTGCTCGGCGTCGAGCCGCGCGGCGCCGCGACGTTCGGTGCACCGGTCGCCGACGGTGGTGATGTGTTGATCGGCAACCAGCGGCATGTCGCCGCGATCGATGCCAGCACCGGCGCCGCCGTGTGGGCCCGCGATCCGGTGCGCCGCCACCAGGACTTCCACTCGATGTCTGCGATCGCGGTGGCCGACGGCATCGCGGTGGGAGTGTTCGACCGCGAGCTCGGCGGCGTGTTCGCGTGGGATCGCGTGTCCGCGGAGCTCCTCTGGCATCGCGCAGGCATCCAGGTGAACTCGATCAACGCCTCGCCGGTGATCGATGACGGCGTCGTGTATCTGGTCAACGGCGCGACCGAAGTGCTCGCGCTGGAGCTGCTCACCGGCGAGACGCGCTGGCAGGTGAAGCTCGATCCGCTCGGCTTCGAGTGGGCGATCGCCACGATCGGTACGCCGGCGCTCGCACACGGCATCCTCGTGGTGCCCACCCTCGGCGGCGATCTGTTCGCGCTCGACGTCACCTCCGGCCGCACGCTCTGGCGCACGCACGCCACGCCCGGCCCACTGCGCGCGATCCACTATCGCGGTGCGGGCGAGCCCGGCGTTGAAGCGTCGCCGGTGATCGCGGGCAGCGTCGCGTGGACCGTCGATCTCGCCGGCCGCCTCGCCGCGCTCGATCTCCTCACGGGCGCCGAGCTCTGGCACCACGAGCTACGCGTCCCGGTGCTCGCCAACCCCGCGGTCTCAGGCGACTGGATCGTCGTCGCGGCGTACGACGGCACCGTGCGTGCGCTCACTCACACAGCACAGCCGCGGCGTGCCCTCGGCGAACCCACCGCGAGCTGCGCTGCGCCTCCCCGCGGCGGATGCTGCGAGGCGGGCGCATCGCCGACCGGTCCAGTGCTCCTCCTCGTCGTTGTCGCTCACGCGTTGCGGCGACGGCGGCGCAGCAGCAAGAGCGCGAGGCCGAGCGGCGCGAGCCCCGCCCCCCCACCTGTGCTGCACGAGTAATACGTACCCTTGTCGCCGCCGTCGAGGTCTCCGGGGCCGAACGCCGCACCGTCGAGGTTCGCGATCGCGGTGCCACCGTCGTGCACGATCTCGAGCTGTGCGACCTTCGCGCCCGGCGTGTCGGGGTTCATCACGACGAGGAATTCGAGCTCCCCCATCGCCGGCACGGTCTGGAGCGGGTTCGACGGGCTCACGACGGTGAACTCGCTCGCGTTGGTGCCGACGATGCGCACGGCGCTGATCGTGCTCGGGGCGGCGCTGCAGTTCGTCAGTACGATCTTCTGCGCGAATGTGGTCGCCTTGATCGGGTTGGGGCCGAAGTCGACCCGGTTCGGCGTCGGCGACACACCGGCCGGCAAGGCAACGGCGCGAAGCTCGAGCCCCAGGTTCGGGTTCGACGGCAGGTTGGTCTCGAGCGTCACCATCGACGTGAGCGCGGGGTTCGGCTCGGACGGCGACACCGACGCCACGAACTTCACGGCGTTGGCGCGGTTCCCTCGCAGGAGGACGCCCGGCGTGAAGTCCTCCGTCGTGACCGCGAACGGCATCTCTGGTGCCTGATAGTTCATCAGCTGGAAGCTGCCGGCTTCCTCCGCATACACCTCGAACTCCGCGCTGGCGGTCGAGTCGGCGCACACCGGACCGAAATCGATCACGCCCGGCGTCACCGCGGCCTTGCCGGGAAGCGCCTCGCCGGTGATGGCCACGTTGCGCGGCGATCCACCTTGCGCTGTGACCACGAGGGTGCCGAGCAGCCCCGACGGGTGCGGCGTCTCGGCGGCATAGTGCAACGTGACCTGGTGTGGCGAGCCCGGGCCGATGGTGATGCCGCTACCGACGCTGCCTCCGTTGACAATCGTGAGCTCGCCGGATGCTGCCCCCAGCGAGAGGTCCGTCAGCACCGAAGGGCCGCCCGGCGAGCTGATGGAGATCGTGATGTCGTCGGGGGGGTCGCCGACGAGCGCGGACGCGAACGACGCCGGGCTGGGATCGATCGCGATGTTCGAGTTGATGCCCTCACAGGCCAGCGACAACGTCTGCGACGCGCTGCCACCGCTGCCCATCGCGAGAAACGAGATCGAGCCCGAGACCTCGCTCGTCGTTTGCGGCTGACATGTCACGGAGAACGTCGAGCTGCTCCCCGCCGAGAGCGAGAAGCTGCTGCCGAGCCCTGGCGTCGCGAACCACGTGGCGTTCACCCGGGTCACCGTGATCGATGCCGCCCCGGCGCCTTCGTTCTTCACGACGAACGAGACCGGCGAGCTCGTCTGCGTCACCGGCACCTGCACGAAGTCGATGGTGGTCGGACTGAGTGACAAGCCCACGGCGGGGGCGACGCCTTGCCCGTTGAACTGGACCGTCGGCGTCGACATGGTCATGTCGTTCCGATTCATCAGGACGGCCTTCATGACGCAGCTCGCAGATCCTGCCGACGAGGGCGTGAACCGCGCCGTGAAGGTGTACGAGGTGGGGATGCAGGTCGGCAGCGGCGAGTTGGTGAAAAACTCGGGCACGGTGCCTGACCCGTCCGTACACGCGATCGGATAGCCCCTGTCGGTGATATCCGTCGACAGTACCGGCTCCCACACGTTCTGCGCGCATGAGGTCCGATCGATCGCCAGTAGCAGGTAATTGTCACCCACCGCCGGTGAGATCGTGACGTCCTGGCAGGTCTGCGACGATCCGACGGTGGGCGTGCCGCACCACGACGAGCTCGAACCGTTCGGATACGTGATCTGCAGCTCCTCGAACAGCGTCGAGGTCGCCGGTCCCCCTGCGATGCACGCCGCGAACAGCGCGGCGATGACAACGACGAGGCATCCCACCAGCCTGCGCTTCTTGGTCCTCACCGGAAGAGGATCGCCGCCTCCGCAGGCGACGTCAAATCGAACATTGACGAGCCGGCGTGGGGCGGCTGCCTACATCAGCGAGGCGGCACCGAGATCCCTCCGCCGCGTCGAGCGCGTCCGCCAACAGCTGCGCCTTGTCACGCGCCGTGTCAGAGCGTGAAGATCGCGGCGCCCCAGGTGAAGCCGGAGCCGAACACGCTCGATAGGATGCGGTCGCCCTTCTTTACCTTGCCGGCCTGGCGCCAGTGATCGATGGTGAGCGGCACGGTCGCGGCGGTAGTGTTGCCGTAGAACTCGATCGAGTTCAGGACCTTCTCGGGCGGGATCTTCGCGACCTCGACGACCTTCTCGTTGATGCGGAGGTTGGCCTGGTGCGGGACGAACCAGTTGATGTCGTCCCACGTCAACCCGGTCTTCGCGAGCGCCGTCTGCGTGGACATGACCATCCCGCGCACCGCGTTCAGGAACACCCGCTTGCCGTCCATTTGCGGGTACTTGAGCTGGTTCTCCTCGCGATTGTTCGCGTCGTAGCCGACGTAAGGCAGCTTCGCGATCTCGAAGATCTTGAGGTACAGGTCCATCGCGCCGTTACCGTCCGCGTGTGCCGCCGTGTACATCACACCGCTGCGCGTGTCGTCCGACTCCTGCGGGCCGAGCAGCATGGCACCAGCGCCGTCACCGAACAGGACCATCACGTCGCGGCCGCGCGTCGTGTAGTCGAGCGAGTGGCTGTGCAGCTCGGCGCCGACGAGCAGGATACGCTTGTACATGCCCGTGCGAATGAACGCGTCCGCCATCTGCAGGCCGTAGACGAAGCCCGAGCACTGCTGACGGATGTCGAAGCACGCGCAGTTGGTCTTCTCGGCGATGCCGAGCTTCTTCTGCAGGAACACCGCGGTGCCCGGGAAGTGAATGTCGGGCGACAGCGTGCCGAGGATGATGCAGTCGATCTCGTGCGGCTCCATGTTCGCGTCGGCGAGCGCGCGCTTGGCCGCGTGCAGCGCGAGGTCACTGGTCGCCCAGTTGCCATCGTTCGGGACGTAGCGGCGCTCCTGGATGCCAGTGCGCTTGCGGATCCACTCGTCGTTCGTCTCGGTCTGCTGCGTCTCCTGGCGAATATGTTTCTCGTTGAGAAACGGAATCTCTTCGTTCTTCACGACGCGTTCCGGGACGTAGCTGCCGAGCCCGAGGATCTTCGTGCGGATCATCTGACGTGGATATGTCATGTGTCCCCTTGACGACAAGGCCCGGAGCCAGGTCTGGCATAACAACGAACGTTCCGGCAGCTTCTATCGGTGCGCAGCTCGGTGCTCGTCGTGGTCGCACTCGTGCTCGTCGCGTGGGGAGGCCCTCGGAGCGCGCCGCCGCGCGCCCTGCCCGGCTGGCCCAACTACGATCGACTGTGCGCACCATGTCACGGCGTCGCCGGAGACGGGCGGGGCCCGGCCGCTTCCTTTACCCGCGGGGCACCACGGGCCTTTGTCAGCGGTACATTCGCGTGGCGATCGACGCCGATCGGTAGTCCTCCGACCTACGAGGATCTCCGCGCCGCGATCCGATGGGGGGTCCCGGGGACGTCGATGCCCGGCTTCGCCCTGACGCCGGCGGAGATCGACCAGCTCGTCGACGTGGTGATCGCGTTTGCGCCTGCCGCGTTCGCGCAGCCCGCGCAGCCCGTTACGCTCGGCGCTCCACCTCCGATCGAGCGCGCGCGCGGCGCCGTGTTGTGGCAGCAGCTCGGGTGCCCTGCGTGCCATAGCGCCAGCGGCTTCGATCTCGCAGCTGAGCCGCTACGCCGCCCACGCGCCACCGACGACCCGACAGCTCGTCGTTACGCCGCGGCCCTCGGCATCACGACCGGCGTCGCAGGCACGCCCATGCCCAGCTACGGCGGCACGATCCCCGATGCGGACGTGTGGGCGCTCGCCGATCACGTGGTCGCGCTCGGCGCGCGCGCACACCTCGACACGCGCAGGCTCGATGCACGCACGATCGCCGCCGATCGCGCGGCGCCGGTCACCACGGGCACGTGGCCAGGACACGGCGATCCCGACGCCGCGCGCGTGTTCGGCGCGCCGGTCACCGCTCAGGGTACGCCACCCGCATCAGTCGAACCGTCCCTGTCCGCGCAAAGCTGCGGCCGGTGCCACACCAAGCAGCAGCGCGAGTGGCGTGGCTCGCAACACGGGGACGCTGCATCGCCCGGGCTCGTCGCGCAACTCGACCACGCCCTCCCCCCGGCGCAGAGCGCGACGTGCCGGCGCTGCCACACACCGCTCGCCGAGCAGACCACGGATATCTCGCTCCGCGCGGAAGGTGTGCAGTGCGGCGGCTGCCACGTGCGCGGGTGGACGCGCCACGGTCCACACGGCGTCTCGCCGACGCTGGAGCACCGCGCGGACTATCCGCTCGTCACGCTCGACATCTACGAGCGCAGCGACTTCTGCTTGCCGTGTCACCAGCTGCCCGCGCGCACGGCGGTCAACGGCAAGCCGCTGCTCGACACCTATCGCGAGTGGCTCGAGGGGCCGGCCATGCGACAGGGCACGCAGTGCCAGGACTGCCACATGCAGGACCGTGCGCACACGTTCCCTGGCGTGCACGATCCGGTAATGTTCGAGCGTGCGGTCACGCTGTCGGCACGTGCACACGCGAAGGATGGCGCGATCACCGTCGTCGCGGAGCTCGCGAATACGGGGGCCGGCCATGCCGTCCCGACCACGGCGACGCCCGCCGCGTGGCTTCGTATCGAGCTCCTCGACGCACGCGGCGCGAGGATCGCGACGGACGCGAAGCGCATCGGCCGCGAGCTGACCTACGACGGCGGCTGGCACGAGCGGGCCGACACGCGCATCATGCCCGGCGCCACGATGGTGATGGCTCGGGCATGGAAGACCGACCGCGCCGCCACTGCGCGCGTCTCGCTCGAGGTCCATCCCGACGCACTCTACGAACAGATCTATGCATCGCGCCTCGCGAGCTCGCCGAAACCCGCCGCGCGTCCGTTACTCGAGCAAGCGCTCGCGCGTGCGCGTAGGAGTCACTACACCGTCGAGGAACGCGTGATCGAGATCGCGCGTTAGCTCCCGTACATACCGCGACGCACGCAGCAAGGATCGGACAGATCCTGCTCGCGATCCGCGATCAATCCGTCCCACAATCTTCGCGAGACGGAGATGCGAACGATGGAGAAGGCGCACACCACGGCAGTCGGAGTTCCCCCGTTCGATCCGACGGTGATGCCCGGCCCGATGCGGCCGCATCACTTCGTCCAGTTCTACGAGGGCGAGGGGTTCCTCGCCGAGATCGTCGCGTCGTTCCTCGGTAGCGGCCTCGGCGCGGGACATCACGTCGTCGTGGTCGCGACACCCGCACAACGCGCGGCGTTCTGCGCGCAGCTCGAGAACAGCTTCATCGACGTCGACCGCGCGCGCACCACCGGCCGCCTCGTGCTGATCGACGCCGAGGAGACCCTCGCCGCAATGACGCGCGATGGGTTCGTCGACGCCCAACGGTTCGAGATCGTCATCGGAGGGCTACTCGATCGGATCGGCGCCCCCGACACCCACATCCGCATCTACGGCGAGATGGTCGAGCTCTTGTGGCAACGCGGTCAGCGCAGTGAAGCGATCCGGCTCGAGCAGATGTGGAACGACCTCGGGCATCGACGACCGTTCTCGCTCTTATGCGCGTACCAGTTTGCCCATTTCGAAAACGAGATCGAGGGTGAAGGGTTTCGCTTCGTCTGCGAGGCACACACGCACGTGATCCCGACGGAGAGCTACGCCGGGCTCAGGGAACCCGAGTCGCGCCTGCGCGAGGTGAGTCACTTGCAGCAGCGCGCCGCGGCCCTCGGCTACGAGATCGCCAGGCGGATGAGCCTCGAAGACGAGCTGACGGTGACGTTGTCGCGGGAGCGCGCCGCGCGTACGGAGGCAGAGGCCGCGGGCCGTGCGAAGGACGAGTTCCTCGCCATGCTCGGGCACGAGCTCCGCAATCCGCTCGCACCGATCATCACGGCCGTGGAGCTCGCGCGCCTGCGTGGCTGGGAAGGCCGCGAGCTCGACGTGCTCGAGCGGCAGTCGCAACACATGGTGCGGCTGATCGACGATCTGCTCGACATCTCGCGCATCACCCGCGGCAAGATCGAGCTGCGCCGCGAGTACGTCACGGCGAATCAAATGATCGCCGGCGCGATCGAGGCGGTCAGCCCGATCACCTCCGTCGACAACGACCTCGCCACGATCGGCGACCCGGCGCGCCTCGTCCAGGTACTCGCCAACCTTCTGATGAACGCGTGCAAGTACAGCGACGAGGAGACGGTGATCCAGCTCGCGGTCGGTGCGATCGAGGATCGAATCCGCATTCGCGTCCGCGATCAGGGCATCGGCATCGAGGCCAGCATGCTGCAGCGGATCTTCGACACGTTCGTGCAGCAAGCCCAGGGCATGGACCGCGCGCAAGGCGGGCTCGGGCTCGGCCTGTCGATCGCGCGCAGCCTCGTCGAGCTTCACGGTGGCTTCATCATCGCGCGCAGCGAAGGCCCGGGGTGCGGCAGCGAGTTCGAGGTCGACCTCCCGCTCGCGCGTCCCGACGACACCCTGCCCATCCCCACGCGCGAACGTGACCTCGACCCCTTCGAGGGCATACGGCTGCGCATCCTCGTCGTCGACGACAACGAAGACGCGGGCGCGCTACTCGCCGAGGCGCTGCTCGCCCTCGGCCACGACGTTCGCGCGGTCATCGACGGCCCCAGCGCGCTGCGGGTCGCGCGCGATCACCGCCCCGAGCTGGCCTTCATCGACCTGGGGCTCCCGGCGATGGATGGCTACGAGCTGGCGAAGCACCTGCGCGCCGAGCCGTGGGCAATCGATGCCAAGCTCCAGCTGGTCGCGGTCACAGGCTATGGACAGGACGCGGACAAGCAACGCACGCGAGCCAGCGGCTTCCTCGATCACCTCGTCAAGCCCGTCGACATCGCGGGTGTTGTTCGTAGCATTCGCCTGCGCGCGGCGCAGCAATAGCGTCGACATCACGACACCGCACCGCCACACGCACGGGCTAGGGTGCGCACATGCGGTACCTGGCAGCATTCCTGATGCTCGCGTGCTGTGGTGCGCCTAGGGTCTCGCCGCCCACCGGCGCCCCCCCCAGGCTCGTCGTGCTCCTCGTGCTCGATCAACTGCCGGAGTGGGCGTTCGAGGCGAAGCGGCCCGCGCTCACGCAGGGGTTCGATCGCTTGCTTCGCGAAGGCACGTGGTTGGTCGGCTCGCATCCGACGCCCGCAACACTGACCGCGCCCGGACACGCACTGCTCGGGACCGGCGAGCCACCCTCGCGCTCGGGGATCATTGCCAACGAGTGGTGGGATCGCGACGCGAACAAGCAGGTGAAGAGCATCGACGATGGCGACGGAAAATCGGCGATGAGGCTGCGCGTGCCGGCACTCGGCGACGCGATGGTGGCGGCCAATGCCACGCGCGCGCAGCCGGGCAAGGCGTTCGGCATTAGCCTCAAGGATCGCGCGGCCATCCTACCCGTCGGTAAAGGCGGCACTGCGATCTGGTACGACGCCAAGTCGATCGCATTCACCGCGACGCGTCCGCTCGCCTGGCTCGACACGCACGCACAGGCTCAGCCGATCCAGGCGCACCTCGCCGACGTATGGACGCCGCTGGATCCCGCCAAGCTCGCTGAGCTCACCGGCACCGTCGACGCGCAGCCGGGAGAGGTCGGCGAGAAGGGCTTCGGCCCGACGTTCCCGCATGCGATCGGCGCGACCAAGGAGCCCGCCGAGGCGATCTTCGCGACGCCCTTCGGCAACCAGCTCGTCCTCGATCTTGCCGTCGCCGCGATCGACGGCGAACAGCTCGGCGCCGATGCCACCCCGGATCTGCTCACGCTCAGCCTGAGCGCACACGACTACGTAGGGCATGGCTGGGGGCACGAGTCGTGGGAGTCGTGGGACATGACGTTGCGGCTCGACGCGCAGCTCGACGCGTTCATGGCCTCGCTCGATGCGAAGGTCGGCGAAGGGCGGTGGGCGATGGTGGTCACGAGCGATCACGGCGCGGCGCCGCTGCCCGAGCGCACCGGTGGTGGGCGCGTGACGTTCGAGGACGTGCATGAGGCTGCGAATCGCGCCGCCCGCGAGGAGCTTGGCGACGGCACGTGGATCAGCTTTGCGAAGTTCCCGTACGTGTATCTGTCGACGGCGGCACGTGCGCTGCCCGAAGACCGGCGCATGCGCGCGCTCGCGAAGGTCGTCACGGCCGTGCGCGCGGTCGCCGGCGTCGAGCGGGTCGAGCGCACGGCGGACCTCGCGGGCGATTGCGATCCGCGGCCCGCCGATGCACGCGCGCTGTGCGAGATGATCGACGTCGAGCGCGCGGGCGAGGTGCTCTACATGCTGCGTGCCGGGTGGGTGCACCAGGATGCCGACGAGCACGTCGCGACCGCGCACGGCTCGTTCCACGCGTACGACCGCGAGGTGCCCGTGATCCTGCTGCCGCCGGGCCGCACTTCGCACGCGGCCGCGATCAAGCCGACGTCGACGATAGAGATGACCGAGGTCGCGCCGCTGCTCGCGTCGTGGCTCGGGATCCCGGCGCCGTCCACGCTGCGCTGAGAACGGACGCACGGAGCACGGGTACGGTACGGATACCCCGCGCCCACTTCACAGGCTCTGCTCGTCCACCGGGCTCGACCCTGTGATTTCCATCAGTTCGAAGAAAGTCGCGCGGGCCGGCAACACATTGCCCCGCGGCGGCAAGATGGGGGCATGGCGGACACCGCCCCCTCCGCGGATGACCTGCTGGCGCACACGGACTGGCTGCACCAGCTGGCGCGCGCGCTCGTCGGCGACGCGGCCGCGGGGGATGTCGTCCAGGATACGTTCGAGATCGCTCTTGCACGACCGCCGAAGCGAGAGGGCCCGCTGCGCCCGTGGCTCGGTGGTGTGGCGCGCAACGTCGCACGGATGGCGACGCGTGGCCGGGTGCGCCGCGAGCGACGCGAAGAAGCGAGTGTCCCGGCGGCGGAGGTCCCGACGCCCGAGGAGCTCGTCGCGCGCGTGCAGCTGCAACAGCGCGTGGCGAGCATTGTCCTGTCACTGCACGAGCCCCTCCGCTCGACGCTGCTCTTGCGGTTCTTTGAAGGTCTGACGTCCTCCGAGATCGCGCGCGCACAAGCCATCCCTGCGGCGACGGTGCGGTCGCGGCTCAAGGATGCACTCGATCGCGTGCGCGCGACGCTCGACGAAGAACACCGCGGGAACAGGCGCGCGTGGACCGTGCTGCTCGTCTCACCTGTCGCGTTGCCTTCGGGCTCCGCGGCACTCGCTGGAGGAATGCTCGTGAAGACAAGTCTCAAGGTGCTGATCGCGCTCGTCATCGCAGCCGTGCTGGTCGTCGGTGCGCGGTTCGCGGGGTTGTGGGGAGGCAGCAACGACGAGGTCGCGCAAAAGCCTGCCCCGGCCGCGAAGCCGGCCGCGCCGAGCAAGCACGCAGCCCCGGTACCCACACCTGCGGTAGCTGCTGCGCTGCGCGAGGTGCCCGCTTTTCACGACGACGATCCGAAGGGTCCGCTGCGTCTCGAGGGTCAGGTGATCGACGACAAGGACGCGCCGGTCGCCGGTGCCTTCGTCGCGATCGACACGAACCCGCCTCGCGTCGTCGAAACCGAGGCCGACGGCGGCTTCGTGTTCGAGGAGCTGATCCCGCGCGACTACCGGCTCGAAGCCACCGCCGGCGACGGCTATGCCGGACCGGCGCGCCTGCGGCTCGACGAGAAGCCCGAACCGGTGACGCTGCGCTTGCATCGCGCGGGCACGCTCGAGGTCAGCGTCACCGCGAAGCGCGGTGGCGCACCGGTGAAGGGTGCCGAGGTGGAGCTGCGCGCGACGCTCGTGTGGAAGGCCATCACCGACGCGAATGGTGTGGCGACGCTGCGTGGCGTGGGCGCGACGTGGGCGCCGCTCGCCGTCCGCGCGAATGGCTTCGCGCCTGCTGCGCTGATGTTGAACACGAGTGGGGAAGCAGCCGAGCGTGTCGCGGTCTCGCTCGCGGGCGGCGCGCCGATCTCGGGCCAGATCGTCGACGAAGGCGGCAAGCCGGTTGGAGGTGCGCGTGTCGTCGCGACCTCGGCCTCCGAGCCACTGCCCGTCATCGATCCGCGCCGCGACGCTGTGCTCGCGGGGCGCGACGGCACCTTCACGATCCCGAGCGTCGCTGCTGGCACCTGGCGCATCACCGCGACGCACGGCGACTTCGCGCCGCAGACGAGCGTGCCGCTCACCGTCGACGGCGAGCACGCGAAGACCGGCATCAACCTCGTGCTCGTCGGCGGTGGCGAGGTGCGTGGTGTGGTCAAGGACAAGGCCGGCAACCCCGTCCCTGCCGCCGACGTGCGGGTGGTCGCGCGCGGCTACGTGTTCTGGCGCTCGCGCCGGCAGACGTTCACCGATGCGAGCGGCGCGTTCGCGATCAGCGGGCTCGAGCGCCGTGAGGTCGAGCTCGTCGCGCAGCACGAGTCGGGGGCGTCCGCCATTGTCCCCGTCGATCTCGTCGCGAATCGCACCCAGGAGCTCGCGCTCGTCCTCGATGTCGGCGGCACGATCGCCGGCACAGTCGTCGACACTGCGGGCGCGCCGATCGGCGATGCGCAGGTGGTCGCCGAGCCGGACTGGAACGGCGGCACGTCGGACCGCGCGGCATGGAGCGTGCGCGGCATCCAGGAGGCCGTCACCGATCAAGGCGGCGCGTTTCGGTTCCCGGGCCTCCCCGCCGGCAGCTATCGCGTGCGCGCGGCGCGTCCCGGTACGCCCGAGGCGGCGCTATCCCTGTCGCCCGGCGTGGTCGCGAAGCCCGACACCGCGCCGATCAAGATCGTGGTCCGCGCCGACGGCACGCTGACGGGGAAGCTCGCCCTCGCCGACGGCAAGGTGCCGGCGCTCGCCTTTCTCGCGCTCGGTGACACGCATCCGATCGCGGTCTCCACGAAGGATGGCGCGTTCGAGCTCACCGGCGCAGCGGGCACACATGTGCTGACGATCAGCGGCCCCGGGTTCGTTCAGGCCCGCAAAGAAGTGACGATCAGCGAGGGCACGAACACCGATGCGGGCACGCTCACGCTTGCTGCGGGGCGTTCGATCGCCGGGCACGTCGTCGACGCCAACGGCGCGCCGGTCGCCAAGGCCACCGTCGCGGCGGGTACGCTGCTCACCGGTGGCGGCAACGAGCTGTACATCAAGGACGAGAGCATCGGCGCGAAGGACACCGAAACCGACGATGAGGGCCGGTTCGTGCTCGACGGGTTTCCGCCCGCCGCGATCACCCTCGTCGCAGGCAAGGAGGGCGTCGGCCGCAGCGCGAGCGTGCGCATGCCACCGAGCACCGAGAGCGCGACGCTCGATCTGGTCCTCGCTCCGACCACTGGCATCGGCGGCAAGATCACGCGCAACGGCGCGCCTCTCGCCGACACCGTGGTGATCGCGACACCCGTCGGTGCGAGCGCGCAGAACTTCTTCGTCGTCACGGGCCCCGACGGCACGTTCGTTCTCGACGCGCTGGCGCCGGGCGCGTACGTGGTGTTCCCGATGCTCGGCGGTGGTGGCAATCGCCCGAAGGACATGTACGTGCGGCGCGCGGACGTCGCGATCGGGAAGCGCGCCGAGGTGGCGATCGACACATCGCCGGGCACGGGCTCGCTCGCCGTGAGCGTGAAGAGCGACAAGGGCACGCCCGTCGCGATGGCGCAGGTGATCGCGATCGCGGCGGCGATCTCGCCGCAGACGCCCGATGAGCTGCAGGATGGCACCCGGATCCCGAGCGACCAGGTCGTCCCGGTCTACGTGCGTGGCGCGATGGGCGGCTCCACCGAGATCGAAGGCATGCGCCCGGGAATGCACACGGTGTGCGCCATCCTCGGGGGCGGTCCGATGCCGGAACCGAAAGCGGCCACGATGAAGTGCGCGCAGGTCAAGATCGCCGCGGGCAAGGCCACCGTTTCGGTCACCGTGCCCGAGCCGAGCGCGCAGTAGCGCGCCCGGTCGGCGATCGCTAGACGTCGCTAGACCCAAGGCTGGTCAGTTAGTTAGCGGATCCGGGGGGCACGTGTCACGTGTCACGTGCTCGTCCACGTCCACGATCAGCGGCACATCTTGCTCAGCATGCCAACGATGCGCACCAAACAGCAACTTCGCTTCCGCCAGGTCTGGGTCCGAGATCGCATCCAGGAGCCTGATGACGTCGATGATCGCGCCGCACTCCATCGCCTCACCGCGGGCGATCGCGTATCGGTTGTGGCGGTCTGCCTCGCTCGTTTTCCCCACCGCTTCCGCGATGTTCAACGGCACCGACATCGCTGCTCGGCGCCACTGATCGACGAGGGCCGCGTAGCCGCGAGGGATGGCGGGGATCGATCGAAACACGAACGCGAGGTGTTCGATCGCGCAGCGATAGACGTCGAGCTTTTCGTAGTCGAGCATGCCGGCCTATCGGCCAGCGGCCCAGCGTGGTTGCGGCCCAGATCGTGGACGTGGACGAGCACGTGACACGTGACACGAGCACGACGAAGGTCCTTAACTGACCAGCCTTGTCGCTAGACCTCGTGCGGCATCGGGCGACGCGGTGCGCGGAAGTAGCGCAGCGGCGAGTACGGTCCGAAGTTTGACACGCGTGAGGTGTAGAGGTCGGCGTAGTCGTTGACCTGCTCGCCGAACCGCGAGTTCTCGTTGCCTTCGCGCAGGCACGAGCCCCAGTGGGCGTTGTACGCGCGGTCGATGCGCGCCTCGAGCGAGTCGACCTCGGCGTCCATCAACCCCGCGCGATCGCGAAGCGAGTCGATGCTCGCGCGCATCTGCTTGCGCTCTTCCTCGAGGCGCGCGCGCAGCTCCGGTGTCGTCGAGTGATCGTCGAGCAGGCGCTGGATCTTCTTGAGCCGCAGCGTCTGGAAGTCGATCTCCGACTCGAGGTTGCGGTGCCGGCGGTCGAGGAGATCGAGATCTTTCACCTGCGCTTCGAGGCGATCGCCGACGGAGATCTCGCGCTCGAGCTCCTGCAGCACCATCGCGGTGCGCCACATGTGCTGCTTCCGCAGGCGCAGGATGTCGCCGTAGATGTGATCGCCGATGTAGAGGACCTGCTCGCCCTTGATCCCCGTCATCTGTTCGAACGCGACGACGTTACCGCCCTGGTAGATCTTGTCGCGCGTGAGGTGCTTGATCTCGCCGTTGGTGATGGGCTGGAACGTCGTCGTATCGATCTGGACGAACGGGCGCAGCTCGTTGAAGAACGCCGGCTTCGCGCCGCCGACGATCACGATGTCGAAGTAGTTGCGCCAGGACGGGTAGGCCTTGCGCTCGCCGTCGAGCAGGTAGCTCATCACGGCGGCCGTGTAGTCGTAGAGCGAGTTGGTGAGGAGGAACAGCTTCTTCCCGGAGCTGCGGAACTTGTGGAGCGTCTCGCCGAGGAGCGGGTCCTTCATGATGTAGGCGGGCAGGTTCGCCTTGATCACCGTCTTCAGCGTGTCGTCGCGGTGCGCCTCGTCGATCGCGGTACGGATATCCCCGAAGAGCTTGTTGTAGTCGACGGTGCCGGTCTGCCTGTCCGCCCAGTCCACGATGGTCGTGAACATCACGGCTTCGGGGAGACCGAACAGGGTGTCGATCCACTCCCAGCGATCATCGGAGAGGTTGATCTTCTCGTTGCGGTAGGTCGCCTTGCGCTGGTCGTGATCGAGCTCTTTGAACCCGTGGTAGCAGCGGCCGACGTGGCTGTGACGATCGAGCTTGAAGACGTTGCCAAGCTGGCGATCGACCATCACGCCGCGGATTGCCCAGCGCGGGTCGTAGTGAAGGCGCCGGAGATCATCTGGGTAGCCGTGCTTCTCGATCAGCTTGTTCAGCGTCAGCTCGATCGAGAGCTGTTCGAGCTTGTCCTGGTGATACAGGGCAAGCGTGTAGTCCATGTCGAACCCGATCATTTCGATCGTGTCCATGCGGAGGTTCCGGTTGCAGAACACGCGGTTCTTGCGCGGAACGTCGATCTCTGTGTTGGTCTCGCCGAGCAGCTGACCAAGCTGCGCCTCGAGGTCCAGGGCCGGGGCGACCATTCGGGGTAATTGTAGCGTGATCTCGTCGGACGAGTGCAGCGAAGCATGGCCTCGATGCGATACATTCAGGACCATGGTCGCGTCCCCACCCGCGTGGAACCGGTCCCACGAGCCGTTCGCTGAGCTCATTTCGGCGGAGGCCATTGCCACCCGCGTTTCCGAGCTGGGAGCCCAGATCACGGCCGAGTACGCGCCCCTCGCCCAGCACGCCGACGTGGTGCTGGTCGGGGTCCTCAAGGGGTCAGTCCTGTTCATGGCTGACCTGGCGCGTCACATCGCAGTCCCGGTCTACATGGACTTCATCGGCATCTCGTCCTACGGCGATGCCACCGTGTCCTCCGGGGTGGTCCAGATCACGCAGGACCTCTCGCGCCCCATCGAGGGCAAACACGTCATCATCGTCGAGGACATCGTGGATACCGGGCACACGGTCCACTACTTGATGGAGAACCTGGCGACCCGGCGGCCCGCGAGCATCAAGCTCGCCTCGCTGCTCCACAAGCCCGACCGCTCCGAGCGCCAGGTGCACATCGACTACCTCGGCTTCTCGATTCCCAACAAGTTCGTCGTCGGCTACGGCCTCGACGTCGCCCAGCAGTACCGAAACCTTCCGTTCATCGGGTACGTGCAGGGTGCGTAGATGCCGATGACAAGCGACGGGCTGGCGAAGCTTCCGGCAGCGCTGTTCGAGATCGGAAAGCTCATCGGATCGGACCTCGATCCCGGGATCCTGCTGTCCCGGATCGCGGAGCTGATCTGTCAGTTGATCGACGCCAAGGCGTGCTCGGTGATGCTGCTCGACGCAGATCGCAAGCGGCTGCTCGCGAAGGCCGCGTATGGACTCCGGAGCGAGCGCATGCACACGCTATCGTTCGCCGTTGGCGAAGGTGTGGCGGGCTGGGTCGTCGAGAACGGAGCCCCCGCCCTCATCGACAACGTCACCCAGGATGCCCGTTTCCAGGTACTTCCCGGCAATCAGACGCCGATCGCCTCGATGGTCTGCGTGCCACTGCTCGCCCGCGGCGAGCGCGTGGGTGTGGTGACCGCCACGAGTGATTCGATCGGCGCCTTCGACACCGCGCAGCTCGAGCTGGTGCGGTTCATCGCGACCACGATCGCGCTCGACATCGAGAACGTGCGCCTGCACCGCGTGGCCGTCACGGATCCTCTGACCGGCGCCTACAACCGCGAGTTCCTGATGCAGCGCCTGCCGCAGGAGATCGAGGCGGCCGTCGATCGCGATCGCTCGCTATCGGTGGCGATGGTCGACGTCGATCACTTCAAGTCGGTCAACGACCAGCACGGTCATGGCGTGGGTGACGTCGTGCTCGCCGAAGTCGCGCGCAGGCTGCGCAGCGCGATCCGCACGGGTGACCTGCTCGTGCGCTACGGCGGCGAGGAGTTCCTCGTGGTGTTGCCCAAGGCGGATGCCGGGCGTGCGTGGGAGGTCGGCGAGCGCATGCGCCAGCGCGTGTGCGAGCGCGCGTTCGACGTTGGCGACGGACTCGCGCTGCTGCTGCGCATCTCGGTCGGCATCGCGCAGTGGCGGATGGGCGAGCAGATGCCGTACTTGATCGAGCGCGCCGACGCCGCTCTGTACGGGGCCAAGGAGCGCGGGCGCAATCGTGTCGAGGTCGCTCCGTGACCGATGACCGGAAGAAGGATCGGCCCGACCCGTTCGCTCCTCTTCCACTCAAAGCATCGCTAACGGGGAAGACAGCGAAGCCCGTCGAACCGCCCGCTCCTGTCGAACCGCCGGTCGTCGTCGAGCCGCAGCGCGTTGTCGAACCTGCCGCGATGTACGAACCGCCGAGCAGCTACGAGCCGCCGGCCAGCTCCGAACCGCCGCCAGCCACGTACGAACCGACGCACGACCCGCCGCCGAGCGTCTACTCGCCGGCACCGTACGACGCGCCACCATCGCCCGATCTCGCCGCCGCGCCAGCACCTGCCGAGCCGCTACTGCCGCCGACGTACAGCGAGAATGATCTGCGCCTCGCCGTCGGGGCCACCCCACGCGACGACGCACCCGCGAAAGAAAAGAAGAAGAAGAAGCGCCCCGAGACGCCGTCGCCCGTCGAGCTCGATGACGAAACCCGCCCGAAGAACCGGAAGGCAGCCGTGATCGCCGCCCTCGGCCTGTTCGTCGGCACAGGCATCGTCGCCACCGTGTTCATCGGTCGCGTCAACAGCGGACGGTTCCGCATCGCATGCGAGGCCAATCGCATGGTCGTCGAGCGCGGCCGCTCGTTCCCGCCGTGGGGCATGACCTCGCTGGGTGGTGCGGAGTGGAAGCCGCTCGAGATTCCGCCCGAAGCAGAGTGCCACCAGCGCGAGACGGAAGACACCGCCGAGCTCGCAACCTGGTACAGCAAGGCGCTCGTCGATCAGGCCACGGCGCTGCTCACCGCGCGCGAGGTCACCAAGGTCGACGAGGCCGAGGCGCAGCTCAAGCAGGCGTTACTCGTCACGCGCTCGCTCGGCACCGACGACGAACGCACGAACGCGCGCACGGACATCGAGCGCCTCCTCGGGGACGTCGGGTACTGGCGCGCGTCGGCGAAGCTGCGCACCGCCTCCGACTCGCTCACCGCAGCCGCGAAAGAGTTCGACATCGCCGCCGCGCAGCGCCCGCGCCACGTAACCGACGCGTCCGCGTGGGCAACGTTCGCGCGCAAGCTCGTCGATGACTTGAAGGCCGGCCCGGCCGGAGCCCAGACCGCGTTCCCGCCCCTGCCGCCCGCGGATCGCCCTGCCGCGCCACCCGGTGTCGCGCTGCCGGTCGAGCCGGTGGCGGGTACCGGTAGCGGTAGCGCTGTTGAAGAGCCTGTCGCCGAGCCGCCCGATGCCGGGGTGCCGACAGGCGGCGTGTTGCTCTAGCTCCTGCACGGCTACCTGCTTCGCGCGCGGTACGCGAGTTGCTCGACGCACGTGCATGCGCATTCGATTCGACCGAGGAACGGTGGTGCTAGAGCCCGAACGCGATGGCGAGGATCCGTCGCAAATTCCAGAAGCTGCGTGGGATCGCGAGCTCCTTGCCTGGCGAGCTCCCGCTGACCGCCACGCGGACATCATCGTCCGACTCTCGGACGCTGGCGTCCGAGTCTCGGACGAAATCCGGCCACAGCGAATCATCGGCGAGTGGAAGCTGCCGGCGCTCCGCTGGTACCAGGCCGAGGCGCTCGCGCGCTGGCAACACGCAGATCTTCGCGGCGTGGTCGCGCTGCCCACGGGCTCGGGCAAGACGCTCGTCGCCCTCGCCGCGATCCAGCGGCTCGGCCTCGCGACGCTCGTCGTCGTCCCCACGCGCGTCTTGCTCGAGCAATGGGCCAACGAGCTCGCGCGTGCGTGGGGCAGCGAGGTTGGACGGCTCGGCGACGGTGACCATCGCGTCGCGCCGGTGACCGTTGCGACCTATGCGAGCGCGACAGCGTGGGCGGGGCGCATCGGTGACCGGTTCGGGCTCGCGATCGTCGACGAGGCGCACCACGTCGGCGCGTGGTGCCCGGGCGAGGTGTTCGAGATGCTTCCCGCACGCGCGCGGCTCGGGCTCACGGCGACGCCACCCGACGACCCGCTCGCGCGCGCAGCGCTGGTGCGCCACATCGGCGACACGGTGTACGGCTTGCGCGTCGACGATCTCGCCGGCGATGCGCTCGCAAGCTTCGAGCTGATCACGCTCCCGATCGAGCTCACGGCCGAAGAGCGCACGGCGTATCGCGATCGACGGGCGCAGTTCGCGCGCGCGTACGCGCCCTTCCGGCGGCTGACGCCCGAGGCCACGTGGCGCGAGTTCGTGCGCACCGCGAAGCAATCCAAGGCCGGCCGCGAAGCGCTCGCAGCGTGGCGAAGCTCGCGCTCCATCGTCGCGTACCCCGCCGGCAAACAAGCCGCGCTGCGCGAGCTCCTCGCGCGCCACCGCGGCGAGCGCACGTTGATCTTCACCGGCGACAACGCCACGGCCTACGCGATCGCCCGCGAGCTCCTCGTCATGCCGATCACCCACGAGATCGGACGCGCCGAGCGCGCACAGGCCCTCGCGCGGTTCCGTGCCGGCGAGCTCTCCGTCCTCGTCTCCTCGCAGGTCCTCGACGAGGGGCTCGACGTCCCCGATGCCGACATCGCGATCGTCGTCGGGGGCACCGCCAGCGCGCGCCGCCACGTCCAGCGCATCGGCCGCGTCTTGCGCCCGCGCGAAGGCAAATACGCACGCGTCTACGAGCTCGCGGTCGAAGATTCGCTCGAGGTCGGATACCTGTTGCGCCGGCGCACCGGCCTTCGCCGCACCTCGCCCTCGCTCACCGCCGGAGGTGCACCGTGATCCGCGAGCAACCCAGGCTCTACGGCCAGGACGACCTCCCCTGGATCGCCTCGATCGTCGATCACGTCGTCGCGACACGGGGCGAGCCATGGCGCGTCCTCCGCGAGCGCCTCGAGCATGGACCGATCTCCGGGCCACGCGTCGCCGCGATCCTCGGCGCGCTGCGCCGCCTCACCGGCGGACGTGCCGCGCGCACCGCCATCGCACGCCGTGTTCGCGCGGCGGTCCTCGGCCATCCAGCCCTCGACGCGGCCGCGCGCACCACGCGTCTCGACGAGGTCGCTTCCACCATGGGCATGGAGCGAGACGAGCTCGCCTCGCTTCTCTGGGTCGATCTCGCCGACGAGCGCCCCGTCACGCTCCCCGATGGCCGCCCCGCCGAGCACCTCCTCGCCGCCTACGCCAACCTCGAGCGCATCCAGCGCCTTGTACGCCGCGCGCGCACGCTGCGCCTGCGCATCTGGGGCGATGCCATCCCTCTCGTTCGCGCCGTCGCGCGCTACGGCCTCATCGCCTCCATCACCGTCGACGGGGAAGCCACCCTCCTCGACGTCCTTGGCCCGCTCTCACTCTTCCACGCCACCACGGTCTACGGCCGCGCTCTCGCACAGCTGGTCCCCCTCCTCGTCGAAACGGATCGCTTCCAGCTCGAGCTCACATGGGACATCGGCCTCGGCCCAACGCAGCTCCACATCGCCTCCCCCATCCTCTTGCCGCGCCTACCGATCACGCGTCGCACACCGAGCCCCGGCGCGCGTCTGGCTCGAGGCCTGCCGAAAGCAACCATCGATCCGCCACCGATCGAGCATGGCGCACATCGCCTGTTTCCCGATCTCATCGTCGAGCACGCAGGCCGCAGCGTCTACGTCGAGCTCGTCGGATTTGCGACCACCGACTACCTCAAAGCCAAGCTCGCGGCCTACCACGCGGCAGGCATCACCGATGTCGTGTTGTGCATCGATGACGCGCGGGCAGAGCCCAAGCAGGGAAACGAGCCACGCGAGCTCTTGCGCTACTCGCAGCGCCTCACCGCGGACGCGCTACTCGGTCACATCGAAGGGGTCACATCTCACCCGTGAGCGCGGCTCTAGTTCGCGCCGCCGCTCGTGCCGATCGCGAGGCGGGTCAGGCCGACCTGCTTCGCGCGCTCCATCAGATTCACGACCTTGCCGTGGGACACGCCCTTGTCGGCCTTGAGCACGACCTGGGTCATCTTGTCCTTGGCGAACGCCGCGCGGAACAGCGCGTCGAGCTCCGCATCCTTCATCGCCTTGCCACCGACGTTGACGTCACCGTCGATGGGAATCATCAGCACGAGCGAGGCTTTCGATGGATCGATGTCCTGCGCCGCGCCCGAGGGCAGGTTGATCTTGATGCCGGACTTTTTCTCGGCCTCTTCCTTCACCTGCTGATCGGTGACCTGCTTCTTCTCGTTGTTGCGCTCGGCCTGCACGGCCAGGGCGCTCACCATGAAGATGATCACCATCACGAGGAAGACGTCGGTGAGCGGGGTGATGTTGATCTCCGCGAAGATCGAATCACCGCCACCCTCCTCGTCGCCGCCGCCGGCGTCAGGCAGCTTCCCGGCCGCCATCTTCGCCCTTCTTGCTGGACTTCACGTCGTCGGCCTTCGCGTCCTTGGACTCGTCCTTCTTGTCCTTCTTGCCCTGCTTGGGAAGCGAGTCCTCTGGCGCGTCGAGCAAGAGCTCGAGGAACTCGTCGGTCAGCATCTTCATCTCGACACCGATGCGGGTGGCGCGCTGGCTAAAGAAGTTGAACAGAATGACAGCCTCGACGGCGACGAGAATACCGGCCGCCGTGACGATGAGGGCCGCGGAGATCGGGCCGGCGATCTGACCGAACGTAACGGTCTGGTCCGGGTCGATCTTGTCCATCGCATCCATGATGCCGACCACGGTGCCGAACAGACCGACGAACGGTGCGGTCGCACCGACCGTACCGAGCATCCACCGCCGCGCGCCGAGGTCCTGGTTGACGCGCAGGCGTTCACGGTGAACCGCGGTGACCACGTGCTCGGGCTTGGCCCGCCCGAGGCGCTCGTAGCCGACGAGGAAGACGTCGGCGATCGGCGATGGGGACCGCTCGCATGCGACGCGCCCCTCTTCGAGGGCCCCGCGTGCGAGGCACCGCATCACGGCATCGCCGAGGGCGCGTGCGCGCGTCACGAAGTTCCATTGCGCGATGGCGCGCTCGATTCCGACGGCGAGTGCGATCACCGAGAACGCGACGACGATCCACATCGCGCCGCCGCCGTGACTCATCAACTCCCAAATCGACTGGTCCATGGGCTGCCTTTTGCGAGTGATAGCACGGAGATTCGGGAGGGGGGCTACGGGGCGAAGGGCGCCCTGTACCCACTTCCATCGAAATCGATGAACACGGGTGAGGTCACGGCTGAGGCAGAAACGCCCTTCCCTGCCAGCGCGGTTCGCAGTGCTGCGAGATCTCCGCTCATGATGCTGGGCTTCGTCGTCGCATCGATCGCTCCCGCCTCCGTCAGCAGCGGGAACACGCCGCTATCGCCACGGACGCGGAACACGAGCCACGCATCGTCGCCTGTCTTACCGGCGCAGGTCTGGATGTCCTGCGCATCGAGCGTCAACGTCACAGTGCCTTCGTACCGCTTGAACCCGCCGGGGCCCGAAACGTTCTTGAGCGATACTGGCAACGCTTCGGCATCGAACGCGGCGAGCGTGCAGGGATCCTTCGCGGCGAGCGAGCCGAGGGCGCGCGTCGTCCAGCACTTGAGCGGTACGAGTGTCGAGTCCTTCGACGCCGGGATCGGTCCAGGGGTCGAGTTCGCGAAGACCTCGAGCGTGTCGACTTCGGCCCAGTCCGGCGACGTGATCGTGATGGTCAGCGTGATCTCGCCAGTCGCCGGGAACACGCGGCCGAGCGCCGAGGTGGCTCCGACCTTCACGTCGATCATCGGCCCGTTGGTCACGACGACATCGCGCGGCGCGCTGTTCGCACCGGTCTGTGTCTGGATAACCGCATCGACCGCGCTGCCGTCGCGCAGCGCCGCGGGAGAATCGTCCGCCACGCGGACATACGTGCGCGGCATGCCCACGGGCGAGTTGATGCCGGTGTGCGTGTCGCTGTTGCCGGCCGGCGTCACGTAAAGACCGAGCGAGAGCATGCTGAGCCAGTCGCGCAGCACCGTATCGAGCGACGTGTTCTCCCGCACGCCGTCACCGTTGGTGTCCGCCATCGAGAACCCGTTCCACAGCTCGAGGCCGGAGAACTCGTCGCTCCACAGCGACTCCGCGCCCGGTAGGCGCAGGTAGTCGCTCGGCATGCCTGCGTTTTGGTAGTCACCGAAGATGCTGCGCGCGTCGTAGTCGAACTTCACGTTCGCGCGTGACCACGCGGCCTGGAACTCGCCGATGCCCGAGCTGCGGGGATGGTTTACTTGCACGACCTTGCCGCCGCGCTCGCGCATCGCCGCGAAGATCTCCCGCGGCAGCATGTTGAAGCCGACCATGCCGCGCGCCCAGTCGATGGCGCCCTTGTTGGGTTGCGCATCATCGGGGGTGATCGGCCAGCTGTTGAAGTGACCGTACGCGAACGGCGTCACCTCGATGCCCGACACGACGCGCAGGTAGGCAGCGAGCCCGAGCTCCTCGACCACGGGCTGGAGGTTCGACACGTAGTCGTGGTCGGTGACCGCGAACATCTCGACGCCGGCAGACACCGCCGACCGCACGCGCTCCGAGCTCGGAATGTTCGAGTCGGGCGAACCGATCTGGTGCACGTGCCAGTCGCTGCCGATGTAGCCCGGGGTCGGGTTCACGTGCCGCAGGTCGAACGTCAGGTTCACGGGGCCGCTGCCCGTCACCGGCTGCGACGCGACCGACCACTCGGTGCCACGCGACGCATACACGCGGTACGTCCCGCCCGCGGGCAGGCGCAGCTTCGGATCCGCCCCGTCGCCGAGATCTGTCGTGGTCCCACGGACCGCATGCAGCGACGACACCACGTCACCCAGGCGATCGTAGGTCTCGAACACGCGCTTGTCGGGATACGCGGGGTGCTCACCGATCACGAGCAGCCGCCCCGGAATCGGAGCACCGGACTCGGCGTCGCGGATCTGGAAGTCGACCTCGATCGGAGAGGGCACGGTGAAGCTCGCGGCGTCGGCGGCGGGCAGCACGCTCGATCGCCCGATGTTCTTGACCTCGGCGCGCAGCAGGAGGTTGCCTGCATCCGCGGGCACCTCGCCGGAATACGTGCCGTCGGCCGCGACGTCGATGTACGTCACGATGGGGTCATCGGGGCGACCGTCGTCATCGGTATCCTGGTCGGCCGGGTCGATCTGGCCGTTGCCATTGCCGTCGAGGAACACGCCCACGCGCGCCCCCACCGCGGGCCCACCCGCGCTCATGTCCACGCGTCCCGAGACCGTCCGGGTCGTCTCGCCGAGGTCCTTGCGGAACGCGGCATCGATCGCCGAACCGTCCTTGCCGACGACGAGGTCGTAGCTCTGGCGCACGCCCTTATCGGGTGCGATGTCGAGGTAGTACTTGTCGCGCTGCAGGATCTCGAGCAACGACGCATTGCCGACGAGCATGATCGACACCCCCGCGATCAATGCCTGCGTTTGCGTCGTCGGCGTCTCGTGGCGCGGCACGATGCCGTACGCGACCCCGGGGCCTTGATAGATGACGTAGTCGATCGGCGACGGCTTGCCGAGCGTCGCGATCGCCGTGACGTCGGCGCGCTCGAAGCCACGACCGTTGGTGAACGCCTCGGTCTCGCCGCCGGTATCCGAGAGGGTGCCGAGCGGCCCCTGGATCTTGTCGGGCCCATCATTGAACAGCGAGTGGTGCACCTCGAGCTTCGTCGTGCCCGGATACAGCACGTACGTCGTCGCGCACAGCGCACCGTCGTCGATGTCGGGATCGACCTGCGGCTCGACGGGCAGCAGGCCCATGCCCTTCAGGTTGATGAAGTCGTTGTTGCCACTCTTGCCGATCGCGCGCAGTACGGCAGGCCCACCTCCGGCGCCGTCGCGCACTACCTCGATGCGGTCCGGCTCGCAGGTGCGGCCGACCTTGTAGATCATCGACAGCTCGCCGAAGTGATCGTCGACAAGCTGGTTGGTACCGTCGGTGAGCACCGCATCGACGATGTTGCCGCCCTGCGGGATCACGCCGATCACGCGGGTGGGCGCCTGGACGATGAACCGCACCTGATCGTTGGCGATGAAGAAGTCGCCGACCATCCCGCTGGTCGCCGGGCCCGTGACCAGCTGGGACGCATCGGTCACCTGACCCGCCGATGCACCCGGCGTTCCGCCCTCGGGCGGCAGCTCCGGGAAATAGTCGGAGAGACCAGCGTCATCTCCACCACATGCGGAAAAGGCCAGCAGCAAGACGCCAAGTCGATGGCGAATTCGTCGCATCAATGGATGGTATGCGAAGCAATACCGTCACAAACAGGCCTAGCAGCTGCCCATGTGCGCGGAACCACGGGGGGCTTGCCGATCGGGGCGAAACTTGGTCCACTCCGCCGCGATGAGCCGAATGGTCCAGTGCGTCAAGCTTCACGAGAGCCTGCCCGGTCTGCCCTACAAGCCGTTCAACGACGCCCTGGGTCAGCGCATCTATGACTCGGTCTCTGCGCAGGCGTGGCAGCTGTGGATCGAGCACAGCAAGAAGATCGTCAACGAGTACCGCCTCGACCTGACCCAGAAGAAGGCCCACGACGTCCTCAAGGAGCAGTGCGAGGCGTTCCTGTTCGGCGACGGCGGGACCCTGCCGCCCGAATACGTCCCCGAGAAGCACTAGCGGAATGCGCGCGCTGGCGCGGTACCTGCCACAGCTGGCCGCGGGCGTGCCGTGGGTCGAGCTGGGCAACTGGCCCACGCCCCTGACCGCGCAGTCGATCGCGGGCCGCCCGTTCTGGATCAAGCACGAGGGTGACTCCCACCCGGACTACGGCGGCAACAAGCTCCGCACCCTCGAGATGTGGTTCGGCCACGCCCGCGCGCGTGGTGCCCGGCGGATCTGGGCGCTCGGCGCGTTCGGTTCCAACCACGTGGTCGCCGCCGCGATCCACGCCCATCGCGCCGACCTCGAGTGTGCCGCGCTGCTGTTTCCGCAGCCACACAGCCCGTGGGCGCACGAGAACTGCGGCGCGATCGTCGCCAGCGGCTGCAAGGTCGTTCGCCTGCGATCGGTCGCGGAGCTGCCCTTCGTGGGTGTTGGCATCGCGGCGCGCGACCGCGACGCGATCGTGATGCCCCCCGGCGGTGCGACGCCGATCGGCACGTTTGGTGCGCTCGCCGCCGTGTTCGAGCTCGCCGAGCAGATCGAGGCCGGGCACGCGCCATCGCCCGTGCGCATCGTGCTCCCCATCGGCAGCACGTGCACCACCGCCGGGCTGCTCGCGGGCATCGCGCTCGCCGAGACGATCGGTGTGTGGCGGTGGCAGGTGCCGCTCGTGCATGGCGTACGCGTGACGCCGTGGCCGGTGACCTCGCGCGTGCTGATCGCCCAGCTCGCTGCGCGCACGCTCGCGCGAGTCGCGAAGCTCGGCGGACCGCGCGTCGCCCTCGGCCTGCGCGAGCTCGGCGCACGCTTGATCGTCGACGGCCGCGAGCTCGGCGCGGGCTACGGCCGTCCCACCGAGCGCGGCGCGCATGCGATCACGACGTTGCCCGTGCCGCGGCTCGACGGCGTCTATTCGGCGAAGGCCGCCGCGGCGCTGTTACGCCTGCATCGTGAAGGCGTCGGGCCGCTGCTGTTCTGGGCGACCAAGTCCACCACCGTGCTCGGCGCGCCGACCCTCGACGCCCTCGGTGCGGCGCCGCCCGCGCTCGTCCGCTGGCTCCGTCGCTAGTTCGCCTGCATCACCTTGCCGAACTTGTCGGCGGCGTGGGCCGTACCCGCACCGACGGCGCCGATGTCATTGCCCGCACCGTCGGCGCTATCGCCCGCGTCGATGAGCGGCGAGCCCGTGCGTGGCGTGTACAGCGCGCGGTAGTACGCGAGCACCTGCGAGATGCCGTAGGTGCGCAACCACACCATGCCCTCGTCGATCAGGTAGGGCACCTGCGGTACCGCACCGGCGAACATGGGATCCGTACCGACGTCGTGTGCGCCTGGCGTGCCCGCGACGATGCCCGGCATGTAGCGGCCGGTGTTCGTCGCGAGTGGGTTGTACCAGGCGTTGTAGTCGGCCTTGGCAATGCGCGAACCCGCCACGCTCGCCTCGGTGCGGGCACCCGCGACCAGCGCCCGGTTGCCCCAGCTCACGCTCGAGAATTGCGAGAACACGTTGTTGCGTACCGACGCGAGCGATACCGACGAGCCGAGCGCGAGTGCGGGCGCGTCGTAGCGACCCGTCGCACCACCGACGTCGATGGTGTTGTTGTCGAAGGTGACGCCCTGCTCGCCGCCGTACAGGAAGATCGCGCCGTCGTAGCCGCTCTGGATCGACTGCGCGTGCACGAAGATGTTGTGGTGGATGCGCGCCTGGCTCTGGGCCCCGCGCATGAAGTCATGCCCGCTGTTGATGAGGAGGTTGTAGCGGAGCTCGCCACCGAAGCTCTGCACCGGCCACGAGCTGTCGCGAATGACGTTGTGTTCGGCGAGCGCGTTGCTGCTACGCGTGAAGTGCAGGTTGAACCCCTGCGAGAACCCACCGTAGTAGTCGTGGTGCAGGTAGTTGCCCTGGATCACCGCATCGGGCGCAGCGTCGAGCTGCAGCACGCAGCGCGGACCGACGAAGACGTTGCCCTGCGAATCGCGGAGGCCGCCGATCTGCCAGCCCGACATGTTGGAGATCTTCACGATGCCGGCGCCGACGTTGTTGCCCTGCATCCGCTTGAGGCCCGCCGTGTTGCCCGACAGGTCGAGGATCGGTGACTTGTTGGGATCGGCGGACACGTACGTGACGTAGTTCGTCGAGCGAAGCTCGTTGTGCACGAGCGAGATGGGCGAGGTGCCATTCACGACCAGGCGCACCGCACCGGTGGCCTCGAAGGTCGAGTCCGTGATGTCGACCGGCCCGGACGTGGTGACATCGATCCCGAGCTGGTCGTAGCCCCCGAGTCCGGTGACGAGGCTGTTGTTGATCACCACGCGCCCCGCGTAGCCGGACGCTGCCGTGACCCGGTACCCGTTGCCGCGAACCAGTGCATTGGTCCAGTTGAGCTCCGTATTACCACTCAGTACGATATTCGATGTCAGGTTGATCGTTGTGGCCTTTGTCGGCACCGGATCGACCTTGATGTAGACCGGCACGAGGCCGGCCACGGAGGTGGCGTTGTGCGGCGTGAACCGCACCGTGATCACGTGATCACCGACGGGGAGACCGTTCGGCAGCCGCAGCTCCCACAGGTTGAAGTTCGCGGGATCCGGCGGTGCGGTGCCGACCACGGCGCCGTCGACATAGAACGTCATGAAGCTATCGGGACACACATATGGCGGATGGCCAGGTGGACACTGATAGGCATTCGGGTCGGTCGCATCCGCGAGAATGCGGATCGGCAGCCCTGCCGTGAAGCGCATCCGCTGACCGGGGGACTTGATGCGCGCGCTCACCCGGGTGGGTTGCCACACGGGCTCGACCGGCGAGCTCGATGGCGGTGTGACGATCGGCGGCGGCGCATCGATCGCCGCATCGATCGGCGCGTCGACGACAAGCGGCGCATCCACGCCCGGCCGCGCGTCGACGAGCGGCGCATCGACGGCGTTGGCGTCTACCTGCATCGCGCCATCTTCGCGGGGAGGCCCGGCGTCCCCGGGCTTGTCAGGCGCCTCGACATCTCCGTCCGTCGACACGGCTCCATGCTGCTCACACCCGACCAGACCCAACGCGAGGATGGCGCTCGCGATAACGAGATTGGTGGTTTTATTCACCCGACGGAGCGTAACGACTTCACGTCGTCGTCTCGACGGAGATGCCCCACTTCTCGACGAAGATCGTGAGTCCTACATGAATTTTCTTGCGAGATACTCTCTATTTCTCGCGAACTACTTCACGGTTTCAGTCGTCGCCGCCGGGGACTTGGTGGTGGCCTTCGACGGTTGATCCGCAGCGCGCTTGCTCGCCGCCTCGCTGCGCTTCACCCGCTCGCGCTGCGCGCGCAGCTCGGCGTCACGCGAGACCTCGGTATTGATGTACGCGAGGCAGTCCTTCACCTGGCGGTCGGTCGCGACGTTCTGCGAGTAGTAGCCCGGCGCGCGCGTCGACAGCGTGACCGCGAGGTTCGCCGCGTTCCTGCAGTTTCCGGCGCGGACCTGCGCGACGACGGACTGATGCTGTTCGCGCGCCCACGCGAGGGCGGGATCCGGCACGCGTGCGTCATCGGTCGTCGGCGCCGCACCTGCACGCGGGCCTGCCGGAGCGGTCGCGGTCGCAGCCGGCGCGGAAGTTGGCGGCGGCGGAGGAGGCGGCGAAGCAGCCGTTCCTGGAGCCGCGGCACCACTGGCTCCCGCACCAGACACATCACCGCGCGCGATCGTGGCCGTGCCCGTGGAGACAGCGGCGCCGTCGTATCCTAGCGATTCCTCGGCACGCTCCGACGGTATGGCGGACTTCTTTCGAGACTGCGCCTCGTTGCGCGGAGCGTCTTCAAAGTCTTTGAGCCGTGGGGATGGCGACCGCACTTCGACGCCACCCTTGGTGCCGCCGAAGTTGCCCGCGATCTTGTCGGCCTTCTGCTTGGGGGCCTCGGGCTTGGCTTCCTTCGCCAGCGGCCGGTCCTCGTCGGGCTTGCCCTCTGCTTCCTGGTTCTTGTCGGCCGCGTAGAGATCGACCGGGTATTGCTCGGTCGGCGCAGTGCCGCTGCCCGAAGCGGCGCCCGGGTCGGCGGAGCTCGCCACCTCGCTTGACCGAGGCGACGGAGGCAGTGCGCCTTCGCCCTGCTCCTTCGCCTGGTCGGCCTTCGAGGTCGGCGCGGGAGCGGTGGTTTCGGCGAAGTGATCGCCCTTGTGCCGGGTCACGATCGTCGCGACGCCGATCACGACGACGAGCATCGCAGCAGCGGCCATCGCCGGATGTGCGGCGAACGAGCGCACGAACCGGGCGAACCAGCCTTCCTTTTCCTCGGCGGAGGCCTTGGGTGCGCGGCGCGCCGCCTCCTGGAGCAGGAGGGCGGACACGGCCTGCGGGGGGTCGAACTGGACCTGGAGGATCCGGCTCTCTCGCACCACGTCGCGGGCATGCGTCAGGTCAGCGAGGAGAGTCCGATCAGCCGGATGGGACTCGAGGTGAGACGCCAGCCGGGTCTCCTCTGCGGGCGTTAGCTCGCCGTAGAGGGCGCTGATGAGCAGCGCGTCGATGTCCGGGCGGTCAGCCATGGTCCTTCGGGTCCTTATACTACGTGCGTCGGAAGCGAGCGACACCTGAGAAATCCAGCGCTTGGCACACACTTCGTGCCCGGCCGGTGTTCACCCAGACGTTTGGTTTGTCGCTCGTTGCTTACAGACGCAGGACCGTGGCTGACGATCTAACGAGGTGCGAAGCCTGCCCTACGGAATGTGTCCCAGGCGCTCAACACCTAGAAATTGCTCACTCCTTGCTCGGCTCGCAGGACCACTGGATCGAGTCGATCGCGAATGCGTCATCGCCGCAGACCGACGCCGAGGCCTGGGCGGAGGTCGTTCCGGCGGTCTCGAGCGAGACCTTCTTGGAGCCGGGATGCACCATGCGCCGCTTCTTGGAGTCGGGCGCACAGACCACGCGCCACGAGATCGAGCAGTCGACGGGGACCGTGCAGGCGTTGTGGATGGTGAGCTCCACCGTCTCCTCGTCCTTGTCGACCTGATCGAAGGTCGTGCAGCTGGAGATCGAGCGCTTGGAGCCCCCATCACCGGCGGCCGCAACAGGAACGATGATCATGATGGCGAGGGCGCACGTCGCCCATCGCGCCCAGAACATGGAACGCATGGCAATCCTCCAGCGGATGCGGATCTGCATCCCGCAAGACGCGCCTGCCGCGAATCACTCGCAGCCGCAGCGTCGGTTCAGGTCTAAAGACATCGCCGACCGCGACCGGTTCCAGGTTTTTTTGCGAGCGGGCATGATCACGCGATGCCAAGCCCTCTCGACGTCTTCCGTGATGACGCCCTCGCCGGGCACGTGGCCCTGGTCACCGGTGGTGGCACGGGTATCTGTCGGGGGATCGCCGCCGCGTATGCGCGCCTGGGCGCCGATGTCGCGATCGTGAGCCGCAAGCAAGACGTGCTCGATGCCACCGCGAAGGAGCTGAGTGGGCAGTCGGGACGCAGCGTGCTCGGGATCGCCGCTGATGTCCGCAAACCGGACGAAGTGGCCAAGGCAGTCGCGGCGACGCTCGAGAAGTTCGGCAAGCTCGACACGCTCGTCAACGGCGCCGCCGGGAACTTCCTCGCGCCCGCCGCCGCGCTGTCGCCCAACGCATTCCGCACGGTGGTCGAGATCGATCTCGGCGGCACGTTCAACTTCTCGCGCGCGGTGTTCGAGGCACTGCAGAAGGCAGGCAACGGGCTGATCCTCAACATCAGCGCCACGCTCCACTATCACGGCACGCCGCTACAGCTGCACGCGTCCGCCGCGAAGGCCGGCGTCGACGCCGTCACGCGCAACCTGGCGGTCGAGTGGGGGCAGTTCGGCATTCGCGTGTGTGGCATCGCGCCGGGCCCGATCGCCGAGACCGAGGGCATGAAGCGCCTCGCGCCGGGCGAGCTCACGGACAAGATGACGAAGGCGATTCCCGCAGGTCGATTCGGTGGCATCGACGAGATCGCGGCCGCCGCGGTCTTCCTGCGCAGCCCCGCTGCCGCGTACATCACCGGCCACACGCTCGTCGTCGACGGTGGTCATTGCGTGGCGACACCGCCGCTCGGCATGAGCTTCTGATGGCCAGGCGCCGCACGTCCCGCAAGCGCGTCTCGATGCCGGGCATCGCCGCGGCCGATGCGCTGGCGAAGGTCGCGAAGAAGCTGCGGGCGACGTCTCGGCGCACGGCACGCGAGCGCGCCGACGATGCCTACGCGCGCGAGACCGGCGCCATGGATGTCGCGATGCCCGCGCGTCCCGTCGCGATGGAGCTGATCGCGGGCCGCGCGCATTACGAGCGCATCATCAAGGCCGTGCTCGGCGCACACACGAGCGTCTGGATCGCGACGGCGAACGTGAAGGAGCTGATGGTCGAGGGGGCCCCGGCACGTCCGGGCCAGCGGCGCGCGCATCGCGGCGGCGAGTACGTATCGGTGCTCGCGCAACTCGACGAGCTTGTCACGCGCGGCGTCGAGCTGCGCCTGCTCCACGCCGAGCTGCCGTCGCGCCCGTTCCGCGAAGAGATCGCGAAGCACCCGCGGCTGGTCGAAGGGGGCCTCGCGCTCGCGCGCTGTCCGCGCGTGCACATGAAGGCCGTGATCGTCGACGGCTCGCTTCTCTATCTCGGCAGCGCGAACTGGACCGGCGCCGGCCTCGGCGCGAAGGGGAGCGGCCGCCGCAACTTCGAGCTCGGCATCGTCACCGACGACGGCCCACTGCTCGACCAGGTCCAGAGCATGTTCGAGCACGTGTGGAGCGGCGCCGCATGTGGCGGCTGCAAGCTGCGCGACGAGTGCCCCGGGCCGCTGGCCGACCTACGAAACGGATAACATTCCAGCATGTTACGGACACGTGTAACCATCGAGGGGTCTTCGTTCACTATCTAGCCGAGTGACTGCAGCGGCCTACGTGGAAGACGTCTTGCTGGTCGACCGGTGTCTCACCGGCGAACCGGCGGCGACGCGCGAGCTGTTCCGCCGTCATCGCAACCGCGTGCACGCGTGCCTGTACCGCGTGCTCGGCTCCAACCGCGACATGGACGATCTTCTGCAAGAGGCGTTTCTCCAGGTGTTCCAGTCGCTGCGCGGCTGGCGCGCCGAGGCGAGCCTCGCGACCTGGATCGACCGGGTCTCGGTGCGCGTCGCGTATCGCTACCTCTCTCAGCGCGGCCGGCGCGTGCCGACCGACGTGCTCGCGAACGATGATGACATCGCCGGCACCGAGGTCGGGCCCGGTGCACGCCGACAGCTCGCGCGCGATGGCGTGAAGCGGCTGTACGCCGTGCTCGACGAGCTGTCGCCCGCGGCGCGCCTCGCGTTCACGCTGCACGAGATCGACGGGCGCACGCTGCCGGAGACCGCGAAGCTCGTCGGTTCGAGCGTGACGGCGACCAAGCTGCGCGTCTGGCGCGCACGCAAGCGGATCGAGGCGGCGGCGGCGGCGGACCCGGTGCTCGCGGAGTTCCTGGAACCCGGTGGCAATGTACTGACGCTCGCACCCGACGGCGACAAGGAGGCCTCGTGAAGTTGCTCGGCAAGATTCCTGTCGAGCAACTCGACGACGAGCGTCTCACCAACATCGAGCGCCGCATCGTCGCGGGTGCGGCCGATGCCGCGATGCGTGCACACGCGCCGCGCTCGCGCTGGTTCTTCGGCGCTGCCGCCGCGACGATGGCCGTGGCCGCCGCGCTCGTCGTCGGCTGGAAGCTCGGCACCTCGCGCGCGCCGGCGCCGATCGTGAGCGAAGCGGAGCCCGTACGCGTCGATACCACCAACCAGCGCGCGATGCTCGACATCGGTGACGCGCGGATCGAGAGCGATGCAGCGACGGTGTTCGCGGTCACCCGTCCCGGCACCGGTGTGCTCGTCGAGCTGACGCGCGGCAAGGTCGAGCTCGACGTCGACAAGCGCGGCAGCCGCGATCCGCTCGTCGTGCGCGCGGGCGACACCGACGTCATCGTGATCGGCACCCACTTCACCGTCGATTGCGGCGCGGTGCCCTGCAGCGAGGGCGAGGTCGACGTGCGCGTCACCGAGGGCGTGGTCGAGGTCGTGCGTCGTTCGCAGTCGCGGTCGGATCTCCGCGTCGTCGCCGGTCAGACCTGGAAGACAAAGCGCGGCCTGCTCGCCGTCGCCGATGCGCAGGCAGCCGATGCGCGCGCGGCAGGCGCCGGTCAGGCCATCGCCAGCGCTTCCACCACCGGCACCGCGGGCGGGATCGAGATCCCCGTCGGTGATGGTCCCGACGTGCTCAAGGGCCGCACCTCCGCGGTGCCCACCGAGCGCACGAAGCCGACGCTGCGCGATCCATCGCCTACCACCACACCCGCGGGCAAGCCGCCTCGTACCGCGAGCACGGGGACCGGCACGGGCTCGGCGTCCCTCGATCTGCCGACGCTGATCAAGCGCCAACCTTTCGCGCCCGCCGCGGACATCGACGAGCCCGACGCGAGCAAGGCGATCTCGCAGTTCCGCCAGCTATCGACCGGCTTCGGCGAGGACGCATCGCGCGCGCTGTACAGCATGGCTGTGTTGCAAGCGACCAAGCTCGGGCGCACCGAGGACGCGCTGCGCACGCTCGATCTGTTCATGCGCCGGTTCGCGCACAAGAAGGAGCACGCCGACGCGTTGTGGCTGCGGGTGCGAATTTTGTGCACGCGGTCCATCGACGAGCGCTGCCGTCAGGCGGCGTACACGTACATGCACGAGGTGCCAGGCACGCCGGCCGCAGCCATCGCCGAGCGCATCACGGTGACCGAGTAGGGTCGGACCCTAATCGCCCAACTTGGCGTCAACGTACGCACCGCGCAGCGGCTACGTGACGCGCACGTTGAGCGATTAGGGTCCGACCCTCATTGGCCCACAACGTGGCGCGCAAACTGTGCAATTAGCGTCGGCGCCCACTACGATGGGAATATGGATCGGGCTCGATGGCGTCTGGGTGGTCTACTGGCTGGCTACGTCGTCCTCATCGTTGGTTCGTTGCTCGCGATGGATTGGTTCGTCGTCGACATGGCAGGCATGAAGCTCGGCATCAGCCTCCGAGCGGTCGAGGTGTGCGCGCTCGGCGTGCCGTGCGTGAGCATGTCGCTCTCGTACGTGAAGGGCTTCTACACGACGCTGGCGATGATCGCGTTCTGGGGCACGATCGCGTTCTCACTGCCAGTCTTGTTCCAAGGAGGCAGCCGGCTTCTCACCGGCTACGCCAACCCGATGATCTCGCGTCGCGCGTACCTGCCGGCCATGACACTCGTCCTAGTCGCCGGTGCGGCGGGGTACCTGTTCGGCCCCGACGTCGGACGGGCCAACATCGAGATGATGTCGATGATGTCGATCGAGGTCACCCGGACGTTCGCCCCGCTGATGCTGATCGGCGGCCTCGGTCTCGGCATCGCGGTGCTCCACATCTCGGCCGCGGAAGAGAGTGACGACGTCGGCTCGTACCAGCCCCTCCCGGTGGCGATTGCGAAGGCTGTGCCGGCATCGCCCCCCGAGGTCGCACCACCCGCGCCCGCCCCAGCCGCGACGCCTCCCGTGCACGCCACGCAACCCGCCCACCTCGAGGGCAAGCTCGCGTATGCGGTCCGTAGCGGCGAGATCACGAAGATGGGTATCGACGCGTGGCGTGAGGACGGTGAGCCGGTGCTGGTGTTGTGGCGCGACCTCGTTGCCGTCGTCGTGCGCAGACTGCCGGCCGAACTCGATGGCGCGCTCTTCGTCGACCTCGTCTCTCGACCCGGCTCAACGCTGCGCTTGTTGCCGTGGACGCGCCTGACCGGTGAGGCCGCGATGGCCAGTGACAACGAGGGGGTACGCAGCTTGGTGGCGGCGCTCCGCACGCTGGCGCCGGAGGTCCGGCTCGACGGTGCGACGCGCAACTTCGTCGATACCATGGAGGCGCCGGCACAGTTCCCTGATCGCGTCGCCCTCGAGACCCACGATGCGCGCGTCGACCGGCTCGGCGAGGGGCGCTAACAAACTAGTTGCTCTTCACCGCGAGTGCGACGTCGGCAAAGCCCGCCTGCTTGAGCGTCTCGAGCACGCGGACCATCACCTTCATGTCCGTCTTCTGATCGGCTTGCACGATCACGCGGTCGGTTTCGCCTTTCGGCAGCGCCTCGACGAGGGGCTTGAACGTGCCGCTACCGGTCGCGACCTCGGCTGTGCGGCCAACGACCTTGCCGTTGACCAGGATCTCCTCGGTCGAGACCGCGACAATGACCGCGTTCGGCACGGTGTCACCGCCGACCGCATCACCGGGAGTGATCGACGGAGATCGTGGACGCGGCGGCTTCGCCGGCGGTGGACTCACGGCGAGCACCGGCGACGGACAGTCCTTCGCCGCCGTGGCGGGATCCGTCGTGAACGTCATCGGGAGCTCGTCCATGCCCGCGATCGAGACGTCGCGCAGGCCGACCTGCACAGCGGTGTCCATGACGGAGACGATGTCCTGGTACTTCACACCCGCGAAGCCCGAGACGACCACCTTGCCTGCCATGCAGTCCTTGGACGCGAGTGCCGAGCTCAGTGCTGACGACAGCCACTCGGTGTCGAGCGCGGCGCCCTTCCTCGGCGCGAAGCAGCGGCCGTCGGGGCGGGTACCGAGCCAGATCCCGTCAGCGACGACCGCGATGGCGAACGTCTCGCACGCTGGATCTCCGCTGCGAGCGGCGGTGCGTGGTGGTGGCGGCGGCGCCTTTGCCTCGACGCGCTCGAGGTTCACCTGTTTGCCCTCGTCCGCGACCTTCGTCGTCTCGGCGCCCTTGCTCCCACACCCGGCTACCGCAAGAACCCCGATGGCGAATGCCCTCATCCAGGGACCCTACATCAACACGGCGCATGAGGCCGGCGTACAATGAACTCCGTGACGCGGCCGACGATCGTCCTCGAGCTCGCCACGTATACGAGCTTCGAGCGTGACCTCGCGGCGGGAGGGCTGTTCGTACCGGGATGCGCACTGGAGATGGGCACGGACTGCGATCTCCGCGTGGTCGGAGCGAGTGGCGAGCTCGCCGTGCCGGCGCGCGTGGTGTTCGTCGATCCCCCGCGTGGCGCGGGCCTCGAGCTCGACAAGCCCGACGCGGCGACCAAGGAGAAGCTGATCCAGCTCGCGCAGGGCGAACCGGCGGCCACGGCCGCGGCGGTCGATGAACGCGAGGAGGAGGACGAGGACGTCGAGCGGGAGCCGATCGCACGCAACATCTTCGAGCGCCTGCGCGGGCTCACGCTCGCCGAGCAGATCAAGAGCGCGAACAGCAACGACCCGGCCGAGCGGATGGCGCTCGAGCGGATGTACGGCAAGAACGTGTGGGAAGCGCTGCTGCGCAATCCGCGCCTCACCGCCCCCGAGGTCACGCGGCTCGCGCGCCTCGGCACGTTGCCGCGCGTGATGCTCGAGACCATCGTCAACAACGGTGCCTGGATGCAGGTCCCCGAGGTGCGACGTGCGCTCCTCGGGAACCCGCGCCTCGGGACCGACCAGATCTTGCGCGTGCTGCGGCTGTTGCCGAAACACGAGCTCAAGGTCGCCGCGACGATCAACACCTACCCCCTCGCCGTGCGCGATCAGGCCAAGAAGCTCGTCAAGGGCTAGGCAGCGCGTCAGGGGCGGACCGCCGCCCGGCGTGAGATCCAGCTGAGGTCGTGCGCGCGGCAGAGTCCGTAGAGTGGAACCACATGAAGCGAAGCGCCGTACTTGCGATCGTGGTTGGGGTCGCACTCGTCGGGGCGTGCCGCGTGCCCGAAACGTCGACCCAGCGTCAGCAGCGCGAGTCGAGCGCGATCGAGGCGGGCCTCGCCGAAGCGGAGAAAGCGCAGAGCTGCCCGCTCGCGACCGCGTGGCTCCTCGGGGTCCGCAAGGACTACGAGGTCACGCGGAACGAGCGCCCGACCCCCTATGGCGATGCGGTTCGACGCTGGTACCTGCGCTGCATCACCCAGGCGGTCGCGAAGCGCTCCGAACCAGGGAGCGAGCTGGACAATCTGCGAGTCGTCCTCGCCCTGATCGATGCCGCGCTCTCGCTGCCCGTCGCCGGGATCCCCATCGAGGACGAGACACACGGCCCGGCATTCGCGGACGTGAAGCAGCTGAGCCTCCCGAGCGCGACCAGAGAGCGCGCAGAGCTCGCAGCGCGGCTCGCGACGCTCGAGGCCAAGCACCGCGAACGTTCTGCGGCACAGCAACAGCGCATCGCGATGGCGACGACGGCCGAGGCACGCGAGTGGTACGTCGCCGCGCTCGCGGCGTGGACGGCCGTCGAGCCGATCGACGATGCGATGAAGGAGCGCAAGGCCGCCGCCATCGCGAAGACAGCACCGCTCGCACGGGCTCAGGTCGCGGTGCCGGTCGTTCTGGAGCCAGGACCAGGGACAACGCCCGAGCTCCTCGCGCTCCTCCGCAAGCACGAGATGCTCCGGCGCCGTGTGGACGTGCGCGTCGTCGAGCGCGACGAAGACGCGCAGGTTAGCGCCGGGCTCGCCGTGGGTGCGTTCGACGCGAGCACGCGACAGGACACGGTGACGCTTAAGCACGACTACGTCGCAGGACGCGAGTCCATCGCCAATCCGGCGTACGAGCGATTGCAGGAGCAGATCGCGCACGAGGAAGAACGTGCCGCGTACTTCGAGCGGAAGGCAGAGGACGTCAACTGCAGCCGCAGCAGCGAGTGCAGGACGCGGGACGAGAGGCGCCGCACGGCGAGGGAGCATCGCGAGAAAGCGCAGCGCCTGCGCCAGGCCCTCGCGCGCGAGCAGCCGACGAAGATCGCCGACACCACCCGGACCCACGAGTACCCCGCGCAGCGCACCACGGTGACCATGCGCAGCAAGCTCGCCGTGACAGTGACCCTGCGTGGCGGAGCGCCCGGTGCGCCGATCGAGGGTGTTGCATCGGTCGAGAAGGCAGCCTTGCGCGCCGCTGGGAACCCGACCGTGAACCTCCCCCCGCGCATGGATCCGATGCCGGCGCAGGCCGAGCTCGAACCCGCTCTACGCACCGAGATCGTGCGCCTGCTCGCGAACGGCGTCTCGCGTGCCGCACCGCTCACCGCTCCCGCGCTGGCGTCCAGGCTCGCCGCCACGTCCGATCCTCTCGAACGCGCACAATATGCACTCTTGATCGGCCTGCGCACTGGCACCGAGTCCGACAAGGCCGCGGCTCGCAAACATGCGACCACCGCGCTCGGCGGTGAACCGTCGTGGAGCGAGCTTGCGGCTGCGCTCAAGCCCGTGCCCTGAACGCACGGATGCTTGGCCCGCACGGGCGACATGCATCGGTCAGCGAACAGATGCGGCACTCGCCTCGTTTCGTCGGTATTTCGTCGCTAGCGCGGGTCGGCGAGCTCGACGGGAAACGCGTGCACGGTGCGCAATCGGTGCGCGAGCGCGAGTGGGGACGTGGGTAGCCGCACGCAGTAGCGCAAGAACCCGGGCAGCGTCGCGAATTGCTGCTCGGCGAGGGCGAACACCGGATCCGCGCGCAAGCTCTGCTCGGCCCGCACGGGCGGCGGCGTGGTGCGATCGCGGCGGTAGTCGCGCACGTAGGTGAGCAGGCGCGCGTGGTACGTGGGGTCTTCGATGATCGCGGAGATCGTCGCGTGGCGCGGATGCGTGCCGTCGATCATGGCGCGCACCTGATGTTCGAGCTCGTCCAGACCATCGTCGAACGCTTCGAGCAGCTGGAGGTCGTAGACGGGGTTCAGATGCACCACCTGCATCACGTGGCCGATGATCGTGTCGCGCGCCGAGAGAAGGCCCGTCGGATCGATCATCGACACGGGATCATCGAGCACGCGCAGCAGCTGGTGCAGGCTGAACGAGATCCCCTTGTGCGCGTAATAGTCACGCGCCGCGGGCTCGATCACGAAGCGCAACATGTCGAGCCCCCCGAACGCGACCTGCGCGCGCGTGGGCGCTTGCTCGACATACCCACGCGCACGCAGCCGCTCGAGCCGCGTGGGGATCTCGGCGGGCGACGCGTACAGCGCCACGGTCGCGACGAGCCGCTCGGCCTTGCCAGCGATCTGGCGCGGACCACCGATCGCCGTCCACACCAGGCGTGGCACCGAGGCACGCATGCGCAGCGGCTGCTCCATCACGTCTCTACTAGAACACGAATGGGCGCAGGTAGTGGTCGTTGTATCCGTCGGGGTGCCTGATCAAGTAGTCCTGATGGTAATCCTCGGCGCGGACCCACGTGGTCGCGGGTTCGATCTTGGTCACCACCGGCCGCCCCCATGCCCGACTCGCATCGACGCGCGCTTTCACCGCCTGCGCCGTGCGCGCTTGCGCCTCCGACGTCGTGAAGATCTCGGAGCGGTACTGCGTGCCGACGTCGTTGCCCTGGCGATTCAGCTGCGTCGGGTCGTGCCCGCGGAAGTACCACTTGGCGAGCAAGTCCTCGTACGAGAGCTTGGACGGATCGAACACGACGCGCACCGTCTCCGCGTGCCCGGTCGTGCCGGTCGTGACCTGCTCGTAGGTCGCGCGATTCCGCGCTCCACCGGCGTAGCCGACCTCGATATCGATAATGCCGGGCGCGCCGCGCAGGACGTGTTCCATGCCCCAAAAGCACCCGCCGGCGAGGAGGGCTACCTCGCGCGGAGCCTCGTCGGCATGCGCCGCCGGAGCACAACTCGCCAGCGCGAGCACGAACGCAAGACTCGATCTCCGCATGATCATTTCTCCTCGAACAGGCGGGCGTAGTCGCCATAACCTTGGGCCGCCAGCTGGCTCGCCGGCACGAACCGCAGCGACGCGGAGTTCATGCAATAGCGCAGGCCCGTCGGTGGAGGCCCGTCGGTGAACACGTGACCGAGGTGGGCGTCGCCTATCCGCGAACGGATCTCGACGCGCTCCATCCCGTGCGAGCGATCGCGCCGTTCGATGACAGCGTTGTTCGTGATCGGCCGCTTGAAGCTCGGCCAGCCGGTGCCCGAGTCGAACTTGTCTGTCGAGCTGAACAGCGGCTGCCCGGTCGTGATGTCGACGTAGATACCCGGCGCGTGATTGTCCCAGTAGGCATTCTTGTACGGCGGCTCGGTGCCACTCCGCTGTGTGACCTCGAACTGCAGGGGCGTCAGCTCCTGGCGCAGCTCTGCCTCGGAGGGCTTGGCAGTCCGGATCAACGCGAGTGCGAGCATGCCGACGACGATGTTCATTGGCTCCATGCCTTGGAGTACGGCTGGCCGGCGCACGGTTACTCCGTTTCGAGGTAGCTTCCGCGCCATGCCTCGCTTCGATGGGCGCCGCCCCGATCAGCTCCGTCCGCTCGAAATCATTCCGCACTTTCAGAAACACGCCGAAGGCTCGGCGCTGATCAAGCTCGGCGATACCTGGGTGCTCTGCGCCGCCAGCGTCGAGGAGAACGTCCCCGCGTGGATGACCGGCAAGGGCAAAGGCTGGCTCACCGCCGAATACGCGATGCTGCCGCGCTCGACGCACACACGCACCAAGCGTGACCCGGGTGGCCGCGGCAAGGAGATCCAGCGGCTGATCGGGCGGTCGTTGCGCGCGGCCGTCGACCTCGACGCGCTCGGCGAGCGCACGATCAACGTCGACTGCGACGTGCTCCAAGCGGACGGCGGCACCCGCGTCGCCTCGATCACCGGTGCGTGGGTCGCGCTCGCGCTCGCGATCGAGAAGCTCGTCAAGATCGGCAAGCTTGCGTCGACAGATGCGAGCAAGGCGCTGCAGCCGCCGGTCGCCGCCGTCTCGGTGGGTGTGGTCAATGGCGAGGTCGTGCTCGACCTTCCGTACGTCGAGGACTCCAAGGCCGACGTCGACATGAACGTCGTCGGCACGGAGACGGGCGCGCTGATCGAGGTGCAGGGCACCGGCGAGCACGGCACGTTCGATCGCAAGCAGCTCGACGCGATGCTCGACCTGGCGACGCTCGGCATCCGTCGGCTCGCGGCCGCCCAGCGCGAGGTGCTGACGCGATGACCCGTCCACTGGTGTTCGCCACGCGCAACAAGGGCAAGCTCGTCGAGCTTCGCCAGCTGTTGCCGGGCATCGATGTCCTCTCCGTCGACGATGCGGCCGCGCGCCTCGGGCACCCGATCCCCGACGTCGTCGAGGATGCAGACACGTTCGTCGGCAATGCGAGCAAGAAGGCCCGCGAGGTCTCGCATGCGACGGGCCTCCCTGCCCTCGCCGACGATAGTGGCCTCGAGGTCGACGCGCTCGGCGGCGCGCCCGGCGTCTATAGTGCGCGCTATGCCGATCTTCCTGGGGGTGAGCACGCAGGCGACGCGGCCAACAACGCCAAGCTGCTCGCGGCGCTCGCCCAGGTTCCTGCGGCCGAGCGCACGGCGCGCTTCCGTTGCTCGCTCGCCTTCGCCGACGTGGCGGGCGCACTGGGGCCCGATATCATCACCACCGACGGCGTGTGCGAAGGCACGATCCTCGACGCACCGCGCGGCACCGGCGGCTTCGGTTACGACCCGTTGTTCTTCGTCAGCGAGCGCGGCAAGACATTTGCCGAGCTCGACGTCGCCGCGAAGAGCGAGCTCTCGCATCGTGCCCGCGCGATGACGGCCATCAGGCCGCGCCTGCTCGCATACTTGCAGCAGCTCTCCGAGCAGTAGAGTTCTGATCCGGGATCAGAAACGATCGCAGACCCCGTACGCTAAGGTACGCGCCGTGGCAGCACCCAGTTCCGTCAAGGCGGTCGTCGCAGCCTTGCTCGGAAACACGTTCGTGACGGTCATCAAGCTCGTCGCGTTCTTGCTCTCGGGGTCCGGCGCCATGATGTCGGAGGCGATCCACAGCGCTGCCGATACCGGCAACCAGCTCCTCCTGTTCATCGGCCTCAAGCGCGGCACCCGCGAGGCAGATGACCGCTTCCACTACGGCTATGGTGGCGAGCGCTTCGTGTTCGGCATGCTCTCCGCCGCCGGCATCTTCTTCCTCGGCTGCGGCATCACGATCTATCACGGCATCACGTCGCTGTTGTCGCCGAGCATGCCGGCGCTCACGGTGACGACCTTCATCGTGCTCGGCGTGGCCTTCGTGATCGAGGGCAGCGTGCTCCTGTACGCGATCGACTCCATTCACAAGCAGCGCGGCCAGGTCCCGTTCTTCCAGTACGTCCGCGGGCGCGCCGATCCGGCGACCGTCGCGATCTTGCTCGAGGACGGGGCGGCCGTGCTCGGCGTCGTCCTCGCGGCGATCGGCATCGGGCTCGCCTATGCCACCGGGAATCCGATGTGGGACTCGATCGGCTCGATCGTCGTCGGCGTCCTGCTCGGCCTGGTCGCTTACTATCTCGTGCGCGAGAACCGCGAGCTCCTGCTCGGACGCGCGGTGCCCGAAGGCATCGAAGACAAGTTCACCGAGATCGTGCTGCGCCAGGATAGCGTGCGCAGCATCCGCGACGTGAAGACGCGCCAGCTGACCCCGGAGACCTTCATCTTCAAGGCCGAGATCACCTTCGACAACGACTACGTCGCGACCTCGCTCGGACGTTCGCTGCCGGCGGTGCTCGATCGCCAACGCGAGCAGATGCTCCGCCGCATCGCCGCGGTCGCGACCGACTTCGTGGCTACCGAGGTCCAGGCGATCGAGAGGGCCGTGCGCGCGGAGATCCCGCAGGCCAAGCACATCGATCTCGAGGTCGCGCATCCCCGCGAGGTGCCCGACGTCGATGACGAAGAGCTGTTCAAGGAGCCGCCCGATACCGACTAGCTATGCCGTCGCGGCCAGCGCTCCTGCGCTCACTGGCTGCCGCACCTGTCGATCACGCCTACTGGCGCCTCGAGTTGCCATGCGCTGGCACGCAAGCCCGCACGCTTGCGTCACCTGCGCGGATGGCACGGCCTATGCTTCGCTCGTGGTCGTGCGCACGCCTCGGCTCCTCCCCCTCGTCGCTGCTGTGGCCGCCTGTGCACAGCAGGAGCCGTCGCCCTCGCCTGCCACCCCGGTCCTCGACCGCCTATGGAGCGAGACGATCCGCTCGGGTGACGTCCTCGTCCTCGTGCCTGGCACCGGCTCGTACGACTACCTCGGCGCGCCCATCGAAGCGCTTCCCGTCCCCCAGGTGAACGTCCGCGAGCACGAGGTCGTGCGCAGTGACGCCGTCGTGTTCGAGCAAGCGATCGCCGCCGCTCGCCGCGCAGGCTTCACCGAGGCCCAGCTCGAGGCTGGCGAGCTCTCGATCCTCCTCTGGGGCGCCGGCTTCACCCGCCTCACCGCGTTCGACTACATCAGCTACGAAGGCATCCGCCTCCACATCGACATCCTCGGCGGCACCAACGCGGTCGCCTCCGGCGAGATCACCGACAACCTCTTCAACTACACGGGCGACAACGCCAACCTCGACGCGCGCGACCTCTACCAGCGAACCCAGGCCTGGCTCGCACAAAACCCCTCGCAGGGCGCACCGCGCAACGTCGTCGTGCTCTCACACAGCTGGGGTGGCGCAGTCGCCGAGTACCTCGCGCTCGAGCTCCCCACGATCGCCGCGCAGCTCGGTCCGCTCACCGACGGCAGCAGCGAAGCGACCATGCCCTTCACCGTCGCGGCCGGCGTGCCCGGCTTCATCCTCGGCTACCACCTGCTCGGCCCTGTCGTCCGCGACTACGCGCGCCCGTGGGGCAAGATGCACATCTACGAGGTCGATCGCCCCGACGATCCGGTGCACGCGATGTCGTTCGACGGCGACTACGGCGGTCACCACTACAACATCGTCGTCGGTGACGACTTCCGCGGCTCCTACGGCATCACGACGCTCGAGCTGAGCTGCCACGGCCAGCCCGGCGCCTGTGGGACCTAGAGTGGCTGCGGGCGCGTGCCGTCGCCGATCGCCTTGATCGACGTGAACTTCACGCCACCGGTCACCTGCTCGAGGAAGACCATGTGCAGCGACGCGGACTGGCCCGGCACCGGTGCGGCCCACGTGTACGTGGCAAGGGGCGGCGTCCAGCAGCGTTCGGGATGAGCTCCGAGACAGGCGAAGTTGCTACCGGAGGTGTCGCGTCCGGCCCAGCCGAGCACGACGCGCGAGTCCGGCGTGGCGTACAGCAAGTGGATCTGCGCTGTCGACACGGCGACCTTCGTGATCGTGTCACCGTCGAGCAGGTAGAGATGCTCGAGGTTGATGTTGTCGCCCATCCGCACGACGAGCTTGTTGTCGCGCGTCACGCCCTCGATCACCGCGCCTGCGAGGCACGGCACGTTGCCGAGAAGATCCACCGAGCCATTCACGACCACGGCGCGTGACAGCCGACACGTGTCGTCCTTCACGTACACGAACCACTCGGTGCGCGCGCCATCGTGCGCGTCGAGGGCGTACGCATAGAGCGAAGAGCTGGCTTCCGTCGTCATCGCCGTGTACTGCGGCACGCCGTTGACCTCGCGGTACGCGTAGAGCGTCGGCTTCGAGGATTTCGCGTTGTGGCTGGCGACGAACAGTGTCGCCTCGCCGCGCACGAAGCCGCGGAGGTTGTCGAAATCGAGCTCGGTCGCCACCATCGTCTGCGACGGCACGACGAACGCGGTCTCGAAGGTGCTGATCAGTGCGGCGCCTTCCTTCGTGGTGACCAGGAACCTCTCGTCGAGCGTCTCCGGATCCATCGGCAGGATCACTTCGTTGACGGTCCCGTTGCGGTAGCGGAACAACACGTGGTCGGTGCCGCGCTTGGCGAGGACGTGGATCGTTTCGCCTTCGATCGAGACGATCGTGTTGCGCACCTCGTCCGCCACCAGCTGAATGGTCCCCGCCGAGGACACGGCGTTCACCAGCTGTGCGCCGCTGACCGAGTCGAGCGAGCGTACCGCCGCAGGCAGGCTGTGGCCAAAGACCTCGACGCCGTACGGCGCGATCTCCGTCGTGTGCAAGGTGCCATCGAGCGAGAACACGACACCGCCGGTCGAATGCGCGCCGCTGATGCTCGCGACGATCACCCGCAGCCGATGGTCACGCGTCTGCGCTCCGTACACGTCGCACGAGGGCAGGGGCAGCACCTGTCCGGGTACGTTGTTGTCGTCGGTCGAGATCAAGTAGCGCACGTTGTCTTGATCCACGCACAGGCCCATGAGCGCACGGCCACCCGCCTCGACGGCCTCGATCGTCTTGACCTCCCACGCGTGGGAGAGCTCCACGCCGCCCACGCTCACCGTGCTCGCCGGCGCGCCTGGAGCGAACCGCTGCAACGACTGGCTGCCCGGCGTGTGCATCGTGAACAAGAGATTCGCGGGGGCGTGTCCCGCGATCACCTGCGTGCCGTACGCGTACGCGCTCTCCGCGATGATGAAGACGTCGCCATTCTCCCGCGGCTCGAGGAGCCCGTAGCCCTGGGTGGGTGAGCCGCTCGGCAACACCACGAGCTGGTCGCGCTCGAAGCGGAGCGTGCCCTGCCACTCGCTACCCTGAAAGTTCCCGTCGTACTTCGTCGTGAACACGTTGGTGGCGGCGTTGTGCTCGCCCAGTCCGCCCTCGCCGAGCGACCACAACACGCGATTCTCGCCCATCACCCAGCCAGCGGTGGGTCGCCCTTCCATCCAGGCGTCGACGAGTGAATCGGCCCTACTCACGCCCCCAGGACCAACACTCAACGCTGCGCTCTCGCAGGCGCCCGTGGCACACCCGTACCGGAACGTCGCGCCAGCCGTGGTGCCACGCACCGCGAGCCTGAAGTCGCTGGGCACGCCGGTGTGCGGGATCGTCGTCGACTCGACTGGATCGCACAGCCAGCCAAGGTGATCGCCGTCGAGATCCACCTGCGCGGGATCCGCGACCGTCGGGCACACGTCGAGATGATCGAAGATGCCATCTCCGTCGGTGTCGACCATCGGGGGCGCATCCGGCGCGTCCACATCGGACGCGTCCACGGCGGCATCCGGCGTATTGCCACCACCCCCGCCTCCACACGCACTCGCCAGCAGAATCGTCCAGACGTACTTCATCGCTGCACCTACCCCTGACTGATTACAACAGCGGCTGCGGGCGGTTGCCCTGGCCAAAGGTCCTGATCGAAGTGAACACCTTCGCTGTGGTGGTGTTGTGGTCGAACAACGCGTGCAACACGTCCGCGGTGGCACCGGGTCCCCAGGCCCGCGCCTCGTTCGCCGGCGGCGTCCAGCACTGGGTCGGGTGCGCCGCGCTGCATATGTACCTGTCTCCAGCCACGTCCCTCCCCTCCCAACCCAGCACCAACGATGACCCAGGTGCGGCGTACAGCAGCTGGATCGTATTTGCCACGACGACCTTCGTAAACGTGGTGCCGTCGAGCAAGTACAGCTCAGGAAATGAGGCCGAGCCGCCCATCCCGACGACCGTCGCGCCGGTCGGTGTGACACCGCGAATCACCGCACCTCCGCCACACGGACGCTCGTCCATCAGCGTCACCGTCGTCCCCGTGACCTTTGGCCACGCGAGCCGGCACTCCCCGCTCTTGCCGAAGATGAACCAGTTGGTCTCCGGCCCCCCACTCGAATCGCCTGGCACCGAATAGCCAAGAGGGGCGACCGACATGGTGAACGCGACGTTCTGGAGCACCTCCGGGGTGAGCGGCGTGTATTGCGGTACACCGCCAACCTCCGCGTAGCTGTAGAGGGCGGGCTGCGAACGAACGTCGTTGTGGCTCGCGACGAACAGCGTCGCATCGCCGCGCACGAGCGCATTGATGTGGTCGAAGTCGACCGGGGTTGCGACCGAAGCCTGCGACGGCCACACGGCTGCCCTAACGTTCGTGCTCACCAGGGCCGCTCCCTCCTTCGTCGTGAAGACCTCCCAGACCTCGCCTTGGTTTTGCGGGATTGCTGGCAACGCAGCTTGCGTGATGACGCCGTTGCGAAAGCGGACGACCGAGTGGCTTCCCTGGTGAAACGAGATGAAGTGCAACGTGTCGCCCTGTCGCGAGACTTTGCTCGAGACTCCGTCTGACGTCACCGCGTGCACCGTGCCGGCCGCATCCACCACGTAGACCTCATACGTCGGCGGCGTCCACTTGGTGACGACCGCCGGCAGTCCGGCACCGAGCGCCTCCAGTGCTCCCTCGAGCGCAAGCGCCTGCACGACCCCGTTGCGCACGAGGAACGCACCCTCGGTATGCGTGAGCAGCGTCGCCTGCGGATCGTCCGCCAGCTGCACCTGCACACTACAGGTCGAGACCGGCAACTCGTACGCTCGCAGCTCGGCGTGGCTGGTCTCCACGATATAGCGCTTGCCACCTTGGTCGACGCAGAAGCCGAACATCTCGTTGTACGCGCGCGAGAGAGCGAGGACAGCGTCGGCATTCGCCAACGGCGTGCCGCCGACCTCGATTGGCTGGCTGGTGCCGCTGCCGGCGACGAACTCCCGCAGCGATCGCTGAGCAGTGTCTGCAACGCCGAACACCAACCGCGCGGGGTTGGTGCCCACGATCGTCGGAGAGACGAACGCCTGGGAGCTCGTCGCGATCGCGACCACGTCTCCCCCCGCTTGGGGCGCCAGCAGCTTGAACGACTGCGTCAGAGAATCTTGCGCTTGCCCCGACAGGACGAGCAGGTCCCCCCGCTCGTAGCGCGTCACGATGTCCTCCGCGGGGCCCCACAGCAGCGTGTCGGTGTGGTGCGTGGTGAACGTATCGGTGCCCGCATCCAGAGTGCCGACCACACCGTCCAGCATCGACCACACGACCTGATTCTCGGCGCCGACGAACGCGCGCGACGGGCGGCCCCGGAGCCACGTGTCCATCTCGCCTTCCGCGCGACTGACGCCGGCGGGTCCGACGCTGAACGCGTGGTACGCCCACGCGCCGCTCACCCATTCATACGAGAGCGCGCCACCGATCGTGTTCCCGCGAGCTGCGAGCTGCGAATAGCCGATGGTGCCGGTGTACGCGATCGTCGTCGACTCGACGTTGTCACACATCCAGCCGATGTGATCGCCATCGAGATCTACCTGCGCAGGATCCGCCACGGTCGGGCACAGATCGACGGTGTCGAGGACGCCATCGCCATCGGTGTCGGCGAGTGGGTCGGCATCGGGCGTGAGCGCGCCGTCAACAACAGCGTCGACACCAGCATCGATTCCGGCGTCGGCTCCGGGGGCTGCGTCCATCCCTCCACTGTTTCCCCCACCGCACGCAGCCGCCGACGCAAACAACAACACACACCCCAACTTCATGCGCGGGACGCTATCGTTCCCCTTCGCAGAAATCGAGATATTTCGGGCTGACAGCCGCTCATCGCGCTGTGCGTGCATGCTGCGGCACACACTCACCGTACGTGCGATCCCGCTCAGCCTCGCGCAGCGTCAGACATTGCGCCCGCGTGACCGCGCACTTGAACCCGGGCTCACCCGACGCACACCAGACGTCGGTGTGCTTTGCACATTGCGGACAGCGTGCTTCGTCCGCGAAGCACTCCAGGTTCGAGCACCAGAACGCGCTCGCCTTGGCCGGATCGTTGCGCGGGTTCGACGGTGCGGCCATCGGTAGCGCAACGGCGGCGACGCGCTCGCCGCGGACCACGCCTCTCCACGCCTGCTTCCCCGCCGCGGTCTGGATCGTCAGGTACAGCTTGCCGCCGATGATCGAGCTCGCGGCATCGGCTCGCGCCCGCTGCGTGACACGTGCTGTTTCCGGCGAGATGCCCCCGTGCTGTGCGGCAGCCTCTGCGATCTCCCGCTCCTCGATGTCGCGGGCATAGAGCTTCTCCGCGAACACCACCTCGTGGACCGATGCGCGCGGCGCCAGTGGCGCGGGCGGCTGACTCTTGGCGCTGTCGATGCGCCGCGTGCTTCCCGTGATGATGCGACCGGCGGACACGCCTTGCGCGGTGACGAAGCTGCTCTCGTCCCACACGATCGAGATGGGCTGGTCCGAATCGTTGACGATGTGGAGCTGCCAGCCGGTGGCGCCGTAGGGGACGCCCGTCACGAGGATGCCTTCGACCGGCGCCTCCGCTTCAAAGGACTCGCCGCGCTCGAGGAGGGGAACCGGCACCACCTCGGGCTTCTTGGGGCCCATCGCGCTCGCCGCCAGCGCAGCCGCGCAACCGAGCACCACCGCCGCTCTCCACATCGCTCGCATCTCGCGACGGTACAACGTTCCGTGCGTGGTGGAAGTTGTGGCCCCGCGGCCCTTCAATCCAGCGAAACTTTGGGGTGATCAACGGGGTTCGAACCCGCGACATCCAGGACCACAACCTGGCGCTCTACCAGCTGAGCTATGACCACCGAGAGAGAACGTTTTCTACCCGAACGTTCGCGGGTCCGCAACGGGGTATGGAGCCCCGTCGGGCCTTTTCAGAGGGCTAGGCCTGCTTGGCCCGGCGGGCCGCCATGATCTTCACGAACGACTTGCTGCGGATCTCCTCGAGGGTGAGCCCCGTAGCGAGGGCTTCCTCCTCGGTGACGGCGCCGCAGGCGATACCGCGCAAGAAGTAGTTGAGGAGGCCCTGACCGGTCGCCGCGTCGTCGAACACGTCACCGACGAGGGTCGCCTGCGCAGCCTTGTCGACGAAGTTGCGGAGGCGCTCCGACGCCGGCGCGAGGCCGTCGAGGAAGAAGGCGTAGACCGAGCCGTAGCGGGTGGGTAGCTGGGCCGGGTGGAGGTCCCAGCCCTGGTAGAAGCCGTTGACGAGCGAGTGGCGCACGTCGTCGGCGTGGAGGCGCCACGCGGCGAACACGGCGGTCTTGTTCTCGGCGCGCTGGGCGTCGGTGAGCGTCTTCCCCTTGTGGACGGCGACCGGCATGATGTTGGTCGCACCGTCGGAGAGCGTGACGCCCGTGCCGGCGAACGACACCTTCATCACGTGCTTGGCGAAGTCGCACGCCGGGTGGCGAATGCGCTGGTGCGCCGCGGTGATGTCGCAGTTGGCGGTGTAGTCGTAGGTTCCGAAGTGCGCGCTAGTGAGGCGGCCCTGCGCGGCCTGGTGGAGGCGCGGCAAGATCACGCGACCCTTGGGGTCGAAGATGCTCTGCGTGGTCTCGACCATGAACTCGACCTTGAGCGACTCCGCCGGGAGGCCGAGGCGATCCTCGAGCTGCTCGAAGATCTCGACGAGAGTCTCGACGTCGACGACGCTGGTGATCTTGGGCAGCGTGACGACGAAGTTCGCCGGCAGCTCGCCGTTGGTGCGATCGACGAGCTCGGTCAGGAAGATGTCGAGGGTGCGCAGCGAGCGTGCGGCGAGGTCGCGGGTGAGCGGCTTGATGCGGATGCCGATGAACGGAGGCAGCGTACCGGCGGCGTGGCCCGCGGCGACTTGCTCCGCGGCCGCGGCGGCGTGGCCATCCTCTTCCTCGTCGGGGCGGTTGCCGTAGCCGTCCTCGAAGTCGATGCGGAAGTCCTCGACGGCTTCGCGGCGCAGCTTCTCCAACACGCGTTCGTAGACCTTGGGCGCGAGCTCGCCACGCATGCCGATCGCCTCGGCGAACGTGTGCGCGTCCGGCGCGTACATCTCGAGAGAACGCTGCGCGAGCTCGCCGAGCTTCTTCGCGGTGTCGGCCGAGAACAGGTGCGCACCACCATAGACCGTGTGCACGGGCTGCCGCGCCCCGGAGTCGCCGGGGTATTGATCGAGCACGCGGCTTTGCGCGCGCATGACGCGGTCGAGGGCCTTGGATAGCTTCTTGTCGGACAGGGTGGTGCGCACCGGCATAGGCGCGTTGTATCGCAGGCCCAGCCTCAGGGGTACGGGAGTTATCCGAACAACCGCTTGAGCAAGCTCGGCCGCTCGGGCGGTTCACCGCGCTGGAGTGCTTCCTTCATCTCGGCCGCGGACGCGAACCGATCTTCGCGTGCGTGGGCGAGTGCGCGAGCCACGATCGCATCGACCCAATCCGGGATCTCCGCGCGCTTGGCTGCAGGATGGCGCTCGAGATCACCGCGCATGACCTTGCCGAGTAGATCGCGCTTACTGCCCCATACGTACGGCCAGTCACCGACGAGGGTCTCGAACATGACGATGCCGAGCGAGAACAGATCTGCCCGCGCGTCGACGGCGGTCGGGTCGTTGTACTGCTCGGGGCTGATGTAGAACGGCGTGCCGAGCAGCTGGTCCTTGTTGGTCAGCGCGAGGTCGTCTTCGACCTTCGCGAACCCGAGATCGAGCAGCTTGATCTTCTCGCCGGTGCCGTCGCTCGGCACGACGTAGATGTTGGAGCTCTTGAGGTCGCGATGGATCACACCGCGCCCGTGCAACACGGCTAGTGCGTCGAGCACGTCGATCACGATGTTCACGACACGCTGGTACGGCAGTGGCCCTTGCTCGACGCGCAGCGAGTACAGATCGCGCCCTTCGAGCCGATCCATCTCGATGAACGCACAGCCGTCGTCCGTGGTGCCGGCATCGTGGACACGCACGAACGCGGGGTGGCCGAGCGCGGCGGTCTCGCGTGCCTCGCGGACGAACCGGGCGCCCAGCTCCGCGTCGCGCGCGTAGCGACGGTGCAGGATCTTCACCGCGATCTCGCGGCGCAGCACTGGATGTTCGGCGGCGTACACCGCAGCGATGCCACCGACGCCGAGCAGCGGCCCGATCCTGTACTTGGTGCCGATCATCTGGCCAGTGCGCTCGTCCGGGCACCGCTCGGCGCCGTCGGGATGGCTGGCACCGCACATCTGACAGTCGGCCATGGACCAGACGATACACCGCCCCAGGGACGGTGCGGCACGGGTGTTGCCGCGTGCCAGCACGAGACGAGATCGGTGCGGTTCCCCGACCGCGCCAGTCTCGAGGCGGATCGAACATGCGAGAACCTCGCGTGCTTGTTCGCCGGCGTACGGATTGGCGGTTCGCTTCCGTCGGCTACGCTGCACGCGATGACGACGACCGCTGCGGGAGCCGGCGGCCTCCGACGCTTGTATGCGGCGCTGTGGACGCACGCCGAGGGACGGCGCGGCCGCACGCTGCTCGCGCTCGCCCTGCTGGTCGCTGCCCAGTGCGTGCGCCTCACGATTCCGTGGCTCTTCGGGTGTGCGGTCAACGCGCTCCAGACCGACGCCGGTGCGGGCCTTCGGGTCGCCAGCGTGTATCTACTCCTGATGCTCGTCGCGGCGCTCGTCGCCTGGGCGATGCACGGCCCCGCGCGCATCATGGAGCGACAAACGGCGCTGCAGGCGCGCGAGCGGCTCGCCGACGCGCTATTCGGGCGTCTGCTCCAGCTGCCGCTGCGCTGGCACGAACGCCACCACACCGGCGACGTCCTGCACCGGATGCAGAAAACGACCGCGGCGCTGTTCGGATTCGCGCAGCATCAATTTGTCTATCTCCAGAACTTCGTCAGCATCGTCGGTCCGATCGTGGCCCTGTGCGCGATCTCCGCGGTCACCGGCGGTGCCGCGCTCGTCGGCTACACGCTCATCGGCATCGCGCTCGTGCGCTTCGATCGCGTGATGGTGCGGTTGGTCCGCGAAGAGAACGCGATGGAGCGCCGCTATACGTCCTCCCTCGTCGATAGCACCGGCAACATCGCGACCATCCTGACGCTTGGCCTGCAGGCGCCGATCCGCGCGCTGGTGCGCGCACGCCACCTCGACGTCTCCAGACCGATCGCGCGCAGCATCGTGGTGAACGAGGCCAAGTGGGCGACGATCGATCTGCTCAACAACGCGATGCGGGTGGGCCTCGTCGCCCACTACGGTTGGCTGGCGTGGCGCGGGGCCGGCGTCATCCTCGTCGGCACGGCCGTCATGGTGCATCAGTACGCGCAGCAGATCGGCACCGTCGTCGGCTCGATGGCGCAGCACTGGGGCGACCTCGTCCGCCATCAGACCGATATCGCGAGCGCCGACGTCATCCACGAAGCGACGCCGCGCCCCGCGCCGGCTGACCACGATGGCGACCTCGCGCAGTGGCGGACCATCGAGATCGAGGGCGCGGCGCTCCAGCATCCCAACGGCGCGCGCGCCCTCGATGGCGTTGACCTCACGCTCCGTCGCGGCAGCCGGGTCGCCATCGTCGGGACGAGTGGAGCCGGCAAGAGCTCGCTCCTGCGCGCGCTCGCGGGCGTGTACCCCGCGGATCGGATCCGCGTCTCCGTCGACGGCACGGCCACCGAGCTGCGGGACCTGGCGTTGTTCGCCGTGCTCATCCCGCAAGAGCCCGAGATCTTCGAGAGCGACGTGCGCTCGAACCTCACGCTGGGTGTGCCGCGCAGCGAGGCCGAGATCGCGCGAGCTTGCGAGATCGCGTGTCTCGCTCCGGTCCTCGCGTCGCTGCCCGTAGGCCTCGACACGACGATCTGCGAGCGCGGCGCGAATCTATCCGGCGGACAGCGCCAGCGGCTCGCACTCGCGCGTGGCTTGCTGGCCGCGGATCGGGCATCGCTCGTCCTGCTCGACGAACCGACCAGCAGCATCGATCCCATCACCGAGGCGCGGATCTACGACGGCGTGTTCGCGGCGCTCCCCGATGCATGCATCGTGTCGTCGATCCATCGCCTTCATCTGCTCGCCCGCTTCGACACGATCGTCCTCTTGGACGCCGGGCGTGTCCTCGACGTGGGAGCGCTCGAGACGTTGCTCGCACGCCAACCGTCCTTCGCAGAGCTCTGGCGCGGCTACACCTCGAGCTCGCCAGGGCACTACTCGCGGCCGATGGCTTCCGCGAGCGTCACGTAACGCTTGAAACCCGCGAGGCGCGCTTCATGGATGAGCCCCTTCGCGTCGGTGGTCCCGACGACCGCGTCGGTGGCGGCCTCTGCCTCGGCGCGTGCCAGCCAGGCTTCGAACACCAGCCCGCGCCAGCCCGCCTTCTCTGCCTCCGCACGCGCCCGCGCGATGTTGTCGTAGCCACCTGACTCCGCGCCCTCCGCGAACACCTGCGTCTTGCCGAAGGTCGCGAGGTACTGCATCCGCACGCGGAACTGGGGGATGTCTTCCGGCTTCAGCTTGGCGAGGATCGTGAACGCTTCGTTCGTCGCGTCCTGGGCTAGCTTGACCCGCGCCCGGAGCACGGACGCGTGGGCGTGGAGCGCCGTCGCCCCCTGGGCCTCGGCCGCACCGAGCACACCGCTCGTCAGCTCCGCCGCGGCGGTCACCTTGCCCTCGTCGAGCTCGAGCTGCGCGAGGGCGAGCTCGATCGCCTGCTTGCGGGGCGTGCTCGCGATCTTCTCCGCGAGCTCGAGCGCCTGCTCGTAGGCCTCGCGCGCCCCTTTCACCTCGCCCTGCTCCGCGAGCACTTCACCGCGCACCTGCGCGCACACGGGCTGAAGCGCGGGGACATCCGTCGCGTCGGCGCAGCGCTTCGCTCGCTCGAGCGCCGCCGCATCGTCGCCGCGCCCGAACGCGACGTGTGCCTCGGCGAGATCGAGGTACGCGCGCGCGACCGTGCTCTGACCGGCATGTTTCGCGGCATCGGCGATGCGCTTGTCGGCGTCGTCGAACCGGCCCTGCTGCGCGCGCACGTACGCCGCGAGCGCCCACGCGGTGGCAGCGTCGGTTTCCATGCCGGCTTGCAGCTCGAGGCCCGCCGCGCCGTCGTAGCGCTCGAAGGCATCGTCGAGCCGCCCTCGCGCGAGGCTGATATCGCCGAGCTTTTGCATGACGACGATCATGCGCGGGCGATCGCCGGCGGCATCGAACAGCTTGCGCGCTTCCTCGTTCGCGTCCGCAGCGGCGGCGAGCTCGCCGCGCGCGAGGAGTGCGTCGCCCTCCAGCTTGCGCGTACCTGCCAGGGTGTGGCTCGCGCCGCGGGTGCGCGCATGCTCGCTGCCACGACGCGCGACGTCGAGCGCGCGCTGCGCATTGCCCGCGGCGAGCAGGCCGGCCGCCTCGGCCTCGTCGATCCGCGGGTCATCGCCGGCAGGTGGACGCAGCTCGCGCAGTTGCGCCAGCGTGGCGGCCTGCTTGTCGGGCTCGCTCGTGCGCACGAGGGCGAGGCCGTAGTCGAGGACGTCGGGGTGCTGCGCGTACAGCTTGCGGAACTGCTCGCGCGCGGAGGCCACGTCGTCGAGGACGAGCTGCGCGTTGCCGGTGATCCATAGCTGCTGTGCGGTTGGCAGCGCCTTCGCGGCGGCGATCGCCTTCTTCGCCGCGGCATTGGCGGGCTCGCGATCCAGCAGCCCGCGATACGCGTTGGCGAGCGCGAGCTGCGCGGGGGCGAAGTCCGGCTCCTTGACGGCTGCCGTGCCGAGGCGCTGCTGCGCGGTGCGGTAGTCGAACGTCCGCAACGCGTCGAGGCCTTCCACGTACGCGCGCGCCGCCTGCGGATCGCGCGGCAGTACCACGAACGGCTTCTCGGGCTTCGTCGGTGTCTTCACGCCGAGCGCCTCGCGCAGGGGTGGCACCAGCTTGGCCGCAAGCGCAGGCAGGTCGTTGGCGGGCCCCTTCACCTCGACGCGCTTCTGGGTGTTTCGCGCGAGGTCCTCGACGGTGACGGACAGCGTGAGCTCCGCGCCGGTCTGCCGATAGGAGCCCATCACGATCGCATCGCCTCCGAGTCGCGCGCGCAGCTTGGCGAGGAGCTCGGGCTTCAGGGTTTCCGCGTTGGGCACGGCGAGATCGAAGCGCGCGCGGTAGGTGTCGTCGGACGACGTGACGCGCACGTCAGCGGTAGCGAGCTGCGCGCCGATCAGCTCGGCAAGCGCGGGCGAGATCCACGCGGTCGCGGCATCGCCGCCCACGTTCTTGAACCCGACGATCGTAAGTGTCCGGCGACCGGACAAATCGGGAACCGTGGACTCGGACTTCGATGACGACGTCACGACGTACGCGCCGGCGACCGCGCCACCACCCACGCCCACGAACGCCGCGGCGAGCAACGCGAACCGCGCGAGCTTGCGCGTCGGCTTCTTCGCGAGCTCTCCGAGCAGCTCCTCCATCGACGAGAACCGCTCGCCCGGCGGCACACTGAGCCCGCGCAGGAGGAGCTTGCGCAGGCGCGCCGGCACGCTCGAACCCTTGGTCGGCGGCAGCACGCGCCCGGCGAGCACGTTGTCGGCGAGCGCGACCGCGGTCTTGCCCGCGAACGGCGGCTGGCCATACAGCGCCTGGTACAGCGCGACGCAGAAGCTGAACTGATCGGAGCGCTCGTCGGCCGGCTTGCCCTCGTGCTGCTCGGGCGCCATGTACAGCGGCGTCCCCATCACGGCGCCGGTGCGCGTGAGTGGTGCCATCGGGCTCTGCGCGATGTCGGCGTGCGTGTGGCCGTACGGCTCGACGCGGCCGTTGACCGTCTCCGCCTCGAGCGCCTCGAGCGCGCGCGCGAGCCCGAAGTCGGCGACGCGCACGCGACCGTCCTTGCCGAGCAGCACGTTGTCCGGCTTGAAGTCCCGGTGGACGAGCCCCGCCGCGTGTGCGGCTGCAAGCCCTCTGCCCGCGGCGATGAACTTCTCGAGGATCTCGTCCTGCGTGCGCGGCGTCCGGAGCCACTGCCCGAGCGTGCCGCCGTCGAGTAGCTCCTGCGCGAGGAAGACGAGCTTCCCCTCGATGCCGACCTCGTGCACGGTGATCACGTTCTCGTGCGTGATCCGCGCCATCGCCTGCCCTTCGCGGAGCAGGCGCATCCGGTGACTCTCATCCTCCGAGGTCAGCGTGCGCAGCACCTTGAGGGCGATGCGGCGATCGAGCTGGCGATCGTGCGCGGCGAACACCAGCCCCATGCCGCCGGCGCCGAGCTGATCCTCGACCACGAAACGGCCGATCTTGGCGCCCTTCCGGATCAAGGTTTCGCTAGCGGTGTCGCTCACCACGCTCGACTATAAACGCACGAGCCCGCGCGGATCATCCCGTGCCGGTGCGTGACCGCATCCACAAACTCGTCACGAGACCTCGACGATTGTCGCGATCAGCTACCGCGATACGTCGAATACCCGAACGGCGAGAGTAGCAGCGGTACGTGATAGTGCGCGTTGCCGTCGACGACCGTGAACTGGATCTCGACGACGGGGAAGAACCCCTGCGTGCCCTGTGCCGCGAAGTACGCCGCGGTCTGAAACCGGATCCGGTACGTCGCAGGCTGCACCGGACCAACGGGCGTGAGCGTGCGCAGGCGCCCATCGTCGTCGGTGACGCCCCCTCCGATCAGGTGCCAGACGCCGCTGTCGTCCCGTTCCAGCTCGATCGCGATGCCTTTGCCCGGACGGCCGAGCGCGGTGTCGAGGACGTGCGTGGTGATCATGCGTTGTCTCCCAGCTCGGTCAGCAGCTTGCCCAGGCGCAAGCGCGTGATCTTGATCTGCTCCTCGGCGGCCGTGCGTAGCTCGTCAGCGGTGGAGCTCGGCAAACGCGCCTTCAGCTCCGCCAGCATGGCGTCGGCGCTGCGGCCGCTCGCGCACACGATGAAGATGAAGCCGTGCTTGTCGAAGTAACGCTGGTTGTACTCGGCGAGCTCGACCAGCGTCCCTGCCGTCGCGCTCTCCGCACGCTGCTGTTCACCGGCCGACCACTTCGCATCGCCGGTCCGCGGCACGTTCTTCTCCCCGGTCGCGCCGATCCGGGGGTGCGCCGCGAACGCCTCGCGATGGTCCTGCTCGCCGAGCGACCACCAAACGCGCTCGGCCGTGCGCAGCAGCGCGACGGTGTCCTCGAACGGGCGCGCCGCAGTCATCGCATCGGCCCACCGCGTGGAGCCGCAGCAGCGCTGAAACGCCGCGCGCGCTTCCTCCGCGCTCAGCTGATGCAGCCGCACGAGCCCACGTGCGTCCTCGGGCGCGAGCGAGCCCCACGCGCGGAGCCGCGCGACACCACCACACGGATACACGCTCAGGCGCAGGTGCGTGACGGGCCCGATGCGGCGCAGCTCGTCGTCGAACACGTGCTGCGTGTGCGGCTGCAGCGGCGAGCGCAGCAGCGTGCGCCAACCGGTGAGCCCAGTGAGTTGATGCGCGGAGACGCCGGGGGCATGGATGCCCTCGACGGAGCACAGCGCGGGCGCGTTGCCCTTGAAGTGCGAGGTGTCGATCAAAAGCCGCTCGATCATGCCCTCGGCCGCGAGCCGGATGATCGCCCAGTCGTTGCCCGGGCCGCGCCGGCGCCGCGTCTCCCAGCCATCGGCCATCGACAGCGAAGGGCCCGGCTTGATGAGGTTGTTGCGCGAGCCGAAGAACATATCGCTGCAGGTCTCGACGACGGCACCGTGCTCGAGCGCCGCCAGATCGATCGCGCCGCCGAGCGCGCGCAGCCGCGACCACCGCGGGCGCGCCTCGCCGTGCACGCGCAGGCGCGCGACACCACCGTCGGGATAGATCTCGAGGCGCAAATGGGTGAATCGGCGCTCGCTCGTGATCGCGAACATGTTCTTCGAGTCACCGCCGAGCTCGCTGTACGGCAAGAGCTCGGTCCACTCGGCGGTCTCGAGCGCCTTGAGGTCGAGCGCGTGGTCGAGCTCGGTCGCGAAGATCTTGCATGCCGCCGGGTAGTTGCCGCGGAACCATGCCGTGTCGACGACGAATCCACGGATCACGCCCGGCATGCCGAGGCGGATCAGACACCAGTCATGGACGTCGCTCTCCGGGCCCGGCGCCACACCGTCGACGGGCCGGTAGCGACGCGTCTCCCAACCGTCCATCCACTTGCCGCGATCGGTGTAGACGTGGTCCTTCCACACCGCCGCCTCGGGCTTGAGCAAGTTCTCCTTCTCGGCGAAGAACTCGTCGTTGGCCGCGAGGGTCGCACCACCGACGGTGGAGCTCGCGAGGTCGGGAAGATCGAGGAACGCGGGGGCACTCACAGCAACACTCCTTGCTCGGAGGCGACCACGCGGCCGCCCTCGGCGATTCGGCGTCCACGCAGGTACGTCGCGTGAACGGCACCGCGCAAGGTCTCACCGGCGTACGGCGTGACCTTGTGGCGGTGATGAACGTTTTCGGCCGTCACGGTCGTGGTCGCGGCGTCGTCGAACACCACGAGGTCGGCGTCGGCACCGGCGGCGATCACGCCCTTCTTACCGGTGAACCCCGCGAGCCGTGCGGGGCCCGCGCACATCCAGCGCACGAGATCGACGAGCGAGTGCCCGCGCGCGGACGCCTCCGTCCACACCACCGGCAGCGCGAGCTGCAGGCCCGACACGCCGCCCCACGCGGCGACAAAGTCACCGACTTCCATCGCCTTCAGGTTCGGGCTGCACGGCGAGTGATCGGAGGCGACGAAGTCGAGAATGCCGTCGGCGAGCGCCTTCCACAGCTGCTCGCGATTCGCCGCATCACGGATCGGCGGCGCACACTTGAATGGCGTCGCACCGTCGGGAATCTTCTCCGCGGTGAAGTGCAGATAGTGCGGGCACGTCTCCGCGGTGAGCGGCAGCCCGATGTCCTTGGCCACCTTGAGCAGCGGTAGCGCGAGCGCGGCGGAGTGATGCACGATGTGCGTGCGGGCACCGGTCGCGCGGCACAACCCCGTGATCATCGCGATCGCCTGCTCCTCGGAGGTCTCCGGGCGCGACGCGAGATATGTCTCGTACTTGCTCGGGTCGGCGCCGCCGAGCCGCTTGGTCGCCGCGTCGATCGGCCCCGCGACCTCTGCGTGCACGAGCAGCGGCACGCCGAGGCCCGCGAGGATCTTCATCGCGGGCCCGAGGTGCGTCTCGTCGACCCAGCCGAACTCCTCGACGCCCGAGTCGACGAGGAAGCACTTGAAGCCGCGCACGCCATCCGCGACCAGGCCCGCGAGCTCGGCCGCGTTGCCCGGCACCACGCCGCCCCAGAAGCCGACGTCGACGGTGCACTGGCCGGTGGCCGCGTGCCGCTTCGCCGCGAACGCCTCGCGCGTGGTGGTCGGCGGGATCGAGTTGAGCGGCATGTCGACGAGCGTGGTGACGCCGCCGATCGCCGCCGCGGTGGTCGCCGTCGCGAAACCTTCCCACTCGGTGCGCCCGGGCTCGTTGAGGTGCACGTGCGTGTCGACGATCCCCGGCATCACCGCGAGCTCGCCGACGTCGTCGACCTTGGCGCCCGCGGGAACCTCGTGGAAGCCCCCCACGCGCTCGATCGTGCCGCCACGGATCCAGATCGCGGCGGGCGCGATCCCTGTTGCCGTGACCACGCGTTGTGAACGTACGACGAGGTCGGTCATGGCCGCGCAGTATAACTACTTGGGCGGCGCAGCGAGCTGGGCATCGACCTCCGCGCCGCCCTTCGGCGCCGCGGCGCGCTCCGGCTGCGCCGGGACTTGCGCCCCGTCGTCGATCCAGCGCTTGAGCTCGCCGCGCTCCTTCGCCGTCATGCCGGTCTTGTTGTTGAACGGCATGTTCTGCTGCTCGACGGCGCGGGCGCGGATCTGCGAGGCCATGAGCTGGATCGCGCGCGGGCTGTCGAACATCACGTTCGCGGGCGGCGCGGTAAACACGTCATCGGATGGCTTGGCGCTATGACAGGTCACGCAGCGGTTGGCGATGATCTCCTGCACGCGCGCGAACGCGACCGGCGCGTCGGCATCGACGACGTGGCGCGCGTCGATGCGCGTCACGATCATGAGGCCCGCGATCGCGAACGCGCCACACGCGATCGCCGGCGCGAGCCACGCAGCACGCGGCAGCTCGAGCCCGCCGCCGCGGTAGCGGATGTTCATGAAGTGGCGGATGCCGGCGCCGCCGATCATCACGAGGATCAGAATCAACCAGTTCAGCGGATGGCTCGTCGCCGCGCCGAAGTGGTTCGACAGCATGATGAACAGCAGCGGGAACGTCAGGTAGTTGTTGTGAACGCTGCGCTGCTTGGCGCGGATCGACGGCTTCGGATTCTGTTCGCGGCCCTCCTTCGTCGCGTTCACCAGCTCGTGCTGCGACGGCACGATGCAGAACCAGACGTTGCCCGTCATCACGGTGCCGATCAGCACGCCCGTCTGCATGTAGGCCGCCTTGCCGCCGAAGATCTGCGAGAAGGCAAAGATCGCCGTGAACAAGCCGGCGATCGAGGTGATCGTCGCGAGCCGCGGGTTCGACTCGCCGAGCGTGCGCCACAGGGCGTCGTAGATCAGCCAACCCACGAACAGCGCCGAAACCGAGAGGGTGACCGCGACGCTGACGTCCACATCGTGAACGCTCGGATCGACGAGCCCGCTCGCGTTGTTCATGTAGTACACGAGGACGAACAGCGAGATGCCGGTCGCCCAGGTCGTGAAGTTCTGCCACTTGAACCAGTGCAGGCGCTCGGGCATCTCGCCGGGGGCGAGCAGCTTCTTTTCGACGTCGTAGAAGGCGCCGGAGTGGACCATGAAGATCTTGCCCTGTGACAGCTTGGAAAGATCTGACGTCTTCTCGAGGTTGCGATCGAGCCAGTTGAACAGCATCGAGTTGCCCACCCACATGATCCCGGCGATCAGGTGCGCCCACCGGAAGATGACGTCGAGAAGATCGTGAAGGCGCACGGCAGCATGAGTATAGGGCTGCCTTACCCGCCCGCGCGACCTCTGGCTGGTCTACTCTCCTGGGCCTATGCAGAAGCTCGTCATCCTGCTCGTCGCCCTCGCTGCGTGTAAAAAAGAGGACAAGCCAAAGCAGGAGGCGCCCGCGCAGGCTCAGCCCGACGACCCCAAGCCCGTCGAACCGAAGCCCACGCCCACGCCCACGCCCAACGAGGAGCCCGCCGAGGTGCCCATCGACGCCGCCGAGGAGGCGCCAACTGCAGGCGATGGCGGCAAGTGCACCGTGTACGCGACGGTTGGCCGGGAGTTCAAGCAGGTCTCCTCGGGCGGCCCCACGGCGGCGAAGGTGTACCAATGGGAGACGCCAGAGACGCGCAAGGAGAAGGGCTACAAGGACGAGGGCTTCACGCTCAACTGCGACGGCTCTGACGTCAAGCTTTCGATCACGTCGGTGGCGGCGATCCCGTTCAGCGGAGTGAAGCAGTACAAGGTCGGCGAGGACACCGCGCAGGTCGAGGTGTCCGGCACTCTGGGCAACACGCGCATCGCCAAGGCGACCGGCGCGCTCGCCATCGACAAGTTCGACGAGAAGCGCCTCACCGGTCGGCTCACGACGTACATCAGCGAGACCGTGCCGCCGGGCGAGATGATCCGGATCGTCGCTGACTTCGACTTCACCTGTAGCGGCCTGAGCGGCTGCAAGTAGGGACCATCATGATCAAACACGCTCTCGTCGCGCTCGTGCTCCTCGCCGGCTGCCCGAAGAAAGACGACTACACCAAGGGTGAGCCCGCCGTGGAAAACGAGCCCGCGGCCAAGCCTGCCGCGGATCGGCCGCCCCCGCCGCCACCGAAGAAAGGCCCACCGGCCGACCTAGGCAAGTGCGACCTCAAGCTCGAGGGCGGCATGAGCGGCGAGCAGTCCTCGCCGGGCGGCAGGAGCGCGGCGAACGTCGCCTACTGGTACTTGCCCGAGGAGCGCAAGAACATGATGGGCGTCGACGGCTACGTCGTGAACTGCCATGGCGACAAGCTCAAGTTTACGTTGCTGCCCAGTGGCGGCACCCCCGACGGGATGCCCTTCGCCCCCAAGACGTTCACCTTCAAGAAGGGCAGGAGCGAGGGCGCGAACGTGATGCTCGCGATCGGGCAGGCGACGCTCGCCGATGCCAGCGGTATCGTCGCGGTCACCGCACTCGACAAGCGCCACATCGCGGGCACCGTCGACCTCTCGGGCAAGATGGTGCCGGGCAACAAGCAGGTGAAGCTCACGGGCTCGTTCGACTACGTGTGCCCTGGCTTCTCGGCCTGCGAGTTCGAGTAGGGGTCTCGCTCGTCGGTAACCGAGCCTCTTATGCCGACATCCAAGTGATCGATGTGGTCTCGAGAGGCGATCTACGAAGTTCCGCGATGGGTTATCTGGCTCGGGTTCGTGGTGCTCTGTAACGGTGTCGGGTTCGCGAGCTCCCTGTTCGGCACAGAGCAAGCGTTGTACGCAGCACTCGCAAAACCGACCTGGGCCCCACCGTCATGGGTGTTCGGTCCGGTGTGGACCGCGCTCTACACGCTGATGGGCACCGCGACGTATCTCGTGTGGTCGCGGTGCGACGCGCACGCACGCAGGCCTGCCATGCGTGCGTTCGTCCTGCAGCTCGTGCTGAACTTCGCCTGGACCCCGGTGTTCTTCGGCCTCGAGAACTTCGGTCTCGCGCTCGTCGTGATCGTGCTCGTGCTGGGGGTCGTGCTCGCGATGCTCGTGCTCTACGCGCGAAGAGTACGACTCGCGGGGTGGCTCGTGGCACCGCTCGCCGCGTGGGTCGCGTTCGCCACCGCGCTCAACGCCTCCATCTGGTGGCTGAACCGGTAGCGCTCAGACCTCGCGCAGCCGAGCGAGCGCGGGCCCGATGTCGGCACCTCCCACGAAGAGCCGCGCAGCGAGGTCCCCGGACGCATCGAGGCGCGCGCGCACGGTACGCAGCGTGAATGCCCGGGGGTCCAGGGTTGGCGTCACCTCGTCCCATGCGAGGGGCGTGGAGACCGGCGCACCGTCGACGCCTCGCAGCGAATACGGCGCGACCAGCGTCTTGGCGAGGAACTGCTTGTGGTCGACGAGCAGCCGGCCGCGCCGCTTCTCGCGCTCGGTCTCGAGGCTGACCTTGGTCGGATGCAGCCGCTCGAGCATGCGCCCGATGCCGCGCGCGAGCTCCTCGGCCTCGGCGAACGTGTGCCCCCGCGCGAGCGGAATCAGCACGTGCAGGCCGCGCTGGCCGGACGTCTTCACCACGCTCGGCAGCTCGAGCAGCTCGAGCAGCTTGCGGATCGCGAGCGCGATCTCGACGAGCTCGGCCCACCACGTGGTGCGCTCGCCGGGATCGAGATCGAGCATCGCGTAGTCGGGCTCCGACAGCGTCGCCAGCCGGCTGCCGAACGCGTGAAACGTCAGGCCCGCCTGGTTCGCCATCCACAGCAAGGCATCGGCGCTCTCGAGGATGATGCGGCGCACCCCATCGACGTATGCCGCCCGCAGATAGTCAGGCGCTCGCGGCGGCATGCGGTGCTGGTACCAGTGCTGCTCGTCGATCCCGTCGGGCCAGCGCTGGATCACCACCGGCCGATCGACGAGGTGGGGAACGAGCACGGGCGCGATGGCGCGGTAGTAGCCGACGATGTCGCGCTTGCAGTGCCCGTCGCGCGGATACAGCACCTTGTCCGCATTGGTGAGCGGCGGCGGCGCCGACAGGCTGCGTTGCCAGTCGACCGGCGCGCCGTGCGTCGACCACGTCGTCGTGTATGCACCGTCGGCGGAGCGCGCGACCACCGACGCGATCCCGAGCGGCGCCACGGCCGCGAGCACGCGCTCGAGCGAACCCTCCAGCGTTTGCGACAGCACGAGGGCCGGCGCCGCTTCGGCCAGCAGCGCTCGCAACCTGGCACGCCGCGCGTGCAGCGGTTCGCCGCGCACGTCCTCGTCGTCGATCGCGAGCACGTCCCAGCACACGAGCACCGCGCTACCCACCGCCTTGCCCGCGCTCACGCCCTCGCGCAGCGCCTCGAACGACGGGGTCCCATTCGCGCCGATCACGCACACCACGCCATCGAGGACAAACTGCGCGGCGGCGAGCTTGCCGAGCGCGCGGGTGACGGCGGGGAAGGTCGTGCTCCAGTCCCGGCCGTCGAGCGCGTGCAGGCGGATGTGCGCGTTGTGGCGCATCACGAGCACGCGATGGCCATCCCACGCGGGCTCGAGCACCGGGTCCGCCGGACACACGTCGCCGTCGACGATCGGCGCGAGCTCGTAGCGACGCACCGGCACGCTGTCGTGCTTGCCGTACTTGCGGCGCTTCTTGCGCTTCGTGCCCTCGACCACCTAGCCCCACGCGCGGCGGATCGCCTCGGCGATCCCACCACCACTGCCCGCCTCGGCGGTCAGTAGATCTGTCGCCTTGCGCTGCACATTCTCCGGCGCACCGCCCATCGCGAAGGCGCGGCCGGCGACCTCGAACATCGGGATGTCGTTCACCCAGTCACCGACGACCACGGCGTCGGCCGTCGTGCAGCCCGCGAGCTTACATAGCTCCGCGAGCGCCGTGCCTTTGCTCGGCCCCGCCGCGCGCGCGAGCACCGCGTATTTACCGGGATAGGCGCTGACCGCGAAGCTCACCGAGAAAAGCTGATCCGCGTGAGCGCGCAGCGCGGCGTGTGCAGCCGCGACCGCGTCGGGCTCGCCGATCGCGACGGTGGCGAGTGGCGTTGTCTGCCACGCAAGCTCTTCCTCGACGATGCGAAGGTTCGGCGACCAGGTGCGCACGTAGCTCGCGTATGGCGCGCCCGCGTGATCGTGGTGGATGCCATTGGCCTCGAACACAAAGCTCGCGAGCCCGTGCGTGCCGAACGTCCCGCGCAGCACCTCGCACAGCTCGTCGTGCACCGGGTGATGTACGAGCGTGCGATTCGACGCGAGCTCGACGACGTGGCTGCCCTCGACACACGCGATCGCGCCTTCGATCGCACACGTGCGCGCGGCGTCTACGGCGCCGGACTGCAGGCGCCCCGTGCAGATCGTGACGGCGACGCCGGCCGCCTGTAGCTCGCGGATCGCGGCGAGGTCCGCATCGTCCACACGCTGGTCGTGGCGCAGGAGCGTGCCATCGAGGTCGAGCGCGAGCAGCCGATAGGACATCGCGCCACTCTAGCAGGACGCTGACAAACGCGGCGCAGCCGCGTTTGCAGCGACCTGCCCCGTGCCCGTGCCCGTGCCCTTGCCCGTGCCCGATCTGGACGGTCAGGCTCCGGCGAGCCGGGCCAG
>JANRKM010000147.1:0-40477 GCA_033763475.1 Kofleriaceae bacterium
CCCGAGCCGCTGCGTCAGCCGCGCGTCGCCGAGGTCCGCGGCATCGAATTCCGACGACATCCGCGAAGGCGCGGCGGCTTGATTGCGAGCCATGGCGCAACGGGATCACGGCCCTCTGACATGTGTAGGATCGTGAGAGCCAGAGCTAGCCAGCCTTTCCGTCCTCGGTCCCGAACGTAGGCGCCGGCGGCGGCCGACGAACCCGAGCAGCGCGAGCCCCATCGCGGAGCCCGAAGCGCCACCCGCGTTGCATCCACCGTCGGCCTTCGACTCTTCCTCGCCCGGGAACTCGGTCGGATCCGTGTTGGGGTCGATGCGCGTCAGCCGGATCGCGTCGAACACGAGCTGCACCTTGTCGGCCACCGGCTCGCCGGTCGAGTCGCCGAGGTGAATCCACTGGCTCCCTCCCGCGGCGAAGTCGAGTGTGGCGAGGGTCTGCCAGCCATCGGCCGCCGACTGATCGAGCATCACCTCGTGCTCGCGGCCATTCGCGCTGACGATGTAGCGCGCCTTCGTCGACTCCGCGTACGCGCCGGCCGTGTAGACCTCGACGCGATAGCGGCCTGCCTCGGCGAGGTCGATGGTCCAGCGCGCGAAGTTGGCCTCATTGCCGTCGGTAGCGTGGGTCCATACCAGGTCTCCGCCCTCGCCCGCATCGGTCACGTTGCGCAGTGACGCCGGCGGGCCACCGCTGGTAAAGCACACGTCGCCGTCGTCGATCATGCCCCCCTCGCCGGGCAGGGTTCCGCACGGAGCCGCGGGGCCTGTGAGCGCGGCCAGATCCGTGTAGGTGCCGTTGAAGCGATTGGTGTCGACGGGGCCGGCAATGCCGTTGACTCGGCCCGAGTCGGTGAACTGCCAGAACGCCCAGCTGGTCCACGGCGGCGGGATGTTCGGGCAGTCGGCGGTCGTGTACTGCGCGTGCCACAGCGGATAGTCCGCGCCGAAGGCAGGCGCCCCGACCTCATCACGCCAGAAGTAGAAGCCCGTGTAGATGATGGGCTTCACGCCGGTGGCGGCCTCGACGTGATCGATCCACTGCTTGACCTTGGCCGCGACCGTCTCCGGCGCGAGGCCACCATCGGCCTCGACGTCGATCACGGGCGGCAGATCCCCGGGTTCCTGCGTGCCGATGCGCTGCAACAGTAGATTTGCCTGTTCGATCGGATCCTGGGCCGGCCGGAAGAACTGGTAGGCACCGCGCAGGATGCCGTTCGCCTTCGCCTGTGGCCAGTAGGTGGCGAACTTGGAGTCGGGGTAGTTGAGCCCGTCGGAGACGCGGATGAAGGCGTACTTCACACCGTCGGCGGCGACCTTCGTCCAGTCGATGTTGCCCTGATAGTACGAGACATCGATGCCTTTAACCTCCGCCCCGGAGCCACACACGGTGGCGGCTTGCTCGAGCTTGTTCTCGACAGGAAGGTCAGTCGCTTGCTCTGCGGTGCAGGCGACGAGGAAGACAAGGCCGGCGCGCTTCAAAGTACGCGCGCGTGGAGCAAACGGGGGGCCAACGCCGTCGAGGAATGGCGCTATTGAGGTTCAGCAGTTGGACGAACGTGGCCGCCAACGCACTGCGGACTCCAGACCTCAGTGCTCGTGCTGGTGGCCAGCATGCCCATGCGCATGTGCATCGACGTGCGCATCCACGTGATTCAGCTCGCACTGATGGATCTCGATCGTGAGGTGCGCGAGGGACAGCCCGCCGAGGACGGTATCCCGATAGAAGCTGACTTCGCGCGGCGACGACGTCACGATCGAGACGATGCAGCTGCGGCGGCCCGGCCCGAGCTCCCAGACGTGAAGGTCGGCGACGCGCACGTCGTCGATGGCCTCGAGCTTTTGCCGCACTAGCTGCTCGTGTTTCGCCGAGGACACGACATCGAGCAGCTGCCGGCTCGCCTGTCGGCACAGCGACCCGGCCCACACGACGATCACCACGCCGCCGAGGATGCCCATCGCCGGATCGAGGAACCACAGCCCCGCGAACTTGCCGAGCGCAAGCGCGATGATCGCCATCACCGACGTGAGCGCGTCGGCGAGCACGTGGATGTACGCGGCGCGCATGTTGAAGTCGAGCGTGCCGGCCTGCGGCCTCTCGGGCCGATGCTCGTGCGTGTGCTGATGGTCGTCGTGGTGATCGTGATGGCCGTGGTCGTGATGGTGATGCCCATGGCCGTGCCGGTGCCCGTAATGATGGCCTTTGCCGAGGAGGAATACGGAGCCGACGTTCACCGCGAGACCGATCGCCGCGACGAGCAACGCCTCGTTGTAGTTGATGGCGTCGGGATCGAGCAGGTGCTCGATGCTCTCGACCGCGAGGAGTAGCGCGACGATCGCGAGCACGACGCCACTCGTGTAGCCAGCGAGTGCATAAACCTTGCCGGTGCCGAAGCTGAACGCGTCGTTGCCGGCGCGCGTGCGCGCGTACCAGTACGCCACCAGCGTCAGGCCGAGCGCGCCGACGTGCGTGCCCATGTGCCAGCCGTCGGCCTCGAGAGCCTTGGAACCGGTGAGCTTGCCGACGATCAGCTCGCCGACCATCATCACGGCCGCGAGGACGACGACCCAGCGGGTGCGCCGTTCGCCGGCCTTGTTGTGCTCGTCATCAGCGTCCTCGTGGTGGACGTGCGCGGACAGCTCGTGAGCGCTCATGACGGGAGTCGGGTTATAGCCTCTGTGCCGTGCCCAAGCACCCTGTCACGATGGCGATCCGGACCCTGCGCGCCGCGAAGGTGGACTTCGAGCCCCACGTCTATCCCTGGCAACCCGGCGGCGGGACCCGCGCCTCGGCCGAGGCCTTCGGCGTCGACGAGCACATCGTGATCAAGACGTTGGTCTTCGAGGACGAATCCAGGGCGCCCCTGTGCATCCTGATGCACGGCGATCGCGAGGTCTCGACCAAAAATCTCGCGCGCCAGATCGGGGTCAAGACCGTCGCGCCCTGCGCCCCGGACGTCGCCGACCGCCATTCGGGCTACCAGGTCGGCGGCACGTCCCCGTTCGGGCTCAAGCGCAAGATGCCCGTCTACATGGAGCGCACGATCGCCGAGTTGCCCACCATCTACATCAACGGTGGGGCGCGCGGCTTTCTGGTCTCGATCGATCCCGCCGAGGCCGTGCGGGTGCTGAAGCCAACGCTCGTCGACGTGGCGGTGGGCTAGAAGCACAGAGCCTGGCCCCGAGCGCGAGCGCGAGCGCTACGGGGCAATGAGCGTGTACGTGTTCCGCGCGCCGTTGTAGCCGAAGACGCGGAGGTAGCCGCCGGCGGGGACGGTCACGGTCTCCTCGTTGTTCGTGCTCTCGCTGGCGCCGATGCGCGCACCGCTCGCGTCGTACGCGTTGACATCGAGGTCGCCGTTGGCGTGGGTGAACAGGATCTTCACGGTGCCGCCGGCGGTCACCTCGAACCAGTCGTCGTCGCTCGCGCAGATCTGCAGGCCGTCGACGGTGCCGATCGCCGCGCGCGCCTCCGTGCGCACATCGTTGGGCTCCATCGCGTCGGTGCACGTGGGAGCGGGCGCGCCGGCCACCAACTCGCAGTACGGCGTGACGTTGGCGTCGGCGACGCTATCAGCGGCCACGTTGCGCTGGGCGCACGCTTCGTCCTCGCTCCAGGCGCGCCACTCCGCGCCACGGCCGACGGAGGCCGCGTAGCTCGCCCATCGCTGGTAGCCGTCGCTGCGTGCGGCGAACACCACGGGCGCTACGCACGTCATCGCGGCCTCGGCGGCTGCCTGCTCGGCGAGCGCCTGGTCCATCACGATGTCGTACATCGCGGCCGTCGACGAGTTCCAGCAGCAGGTCTTGCTCTTGGTGTAGTCGAGCTCCGCGAACACGTAGTCCTCGAGCTCGCGGTACTCGGCATCGACCTGCTCGCGCGACTGTCCGAACGCGCGCTGGCTGACCTCGTAGAGCGCCTCGAAGGCATGCTCGCGCCGCTCACGCGCTGCGCACGATGCGGGGTACTGTGCGAGGTGGCGGCGCGAATTCTCGATCTGCTGGACCAGCTCGGCGCGCTGCTGGGCGGGCGAGACCTGGCCGAGCAGCTGCTCGAACCGCGCCGGGCGCTCGGAGATACGCACCGCATCGGTGGAGTTGATCCAGCTCGCCTCGTCGGCCGCCATCCACGTGTTGGTCCAGTAGCCGCCGACGTTCTTGGTCACGCGCCAGCGCTTGATGCCGCCACCGAGCTTCACGTAGGTGTAGCCGTCGGAGGTCATGCCCGGACCGCCGGTGTACGGGCTGGTGAAGTAGCTCTTGGCCGCCTGCCCGGATTCGCGCACGCCCTGTCGGCGCGGGATCGAGCCCGAGATCAGCGTGATGTCGAGGCTGCCACCGGGGAGCGGGGTGCGCTCCTTGACGACCAGGGTGTGGCCGATGCCGCTCGGCTGCCAGCGCTCGATCAGCGTGTCGCCGGGGCGCACGTCATCGGGGACGATGTTGTACGTGTTCGCCGAGTCCGCGAGGTTGACGGAGCCGAGGTAGTCGAGCGCCATCACGATGAAGTAGCCGACGCGCTTGTTGAGGTGGACCTCGTCGAGATACGCGCCGAAGGTCGCGCCCGGCGCGATCATGTCCTGCACGTCCTCACCGCCAGCGATGCGCTTGCCGCGGAGCGTGGTGTCCTTCGGCCAGACGGCCGGCGGTGCGCTGCTGTAGTCCTTGTAACGAACACCGAACTCGGGCGAGCTCGCGTAGCGCCCAGTCTGCGTACGCACGCCGTTGTGACCGAAGTAGACCCGCGTGCCGGTCGCATCCTGCGCCTCGAGGAACAGCGGCAGCTCGTACCAGGCGGCAAACGAGATCCGCAGAAAGAGCGACATCTCCGCGCACTCGAGGCTCGGCGACGGCAACGTCTTGCCCCACGGCGTGGTCAGCGCGAACGTGGTCGCGTAGCCGTTCGTGGCGGGGATCCAGTCGAGCGACTCGATCCACGCCACGTACTTCTCGTCCCACGTGAGGCCACTGTTCGCAGGCCACGCGAGGCCGGCCTTCTTCGCCGCGGGCGTGTCTTTGTCCTCCCACTTGTTGCGCGCGGTCCAGACCTGCGTGCGCGTGGTGTCAGTGTTGACGTAAAGGCCGCGGCGCAGCTCGCTATCTTCTTTGCCGGGCGGGGGCGTCGGCTCGAGCGGGCCGTTCATGCCCCACTCCTCGTCGACGTCCATGGGACCGTCATCGCCCGCGCAGGCGGTCAGGACCACGACGAGCCACGGGAGGGCGCCCTTCAGCATGCGGACACCCAGGACCACGATCCGTGCCGCAGAAAAGCCCACATGCTTTCGCCTCGTTAGCCCTGGGAACCCGGGTCCCTGGCTACTCGGATGGCCACGTTTTGAGACCCTGGTCTCACGCTCCAGCAAATTTCTTAGTTGATTCAGGTGCCTAGAGCACGCACCGTGGATACCGTGAAACACGTATATTCGACGCTGGCAGTAATCACGGAGTACCGATGGCCACCCTTCTAACGACCTCCACACGCAATGGTGACAGCATCGTCCTCACCTGCACGGGCTCCGCGGAGAGCGATTCGCTCGCGGCGCTAGAGGCCGTGCTCCAGTCCACGCATGACTCCGCGACCCAAGCGACCGTCCGCGCGGTGGTCGCCGACCTGCGCGGGCTCGAGTTCGCCGCATCGTCGTGCCTGAAGGTGTTCGTGTCGTGGTTGCAGCGCATCCAGCAGCTCGAGCGAAGCGAGCGCTACAAGGTGGTGTTCCGCTCTGCCACACAGCATTCGTGGCAGCGGCGCAGCCTCGGCGCGCTCGCTGCGTTCGCCGCGGACATCGTCGAGATCCAGATGGAGGCCGCATGACCGACTTCAACATTCATGGTGCGTTGACCGAGGCCGATGTCCCCGACGTGCGCCGCTTCGTCGAGAAGGTCCACAAGCGCCGCGTGCCCGGCGAGGATGACCTCGCGCGGGTGAGCATGGCCGCGCACGAGCTCCTCGACAACGCGATCAAGTTCTCCACCGACGGCGCCGCCTCGCTCAACATCGAGATCATCGGTGGCACCGAGGTTCACATCAAGACGCGCAATCGCGCGCGCGTGGAAGACCTCGCTGGTCTGCAGCGGATCGCCGAGGGACTCAACACCTCCGCCGATCCGATGAGCTACTACCTCGAGCTGATGGGCTCGAACCCCGGCGGACGTGGTGGCCTCGGCCTCGGCCGCGTCGCGGCGGAAGGCGAGATGCAGCTGCAGCTCAAGCTCGACGGTGATGTGGTGGAAGTGCACGCACGCGCGACCCTGGAGAAACCCGTGCAATGAGCTCGCGCCGGCTCCTGCTCTACGGGGGGCTTGCTGTGTGGTTGGCGATCATCGTCGGCGCGTTCGCGCTGATCTGGCGCTACAAGGAGACGCCCGGCGCGCTGCCGTCGGCACCCGCGATGTGGCCGCACGGATCGGCCCTCGAGCGCGCCGTCGATCGGCCGACCCTCGTGTTCATCGCGCATCCGCAGTGCCCGTGCACGCGCGCCAGCATCAACGAGCTCGCGCGCCTCGCGGACGAGCTGAACGGGCGCGCGCGCATCCACGTCGTGGTCGTCCGCCCGCCGGACACCGAGCCCGGATTCGAGGACGGTCCGGTCATCGATCGTGCGCGCGAGCTACCCGGCGTGCGCGTTTTCGTCGACGTCGACGGGCGCGAGGCAGAGCGTTTCGGCGCCGCGGTCTCGGGCTCGACGGTGGTCTACGCACGCGACGGCAGCTTGCAGTTTCGCGGTGGGCTCACCACCGCACGCGGTCACGAGGGCCGCGGGCCCGCGCACGATCGCATCCTCGCGATCGCCGCGGGCACCCCGCCGGATCGCCCCGACGCGCCCGTCTTGGGGTGCGCGATCTATGAGGTGACGACACGTTCGGAGGTGCGCCCATGACGGAGCTCGAACAGCGCGTGGAACAGCTGTTCCAAGATCGAATCACCGCCAACTACCGCCGCGTCGATCGCCTCTTCATGTGGCTGATGATCGGCCAGTGGTTGTTCGCGATCGGCATCGCGCTCTGGGTGTCGCCTTATTCGTGGGAGGGTAAGCAGCGCTCGATTCACATGCACGTCCAGCTCGCGATGAGCCTCGGGTTCGTCATCTCGGGCGTGCCCGTCCTGCTCGCGTGGCTGCGGCCGGGCTGGGTGATCACGCGCAACGTCGTCGCGATCGCGCAGATGTTGTGGTCGGCCCTGCTCATCCACCTGACCGGCGGTCGTATCGAGACGCACTTCCACGTGTTCGGCTCGCTCGCGTTCGTCGCGTTCTATCGCGACTGGAAGGTCCTGATCCCGGCGACCGTCGTGGTCGCGGCGGATCACTTCCTGCGCCAGATGTTCTGGCCCGAGTCGGTGTTCGGCATCGCGACCCCGGAAGCGTGGCGGTTCGCCGAGCATGCGGCATGGGTGGTGTTCGAAGACGTCTTCCTCGTCATTTCGTGCGTGATCAGCGTCAGCGAGATGCGCAAGATCGCGATGCAGAACGTCCAGCTCGAGGCGAGCCAGCGCGTCGCGCGCGAGATGGAGATCGCCGCGAGCATTCAGACCTCGATGTTGCCGCGCGACGTCAGCGTGCCAGGCCTCGAAGTGGCCGCGCGCATGCTCCCCGCCGAGGACGTCGGGGGCGACTACTACGACCTTCTCCCCGTCCCGGGGGGATGCTGGATCGCGATCGGTGACGTCACGGGCCACGGCATGCGCGCCGGGCTCACGATGTTGCAAACCCAGGCGGCGCTCGCAGCGCTCGTGCGGCGCGAACCACACGCGGCCCCGGCCGAGCTCTGGGCCAACCTCAACGCCACGTTCTTCGACACCGTCCGCAAGCGGCTACGCCACGACGAGCACATGACGATGTCGTTGCTCCGTTATCACGAGGACGGCCGGTTCGAGGTCGTCGGGGCGCACGAGGAGATCGTCGTGTGGCGGGCCGGTACGCGGCGCACGGAGATCCTTCCGCTCACGGGCACCTGGATCGGTGTCTCCGAGACGCCGTTCAGCAAGGCGCAGACGTTCCAGCTCGCCCCCGGTGACGTGCTCGTCCTCTACACCGACGGGATCATCGAGTCACGCGATAGCGCCGGGCGCGAGCTGGGCGTCGAGGCCGTGCAGGCGACCGTCGAGAAGCTGCACGCGCGCTCGACGCTGGAGATCCGCGATGCGATCTTCGAGCTCACGAAGATCGACCGGCGCAACGACGACGCGAGCGTGGTGGTCCTGCGCTACGTCGGGTTTGCGGTCAGCCAAGTCGCGTAGCACCGCTCAGCGGCGGAAGCCGTGAATGTGCAGCGGCTCGCGAACGCCGCGCGCGGGCGGACCGACCAGGCGTTCGACGTGCGGCTGCGTGCGCCGCTTGGTCACGAACATGTCGCGCCCCAGCTGGCTGCGCTCCTCGGCGGTGAGGATACGCGCGACGGCGGGCAACACGCGGGCCTCCTCCACGTGGCGGGCGTGGTGCGTGAACATCTCGCGTGTGACGCGGAGGATGGCGCGAAAGTCGCGCCCCGGCCGGTGCAGGAGCAGCTTGTCGAGCATGAGGTCGAGCGCCTGGTGCTCGTACGGGCCCTCGAGTGCGAGCTCCCCGAGCTCGAGCGTGGCCGTTCGCATGACCTCGTAGAGGACCTTCTCCTCGGCCTTCGCGTGGGTCTTGAGGGTCACCGCGAGCTGGACCACGACGCGCATGGTCTCGTTGGTGCGAGCGTCGTCCGCGGCGATCGGCTCGAGCTTGTCGAACAGCTCGAATACCGCATCGTGGTCGCTCTTGATGATCTCGATGATGTCCATGCGCGCTCGTCCTCTTCGCGAGCTGCAATGGACGAGCCACGCAAGAACTCGAGTTTCCGTCGAGAACGGCGGCCGCGACCGTGCGTCTCTCGACGGTGAGCGAGAGCGCACGTCGCGTGCGGGCTTTGCTTACTCGGCGGCCGCGGTGTGGCAGTGCATGCAGCCGAAACCGTTCGGGTTGTCCTTCGAGTACTCGGGCTCCTTGAGGAGGGCCGCCATCTTGGGCTTGATGACCGTGGCCATCCACTCGATGTCTTCCTTCTTGTACTTCGCCATCTCCTTCTCGCCGAGCTTCGGCAGGCCGTCATACGGCATGTGAAACTCGCCCTTCTCGGCGCCGGGACCGTGGCAGGTCTTGCAGCCGAACTCGGCGAACTCCTTCGCGTCGTGCGCCTGGAACGCGGCTGCCATCTCCGGCATGACCTTCTCCTTCATGAACTGAATCTTCTGGTCGTGATCCAGCTGCTCGAACGCGACGTCGGGGAGAGCAGCGGCCGGCGCGGCGCTCCCCTCGGGCGGCGTGGTGGGCTGCGAAGGAGTCTTGGAGCCGCAGGCCCCGACGAGCACGGCGATAGCGAAGGCAAAGGATTTCATTGGCGCGACATAGTGGCGAACCCGCCGCCCGCGGGCAAGTCGGAGCCCCATCGGGTCCGCGCAACAATAAATTCCGCTACCACCGCTCCCACAGGATCAGGTCGATCTTGCGGCCCGAGGTCTCGATCCAGCGCTCCAGCTCCGGTCCATCGTCCGGCACCGTCTCGAGGGGGCCTCGACACATCGCCGCGAGCTCCGGTGTCGCGTCGGCGACGGGTGGCAGCGTACGTCGTAGCTGCACCACGTAACGAAAGTGAGCACCGCGACCGACCCGACAGCGGACCGCGCCATGCACGTCGAGCCCTGAATGGATCGGGTGGTAGATGGTCTCGCAGCGATGCGGCACCCGTAGCTTCAGCACGTTCGCGAGCGGGGACCCGATCTGCAGGCCGTGGATGGTCTCGATACCTGGACCTTCGATCCTTACCGTGTTGGACGCGCCCTCGGTCACGCCGACGTCGGCAAGCATCGTGTCGTCGTGTTCGAGGATGTGGAGGTCGCCGTGGTTCTCGACGACCTGCAAACCCGAGAACGCCCGCTGGAGACTGGCGGGCGTAGCCATCTGCTTCGCGGTGAGATTTTCAAATCCGCGGTCGGCGAGGCGTGGCCACGGCCCGAGCTTGGGACCGATGGGAAACACGATCCGGTACAGGGGCCGCGTCCAGCGTCGGGCCGCGCGATACGTCGTGGTCACGATCTCCGATACGAAGGTGTTCGCGACGATCGAGATGATGAGCCAATCGAAGGTCGCCGGCGTCGTCGGCTCGACCAAGGTCTGCGCAGGTGGCGCGACGGGCGGACACAGCTCCGCCGGCTGCGACGCGCGCGCGACCTCCTGCCCACATCCGACCAGCGCGAGGACCACGAGCGTGCGCATGCCGATCGGACACCAACCATCGCCGCAGGTTTCGGTCTTAATGTCGCGGATGGGCGTGGGGCTTCCCCGCGCGGCTGATGGCCTCGGGGCGCGTCCCGAGCTGCAGGTCGATCGTGCGCGTGAACACCGCGAGGTCTGCCGGCTTGCGCGACGTGATGAGTTGGCCGTCGACGACGACCTCGTTGTCCACCCACTTCGCTCCCGCATTGCGCAGGTCCGTCTTGATCGACGGCCACGAGGTCAGCACCTTGCCGCGCACGACATCGGCCTCGATGAGCAGCGACGGGCCGTGGCAAATGGCGGCGATCGGCTTGCCGCGGTCCGCCATCTGTTCGGTGAAGTCGACCATCGCCGCATCGGTGCGCAGATGATCCGGCGAATAGCCACCCGGGATGTAGAGCGCGTCGTAGATGTTCGGATCAGCATCCTCGACGGTCACCTCGAGCTCGACCTGCTCCTTCCCGTGCTTGCCAACGACGGTCTTTCCAGCCTCGATCCCCACGAGGTCGATCTGATGACCGCTGGCGCTCAAGAGGTCGTAGGGGATCCTGAATTCACTGTCCTCGAAGTCGTTGCCGAGGACGAACGCGATGCGTGCCATGACGGGTTCTCCTGCAAGGAGAACCGTGCAGCACGCGTGCCTCAGTGAACGCCGAGGTACGCCTTGCGGATCGTGTCGTCGCGCGCGAGCTCCGCGGCCGGGCCCGACGTGACGAGGGTGCCGACCTCGAGGACGTGTGCGGTGTTCGCGACCCGCAGGGCTTGATGCGCATTCTGCTCGACGAGGAGGATCGTCGTGCCCTCGGCAGCGATCGTGCGGACGATCTTGAAGATCACCTGCACGATCTGCGGTGCGAGCCCCAGCGAGGGCTCGTCGAGGAGCAGCAGCTTGGGCTTGGCGATCAGCGCGCGCGCGATGGCGAGCATCTGCTGCTCGCCACCCGACAGCGTGCCCGCGTTCTGGTTGAGCCGCTCGCGAATGCGCGGAAACAGCTCGAGCGCGCGCTCGCGATCCTTGGCGATCCCGGCGGAGTCCGTCCGCAGATATGCCCCCATCTCGAGATTCTCGTCGACGGTGAGGTTCGCAAAGATGCCGCGGCCCTCGGGCGCATGCGCGAGACCGCGGGCGACGATCTGATGCGCCGGCAGATTCGTGATCGGCTTGCCGTCGAACTTCACGGTGCCCGCGGAGGGACGCACGAGCCCCGAGATGGCGCGCAGCGTCGTCGTCTTCCCCGCGCCGTTGGCGCCGATCAGGGTGACGACCTGCCCTTCCTCGACGGAGAACGACACGCCCTTGAGCGCGTGAATTCCACCATAGTGAACGTCGAGGCCGGAGACTTCGAGCAGCGCCATTAGCCGGCCACCTCTTCTTCCTCGGGTACACCGAGGTACGCCTCGATGACCTTCGGATCCGACTGGATCGCCGCCGGCTCGCCGGCCGCGATCGTGACGCCGTGATCGAGCACGGTGATGTGCTCGCAGATGTCCATCACCAGCCCCATGTCGTGCTCGATGAGCAGGATCGCGACGTCGAACCGCGTGCGCAGCGACTGGATGAGGCCGCGCATCTCGTGCTTCTCCTGCGTATTCATGCCGGCGACCGGCTCGTCGAGCAGCAGGACCTTGGGCTCGGTCGCGAGCGCGCGCGCGATCTCGAGGCGGCGCTGATCGCCGTACGGGAGGCTCTTCGCCTGTTCACCCGCGCGGTGCGCTATGCCGAGGACGTCGAGCAGATCGAGCGAGCGCTCGACGATCGCGTTCTCCTCGGCGAGATACAGGGGCGTGCGCAGCAGCGACCGCCACAGCCCGCTCTTGGCGCGCACACCGGCCGCGGTGCGCACGTTGTCGAGCACGGTGAGCTCACCGAACAGGCGAATGTTCTGGAACGTGCGCGCGAGGCCTGCCTTCGCGATCGCGGACGGCTTCTTGCCGTTCAGCCGATTGCCGTGAAGCAGGATGTCGCCGTCGTCGGCCTGGTACACGCCGGTCAACAAGTTGAAGGCCGTCGTCTTGCCGGCGCCGTTGGGCCCGATGAGACCGTGCAGCGCGCGCGGTGGAACGCGGAGCGAGAACTTGTCGACGGCCTTGAGGCCGCCGAACGCGATCGAGATGCCCTTGGCTTCGAGCGCTGCGGCGGTCACGAACCGTTCCTCCGGGCACCTTGCGTCGGGGAATCGGGTGCGTTCGCGAGGTCACCGCCCGCGCGCTCCGTCGACAGCCGCTTCGCGATCGCGGCGGGCAGGTCGGCCTCGCCCTTCGGGATCAGCCAGCCCCCGGCGAGCTTGCGCCAGACCGGGATCACGAACCGGCGCCACAGCGTGAGATCCCACAGCTCCTTGATGCCGAACAGGCCCTGCGGCCGCAGGATCATCACGATGATCAGCGTCAGCGCGTAGATCGGCATGCGATACAGCGAGAACTCGCGCAGCCAGGTCGGATACGTCATGAGCAGCAGCGCGACACCGCCGACGATCACGCTCGACACGTACAGCCGCCAGCCACGCACGCGCCGCAGCTTCCACAGCGCGATGAAGAACGCGATGAACACGAGCGCACGCGCCGTGAACGGCGGCAGCGTCGCGAACTCGCGGAACAGCTCGGGGAGCAGCGTGAGCAGCATCGCCGCGAGCACGACGCCCGTGATCGACCCCATGCCGCCGAGCACGACCATGATCACGATGTCGATCGACTTCTGGAACCCGAGCTCCTTTGGCGTCAGCGTGACGCCGACCTCGTGGGCGAACAGCGCGCCACCCACACCGGCAAAGAACGCGGCGGTCACGAACGCGACGACCTTGGCGCGCGCGGTGTTGATGCCCATCGCCTCGGCGGCGATCTCGTTCTCGCGCACGGCGAGGAGCTCGCGTCCTTTCGCGGACGACTTGAGCCGGTAGCAGGCGATCAGGAGGATCGCGACGATCGCATAGGTGAAGAAGATGCCCGCGTGCCCGGTCTGCTGCCCGGCCGCGTCCTCGTGCCACGGCGTCGGCGACACGTACGTCGGCGTACCGGTGAAGCCCAGCGGACCACCGAGGTGCTTGGCCGCGGTGAGCCAGGAGACGTCGGCGGCCTTCGCCGGCTCGATGACCTCGGAGGTCTGCTGCACGAGCACGCGCACGATTTCGCCGAAGCCCAGCGTGACGATCGCGAGGTAGTCACCGCGCAGGCGGAGCGACGGTAGCCCGACCACCAGGCCTGCGAGCGCGGCGACCACACCCGCGAACACGCACGAGAACAGGAACAGCATGTCGCCGCTGCCGAGGAACCCACCATGGACGTCGACGCCAAACGCGTTGGGCGGGACCCAGCCGAGCTTGATCGACCCGTAGTAGGTCACCATCGCCGACGCGTAGCCGCCCACCATCATGAAGCCCGCGTGGCCGATCGAGAACTGACCGGCGAAGCCGTTGACGATGTTGAGCGAGGCGGCGAGCACGATCGCGATGCCAATGTCGAGGAATAGCTTCGCGTAGAAGTTCCCCAGCATCGGCGCGAGCATCGTCTGCAAGAGCAGCGCGATGACGAGGCCGAAGATCACCGGATACACCGAGCGGAACAAGGCGACGAGCGAATTGGGCCGCAGCTCGCCGACGCGCGCGGACAACGGCCGCGTGGGATCGAGCGCGCTCATACCTTCTCCTGGACGGCCTTGCCGAACAGACCGCTCGGCTTGAACAGCAGCACGGCGATCAGGATCACGAACACGTACAGGTCGCGCATGTGCGGCGACAGATACGCAGCCCCGAACACCTCGACGAACGAGATCAGCAGCGCACCGGCGACCGCGCCGCGCACGTTGCCGATGCCACCTACGACCGCAGCAACAAACGCCTTGAGCCCGAGCAGCACCCACGTCGCGTCGGCGGTCTGCTTGATGCTCTCGTACTTGAGTGCGAACAGCAGGCCACCCGCGGCGGCGAGCGCCGAGCCGATGCCGAACGTGATCGAGACGATGCGATTTACGTCGATGCCCATCAGCGCCGCGACGCGCTCGTCGAATGACACGGCGCGCATCGCTCGCCCGAGCTTGCTGCGATAGACGAGGGCCTCGAGGGAGAACAGCAGCACGGCCGTGAGCACGACGACCGTGATGTCGACGAGGCGGATGTGCACGCCAGCGATCTCGAACAGCGAGCGGTCCTCGATCAGCGCGGGCATGCGTTGCGGCTGGGTGCCGAACAGCCATTTGAGCTGCCCGACGTTCTGCAGGAACAGCGACACCCCGATCGCGGTGATGAGAACGTTCAGGCGAGGAGCTCGCCGAAGTGGTCGATACGCGAGCCTCTCGATGGTCACGCCGAGCGCGGCGCAGATCGCCATCGCGAGCAGCAGCACGAGCGGCATCGCGAACAGCGGCGACTCGGTAGCGGCCCAACCGAACGCCGTCGCGAGCGTGAACGAGATCCACGCACCGAACGTGAAGACATCGGAGTGCGCGAAGTTGATGAAGCGCAGGACGCCGTAGACCAGCGTGTAGCCGAGCGCGGTCAGCGCGTACAGGCTGCCGAGCGCGAGGCTGTTGACGATGGTCTGGAGGAGCTTGGACACTGAGCGGCCGCGACGATACTACTTCGCGGGCGCTGCCGTCGGGGCTGCGGCCGATCCCGCTGCTGCGCTACCGTCGGCGGGCTTGGCGGCGGCGCTACCGGCCGCACTGCCCTGCTGCGGGGCGGGCTCGGGCATCCCCTTCGGCACGATGGTCGCCACGTACCGCGGCTTGCCGCCCTTCATCTGGACCATGACGGCCTGCTTCTGAGCGTCGCGATTGGCGTCGAGGGTGATCTTGCCGGTGACGCCCGCGAAGTCCTTGGTGGCGGCGATCGACGCCGCGAGATCCTTGCCCGACAGCGACGGCGCGCGCTCCATGGCGTCGAACAGTACGTTCGCCGCGTCGTAGCCCAGAGCCGCGAGGCCATCCGGCGTCTCGCCGCCCCAGCGCTTCTGGTAACGCGCGACGAATTCTTGAACGACCGGGCGCTCCTCGTCGAACGAGTAGTGGTTCGAGTAATAGCTGCCCTCGATCGCCTCGCCGCCGATCTCCGCGAGCTTGGCGGAGTCCCAGCCGTCACCGCCCAGGAAGGGCACGGTGATGCCGATCTTGCGCGCCTGGCGCACGATGTTGCCGACGTCGGTGTAGTAGCCGGGGAGGTACACGGCCTCGGCGCCGCTGGTCTTGATCGACTGCAGCTGTGCCGCGACGTCGGCGTCACCCGCCGTGTACGCCTGCGACGTGGTGATGGTGCCGCCCATGCCCGTGAACTCGGCGCTGAACGTCTCCGCGAGCCCCTTCGAATACGGCGCCGCCTGGTCATAGAGAACGGCGACCTTCGAGATCTTGAGGTAGTCCTTCGAAAACTTCGCGCCGACGTAGCCCTGGAACTCGTCGAGGAAGCAGACGCGCGAGACCATGTCGCGGCCCTCGGTGACTTTCTTGTTCGTCGACGATGGCGAGATCATCGGAACGCCGAACTGCTGCGCGACCTTGCCGCCCGCGAGCGAGCTACCCGACGCGACCTCGCCGATAATCGCGACCACCTTGTCATCGGAGATCAGGCGCTGGACGACGTTGCCGGCCTCGGTCGCCTTCGACGCGTCGTCGAGGGTCTTCAGCACGATCTTGCGTCCCTTGACGCCACCGGCCGCATTACGCTCCTCGAGCGCTAGCACGACACCGTGGTCGGTCGACTGGCCGAATGTGGCCTCCGCGCCCGTGAGCGACGCGTAGTGGCCGATCACGATGTCGCCCTTGTCGTTCGCGACAGGCTGGCTGCCCGAACCGGCGGTGCCGGTGCCGTTGCCTTCCTTTTTCTTGCCGCCGCCTCCTAGTTTGTCGCACGCACCGACAGCGAACGTCAGCGCCGCGATCGTCAGCACACTCGTCGAAATCCTGTTCCAACCGCTCAGATTCATGGCGTTCTCCTGTCGGGTCGGGATGCGATATCCGACGCGTCCAGCGCTGTCAACCAGCGTGCGGTCGAGTTACGAACGAGCGGTTCCGTTTCTGGGCGCGTGCGCGGCTTCGAGCTGTGATGCGCGCAGCGTGCGTCATGGGTTGCGCATCAGCTTGTCGAGCTCCTTTGCTCGACGCGTGACGCGGATGAGCGCGCTGATCGACGGCTGCCCACCCGTCGTCACGACGCGGCCGTCGACGACGCTGGTGTTCTTGCCGAGGACGACGCGCAAGACTTCGAACCGGTGCGCTGGCGTCTCCATGACAGAGCCAGGCGTGAGCTTGTCGAGGTAGCGGTCGTCCCACGACGGCAAGCCGCCCTGGTTCTCCCACGCCTGCGCCGCGATCCAGCCATGCGGCGTCGTGGTGCCCGGCGCCTGCTGCACGTCGGGGGCGAGGCCCGCCGAAACGGCGAAGTACATGCGCGCCACCTGATCGTACCAGTGGCCCGTCGAGAAGCTGTAGGAACGCACGCCCTCGGTCGAGACCCAGAATGTCTTGCTCTCGGCGGGCGCGAGCGGTGCGTGAACATACTCCTCGAGGCACCCGAGATCCTCGACAAGCGCGACGACCTTCTTCGCCGTCGCGGACTTCACCGTCACGCGATAGGTGCCGATGCGCAGCGGGTCGTAGCCGTGCTGGTCAACCGAGTTGCGATAGCTCGGCCCGTCCCGGGTAACGTCGGGAAGGAGCGCGACCTCGAGCCCCGGCAGCCACTCGCCCGTCGATGCGCCCACACGCGTGGGCATGAAGTGCGAGGTCGCGAGCAAGCGGAGCCGTGGGGTGACCAGCGTCTTGCCCACGGGGAGCGTGTAGGTGCCTACCACCTTTGGACCCTTCGCGAGCTGCGCCGAGAAGCCCTCCGCGCCGACCGGGTCGATGCATGCGGCCGGGGCGTCCTGCGGCGGTGGGACGGCGGCTGCGGCGGCGGTCGAGGTGAGCACGGCGAGCAGCGCGAGCGAGCGGAGCCACATGCGCCCAAAGACGCACGAGCTCCGCAAACGATTTGCGGCAATCAATTGTAGCGAACCTTGACGTTCTCGACGAGCGCGAGGAGCCCGCGCTTCACACCCTCGGTCGTCGCGTGCTTCACGATCGCCCAGCCCTCGCCCTCATAGCCCGAGTTGCGCGGCTGCCCGACCTTGGGCGTGCGCATCTCGACGAGCGCGTCGCCGCATGCCTCGATGGCCTGCTCGAGGCCGGTGACCGAGGCGACATGGGTGGAGCTCGCGCCCGGCGGGCCGCGGAAGAACGCGGCGCCTGCGGCGAGCCGGCGCGGTTTCGGCGTGAACTCGTCGAACGCGACGAGCCGCGCCCAGTCCGCGATCATGTCCGTGCCGTGCGTGATGCTCATCATCGGCATGATCTGGACGCCGGGTGGACGCACGCCGACCTCGTTGACCGCGGCGGTACCGTCCTCGCGAAGGAACCACTCCATGTGGGTGAGCGCAGTGCCCGCGGCGGTCGTCGCGAGGTCACCGAAGAGAGCGGTGAGCGCATCGCCGTTGGTGGGGTGAAATTTGGTCCACGTCGGATCGTCGTCCTCGCGCGGCAGCATCACGCAGTACTGGATCCACGGCGTCTCGAGCACCTCGAGCGGCGTGGGGAAGTAGCGCGTGCCCGAGCGCCAGACGGGCTTGCCGCGAATGGTGACGGTCTCGCACGTGTGCTCTCGCGCGCGCACGAACTCCTCGACCTGGAGCGGCTGCTCGGGCGTTGGTGGGGTGAGTGCGAGGAGGTCGTCGGCGCTCGTGATCCGGTAGGTGGCGCGCGTGCCGAGCCCGGCGGGTGGCTTGACGATGACGGGATACCCGACGCTGTCGATGAACTTCTCGAGCTCGGCGAACGAGGACGCGAGCGTGCTCTTCGCGACGGGAACACCGTGCGCCCGCAGCACCTGCTTCATCTGGTCCTTGTCGCGGAAGTTGCGCGCGATCTTCGAGGTGAGGCCCTCGATGCCGAGCGCGTCGCGCACCTCGGCCATGGGAAGCTGGAGCTCCTCGAGCATGCCGGCCAGGCGATCGACAGGCCCGACGGCTTTGGAGAGAGCTCGCACGGCATGCGTGAGCTGCGTCGAGTCGAGGCACGCGTCGACGCGGAAGTGCCCGGCGATGCGCGGGCGCAGCGAGGGAGGGATGGCCGTCGCCGGATCGCAGCTCACCACGCTCAGCGTGACGTCGAGCTGCGTGAACGCCTTCACGTAGCGGTTCGTGTTCTCGAGAAATCGCGGAGCGATGAAGACGACGTGCGGCACCACGCGATCGTACAGCTACGAGGCGTAGAGTTGCACATCCGTCGCGGCGGCAAATGCCATCTCCTGCGCCACGCTCCACTCCGGGTGGCGCACGACGAGGTAGCCGTCCGAGAGCAGCGTCTGCTTCCAATCACGGCGGGGCATGCCGGGGCGTAGCAGGGTGTCCTCGACAATGTGCGGCCGGTAGCGGTTGTAGAACTCTGTCAGGCCGGCGATGTGGTGAATCCGGCCCTGCCCCTGTGCGCGCTTGAAGATGATGCCGACGTTGTACTTGCGCTCGGTCGTCGCGGCGAACGTGCGGTGCGTCGCGACGCGCGCCCACTCGCGAAACAGATCGATGTCGCTCGTCCAGTTCATCATGTCGACGACGCACGCCCCGCCCGGGCGGCACGCGATCTCGCCGAACACGGCCTCACCGCTGGCGGTGCGAAACCACTCCATGTGGGTCATGCCGTCGCCCATGTTCAAGGCCTTGAGCACCTTGCGGCCGAGCTCCACCCCTACCTGGATGTGCGGCTGCGTCATGTCGCGCACCGACAGCATGATCGGCGACACCCACTCCTGGCTGCGCATCTCGAGCGCGTTCGGCCGGTATCGCGTCACGCTCTCGTAGACGGGCACGCCGTCGACACACACGGTGTCGTAGGTGAACTCGTCGCCGGCGATGAACTCCTCGACGATCGCCTCCTCGACGTGGCGCATCTGGGGCAGCACGCGCTCGAGGTCCTCGCGCGAGGTGACCTTGTAGGTGTCGGCGCTTCCCGCGCCGCTGATCGGCTTGATGATCGCCGGATAGCCGGTGTGCTCGATGGCGGGCCACACCTCGGCGATCGAGCGCACGCGCTGCGCCCGGGGCACGCGCAAGCCAGCGGCGGCGACGCGCTCCTTCATCAGCTGCTTGTCGCGGAAGCCGCGCACCGTGTCGACGGACATGCCGGGCAGTCCGAACCGTTCGTTGAGCTTCGCGGCCGTCATCACCAGCGGCTCCCAGTTGCAGAGCACGCGGTCGATCTCCCGGCCCCGCAGCCACGCGTGGATGCGGCGAACCGTGTCCTCCTCGTCAAAGAGTGACGGGACTTCGAGGTACCCCGAGAGGTAACGGCGGAGCTCGTAGTCGGGGAGACCATCACCGACGCCGAGGACCTCCACGCCGACCTCCGCGAGGCCGCGTGCGAATTGCCGCATCTCGGGTGGGTATCGTGGCGAGAGGAAAACGACGCGCATCCCCCCAACGGTAACACTAGCCGGCGCGCATCTCCGAGTACTCGGGGACGTAGATCGGGGCGGACGGCTGCAGCATTGCCAGCTGGCGCAAGCGCTCCGTCGCGAACGCGCCCGCAAGGGCGAGGTAGATCTCGGGCGATGTGTGCCGACGCAGCGCCGGGATCAAGTAGGCCTCTTCCTGCGCCGCGTGATGCTTCACCAGCTCGCGTAGGTTCAGCGCACGGTCGTACCAGCCGGGGGTCTGCGGCCGCGCGCTCACCAGGGCCGACAGGGCGCCCTCCTGGGCCAGATGCGCAGCGTGCGCCTGCGCGATGAGTGTCTGCAGGGCGGGCATGACCTCGAACTGCCCGAGGATGATGTCCTCCGCCTCCACGTGCGCCATGAGCCCGAGCCGAACACCGTCGAGAGCCGTACGAAGATCCACCGCGCTCGCACCCGGATCGAGAAGATTCGTGAGCTCGCGCTCGAGGTCCGTGTGGTCACGGCGAATCAGCGCGAGAAGGTCCGTCGGCATGTCGTGGTGGGTCTGCAGTGAGGATGCCGTTGCGTTCACCAGTTGGTCCCCCCACACGGACTTTCGAGTTGCGAGCAGTCTTACGGAATTACGTCGCGAAGTGATTCGTTCTTGCGGGCGCCAACGCTACGCGCGAGCGCGGTGCGCCGAGCGGGCGCGCACGCGTACGTGAGCCACGCATCGAGGTTTCGGCCAGTTTGGCGACATCAGGTGCTCTTGTACGAGGTGTCCGCCGTCGCCACTCGGCGAGGCTACCGGGATATGCTGCCGACGTGTTCTGGGTCCGGCGGTTTGTCGCCGAGCGCGCCGCCGTTGCCGGCTTGATCTTGCTGGTGGCGCTGGTCGCGATCGCGATCGTCGGCCCGCAGCTGACGGCGGATCCGTTCGCGCGTGACCTCGAGCAGGGCCTCACGGCGCGCGGTGCGCCCGTCGGGCCGTCCGCCCACGCGCTGCTCGGCACCGATGCCCTCGGTCGCGACGTGTGGGCGCGCCTCGTTGCCGGCGCGGGGACGTCGCTCGGGCTCGCCGCGCTCGCCACGCTGCTCGCCCTGGGCCTGGGCCTCGCCGTGGGTCTCGTAGCCGGCTACCGCGGCGGGTGGGTAGACAGCGTCTTGATGCGTACCGTCGATCTGACGCTCGCGTTCCCTGCGCTGCTGCTCGCAATCTTGCTCGCGGCGATGCTGCGCGAGAGTGCCGTGGGCGGTACGGCGGCGCCCGTCGTGATCGTGCTCGCGGTGATCAGCTGGGGTGCGATCGCGCGCGTCGTCCGCGCGAAGGCAATGGTCCTCGCTCGCGCGGAGCACGTGTTCGCCGCACGCGCCCTCGGTGCGAGTGGATGGCGCGTGGTGCTCCGCCACCTCTTGCCCAACCTCGCCGAGGTCGTCCTCGTGGCGGCGATCGCGACGCTCGCACAAAATCTGCTCACCGAGAGCGTGCTCTCCTACCTCGGCCTCGGTCCGCCCGCGCCGGCGCCGACGTGGGGCCGCATGCTCTACGAGGGCAAGGCGTATTACCGGACCGCACCCCATCTCGTCATCGGGCCGGTGGTTGCGATCGTGCTGGCGGTCGCATCGGTGCGCATGATCGCCGGAGGGCTACGTGCTGCGCTCACCGCGGAGGTCGCACCGTGACCCGCGCGCTCGGCATCATCGCCTTGCTCGCGGTCATCGGATGTGATCCACCGTCGCGCACGCCGCGGTGGCGCGGCGCCGGAAGCTCCACGCCGCACGCGGGCGGGACGCTGCACCTCGCCGTCAAGGATCGCGTGAAGACGCTGGACCCGAGCATCGCGTACGACGAGGTCTCGTTCATCGCAGTGCACGCGCTGCACGATACGTTGGTCGACTACGCTCCCGACTCCAACGAGCTCGCCCCCCGCCTCGCCGAGCGCTGGGAGGTAGCGCCGGACGCCCGCACGCTGCGGTTCTGGCTGCGCGCGGGCATTGCCTACGCCGACGGTACGCCGATCCTCGCGCGGGACTTCGCGCGCGGTCTCGACCGCGCCCGGACCTCACCCGATTCGCCGTTCGGGTCGCTGCTCGGCGACCTCGAAAGCGTCCACGCGCCGAGCGATCGCGAGCTCGTGGTGCACCTCGCACGCCCGAACGTCGCCTTCCTCTACGTGCTCGCGATGCCGTTCGCGTGCCCGCAGCGCGCCGGCGAAGCCCCTGCATCGGGCCCGTACATGGTCGCGCAGTGGGCGCCGGGCGAGCGGCTCGTGCTGGTGAAGAACCCGCACTACTGGGATCCGGCGCGCGGGCGGATCGAGCACATCGAGCTGCGCGAGCAAGTGCCTCGCGACACGCAGTTCATGATGTTCGAACGGGGCGAGCTCGACGCGATCGAGCGGTTGTCGCATCCCGACCTGTTGTGGGTCACGGCGCAGCCGGCGTGGGCGCCGTTCGTGAGAACGCAGTCGGCGCTCAACGTGTACGGCGCGCGGATGAACGTGCGCGTGAAACCGTTCGACGACGTGCGCGTCCGGCAAGCGCTGAACTACGCGCTGAACAAGGCCCACACCGTGAAGCTGCTCGCCGGAACCGCGGTGCCCGCACACGGCATGTTGCCGCCGGGTACGCTGGGCCGCGCGCGCGAGCTCGCGCCGTATCCTCACGACGCCGCCAAAGCGCGCGCGCTGCTCGCCGAGGCCGGCTACCCGGACGGCCTCGACCTGGACTTCATGACGATCGCCGACGAGGAAGCCGAGAAGCTCGCCGCGGCGATGCACGGGGACTTCGCGGAGGTCGGCGTACGGGTGCGCGTGCAGCTGGTGTCGTTCGCGACCTGGGTCAGCATGGTCGGCAAGCCCGATGGCCCTGCGTTCTCCTACGGCACCTGGATCGCCGATACCGCGGATCCGTCGAGCTTCTTCGACGCGCGCTTCCACTCGCGTGCGATCACCGACGAGTACTCGACGAACGACTCGTTCTACGCGAATCCCGAGGTCGACGCACTCCTCGACTCCGCACGCGCGGAGGCCGACCCGACCAAACGTGCCGAGCTCTACGCGCACGTCGAGCGCATCCTGTACGCCGATGCGCCGTGGATCTGGAACTACCACCAGCAGATGGTCGAGGTACTCCAGCCCTACGTGCGCGACTACGCCCCACATCCGGTGTGGGGCCGTGACTTCACGCGTGCATGGCTCGACCTCGACGCGGGCGGGGAGCGCGTCCCGTGGTGATCCGTCGCATCGCGCAGCGCATCGGCTGGACGCTCGTCGTCGTGTGGTTCGTGGTGACCGCGACGTTCGCGATGCTCTCCACCATCCCGGAGGATCCGGCCCGCGCGCTGCTCGGTCCACACGCGCCGCCCGAGGCCACCCAGCGCGTGCGCGAGCATTACTGCCTCGACCAAGGCACGTTCGCACAGTACGGCTGCTGGCTCGCCAACGTGGCGCGCGGTGACCTCGGCGAGAGCTACGCCAGCAAGCGCCCCGTCGTCGACATCATCGCGGATCGCGCGTGGCCCACGGTGCAGCTCGCGCTCGCGACGCTCGTGCTCCAGCTCGCGATCGGCATCCCGCTCGGTCTCCTCGCCGCGGCGCGCCGCCGGCTCGGGCGCGCGATGTCGGTCGTCGAGGTCCTCGGCCTCAGCGCGCCAGCGTTCGTCGTCGGCACCGTGCTGCTGTACCTGTTCGCGTACCAGCTCGGTTGGTTTCCCCTCGCGGGGTATGGTGACGGTGTGCTCGGTCGCCTGCATCACCTCGCGCTGCCCGCCGCCGCGCTTGCGAGCTTCGGTGCGGTCTACTACGCGGGCGTCTTGCGCGCCGAGCTGCGCACCGAGCTCGCGCGCGACTACGTCCGCACGGCGCGCGCGAAAGGCGTCGCCGAGCGCGACGTGCTCGTCCGGCACGCGCTCCGCCCTGCCCTCGGCGCACTGGTCGCGCTGGTCGGGACGGATCTCGGAGCTCTTCTCGGTGGGGCCGTGGTCGTCGAATCGTTGTTCGCGTGGCCCGGTCTCGGCCGCGAGGCGCTGCAGGCGATCCTCGAGCTCGATCTACCAGTCATCGTCGGCGTCGTGATGGTGAGCGCGATCGCGGTGGTGGTGGCCAATCTGGTGGCGGACCTCGTCCATCTGTGGCTCGATCCGAGGCTGCGTGACAACCAGCCGTAAGCACGCCAGCCGCGCGCGCCATTTCGTGATCTTGCTCGGCTGGGTCAGCCTGTTCGCCGACCTCTGCTACGAGGGCATGCGCGGCGCGATCGGTCCGTACCTCGCGATGCTCGGCGCGAGTGCCACAGCGGTCGGCATCGTCGCCGGTACCGGAGAGGCGATCGGCTACGGCCTGCGCTACGTGTCGGGCGCGCTCGCGGATCGCACCGGCCGCTACTGGGTGCTCACGTTCATCGGCTATGGCACCAATCTCGTCGCCGTGCCACTGCTCGCGCTCGCCGGCAGCTGGCCGATGGTCGCGGCCCTCGTCGGGCTCGAGCGCCTCGGCAAGGCGATCCGCTCGCCCGCCAAGTCCACGCTCACGTCGTTCGCCGCCTCGGATGTCGGTGCAGGCAAGGCGTTCGCGATCAACGAGGCGATGGATCAGGTGGGCGGGCTCCTCGGGCCACTCCTCGTCGCCGGCGTGCTCGCGTGGAAGGGTGAGACGACCACCGGTTTCGCGTGGGCGTTTGCGATCCTCGCGATCCCTGCCGCGATCACGCTCGCGATCCTCGCGCGCGCTCGCCGCCTCTACCACGATCCGCGTGCCCTCGATACCAGCCCCCACGACGAACACGACATGCTCGGCCCGCGCTATCGCATGTATCTCGTCGGTGTGGCGTTCGTAGCGCTCGGCCTCGCCGATTGGCCGCTGCTCAGCTTCCACATGGAGAAGGCCGGCGTGCTGTCGGCCACGTGGCTCCCCGTCGCGTACGCGATCGCCGCTGCCCTCGACGGTGTGATCGCGCTCGGCGCGGGCGCGGCGTTCGATCGCCAGCGCGAGCGCGGCAAGACAGGCGCCGGCGTGGTCGCCACGTTCGTGCTCGTCGGCGCCGCCTATGCGCCGCTGGTGCTGTTCTCCGATGCGAGCTCTCCCGGTCTCGCCGTCGCGGGCATCGCGCTGTGGACGATCGCGCTGGCCGCCACGGAGTCGATCGGCAAGGCGATGATCGCGACGATCGTCCCGCGCAGCGAACGTGGTCGGGCGTACGGGCTCTACTATCTCGTGTGGGGCCTTGCGTGGTGGCTGGGCTCGATCCTCCTCGGAGCGCTTTACGATTTCGATCGTGCGATCGCATCCGCCGTCGCGAGTGGATCGCTGATCGCCGGTGCGGCCATCGTCGCGTGGTCCGCGCGCCGCTGATCGGTACCCGACGGTAATCCCACCGTGCCCTGACGGCGCAGCGTGGCGCGGGTGATGCACGCCTTCTCCTCGTGCTCGCCGCTGCCACGATTCACCGCCTGTCGCGTGGACGACGGGCTCTGGAGCGTGGCGCGAGCGCACCGTGGGCGAGTCAGCCCCGAACTACCGAGCACTACGAGGAGAGGTGACATGGCGATCCCGACCCAGATCACGTTCCACGGCTTCCGGAAGAGCGATGCGGTCGAGGCTGCGGTCCATCGGTGGGTGACGCGTCTCGAGCTTGTCTACGATCGAATCCTTCGCGTCGAGGTGCGCCTCGATCAACCGCATCGCAGCCATCGCCAGGGACGCGAGTTCGAGGTCCACATTCACGTCGAGATCCCTGGCGTCGACATCATGACGCGCCACGCGCGCCACGAAGACGTCTACGTCGCGATCGCCGACGCGTTCCGCGCTTCGCGCCGGCAGCTGCTCGATCACCTCGATCAGCGGCGCGAGTTCGTCACGGTGCGTCCGAGTGGCGTCACCACCGCCAAGTCCGCCTAGCGCTCGCCGTCCCCGCCACGCCCGCGTGAGCGCATGAGACGCGCCAGCACGGCGACCACGACGGGGCAATCAGGGATACTTGCGGGCGTGAGCTACAAGGCGCACTTCCGCCGCTTCCTCGACGCTGACCCCGAGCGCATTCACTTCGCAGCGCACAGCCACCACTTCTGGCCGGATGTGAGCTTCGACGCGCACGTGCAGGCGTGGCTCGATGCGGCACGTCTTGCGGATCGCAAATGGGACCGGGTGTTCTCCGAGCTCATCCCCACCGCCCAGGGTCACATCGCGCGCCGCCTCGCTCTCCCCGACCCGACCACGGTCGCGTTCGCGCCCAACACGCACGAGCTCGTGCTGCGCATCCTGTCCTGCCTGCCCGAGGACCGCCCGCTGCGCATCCTCACCACCGATGCCGAGTTCCACTCGTTCGCGCGCCAGGCCGCGCGGCTCGCCGAGACCGGGCGCATCACCGTCTCGCAGATCGCGAGCGCGCCCCACGCCACGTTCTCCGCGCGCTTCGCCGAGGCCGCGGCCGCGCCCGGCTGGGACCTCGTCTACCTGAGCCACGTGTTCTTCAATGCGGGCTACGCGGTCCCCGACCTACCGAGGCTCGTCGCCAACATCCCGCGCGAGACGTTCGTCGTGATCGATGGCTACCACGCGTTCGGTGCACTACCCGTCGATCTATCGGCGATCGCAGACCGCGTATTCTATCTCGCCGGCGGCTACAAGTATGCGATGAGCGGCGAAGGCTGTTGCTTCCTGCATGCACCGCCAGGCTACGGCCCGCGCCCGCGCAATACAGGCTGGTTCGCCGCGTTCGGCGCGCTCGAAGATGCCGCACATCCGGGTGACGTCGTGTACGCGCCCGGAGGCGGCAGGTTCCTCGGCGCCACGTTCGATCCGAGCGCGCTCTACCGCTTCAACGCCGTGATGGACTGGCTCGATAGCGTGCAGCTCGATGCGCGCGCGATCCACAACCACGTCGTTCGGCTGCAAGAAGCCTTCGTCGCCGCGCTCCGCGGCGCGAACCTGCCCTTACGCGAGGAGCAGCTGGTGGTGCCGCTGGCCGAGGCCAATCGCGGCCAGTTCCTCACGTTCCAGACGTCCGACGCCGCGAACATCCACGCGCGCCTGCTCGCGGCGAACATGGTCACCGACGTGCGCGGCGATCGCCTGCGCTTCGGGTTCGCCATCTATCACGATGCCGACGACATCCCGCGGGGCCTCGAGCGCATGCAGCGCGCACTTCGTTAGGGCTTGTGTGGGACGACGCGCGCTGTCGGCAGCGCCGCCGGCGCTGCCTCAGCGATGATCTGGCGACACAGCGCCAGGCACGCGGGGCAGATGCCGCTCCTCGTCGAGTACCACGACGTCGAGACGTAGCTCGCGGGCTTCGCGCGGCAGAACGAACACTCGCGCCGCGCGTCCGTCTCGCCGTGCGCTTCGCCGTCGACGACACAGCGCTCGCAGATCTGGACACCGGCGGGGCCTTTGACGAGCCACTGGACCTGCGCCCTGTCGCGGGCGCAGAACGAACATGCATCCGGGATGATGTTCATGTCAGTCGCCGTCGAGCGCACGGTCCTCGCGGCCGGCGCGCTTCTTCTTGGCCTGCATGCCGAGGTCGGCGAGCTTCTTGCGAAGCGTGTTGCGGTTGAGCCCGAGGATTTCGGCCGCCTTGAGCTGATTGCCGCCGGTATGCGCGAGCACGAGGTCGAACAGCGGCCGCTCGACGCGTGCGAGCACCTTCTCGTGCAGGTCGTGCACCGGATACCCGTCGATGCGCGCGAGCAGGCCGGTCAGCTTGGCCTTCACCATCTCCTCGAACGCGAGGTCTTCGAGCGGCACGCGCGCCGCGACCACCGGCAGGATCTCGTCCACGTCACCGGCCTCGATCTTCGAGCGCGTGACGCGCACGACGAGCCGGCGAGCGATCGCCTTGAGCTCGCCGACGTTGCCCGGCCACGGATAGGTCACGAGCCGCTCGACAGCGCGCGTCGACACGCTCGGCACCGCCCGATCGATCTCGACCGCGTAGTGCTTCACCCACCGCGCGAACAGCGCCGGGAGATCGTCGAGGCGATCACGCAGCGGTGGCACGGTGATCGTCTGTGCCTCGAACAGCCCGTAGAGCGAGCGCGACAGGATCTTGGCGTCGACGGCACGGGCGAGGTCGAGGTCGCCGGTCGCGACGAGGTGGACGCCGGCCCCGGCCTTCTTGCGGTCGCGGATGGCGCGATCGAGCGTGCGCTGCGATGCCGCCGACAGATCGCTGATGTCCTTCACGAGCAGCGTGCCCCCGGCGGCCGCACGTACGGCGCGCCCCGCACGCTCGCAATCGTCGTCGGCCGCGGCGCGCCCCGGCACGTCCTCGAACGACGGCCGCACCGCGACGAACGGGCCACTCGCGCACGGTCCCTTCTGATGCAACACGCGCGCGACGAGCTCGCGTCCCGTGCCGTGCTCGCCAACGATTAGAACGGGCGCATCACCGGCAGCGAACTGCTCGACCTGGCGCACCACTGCCTGCATGGCCGAGCTGTCGGCGACGAGGAAGTCCTTCGCCTTCAGGCCCGGATGGAGCATTCAGGCAGCCTCGTCGGACGCTCCCCCACCTTCCCCGAACCCCCCGTCGATCTCGTCCCGTCCCGGAGCCATCTCCGGCGACAACCCCAGCCGCGTCTGCCGCTCGATCAGCTGCGCGAAGTACTCCTCGACGAGCGTGCGGGCTGCCGCCAGATCCGGCGCCTCCCACACGCGCAGGCGGAGCGCGTTGCAGCCGTAGAGCCCGCGCGCGTACCACGCACAGGCCTTGCGCACCTCGTGGAGCGTGCGCGGTCCCTTCTTCAACGTCTCGATCAGCTCGACGTGGCGGCGGAACACGTCGCGCCGCTCGACGAGCCCCGGCGGCCCCGGATCCGGACGGCCCGACGTGACCTCGCGCAGGCGCGCGAACAGCCACGGGTTGCCGAGCGCGCCACGCCCGATCCTCACCGCGTCGCAGCCCGTGTGCTCGCGCAGGCGGAGGTATCCCTCGACGTCGATCACATCGCCGTTGCCGACCAGCGGGATATGCGACGGCAGCGTCTCGCGGACCAGCTTGATGATGTCCGGATCGCTCTTGCCCGAGAAGCCCTGCGTGCGCGTGCGACCGTGGACGGTGATCATCTTGGCGCCGGCCTCGACCATCGCGCACGCGAACTCGGGCGCGTTGCGATGCGCCTGGTCCCAGCCCGCGCGGTGCTTCACGGTGACCGGGATGTTCGCGGGCACCGCGTTCACCACGGCGCGCACGAGCTCCTGCGCGATGAGCGGCTCGCGCATCAGCGCCGATCCACACTCGCCTGCGACGACGCGCTTGGCCGGGCAGCCCATGTTGATGTCGACCAGCGACGCGCCGATCGCGACCGCCATCTTGGCGGCCTTGTCCATCATCTCGGGCTCGCGCCCGAAGATCTGAACGCCGAACTTGCGGCCATCCAGCGAGGCCGTGAGCTTGCCCGTGGTCTTGGGGTCGCCCACGGACAGCGCGTGTGCTGACAAGAACTCGGTGATCGTGAAACCGACTCCGAACTCCTCGCACACGGTGCGAAACGGGAGGTCGGTGACCGCGGCCATGGGGGCCAGGATCACCGGCGTATCGATCACGAGATCACCAACGCGCATCGGGGCACGTAGATACCGGATCAGCCTCGATCTGGAAACCCCGATCACAACCCCGCGAAAAGGAAAGGTTCGTAGCGGCCGTGACGGATTCGTCACCACCAGGCGGATCGAGCGCTCCACCGTGACGGATTCCGTGGGGAGCCGAGACGAACCCCGTCATGCGCCTCCTCGCGGTCCTCGCGCTCGTGCCCACGACGGCCGTCGCTCACCCCGAACCGTCACCCGCCACCGCGCCGGCCCCACCGCCCGCGATGGCCGATCGCTGGTTCACGGTCGCTGGCATGTACGACCGCGCCAACCACGGCGGCGGCGTGCGCGTCGAGGTGGACCTGTGGGCGTACCGCGGCTGGCGCCTGGGCGCGGCGATGTCGACCGCCGAGACGTCGACCGACCTCACGTTCAACGGCAACATCACCGGCTACCTCGCGCTCCGCGACCACAAGCTGATGGCCGTGGCGGCGCACCACATCGACGTCGATGGCCTGGTCGTCCGCGGTGCCGTGGGGGCGGGCGTGGTGAAGACGGTGGCCGACGGCATGGTGCAACCGTATGCGTACGGCGATCCCAACCAACGCGATGCGACGAGCGGCGACGGCGTGTTCACGGTCCTCGAAGCGTCGGTCGCGGTCGCGCAGCCAGTGAGCAAGGACTGGGCGCTTACCGCCGGCGCCGTGGCCACGCGCTATGTGCAGACCCTGCACCTCACGACCGTCAGCATCGAGCGCGATGCGACCGAGCTCATGTGGATGGGCGGCGTGAAGCGGCGGCTCTGAACGCCGCGCAGGAGCCCCGGGCGGTTTGACAGCCTCAGCCCGCCGTGACCGCCGCGAGCACGGCCGCGACCGCCTCGTCCGCGATCACGATCTTTTCGACGGCGCCGCCGCTCGTGAGCTGGACACCGACGAGCTTCTTCAACTGTACGCGCTCGGCCTGGAGCTGCGCGCGCGGGAACGCGAGCATTGGCTTGGCGCCGAGCTTGTTCGCCGCCGCGCTGATCACGCCCGACTTCATGATCGCTTTGACGAACGCGACGCGCTGGTTCGTGATCACGAGCTCGCCATATCGATTGCCGAAGATGCCCTTACGGCGCAGACCGGGATACGAGGCCTCGACGACCTCGCCATCCTCGAGCTTCATGCGCGGCGTCATCATGTTGAATGGAAGCTGCACGCGCAAAGCCTATCATCGCGGCGGAAGATCCTGGGGCGCATTGAGGTTGCGGACCACGTGCGTGTCGACCTCGTCGAGCCAGGCCACGCGCAAACCTTCGTCGGTGAGCAGCGTCGACGCCTTGTAGCGCTTGGCCGCCAACCGGCGCTCGACGGCCGCACGCGCGGGCGCGACGCGCAACACGCATACGAGCGGCTCGGGCATCCCCGCCACGCGCACGCCGACCGCGTCGATCGCGTCGGTCACCGCCGCGAGCATGCGGTCGACCAGCGCCGCCGAGATGTACGGCATGTCGCCCGCCACCACGAGCAGCCATGGCGTCGCCACCGCGGCGAGCCCTGCCGCGATGCCCGCGAGGGGCCCGACACCGGCGATGGCATCGGTCACCGTGCGGTGGCCCTCCACCGCCGCGGCCCCCGGCGCGAGCGAGACCACGATCTCGGCGACGCGCGGCGCGAGCACCTCGCACTGCCGCTCGAAGATCGAGCGTCCCTCGACGACGAGGGCGCGCTTGTCGATGCCACCCATCCGCGTCGCACGCCCACCCGCGAGCACGAGCGCGGTGACGTCTGCGCGCCCCATGCGCCTACCGGCCGAGCAGCGGCTGGATCGCGTCCTGCTTCGGCGTGGTGACCTCGGGGCCACTTCCCGCGAGATAAACGGAGACCTCGCTGCGCACGCCGAACTGCCCACCGAAGTAGATGCCCGGTCCGACGGTGACGCCGGTGCCCGTGGTGAGGATGCGGGTGTCTTTGACCTCGAAGCTATCGAGATCGGCACCGGCCCCCTGGAAGTCGTTGTCGATCGAGTGCCCGGTGCGATGGAGCGCCTTGTCGAGGAAGCCGGCCTTCTGCAGCACGGAGCGCGCCGCCGCATCGACCTCGGCGCCGGTCAGCGGGCGCCGCCGTTGCGTGCGCTCGGTCATTAGCGTGATCGCGCGATCGCGCGCCTGCACCACCGCCGCGAACGCGTTGGCGATGGGTTCGGGCACCGTCGCGTCGACCATCGCCACCCAGGTCTGCGCGGCCCACACGCCCTCGGGCTTGTCGACCTTGAGTGCGAGCGAGATCACGAGCAGGTCACCGCGCTTGATCGGCGCCGCCTTGGCCGCGTTAGGCACGTAGTATGGATCGCCGGTGTTCGCGCCCGCAGCGACGACGGGCGCCACGCTCGCGAGACCGCGGATCGTCATGTTGCGCACGAGGCGCTGCTGTACGTCGTATTCGGTGACCGTCTGGCCGGCCTGGATCGCCTTGGTGACGTACGCGAGCGCGTCCTTGCGTAGCTCGGTGAGGTGATGGACCGCGACGAAGTGGGCCGTGCGCCCCGGCTCGCCCCACACAGCCTTGGTGAGCTGCAGCAAGTTCTGCGACGACTTCACCTGCACGCCGGTGGCCTTGACGCGCTCGAACATGCCGGCATCGATGCGCGACACGCTTGGCACCGACGCCTTCGCCGAATACTCCACAGCGACGGTGCGTACGCCCTTGAGCATCGCCTTCAGCTGCTTATCGAGATCCGTGTAGCTCGTGTACGCGAGCTTCTTGCCCGCGAGGTGATCGAAGCTGCGCAGCTCCGCCGCGTGCGCGAGCGCGATCGGCTCCCCCTTCGCGGGCACGAGGTAGAACCACGGTCGCGACGGATTGCCCTCGGGCTTCACCACGCGCGCGGCGATCGGGTTGTTGCCATCGCGGTCGAGCAGCAGCCAACCGTCGAGACGCTGTACGGCGAGCAGGCCCTGCAGCTGACCGAGGTCCGAGATCGCGACGCGCGGCGTGATCTCGGGCAGCGCCACGGGCACGGGCGCGTACGGATCGACGGGGTCGCTCTTTGCAGGCGTCGGCACCATCGGCGGCGTGGCTCCGGTCGGCTTGAGCTTCGGCAACGGCTGCTTTGCAGGGAGCGGCGGTGGCGCCGCCTCGGCACCGGGCACCATGTTTGGGTCCGTTGGCTTGGACTTCGCGGGGGGCTTTCCCGCCACGGGCTTCGCAGGCGCTAACGGCGGCGCGGGATCTGCGTACGGATCGTCGGGCTGCGCGGGACGCGGCGTCGCATACGGATCGAGCGGCGCGGTCGATACGCCCCCCTTCGAGCCGTCTTTCGGCTCCGCCATCGCAACCGAGCTCAGCAGCGAGACAGCGAGTCCGATACAGGTGAGCGTGCGCATGCGCTTCATCAGGGGCTCCCTGCCCTCGCCGACCGGACGCGACCGAGCTCGGCGACGAGCCCTTCATGAATAGCACCGTTCGACGCGAGCACCTCTCCCGCGTGCAAGTCGAAGGGGCCACCGCGTGTGTCCGTCACGGTCCCACCCGCCTCGGCAACGAACAACGTACCCGCGGCGATATCCCAGGCTTTCAGGTGACGCTCCCAGTACCCGTCGAACCACCCGCACGCGACCATGCAGCAGTCGAGCGCCGCCGAGCCGAGCCGCCGGCAAGCTCCGGCAACGCGCTGGAAGTGCTCCCACTCGGCGAAGTTGTTTTCGGGGTTGGTCGCGCGATCGTACGGGAATCCCGTCACGAGCAACGCATGCTCGACGGCAGGTGTGGCACTCACGCGCAGGGGTGCTCCCGTACCGTCGCGTGCACCACCGCCCTTGCTGCCCTCGAACCACCAGCCGAGCACAGGCGCCGCGACCACACCCGCGAGCATGGTGCCCGCATCTTCGATCGCGATCGACACGCTCCAGATCGGGAGCCCGTGCGCGAAGTTCACCGTGCCGTCGATCGGATCGACGATCCAGCGCAGCCCCGCGACGCTACCAATGCCCTGCCCGCCTTCTTCCCCGAGCACCGGAATGCCAGGGGTCTGCTCGTCGAGCACCTTGCGGATGACCTCCTCGGAGCGCACGTCCCATTCGGTTACGAGGTCACGCGGGTTGGTCTTGCCTGTGATCGCCGTCGCACGCGCGCCGACGAGCAGCTGGGACGCCGCTCGAGCCGCGGCCCTCGCCGCCTGTAGCAGATCGCGTCCTTCTGCGCTCACGATGACGCGCTCACGCCGATGCGCTCAGAGGTCGAGCCGCATCGCGACCAGGTGCGCCGCCTTGCCGCGCTCCGGGTTGCCGATGTGCTGGAACGTCTCGCTCTGCGCGACCGACTTGGACAGCGTCGAGCGATCCACGATGCGGAACCCGAACTTCGCCGCGAAGAAGTCCGATGCGGTCTCGGTCAACAGATAAATGCGACGCACGCCGCGCCACCGCGCCTGGCTGACCGCCATGTCCGCGAGCATCCAGCCGTAGCCCGCACCGCGGAACTCTGGGTCGACGGCGAGCGAGTGCAGGATCGAGTCGTCGCCGTACACCTCGAGGGCGACGGAACCGACGAGGCCCTTCTCGTTCCTGAGGGTAAAGAAGCTGGTGATCTGCTCCTCGCGCACCGCCTCGGCGAGGCCGACCGACGCGAGCAGCGTGCGCACGGCCGCGAGATCGTCGTGCCGCGCGGGGCGCATCGCATCGCCGATCGCGTCGAGCAGCCGGTCGTGCAGACCTTCGAAGCTGCCTGACGACAGCACCACCACCACGTCGCCCGGCCCTGCACTCTCCGCGAGCACCTTCACGATGTGGCTGACGTCGGGCATGTACGCGGCCTTGGTGCCGCGCTGATGCAGGTCGAGGGCGAGCCGCTCGGGATCGAAGCGATCTTCGGCGGGGATCTTCGACGGATCGAACATCTTGCCGACGATCACTTCGTCCGCGTACGCGAACGCGTCGGCGAACTCGTGCTGGAACGTCTTGCGACGGCTGGTCGCCGAGCGCGGCTCGTACACCGCGATCATGCGGCGCTTGGGGAACCGCTTGCGCAGCGCCTTCAGCGTCTCGCGCACCGCCGTTGGGTGATGCGCGTAGTCGTCGAGGACGGTGACGCCGCCGGCGATGCCGCGCAGCTCCTGTCGCCGCCGCACACCCGCGAAGCTCGACACGCCGCGCTGGATGTCCTTGACCGAGACGCCGCGCGAGTGAGCGACGGCGATCGCCGCGAGGCAGTTGGACACGTTGTGGCGCCCGACGAGCAGGGTCTCGAAGCGCTCGATCTTCTCTCCCCCGTTGCTGTTAGCGTGGAAGACATCGAACGAGACGCGGCCGCTCTTGCCGACCTCGAGGTTTGTCGCCCACCACACCACGTCGGCCGGCGGCCCCGCATCGTCGCCCTGGGCGCTGTCGCCGTTGAGCACGAGGTATGGCTCGACCTTGCAGACCGCGTGCTTCGCGATGGCCATCGCGTCCGGCGACTCGGCGCACACGATAAGCAGCCCGTCGGGCGGAAGGCCGGTCGCGAGCTTTTTGAACACGTCGCGCACCGCATCGAACGACGGGAAGATGTCGACGTGATCGAGCTCGACCGACGTGAGGATCGCGGTGCGCGCGCGGTAGTGCGCGAACTTGGGGCCCTTGTCGAAGAACGCGGTGTCGTACTCGTCACCTTCGATGACGAAGTCCTCGCCGGTGCCGAGACGGTAGCCGTGGCCCAGCGCGACCGGCACGCCGCCGACGAACAGCGACGGATCGCGGCCCGCCTCGCGGAGGATGTGCTCGACCAGCGAGGTCGTCGTGGTCTTGCCGTGCGTGCCGCACACCACGATCGCGTGCTTGTTCGCGATGAGCCGTTCGCCGAGCACCGCCGGGAACGAGGTCAGCGTGATGCCCTTGGCCTGCGCGGCCACCACTTCGACGTGGTCCTTGCCGTGGACGTTGCCCACGACCACGAGGTCGGGCGTCCAGGCCAGGTTCTCCGCGGCGTACGGCATCATGACTGGCACGCCGAGCGCCGCGAGCTGCTCGCTCATCGGCGGATAGACAGCGGCGTCCGAGCCACGCACCTCGTGTCCAGCGGCCACGAGGAGGCCGGCCACGGCACCCATGCCTGTGCCCGCAATGCCGATGAGGTGGACCTTCACGCCGCGCGGAAGGTACTCATCGGCACCACCCCACTCAAGCGATTCCGCCCGTCGAATTGCGGACTAGTGCGTCGAGGCCGGTGAGCCGATCGCCCTGGTAGCCGGGCTCACGAACGACTCACGAGGTGGTCACCGCGAATGAACGTCCGTGGACTCGAAGATCTTGTCCGCCGACGCGGGCACAAACCCCTGGAACAGCTCCCCCGATGGCAGCGGGTAGCGGCGTGCGAATTCGTAGTAGCAGGAGGGGATCTTCGCAGTGGTGTCCGAAAACGTCACCTCGACGGAGTCCGCGCGCGTCGACGACTGCTCGAGCCGCTCGGCCGGCGTCCCCTTGATCGTCCCACCCGCGTCGTTGAGGGTGAACCCGTGCTCGACGAGGAATGCGTTGAGCGCGACGAGATCGGGGAACGTCGACAGCTTGCCGACGTCGACGGTGAAATGGTTGACGCGGAACCCAAACGCCGCGACCCACGCCGCGTACTCGCTCTCCGCGAGCAGCGCCTTGTACTCGGCGTGTGTCACGTTCCACGGCCGTCCCGCCCACACGAGATCGTCGCGCTGGCCGAACCCGGGGGGCAGCTGTGCCACGAGCCCGGCGATCCGCTCCTGCGTCGCCCGCGACAGCTCGCTGACGCACAGCTCGCTGATGAACACCTTGGGCAGCTCGGGATCGGGGTGCTTCCAGTAGCGGGCCCGCAGCTTCTTGTCCTCGAACCGGTAGTGATCTGGGGCGACCACCCAGCCGAGCGACTCGAACACGCGCGCGAGGTCGGTGATGCCGATCCCTGGAGCGTCGTACGTACGCAGCGCAACGTGGTCGTTGCGAATACGCTCGCCGCGCCCGAGCAGCAGGCGGTGGATGCGCTCGGCCTGCGGCGTCGAGGCGACATAATCCAACCACAGGGCGTCGAGGAGCTCGCTGATCGTCATGGCTAGGGCAGCACGATCGGAAACCCGATCGTCGTGAGCGGACGCTGAGACGGGGGAAACACCACGTTGCTCACGGCCGCGTCGATGCATGTCCCCATCGGCGTGCCCTTGAAGTCGCCCTTTTGCATGTACGAAGCCACGGAGCCACTACCCGCGATCGTGAGCTCGAGGCGCGCGGTGCCGGCGGACTTGTACTTCGCATAACACGCGCGCGCACCCTGCATCACCGGCTGCATGGCCTCGCGCACCATCTCGCGCGTCAGTGCCGGCACGGCCTCGGGCTCGGACGCCGCACCAGCCGCGCACACCGACGCATCTTTATCTGCAGGTCCCGACGCCGGGCTCGCTATCACGACCTCACCTGTACACGGCACCACGACGCGCCAGGCGAGCACCTCGAACAACAGGCCGTCCTTTCCACCGACCAGCCAGCGCCGCTTCTCCGGGATGCGCACCACGAATTGCGTGCGCGCGCCCTTCATCACCTCGAGGTACTTCTTCGCGCGCGCCTCGTCGGGGAACTGGCGCGCCGTGTCGAACAGCGGCGCCGCCGTGATCTTCGCGCCGTCCTGACGCGCGGGCGAGCCGGTCAGATACCAGGTGCGGCCGTCGAGCTGGACGCCGTCGCAACGAATGCACGCCGTCAGCGTCACCGCCACCGACCGCTTCGCGCCATTCCACACACCGAGCTCGAAGGCGTTCGCATCGCCGTCGACGAGCAGCGTTGCGCCGGTCAGTTGCTTCACACGCGCGTCGCGGATCAACCGGCACTGCCGCTGCTGCAGCTCGTCGCCCTTGTCGCACGTCGCGGTCAACGCCCACACCACGTCGTCGAGGTCCTTCACCTTGACGGCGCCGGTCGCCTTGCGCTCGAACGTGTCGCCGGCGTCGGCGTGTACCACCGCCGAAGACGCGAGCATGACCAGCGCGATACCCAGCCCGAGCTTCATGACAGCTTGTGCGTGAGGTACGCCTTGAGCCGCAGCTCGGCATCCTTGGCATCGTTCACGACGATCGGGACCGTCTTCTGCACCTCGTCGTCGAGCTCGATCGCGAGAGCCTTGCGCAGCTCCGGGTCCTCGACCAGCTGAGTCGGCGTACGACCACGCACCGCCTGGTCCGAGAGCTTCGCGCAATACGCCTTGAGCTTGTCGTACAGCTCGGCGCCGAGGAACCCAAGGATCTTGTCGGCCTCGTTCGCCATGCGATCGAGGTTGACCTCGGCCGCCGTCGCCAGCGCGCCGCGATCGTGGCTCTGAGTGAGCTGCGCGCACACGCGGAGCACCATCACGTCGTCGATGACCCCGATGCCCTCGTTCCAGTCCGGAATCAGATCCATCCGGCTGACCATGTACAGCAGCGCTGCGCCCGCGAGCTTGCGCGAGTGTGCGTCGGCCTTCGGCGATTCGAGCAGCGCCTTGTAGGCATCGATGTCCTGACGGATCGTTTCTGCCCAGCCCTTAAAGACGTCGATGTGAGCCACGTTGCCCTCCTGCCCGGACCGTACGCCCGTCGGTCCGCTCGGATCAAGGACGGCAGGCGTTCGCCGCGCCACCTGCCCGTTATGCATGGGAGACGGGTCCGGCGACCTCAGGCGCGATCCCATGTAGGATCCCGGCATGCGTACCGCGATGCTCCTTCTGTTCCTCGTCGGCGCCTGTGCGGGTGACGAGGTCGATCCGAGCAACGACTGCGCCAAAGTCCTCTACGACAGCTGCGCGACAGAGCACGACTGCACCACCGACGCGAGTTGCCGGTTCTTCAGTGACGCTGACTTCGCGGCCTGCACCCAGTCTTGCGACGCAAACACCCCCTGCCCCGACGGCCCTGACGGCATGCCCGCCACATGCAACGCGCAGAGCGTCTGCCAGCCGGTCGCGCCCAACGGCTGCCGCCTGGTCCCCGGCGCCTAGCCGGATGTCTAGCTCCTCGCCCTTCGTCGAGCTACCGCCTCCTCCACTCCCACCTCAATATTGCCCCTCGCCATGAAGGTGAAGATCTACACGCGCAAGTGGTGTGGCTACTGCACCGCCGCCCTCGACCTTCTCGAGCGCAAGGGCATCCATTTCGAGCACATCGACGCGAGCGGGAACCCGGAGCTTCGGCGCTGGCTTGCCGAGGTCTCCGGCCAACACACCGTCCCGCAGATCTTCATCGGCGAGCGCTCGATCGGTGGCTTCACCGAGCTGCGGGCCCTCGAGCGCGACGGCACGCTCGACGAGCTCCTCGCCGAGGCCTAGCCCGGACCAGTTACAGAACCGAGCCCGGCGGACCGTCGACGCGCTGCGGTCCCAGCGACTCGAGTGCGCCCTCGAGCTTCCACGTGCAGGTCGTGCCGCTCGCGTAGCGGTCGCCATCACACGCTTCGACATACGTCCCGCGCTGCCCGCAGCCCTCGACGAGCATCTTGCGAGTTTCGAGCTCGGTGTACGTCAGAAGCTTCGACGAGCAGTTGAAGTCGAGCGCCGCGCGTCGAAAGAGGTGGTCTTTCTTCGCCGCCGCGTAGCACGCGGACGCCAGCACGAGAGCAACCAGCGCGGCGCGCATCGACGAAGCGAGCCGCTTATTCGGCCATCAGGTTCTGGATCAACTTGGTCGACTTGTTCGCGACGATGTCGACGGCGACCGTCTTCTTGTGCTTCTTGTCGGCACTGACGAGCGTGATCGTGTGACTGCCCGAAGCGAGCGAGATGCTGCGCTGCGGGGTCATGAAACCGGTGGCCTTGCCGTCGACGAAGATCTCGCACGGCGGCTTGCTCGAGACCATGAGGATGCCGGTCCCAGCGTGTGCGGTGGCGGGCGCGGAGACGGCCTTCTCGGACTTCCCGACGGTCGTCGGTGTGGCGGCCTTGGTCTTCGTCTCGACCTTCGACTCGGCGTTGGGCGCGATCTTCGCCGCGGGTTTGGGCTGGGGCTTGGACTCGGCCTTGGCCTTCGGGGCCTCGGTCTTCGCAACTGCCGCTACCGCGAGCTTCTTCTCGGGCTTCGCCTTCGGCGTCTCTGCGACCTTGTTCTCGGCGAGGGCGATCTCGAGGCGCGAGGTGGTGCGCGGGTCGAGCGGCTCACGCGTGATCGTGCCGTTGTGCTCGAACACGACCTCGTAGCTGCGCGACGGGTCGACCGAGGTCTTGATCGGCGTGGTGCCGAGGAAGGTCGACTTGCCGCGGTCGACGAGGGTCACGGTCGCGCCCGACGGCTTCGAGTCGATGCGGACATCGATGAACGTTTTCGCGGCGATCGATGGCGACGGCGTGGGCGCCTCTTTCGCGAGGTTCGTCGGCACCATCGACGGCGTCTGGGGCATTGTGGCGACGTTCGGCGGCGTGACGGCCAGCTCGGCCGTCGGGGATTCGGCCTTCGCGGGGTCGTGCTCCGCGGGCTCGTGCTTCGCGGGCTCGGTGGCCGGCGACTCGGCCTTCGCAGGCTCGGTGGCTTGCGGCTCGGACGCGACCGCGGGCTCGCTCGGCACGGTCGGAGTGGGGGCGGCAGCGAGGTCCACCGCAGGGGCTGCGAGCGCCACCGACGGCGCGGCTTCCGTCGGCTTCGCGGCCGGGGGGCTGGCGGCGGTCATGCGCTTCTTGCCGCCCTGGCCGTCGAACGCGAGGTAGCCGCCAACGAAGATGCCGATGACTGCGAGCAAGATCGTCGGCAGGACCAGCATCCCGACGAGGCGGCCCAGGCTCGGAGGGCGCGAGATCGCGGAGGTGCCGATCCGGATCTCGGCACCGCTCGGCGCCGACCCTGCGGCCAGGGGGAACCGCGCCGATGGACGCGAGTCCTCGAACCACGGCTGGTGGCTCGTCATGTCGACCTTCGCCTGGTCGACAGGTGGCGCGACCAATGCGGGCTCGAGCGCAGCCGCCGCCGTCGAAGCAGCCGGGGCGCTCTCGTCGGCATGTGTCTTTCCTCGAACCGGCGGCAGGTGCACGGCGACCTCGGACATCGAGCGACGCGCGTCACCCGGGGCCGGCGGCAGCAGCATCTCGGCGCGAGACGGTGTTGGCGGCGGCGAGAACGCGGCCATTGCGGCCCACGCCTTCGGGGGCGCGGGCGGCGGCGAAAACGCCTCGAGCGGCAACGATTCTGGCGGTGTGATCGCAGCCTGCGACGTCGTCGTGCGCGGCAGCACCGGCGGCGTGATCGCGGCCTGTGACGTCGTGGTCCGCGGTAGCGGCGGCGGCGTCATCGCAGCCTGTGACGTCGTCGTGCGCGGCAGCACCGGCGGCGTGATCGCGGCCTGTGACGTCGTGGTCCGCGGTAGCGGCGGCGGCGTCATCGCAGCCTG
>JANRKM010000148.1:0-11267 GCA_033763475.1 Kofleriaceae bacterium
GATCGGCGTGTCGGCTTCGTCCGGCTTGAAGCGGTGGACGAACTTGTGAATGCGACCGTCGAACGCCATGCGATAGGCGACGACCGGACGCGCACGAAGCCGGCCATCCTCCGCGTAGCGGTACTGGATGTTCCACGCGAACACGCCGTGCTCCGGTGGGTGGCGGCGCAGCGTCTCGCGGCTCTCCGCGACGAGGTACACACCATGTACGAACGCCGCGGGATCCTCCTTGGGTTCGTCGCGAACAAAGCCAAGCCACTCGCTCGCGGCATCCATCACGGTGGCGATCGCCCCGTAGACGCCTCGCTTGTAGCCAACTCGCATCTCGTGCTCGTGACTGATGCGGGATGAGCTCAGCGCCTTCAGGATCGGCCACAGGGTATGGACTTCGAACGCTCGCGCCTGCGCCCACATCCGCACGCCGCGAGGTGTGCTCGGGTGCGGTCCCGGAACCGTGCGTCCGTCGGCGCGCACCAGGCGCACGCCCGAAGAACCAATATCGTAAATCGTATTGTAGCATTCACGGATCACCCCGGAAGCGATCGCCACGTTGTGAAGAGTGCCTCCGCGAACCACGCGAGCCCAACTCGGGCCGGGACGCTCACGCCAACGTTCTGGCCGCACTCCCTCGGGCTCGCTCCAGTAGTCGGCGCACCATTCGAACATCCCGATCAACGCGCCCTGTACACCCTCGGCCGTCGTGGTCGCCTCGACGCGCCAGAGCCGCGCGGTCTGATCGTCGAGAAGCTCCTTCCCATGTCCGCCTAGCTCGTTGCCCCACGGGAACAAGTAGCGGTGCGGGCCGCGGATCGCGCGCTCCCACTCATGCTCGAACGGCAGACGAGCGCCGGCCCATTCGGTCAACGCGACCGCGGGGGCCCAGCCGATGCCGTTCACCGGACGCTCGGCGAAGTCCGGCTCCTTGGCGAGGAAGGCATCGTTCGAGGGCCGATCGGTCTCACCCGTCTCCGCCATGAACTGGAGGTACTCGCGCATCACGATCGGCCGCCGCGCGATCGCGAACGGCGCGATCTCGACCTCGCGCGCCGGGAAGTGCTCGAGTAGGTATGCTTCGACCCACGCAGGGTTGCCCTGCCGCTCGCGCAACTCGAACAACCGCTGCTCCAGCTTCGCGTCATTGATCGACCACTCGGGGCCGTGGTCATCGTACCAGGCGGCGCTCTGCGCGGCCAGGTGCTTCGCCTCCTCGGGCAGAAGGCCCACGACGTAGCGGCCGCCGGGGATCTCGATCCAGTAGTCATCGGGCAGCACCAGTGGCATCTCAGGGCTCCTTGGAGACTGGCCGTGCAGCGGCGGTGCGGTAGGCGATAGCTTGCTTTGCGAGCCAGTCCGGAGAGAACCGCGACTGCTGCTCGACCGTCAGATCGTTGAACCGCACGTACTGCCCATCGAGCTGCAGCGTGAGCTGTCCGCTACGGAACTGGGTGATCAGCGCCGCGGCGCGCTGATACTCGATCGGAAGGGTGGTCTGCATGACGCCTTGGCCGTCCGTCGACAGCACCGTGGACACACCGTAGTACATGTTCGCGAGCAACGGATGATCCTCGGCGCGTAGCACCGAGCCGGTGGCGAGGTTCGAGCCGACATTGGCCTCTACGATGAGCCCGAGATCGCCCATGCGCCGGAGCTGATCGGGGGTCGCGTGCGCGGCGTGCCCGAAGCGCACGATCACGCCGTCGCCTGGCCCCGAGTACTCCGCCGCCTTCAGCGCACCGAGGATCATGTCGAGGTTCTTGCGTGCGACCTCCACGTGGTGTCCGCGGCCGGCTGGGTCATACCCCTCACCGACGTGCGGTCGGATCACCATGGGCTCGCCCTTGGCCCGCGCGACCTCGCGGGCGAGCTTGATCTGGTCCACCAGCCATCGCATGCCGCGCGCTGTGAATGTCGTGGCCTCGGGCCCCGCGATGTCGAGTCCCTTTACGTCCGGTCGCATCAGCTGGCGCCGCAAGGCTTCGTTCGCGGCTTTGGGCTTTGTGCCGCGCGCCGATAGCGTCTGCGAGGTCGGCATCATCACGAGGAACGAAAGGTCGACGTCGCGGCCCTGAGCCGCCGCACGCCGGTGCGCTTTCTCCATGGCCTCGGCGGTGAAGCGCTTCTGGAGCTTGCCGAGACTCACGGACTGCTCGGACGCGTTGGTTCCTTGGTCGTGCAGCACGCCGAGCACGTCAGTCGCGTAGTTCTCCGACGTTCCCTGAGGATCGATGTACTTGTCGACGAGCAGCTCACGCAGATCGTACGTTTGATCGAAGGGCGTCTCGTGCGACGCCGCGAGCACATCGTCGAGCGCGCGCTGCGCACGCGCCTCGAGGATGTCTACGGGCATGTGGACCTGTCGCGAGTTACGAACGTCTGCCAGCGCGATGCCGAGCTGGCGAAGCACGGTAGGACTGACGGGAGCCCCGTCCTGGCCCTTGCGGTATTTCGGATCGTGGATGGCAGCCCACGCCTTCTCGAGTGTGGCGACTGCGCTGCCACCGCCGACACGCTCCGTGAAGTAGGCCGCGCTGCCGACGCCCATGATGTGGTTGTGCAGGTCGATACCGCTGCGCCCGATCCCCGGCATCTCCGTCGCCGATGGTGTGTCGATCCGCGCGTAGTTCAGCGGCGTGCGACCAGCGGGCGTCTCGAGGACGGCGAGCCCCGCAAACTCGGACGGTGTCATCACCTTCGCATCGACCGGAAGCAGGGGCATGTCCGCTCTCGGGTTCTGAGGGCGGGGCCGCTGCAGCTCGAGCGACCACAAGCGCCGCTCCATCTCGGCCCGAACCTTCTGCGGCGTGTGCTCCGGGACGACGACGATGATGTCGAGGTCAACGCTGGGTCCCTTCTTCGACGGCTGCGACGTGGAGCCGGTGACGTAGATCTCGAGCCCCGGCAGCATGCTGCGAAGGTGCTTGAGCGAATCGAAGGAGACGGCATTCTCGATCTTCTGATCGACGATGGTCCGATCGGGCGCTCCTTCCATCTCGGTCCGATTGCGCTCGTAGCTCGCGACGCGATCCTCGCCGAACATCTCCACTAGCTTCTTGCGCGTCGGCGCCCAGCCCGCCGCGCGCGGATCCAGGTTGGCGCCAGGGAGCGCTTTGACGATCTGCTCACGCGCGGCGATCGCGCGCGCAGTGAGGATGAGGTTGGTCTTCGGGATCGTGCGCCGCAGATCCGCCTCGACGTGCGGTGGCACGCCTTCGGGCATGCGCAGCTCGTAGCTGCCGTCCCGACCGAGCACGATGCGGTCGGGCATCGTCTTCCACGCGCCGTACCACCGCCGAAACTCCGGGTCGTTCTTGAGCCGCAGGGCCTCCTTCGCGTCATCCGACACCGGCAGATGATTGCGGGCCGCGACCTCGGCGTCGTGCGCGGCCTCGTCGATGCCATGGTCGCCCCAGCGACCTGCATCCTGCTGCTCGCGCGTCTGGAACAAGTGGTGCTCGTGCGCGGCAAGCCCGGATGGGTCGACGTGCCCGACCGGATCGGACGTCGCCTTGCGAATGACTGCGCGTTGCGCATCGGAGAGGCGCTTGGGACTCGGATGGTCCGGGGCGTTGCCTCCGCCGTCTCCTCTGGATCCGTCGCCGCCACGACCGGCTCCGCCGCGGTTCGTGCGCTCGTTCACGGTGACGCTATGGCCATCGATCGTCAGCCGCCACGTCTTCGCGTTCGCATCGCGCGCCGCCTCGATCGGCAGCGCGGCCTTCTTCGCCGACGCGATGACGTGTTCGATCTGCGCGGGCGTTCCCGCCCAGATCTCGCCGGGCACGAGCTCCTCGAGTCCTGCGCTGTGCAGCGGCACCAACTCGAGCCCGACACCGCGAAGCTCGCTATTGCCTCCCGCCTTGCGCGCGAGAGCGCCGAGCGTCGCCTCGCTCATCCCGAGCGCCTGGCGCTGCGCTGGGTCGTGCGCAGCCGAAGACAGCACGCTCTCCTGGGTGGAGAGCAGCCGGTTGTAGTCGCCGAGCAGCTCCAGGGCTAGCCGGTCGTCCGCGGTGCGCTCGGCAGCGGCAGCGCGTCGCTCGAGCACGGCGGCGTCGCGGAGCAGCCTTTGCGCGGCCGGAACGTCGCGCAGCAACGCGAGCTTTGCGCGCAGCTGCGCGTGTGCGGCCAATTGCCCGTGCACGTAGCGACCGATCGCGACCGACGCGCCTTGCAGAAACCACTCGCGCGTCTGCAGCGCCGTGGGCTGGATCCTGCCTCGCGTCGCGACCTGGCGCGCGACGTTGGACATCGCCGTGTTGATGATCACGTGACTCGAGATCGTCGCGGTCTTGGCCAGCGCGATCTTCCCGACGGTCTTCGTGCGCGCCCAGAGCGTCGCGGTGTTGCGCTCGATGCTCTTGGCGAGCTCGAGATCGTCGCCGATGTGCTTGAGGAGCGCTGCGCTTCCGATCGTCGACAGGGCGTTCTCGACGAACATCTCGCCAAGCGTCGGCTCTCCCGCATGGCCGCCCGAGCCGAGCGCCGCGTTGCCTGCGGTGTTGACGCCCGCCTCGACGGCGACGCCCGTGCCGCGTGCCACGAAGCCGGCCGTCCGCGCGAGCAAGGGCGCGTTCTTGATCATGTCGGCACGCGCGAACGCCGTGCCGACGCCTCTCGCCACAGCGGAGCCCGCGGCCGAGGCGACCATGCTGATCCCGATCATCAATGCCAGCTGCGCGCAGATCTTGGTCCACCCGACGATCTTGGCGTGGCGATCGAGCGTGCTCGCGCCTTCGCGCAAGAAGGTCACCAGCTCCTGGTCCTTCTGGATCTCGTCGAATCGCGCCTGTGCGCGCGCGAGCGCCTTGGGGCGCAGTCGGCGCATCGCGCGCGCATGTTCCTTGGGGTCGCGGATCGAAGCCGCTTCGGCTACATCCGAGTCCCAGTTACTCATCAGGAACTGCAAGTGACCGTCGAGGTGCTGGGCGACGGCATCCATCGACCGGAACTTGGAATGGAAGGCGGAGACAAAATTGGACACCCAGCCCTGGCCGAGCTGCCTCGCGGCTTCCTGCAACGCACGCAGTTGCTTGCGGATCCCTTCCACACGCAACCTGAGCGCGAGCTCCTGCGAGCCGAGTAGCGTGAGCTCGACCTCGGCCGGATCGACGGCGCGGCCGGCGAGCATCGAGCCCTGCAAGGCGCGAGAGGCCTTGATGTGTTCGTCCACGTCCGCGCGGTCCGATGGATCGAGGTCATTGCCCGTTCCGGCCGCGAGCTTGAGATCGGTGCCCGTTGCGCGCAGGCTCTGGAGGGTCAGATCCTGTTGGCGGTCGAGCGCCTGCGCGATCAGCGCCGCCGACGCATCGCCGAGGTGAGCGCTCGCGGCAGCGCGCGCGTAGATTGCGAGCACGTCCTTGATCGGCGCCCCCGCTTCGCTGTTTGCGCCATCAGCGGTCGCTAGCTGGCGAACGCTACCGGTGATCCGGTACAGGAGGCTCTTCTGGCGAGTCAGCACGCGACGCCATTTCGCGCGCTCGGTGGCCGAGGCGACCGCCAGCTCGGTGCGCTTGCGCATGGCCCACGCGAGGCCCGGCGAGACGGCCTCCGCGAGGCGCCAGCGCGCGAGCGTACTCACGAGATAGTGCAGCTGCGCCAACGAGTCATCGAGCGTCTGGAGGACGTTCGCGCTCTTCGCCGGATCGGTCTCACGCGACGATGCATGGCGATCGCGCGTCGCCGCTTGCGTGAGCGCGAGGTCGTCGGCAGCGACCGAACCTGCGAGCGCTGCATACCGCGCGCCCTCGGAACCGTCATCGTTGCGCGCCGGCGCGAAGAACTGGGCGCCCGCGATCGACCGTGCCAAGGTCGGGGGCACGCCGAACATCGGCGGTGCCGCGGTCAGTCGGTGTGCGTTCGGGGAAACGCGGTCCTTGGCGGTTCCCGCCGCATTCGGCCACAGCATCGCGGCGACCTCTTCCGCGGTCGCGTCCGCGGGCTCGATCGCCTTGACCCAGTTCCACAGCGCAGGATCCCGCCAGCCTTGCCACTGGAGCGTGACCTTGCGAAAGCCACGCGACGCTAGTGGCGCGCGCCCACCGGCCTTCACGTTGATCTGGATCGCGTCGAGCGCGCCCACCGTCGTGAGCCCCACGCGCACGGCGACATCGATCGGATGCGTCGCGATCAACGACTCGGCGGCGACCAGCGGTTTCGTCTCGCTGGCGACACCTTCTGGCTCGGGCGCGGTCTCCGCTTGCGTCACCCATCGCGGACCGAGTCGACGAAGCGAGGCGACGATCGCTGGCTCGATCAGCTGCGCCAGCGCGAGCCCCACGGCCGGGACCCACAGCTGGAGCGGCGCGCTCGTGATCATGGGAGCGAGGATCGGGACCGGATCGCTCGTAAGGATCGTCGCGAGCTGCTTCGCACGTCCGCCGCCGGACGCGATCGTGGTCCGGATCCGCTCAACCGTTGCATGCACGAAGACTGACGAATCGCGCCAAGACAAGCGTGGGTGTGGAGCCGGCCACTCGACGCCCTCGAAGTACCGCTCGACGTCGTGCCAGAGCTTGCGCTCATGACGCGCGAGGTAGCGATCCACCTGCTGGCGATCACTGGGCCCGCCCCACCAGGAGGGCTCGCTGCCACTCCTACCCTTGGACGCAGCGTGATCGGTCTTCCGCTGCACCACGGTGGGAGAAGCTGGCGATGCCGACGCTCCTCGACCGGCCATCTGGTCGAGCAGCGGCTCGGCGGAGTCGCCTCGTACGACCGCATCTGCGACCGCGTCTGCGTGATGCTCGTACTCGTCGCCGGGCTGATCGATGCCGCCCTTGAGCGCGATGCCGGCGCGCTGCTGGACGTGATGGGCGGCCTCATGCGCGGCCGTGTGCAAATCGGGTGTGCCGTCGAATGCGATGTGGTTGCCGAACGCGAAGGCACGTGCCCCCAGCCGCCGCGCCGCTCGCGCGGCGGCACCGCCGAGGTGAGCACGCACGCTCGAGATGTCATGGCGCCCGAAGCTCGACTGGATCCGATCGAGAAACGGAAGTCGCTCACCGAGTCCTTCGATCCCGCGCGCGGCGATCCGCGTGGGGTCGTCCTGATTCGTCGCCCGAGGCTCGTTCCTGATCGGCACGATCGGCACAGCAGTCGCGAGCGATGACTCGACCCGATTGCTCGCTGCCGCGTTCGCATTCGCTGCCATCCCTTCGCCCTGCCACGCACGGACATCCGCATCCCACCGCTCGAAGGTTCTCGTCGCGCGAAACTCCTCGACTGCGGCTCGGCTTGGCGTGAACGCCGCGTCGAACAACGGCTTGGTCGCGGCCTCGACCTCGGTGAGCACGGCGCGTTGCGCCTGCACGTTCTCGTCTCCCTGCTGCTCGGCGAGACTCAGCATGTGCGCGGCGAGCTCGAGCGCGTGCCGTAGCCGCGCCGAGGATTCGCACAAGCGGCGCACGTTTCGCGCTGCATTAGCCTCGGCGAACGCGACCATCTCGGCGCGCGCCAGTGCTACCTGCGCATCGAACAGGCCCAGTGTTGCGACAGCGGATGGTGCAAGCTCTTCGTTCAGCGTGCGCTTGCCCGGGGCCGAGGGGCCCAATGCCAACGACGAGAGCGAAGCTTCTAGTAGAGACTGCTTGCCGGGCTCCGGAGCGACCGCTGGCGCCGCCTCGACGAGGGTCACCTTGCCGGGCGTGGGCTCGCGTGCTGGCGTGGTCTCGACCTTCGATTGGTCTGCCAATCTCGCGTTCCCGCGAGCACGATCGTCGCGCCGCAAATACTCGCGCTCGTCGGACATCTACTTCGCCCCCCGCAACCACGAGGGAGCGTACACGAGGTGAATACTCGCGTGGCGGCGGTCTCGAGACGATGAGCTACGTAGTTCCCAGTATCCAACCAATGCGATGGGATAAATCCCGCCGACGAGGTGCATGATCGCGGCGTGTTATCGAGGGGAGAGGCTCGCAGTTGCATCGATACCTCACACACGTCCCAATGCAGTCGCCGCACTAAGCGGAGTACCGTGGACTACGTACAATGCGAGTCGTGGCAATCGCAAAGATGCGTAGTCGCCCACAGCCCTGATAGTGTGCGGTCGAGATGTCGGGGTTCTCGGGGAAGTACCGGCTGGATGCGCGGTTGGGCGGCGGCGGCATGGCGGAGGTGTTCGTGGGCTCCACCGTCGGCGCGGAGGGCTTCGCGCGCAAGGTCGCGATCAAGCGCGTGCTCCCGGGCTACTCGGAGAACCCGGCGTTCGCGCGCATGTTCACCGACGAGGCGCGCATCAGCTCCCGGCTCGCGCACCCGAACATTGTCTCGGTGCTCGACTTCGACCGCGACGACGAAGGTCGGCTGTATCTGGTCATGGAGCTGGTCTACGGCAAGGACCTCGACGCGCTCTCGCGGAGCGGGCCGCTGCCGTTCGGCGTTGTGATCTATGTGATCGCCGAGGCGCTCCGCGGCCTCGGCCACGCACACGATCTGCCCATGGCCATGGACGAGCTCATGATGACGGGCTCGAACACGATCCGCTACATGCGCGGCATCGTCCATCGCGACGTCTCGCCGCACAACGTGCTGCTGTCGTGGGAGGGCGCCGTCAAGGTCTCCGACTTCGGCATCGCAAAGGCGCGCTCGGCCAGCCAGGCAACCGCCTCCGAGATGATCAAGGGCAAGCCCGCATACATGAGCCCCGAGCAGGCCAACGGCGAGACGCTCGATGGTCGTAGCGATCTGTTCGCGGTGGGAGTGATGCTGTGGGAGCTGTTATCGGGCCGGCGCCTGTTCGTCGCCGACGATACGCGCGGGACGCTCGCGGCGGTCTTGTTCGCCAAGATCCCCAAGCTCCGAACGCTCCGCGCCGACGTGCCCAAAGATCTGGAGCGCGTGGCCGCGAAGCTGCTCGAGCGCGATCTGCCGTTGCGCTATCAGGCTGCCGAAGATGCGCTCGCTGACCTGCTCGCCTGTGCGGACGCACCCAAAGATGGGGCCGCGCTGCTCCAACGCACGCTCGCAGACCGCTTTCCGCACGAGGCGCCGGTCCGGCACAGCGCGCTGCGCTCGCGGAGCGGCGAGCGTTCGGGGCCCTCTGCGGGCGCGGTGGTTCCGCAGCCGCCGCTCTCACCCACCGCCGTGGATGCATTGCGATCAGCGCCGACGCGCGCGATGGCGCCAACGCCCTCACGTGCGCTGCCGCGGCGTGCGCTCGCGATCGTAGGTGGCATCGTCGGAGTGGCGGTGATCGCGGCGATCATCGCGAGCGTGACGCGCACGGCGGCACCGCCGCCGACACTGGCCGCTGGCGACGCCGCGAGGACAGCGTCGGCGACGCGAGAGGGGCAGGAGTTGCAAGACGGGAAAGTCCTCGCGTCGCAGGTCGCGCCCACGCGTGGCGATGCCGTGAACGCCGCGGTCGACGCGCCCGCCGATGCTGCGCCGCCCGCGGTGACCGACGCCTCCGCCCTCGCCGCCTCCGCCGTCGACGCCTCGGGCACCGGCGCGAGCGCGAGCCCTCCACCGGACGCGCGGCTCGCGACCGTGGCGACCGCCGCGCCCTCGCCGGGTGCGGGCTCGGCGCGCGCGGAGACCTCGGCCCGAGGTAGCGCGGCGACGACGACCTCGACCTCGAGTTCGCCGGTGAAGAAGCGCACCGGGAAGCTCGAGGTCACCGCCTTCCCCGCGCTCACCGTCTACGTCGACGGCAAGCGGATCCGCGACACCCCGCTCGCCGTGCCCCTTTCCGTGGGTCGACACACCGTTCGCCTCGTCAATCGCGACATCGGTCGCGACGAGACCCTCAGCGTGACGATCCGCGAAAACCAGACCGAGACCATCCACCGAGAATGACATGCGTGCGTTGATCTGGAGCCTCCTCGTCCTCGTTGCCCTGCTCACCCGCGCCGCCCGCGCCGAGACGGAGATCGGTGTCGTGGTCCGCGGCGAGCCGGGGCTGCGGCTCACACTCGCCTCGGTGCTCGAGGGGTGGCTGCGCGAGCACGGCCACGTCGTGGTCGCGCAAGCCATGCCCGAGAAGAGCGCCGACCTTGTTCACGACTGCTTCGTCGTCGATGACGAGGGGTGCGCCACCCGCGTCCTCGAGCGCTTGCCGTCGCCGACCGCGCTGGTCTACGCGCGGGTCGAGCAGAGCACGGGCCGTGACGGAGAGCGCAATGTCACCCTCACCGGCTACTGGATCGCGCGGGGCGCGAGCACGATCGTCGAGCGGCGGTATTGCGAGCGCTGCGGCGAGCAAGGCCTGCGTGGCGCGGCCGCCGAGCTCATGGAGGCGCTCGCGCGCGAGGAGCGCCGGGGCACAGGCACGCTCGAGGTCGCGAGCACGCCACCCGGTGCGCGCGTGCTCCTCGACGGCGAACCTGTCGGGGTCACCCCGTTCGTCTACGAAGTCGCGCCCGGCACCCATCGCATCGTCGTCCGCCACGACCGGCACGAGGTCGCCACGCGCAACGTCAGCGTGCGCGCGGGCCAGACGAGCAGGATCGATGTGCCGCTCGTCGCGTCCTCGACGCTGGAGCCTCGCCGCTCGCGCGCCCTGCCCGGCGCGCTCCTCGCGGGCGGCGCGGCGCTCGCCCTCACCGGCGGTGTCCTCCTCGCCATCGACGAGGATGCGTCGCTGCATCAGCGCTACCACCGCGACACCGCCCCCGTGGGCGTCGCCTGCGCGACGATCGGCGTCGGAGCCCTCCTCGCGGGCACCTACCTCTGGCTTCGCGCCCCGTCGGCCAAACCGACCCAGACCGCCGTGCCGACCGCTGCCCTCACCCGCGACGGCGTGTTCGTCGGCTGGGCCACCACGTATTGATCATGTCCCATTCACCGTCGATCGCTGAAGACCTGTTGCGCGTCGCTGCGCATGTCCCCGGGAGGCGTCTCGTGTCGCGAGCTGTTCGATCATCCTTTTTCATCCATCTCCTCGTCTCGATCTCGGTCTCGCTCTCGCTCGTCAGCTGCAAGAAAGAGAACGCCGGCTACTGCGAGCAGACTCCGACGCCGAGCGATTGTCCGCAACCCGACATGGGGAGCGGCTGCACCTCCGACGACGAGTGCCCCGGACAGGTCTGCGACATCGGCGCTGGCGCCTGCGTCCAGTGCACCCCCGCGAACGCGGCCGCCTGCACGGCCGCCACCCCGGTCTGCGACCCCGACGATCGCGCGTGCCGCGGCTGCGAGGCGCACAGCGAGTGTCCCTCCGACGCCTGCCTCCCCGACGGCACCTGCGCCCTCGACACCCAGGTCGCGTACGTCGCCGCCAGCGGCGCTTCGACCCAATGCACCCAGTCTAGCCCCTGCGCACTGCTCGCCAC
>JANRKM010000149.1:0-46599 GCA_033763475.1 Kofleriaceae bacterium
CGTGCTCGGCTGGATGAGCGAGCAACTGACGGCCGTGACCAAGCTCCTCGACCGGCAGAGTCGCGGTCCGTTGATGCGCGTGGCCCCACGTTTCGGGTAGCGTCGCGGGGTGAACGCCGAGATCCAGGCGGCCTACGCGATGATCGCCGCAGGCGACCTTACGGGCGCGGAGGCCCGGCTCGAGGTGGCGTTGCGCGACCCGTCGTTGACGGCGGGCGATCGCGCGCAAGCATTCGCGTACCTCTCGCGCAGCTACCGGCTCGCGGGCCGGCGTGCCGACGCGTTGCGCACCGCGCGCGACGCGAGCGTGATCTCGGTGGTCGCCGACGACGAACGCATAAGGGCGTACGCCGACGATGCGCTTGGCCACGCAGCGATCGATGTCTACCTCGCCGACAACCGGGTGCCGGAGCTGCTCTACGAGGGCACGCAAGCGCTCGAGCGCGCGACCGAGGCGTACCAACGCGTCGGCGCGATCGAGATGGTCGCGTACCTCACCGACCTGCGCGCGCGGATCAGTACAGCGCCTTGAGCGCTTCCGAGTCCGAGATGATGACCTTGCGGCCCTCGGTGAGGATGAGCCGCTTGCGCTTGAACTGACTCAGCGTGAGCGACACGGTCTCGCGCGTGGAGCCGATCAGATTCGCGAGCTCCTGATGCGTGATCTTGAGCGCGACGAGCGTGCCGCGCGCATCGTCGACGCCGTATTCCGTTGCGAGCTTGACGAGGAGCTCGGCCAGCTTGCTCGACACGTCGCGGAACACGAGCGCCTCCACCTTGTTCTCGAGCTCGCGCCGGCGAATGATCATGAGCCGTGTCATCGCGAGGCCGAGCGCCGGGTGGCTGTGCATCAGCTCTTCAAAGTGCGCGCGCTCGATCTCGGAGAGGAGCGCGTTCTCGACCGCCTCCGCCATCTCGGTGCGCGGGCCACCGTCGAGGAGGCACCCATCACCGAACAGCTCCGCGGGGCCGTGATAGGCGAGGGTCAGCGACTTGCCGTCGCGCGTGACCTTGCTGACCTTGATGCGTCCACCGTGTACGAAAAACAAGGAGCGGCCCGGATCACCCGGGAGATAGACGACGTCCCGGCGGCGCGCTTCTCGAAGCTCGACTCGTTCCGCCATCCGCGCGATAGCGTCGGGGCCGAGGTCCGCGAGGAGCGGGACCTTGCGGAGATACCAGAGCACGCGTTTGGGGTCGGGCACGGCCGAATTGTAGCAAAGCATCCAATCAGATGGATGCATGTCGTGCGGACTACATGCGTCACGGGATCGTAAGGTCCGCTGCGCCCGGCTCGGAAGCCGCCTGAATCCTTACAGTCGCATCCCGCCAGGTGGGAGAGCGCGCCATGCGCTCCGCCAGCGGCGCCACGACGAGATCTTCGAGCGTGCGGCGCAGTGGACGCGCGCCGAGCTTCGGATCGTGACCGAGCTCGGCGAGCCGTGCGCGCGCAGCCGGAGACATCTCGAGCCGCAGATTGCGCGCGACGAGGCCAGGGCGCTTGCGGAGCTTGTCGAGCTCGAGCTCGACGATCCGCTCGAGCGCTGCGGGCGGGAGCGGACGGAACGTGAGGATGGAGTCGATGCGGCCGAGCAGCTCCGGACGGAAGAACGCGCGGATCGGACCCGTGTGATCGAGCGGTGCGTGCGTGCTGCCAAAGCCCGCCGGCCGTGGATCGGCGGCGCCGAGGTTCGTGGTCATCACGATCACGCACATGCGGAAGTCGACGAGGCGGCCGAACGAGTCGGTGAGCCGGCCGTCGCCTACCACCCCGAGGAGCAGATCGAAGGCAGCCGCGTCCGCCTTCTCGATCTCGTCGAACAGCACGACCGACAGCGGCTGACGGCGGATGCGATCGGCGAGGCTCGTGCCCGCCGGTGACGGGGTGATCAGGCGTGCGATCGCCGCCCCGGTGACGAGCTCGCTCATGTCGACGCGCACGAGGCGCTCGGCGTCGCCGAACAGGTAGCGCGCGAGCTGCTTGGCGAGCTCGGTCTTGCCGACGCCGGTGGGGCCCGCGAACAGCAACGTGCCGACGGGCCGCTGCGGGTCATCGAGGCCTGCCTTGAGGCGCGCGATCACGCGGGCGGCGACGCTGCACGCGTGGTCTTGCCCGACGACGCCTTTGATCAGCGCGGTCGTGATTGCGGCAGTGTCGAGGGCGGCGTCGGGGGCGAGCAGCTCGACGGGCAACCCCGACCACGCGCCGAACGCCGCCGTCAGATCCGCGACGGAATGCTCGCCGGTGTGCTTCCGGGTGGCGAGGTAGTCGAGGAACGCGAGTGCCTTGCCCGGGAACGCGGTGTCGCGGCGGAAGGCGGCGAGCAGCTCGACGAGGCGGCGCCCCGCATCGTGCGAGAGCGCCACCGGGGGCTGCGCGCGCTGCCCATATGGCTCGAGTAGCGCGATCGTCTGTGCGGGCGTCGCCTCGGGGACGCGGACGACCCGCATCGCATCGATCAGCGCAGGGAACTTCTGGCGCGCGCGCACGAGCTCGGCTTCGTCGCACTCGGCGATCAGCGTGAGCCCCTGCGCGATCACGGTGGGCGCGAGCAGCTCGGCGATCGACGCGCCGTCGCTCGCGGGCGCGAGGATGTCGGCGAGCCGGTCGACGTAGAGCACGTCGTCGCTGGCGTCGAGCTCGCTGACGATCTGGATGCAGCGCTGCTGCCACATCCCCAGATAGACCATGCCGGCGACGATGCGATCCGCGCTCGTCGCCCATAGCCGGCGGCGGCGCCCTTCATTCCCGCGCCCGCGGCCGCGCTCGAGCAGGCCGCGCGCGATGCGGCGCACGAGCGTCGACTTGCCGGTACCGCGCGGGCCCACGACGAGCAGGCTCGGCAGGCGCTCTTCGTCGAGCAGTGGCGCCAGCTGGTCATACGTGGGATCGACGCCAACGGACGCGCGCAACCGACCCGTGCTCGCGAGCTGCACCCAATCCTCGGCCACCGCCTCGAGTGTCGGCATCGGCTCGATCGCGTTCGCCCGCTTGCGGCGTACGCTGCGCGTGCCCTCGGCGGGTGTCCACTCGACGATCTCCTCGTCGACCTCGCGGCGTACATCGTACAGCGAGGCCGCCTCGTCGCCGATCAGCGCGCTGAACACGAGCGAGCGGATCGTGTCGGGGACGGCGCGCAGGTCTTCGGTGACGAACGTCCAGTCGAAGCGTGGCACGACGACGCGATAGAGCTGTGCGTGATCGACCGGCGCGGCCGCGTAGCCGAGGCGGATCGGCACCGTGTGCTTCGCGATCACGTAGCCGCGTGGATCGGGCCGCCCGGGATGTACGTCGACCTCGATCCGGCGCAGCTCGAGCGTCTCGGTCCACAGGTAGCGCTCGGCGGCGTTATCCTCGACGAGCAAGGCGGCGTGCGGGGCGAGCCGCAGCAGTGCGGTCTCGAGCTCCGTCGCCATCGCCGCCGGTGGAGGCGTGTCGAACATGACGCGATGGCGCCGCAGCAGCACCGCCGAGACCAGGCCACCGTGGTGGCGCGTGACGAACACGCGGAACGAGGGCTTCACGGCAAGCGACTCCACGCGAGGTGCCACGCGCGCCGGATCGCCGACGGCAGATCGCGCGCCGTTCCGCGATCGACCCAGCCGGTACCGAAGTCCTCGAGCTCGACGCCATACGGCTCACCGGGTCGGAGCGGTGGGCGATACGTGAGCGTGCGGGTCACGGGAAGTAGCACGTCGGGGTTGGGCGGCATCGCGCCCCCGTGCTCGAGCACGCGCTCCAGCTCGGCGCGTGCGGCGAGGTGTGCCCGCAGGACCTCGTCGGGCTTGTGGTTCGCGCCCGCGCGAACCTCCACGCGGATTACGTCGGGTTCGGCGGCGGCGGCGCGCACCATCCACGTGCCGTGCTCGTTGGCCAGGGCGGTGCGCACGAACAGGCCGCGCAGCACGCAGGCAACATCGCGAACCTCGCGATAAAGCGTGGAGCTGTCGAGCTGGGTTGGCGGCACGGTAAGCAGCTTGCCTCCGGCCACGACCCACGCGCGATCGTCGAGCCACGCCGGCTGCGCGAGGGTCTGGGTGACGATGCCGAGACCATGAGCGTCAGCGGTCGTGCCGATGCGCGTCACGATCACGGTAACGGCGTGGGCGTCGGGGTCGAGCAGGTCGGGGAGGGCGCGCTCGAGCAGTAGCACCTCGGCGATGCCCGCGAGCAAGGCATCCCGGCTTGCGGGGGGCCGCACGGGCCGCCCGGGGGCGCGCGTTCGCATGCGCACGATGCGTCCGCGTGCGGCGCCGGTCTCCTCGATGTGGTCCTCGTATAGCGGCTCATCGTCGAGGTCGTCGTGGTGAGGTGCCGGCTTGTTGCGGAGCAGCTCGTCGAGCGCGGTGAGCCGCTGGTGGAGCTCGTCGACGTAGTAGCGCAGCTCGCCCGTGGCTTCGGCCTTGGCACGCGCCAGGAGCTCCGATGCGTGCACTCGATCGAGCGCGGCGACGGCGAGCGCGAGCGCGGGCTCGAGCGCCGCCGTCGCGAGATCCAGCGCGCCCTCGAGGGCGTACGTGCCGGGCGTCGCGGTGCGCTCCTCGAGCGGCTCCATCGTGGCCTGAATCGCGCCCTCGTGCTCCGAGAGGCGGACGATGCGCAGGCGTGCGGGCGGTGCGCTCGCGAGCAGATCGGTCAGCGAACCGCCGATCTTGTCCTCGAGCCACCGCTTCACCGTGCGTGCGCCGTACCGCGCGTCGAACGCGTCGGCGACAGCGCGTCGGCGGACGGCCGCACCCGCATAGACGAACGTGTTGCGCTCGCGCAGGCCGCGGCGCCCGAGCAGCTTCGCGAGCTCCTTGTCGACGACCTTGGCCGCGACCTCGGGCGTGAGCGGCTCGAAGGGCACCACCTGATCGATACGGTTGAACAGCTCGATGGGGAAGAACTCGCGCACCGCCTTGGCGACGTCGGCGAGGATGCGATCGCGCGTATCACCGAAACCGATCGGCGCGGCGTTCTTGCTGCCGAGGTTCGAGGTCATGATCACGACCGCACTCGCGAAGCTCGCGACCTCGCCGTTCGCGTCGGTGAGCCGCCCCTCGTCGAAGAGCTGCAGCAGCAGGTGCAGCGCTTGCGGATGGGCCTTCTCGATCTCGTCGAGCAGCACGACGCAGAACGGCTGGGCGCGCACGCGCGAGGTGAGCAGGCCGTCGGGCTGCCAGCGATCGCCGATGAGGCGCGCCACGGCGTCGGGGCCGGACAGCTCGCCCATGTCGATGCGCAGCAGGCGATCGCCCGTGCCGTACAGGTACTCCGCGATCGCGGTCGCGAGCTCGGTCTTGCCGGTGCCGGTGGGGCCGGTGAACAACATCACGTTGACGGGCCGACCTGGATCGGCGAGGCCCGCGCGCACGCGCAGGATCACGTCAGCGGCCGTGCGCGTCGCCGTGGGCTGACCGATCACACGCGCGGCGAATGCCGCCTCCACCTCGGCGGCGTCGAGCGGCTCGTCGAGCGAGAGCAGCGTGGGCGACAGGCCCGTGGTGCGCGCGAGGTTGTCGAGCACGTCGCCGGGCGTAAGCTCGCGCTCCAGGACGGTGCCAGCGCGTACGCCGTCCTCGACGACGCGCCGCACGATCTCGATCGCCACACCGGGCCGCGCGCGCCACGGGAACAGCGCGGCCCCCAGCTCGAGCGCGGTGCGCGGCACGAACGGGTGGAGGGCGGCCTTGCAGGACACCTCGAGCGCGCGGACCTCGTGGAGCAGGAGCTGCGCGGTCTCGGTGTTCGACGCAGCGGGGATGTTCACGAGCGCGAGAGCCTCGGCGAGACCCGGGGCGTCGCGCTCGAGGCGCGCGTGTTGTGCCGGCGTCAGCTCGGCGACGATCGCGAGGTGACCGCGGCGGATCGGCGCGCGGAAGAAGTCGGCGAAGCTGCGCTCGCTTTGGCGCGATTGGCCGAGCCTGCCGAACAGGTGGAGGTCCTCGATCCACAGGATGCCCTTCCACTTGCGTGCCTCGTCGAGCAGCGTCAGGCAGCGCTCTTCCCACTGGCCCAGGTACGACATGCCCGCGATCAGGCGCTTGCCCGACACACGCCACACGTGGTGCACGCGGTCGATGTTCTTGTGGATCGGATAGCCGTCGTCGACGAGCCGATCGGCGATCCACTGGCGGATCACCATGGTCTTGCCGGCACCGGGCGGGCCCACGACGGCGACCGACCGCGGCCGCGCACCACCGAGCAAGTAGGTCATGCGCTCGCGATACGGCGAACGCGCAACCCCAAGCCGCATCCCACCCGCACTCGCGTGCCGGGTCTCGTCGATGCCGATCGAGGGCAGCACGTTGTCCTGGCGCGGTGCGCTCGCCGCCGCGCGCGCGTCCTTCTTGCGCGACGGCAGCTGGTCGAGCAGCGTCTTGGCTTCGGCCGAGAACGCGATCGCCTGCAGCCGATCTTTCCCGTTCGAGGTCATCTCGTCGAGGTCTTCCTCGCCGAGATCGCTGAAATGGTGGCGGAGGAACGTCGGCGCGAGCGTCTCGATGTCGTCGCGCGTGTCGGCGATGAACCAAGGACCGCGGAACACCGGATGGTAGACGACGAGCACCTGCGTGGTCTCGCTCGTCCACCGCGGCTCGACGATGAACGGGACCTTGCCGGAGAGCTTGCCGTTCTCGAGCTTCACGTCGACAAAGACGCGGACGAGCTCGGTGCCCACCGGGAGCTGAAAGAGCTCCTGTTCGACGGGGGGGGCCTTGCGCAGCACCTCGCGCAGGCGCTCGATCATGCGCTCGCGCAACCGCACCTCGCCTTGCCCCGAAACGCGCGCGGGGTGGGCCTCGGGCGTGAGCGCGATCCAGTCGTCCTCGCCGTCGCGGCGCGCCTGGTAGATGCCGATGGTGAAGTCGAGGCTCACGTGCGGAGCTCCTTCTGCGCGGCGAGCAGCTTCTCCACCTCTTGCAGGGGGCGCTCCCACAGCCACAGCGCATCCGTGCCGTTCTCCTCGCCGAGCGCCGCGAGCAAGCGCACCACGGCCGCCTCCTCGAGACGCGGGGCGAGCTCGCCCCACGGCACGTCGAGCTCCGAGCCGTTCACGAGCGTTCGGTCGGACGTCACCGTGACCTCGCGGATCGGCGTGCCGCGCGCCGGCCGCATCACCGGCATGCCGGGCACCGAGCTCCACTCCTGGTCGGCGATGTCGGCGCGTGGCTCGAGGAGGTCGACCCACACGTGACATGCCTCGCCGGCGAGCCCGTGGAAGCGGTGCAGGCCGGCTTCGAGGCCAAACAGCAGATCTGCGCCGGCGCCCCAGATCCGGACCAGCGCCGCGGTCTGCGCATGGCCGCGCATGTACTTCTCCGCCGACTCGCGGTCCTGCGGCGGTCCCCATGGCCATCGCCAGCCGGGGCCGGTGTCGCCCCAGAACTGGGCCGTGCCACGCCAGCCGCGATGGTCGGCGGCTGCGAGCGCCATCTGCACCCACGCCGCGACCGCGGGGCGCGCGTCGGGGGAGTGCACGAGTAGCATCGCGCCGGGACGGATCGGGCGCAGCGCGGTGAGCAGCCAGAACAGATCGCGGCGGAACTGCTGGCGCGACAGGATCGCGCCGTCGATCAGATCGATCGCATCGACATCCCGCGCCAGCGCGTCGAGACAGAGCTCCTCGGCGGTGCGCAGCTCCGCCTGACTCGCGACACACGCCGCGAGGAGCCCGTCGAGCCGCGCATGCTCCGCGGAGAGTCTCGAGATCTCGTGGCCGGGCAGCTTCGGCTTGCCGTCCTTGCGCTGGGTGGCGGTCGCGAGCGTGGCGGCGATCTCGCCGAGCTTGTCGCGCACGGCGAGGGCAGACGCATGCGCCATCTCGCGATCGGTGTCGCGGCGCAGGCTGCCGAGTGCGAGGGCCGAGCGGATCATGCGCCGGCCCGTGCTCGCGCCTCGCCGCCACAAGGACACGCCGACGTCGCCTGCGTGCTCCCCCAGCCGCGAGCCTGGGGGGCGGGCGATCGTTTCGTCCGGCGCGCGGACAGTCAGCGTGCCGCCATGGCCTTCCGCGCCGGCCTTCGCGAGCAAGCGCGCGGCCGGGGCGAGCACCGCGCTGTCGAGATAGCGACGTAGCGCGCGGGCGCCGAGCTCGGCGGAGAAGCCGCGCTCCGCGATGCGCTCGAGCGCGCGGGGCGAGATGTCGAGAAGCACGCCGGTCTGCGTGAACCCGCGGCGCTCGGCGAGGCGCTCGATCGCGATCTCGGCGACCCGGGCAATCTCGTCGGGCGTGAGGGGGTGAAACACGACGATCTGATCGAGGCGGTTGACGAGCTCGGGCCGGAACGCGGCGAGGACCGCGTCGCGATAGCGCCGGTCCTCGCGATCTTCTCCACTACCCGCGGGCGCGAGGCCAAGCGCGCCGCGCGCGCTGCGCGTGCCGAGGTTCGAGGTCAGCACGATGATCGCGTTGTGGAAGTACGTCGTGCGGCCGCGCCCGTCGGTCAGCCGCGCCTCGCCGAGCACCTGGAGGAGCAGGTCCCACACGCTCGGATGGGCCTTCTCGATCTCGTCGAGCAGCACCACCCCGAAGGGCTGGCTGCGCATCGCGGCGGTCAGCCGTCCCTCGTCGCCATCGCCCCCGAACAGCCGTTCGGCAGCCCACGGGTCGGTGTATTCGCTCATGTCGAGGCGCACCATGCGATCGGGTGCGCCGAACAAGTACGCGGCAACGGAGCGTGCCAGCTCGGTCTTGCCGACGCCGCTCGGGCCCACGAACATCAGCGTGGCGAGCGGCTTGTCGGCGGGCTGCATGCGCGCCTTGGCGACGCTGATCGCCTCCGCCACGCGTCGCACGGCGGCCTCCTGGCCGATCATCCGGCGGCGCAGCGCGGCGATCACCTCGCTCTGCGCGAGCGGGCGATCGTCGGCGAGCAGCGCGACCGGAATGCCCGTCGCCCATGAGAAGGATGCGAACAGCTCGGGCGGTCCCAGCACTTGGCCTTGGCCGCTCGCGTCGCGGCCACTCTCGTGCGCGACGCGCAGCTCCTCGAGTAGTCGTACGGCCTTGCCCGGAAAGGCGCGGTAGGGGAGGTAGCGCCGCGCGAGCTCGACCGCGAGCGGAATGGTGTCGGCGGCGATCTGCGGCCGATACCGCTGCGTGCGCGCCCAGTGATGTGCCCACGCGTGGCAGGCCGCCACCGTCGTCGCGGGATCTGTCGCGGGCACGCTGAGGCGCAACATGGCGCCGATCAGCGACACGTCGCGGCGCTCCGCGCGATCGAGTGCGGTCGTGGTCAGCTCGCCGATAACGCGCACGCGCCCGTCGACGATATGGCGGCGCATCGCGGCGCCGAGCTCCACGCCACCCTCCGCGGGCTTGTCGGCGAAGATCGCGCCGAAGTCGTCGAAGTAGAGCACCGCGTCGAGCGCTTCGGCCGCGGCGAGCACGGCGGCGATCCGCGCCTGCCATTCGCCGAGCCCGCTCGCGCCCGCGACCAGCTCGCTCGCCGACGTCTGCCACACCTGGCGGTTGGGGTGAGCGGCGGCCCATGCACCGAAGAGCGCGCTCTTCCCCGCGGCTTCATCGCCGACGAGGAGCACGCTGCGCCGTAGCTGCCCGCTCAGCAAGCGCGCGAGCTCTCCGACGAGCTCGTCGCGACCGACGAGCGGCGCCGGCTCGCGCTCGAGCCGGCGGCCAGCGCCGTCGAGCGTGGCGAGTGCCTGGCGCTTACGCTCTGCCTCGGCGAGCTCCTTGCGGCTCTTGGCCTCGGCGAGCGGTGTGGTCGCGAGCTCGACGGTCATCGGCTCGAGGCGCGTCGGCGTCCAGGTGAGCAGGCGCCGCCAGCCGTCGAGCCCGAGCGACAGTGCACTCGGCAGCACGGCGAGCTCGGCGGACAACCGCTGCGCGAGGTCTTCGTTGCGCGCCACGAAACATGCGTGCTGGAGCACCGGCACGAACACCCAATGCCCTGCGATCGGCCCCTCGGGCCGTGGCTCGGGCACGAGCGCGACCGTGATCGTGAGCGGGCGCATCCGACCGAGGCGACCGGGCAGCTCCGCCCGGCCGACCTCGACCTCGACCTCCTCGAGTCGCACGCCGTCGGGCAACAGGAACCGCGCAACCGTGGTCGGCCGGGCTTCGGTCGGCAGCTCCGACATCGCGAGCGAGAGCTCGAGCGCGGTGCGGTCCTCGCTGCCGTACGACATCACCGAGGGCGACGTGACCGGCGCGAGCTCGGTGTAGTCCGAGGGCAACATGCGGCGCAGCGCCAGCGTCTGAAAGGTGAGCTTGGGATCGTCGCTCACTGGTGCACCTTGCTGCGCAGTGCGAGCACGATGCCCGCGGTGGTCGTCGCGGCCGCGATCGCCAGCGTGGCACCTGCGTGCTGATCCATCCAGCTCACGCCTGGCAGCACGCGGCGATGCACGACGATCGCCATCGTGTTGTTGAGAAGGTGGGCGAGCATCGTCGGCAACACGGACCCCCCTCGCACGGCGAGCAGGCCGAGGAGCAAGCCGAGCGTCAACGTCGGCAGCGCCTGGACCGGTGACAGATGATAGGCCGAGAACAGCGCCGCCGAGGCCACCACGGCCGCAACCGGGACAAACCGGGAGGCGAGCGCGCGCAGGACGAGGCCGCGAAACACCAGCTCTTCGCAGATGGCGGGGACGAGCCCGATGCCGAGCACGGTGAACGCGAGCGACGACGCTTCGACGGCTTGCTCGAGCGGGGCCGTGTCGCCCTCGGGGAGTGACAGCAAGGAGACCAACCACGCGTTGACGTACCAGGCACTCACTCCGACGAGAACGGCTGCGACGAACATCCGGGCAGGCGCACGCGCGAGCCCGATGGCGGCGAGCGGGCGTTGCGTGCGGACACACGCGACAACCGGGAACGCGGCGAACGCGACCTGGCCAGCGCACAGCGCCAGCAGCGTCGGCGCGCCCGTCGCGGCGACGACGTTGCCCACGACGAGGAACGTTGCGAATGCGGCCGACATCAGCGCGATCGCGCCTAGCGGCGTGAACGCAGGCCCGCGCAGGCTCACGCCGCCCTCGCGGGCGCGTGATACAAGCGAAGGGTGCGAGGTGCGGTCGGCATCATCATCGGACTGGCACTCGGTGCCGGTGGAATGTATCTCGCGCTTCGCCCACCGTGGGGCGGTGGTGGCACGCCGCCGCCGCCCGATGCGGGCGTGATCGCCACCGCACCGCCGGATGCCGTTGTCACCAAGGGCAAGAAGAAGCGACGCAAGCGCCCCGCGGGCACCGTCGCCCCCTCGACGAATGATCCCAGCGGCGAGTGGGAAGAGTATGAAGAGACCACGGCGGCGATCCTCTCCGACGCGGATCGCAAGCTCGAATGGCGCGGCGACGACACCACGCTGCCACGCTCGACGATCGACATGGCCGGCGGCGGCGAGGCGCGCCCGCTCGACGATGCCGAGATCAACAACACCGTTGCGAGCCAGTCCAAAGGGGTGCAGGACTGCGTCGTCCAGGGCGCGACCGGCACCGACCTGCAGGCGACGATCACCATCAAGCTCGTCGTCGACGGCAATGGCCGCGTGACCAAGAGCCGGATCCAGGCGCCGCATTATTTGTTCGAGAAGGGGCTACTCGGCTGCGTGCAGCGCGCGCTCGGTAAGATGAAGTTCCCGGCGACCGGCGCGCCGACGTCGGTGACGTTCCCGGTGAACCTCGGCTAGCGTCAATGCTGGTCAGTTAGCGGATCCGGGGGTGCACGTGTCACGTGCTCGTCCACGTCCACGCTCAGCGGCACATCTTGCTCAGCATGCCGAACGATGCGCACCAGCAGCAACTTCGCTTGCACCGGTCTGGATCGGAGATCGCATCCAGCGGCCTGATGACGTCGATGAGCGCGCCGCACTCCATCGCCTCACCTCGGGCGATCGCGTATCGGTTTTGGCGGTCTGCCTCGCTCGTTCTCCCCACCGCTTCCGCGATGTTCAACGGCACCGACATCGCTGCTCGGCGCCGCGGATCGACGAGGGCCGCGTAGCCGCGAGGGATGGAGGGGATCGATCGAAACACGAACGCGAGGTGTTCGATCGCGCAGCGATAGACGTCGAGCTTTTCGTCGTCGAGCATGCCGGCCGTATCGGCCAGCGGCCCAGCGTGGTTGCGGCCCAGCGTGGTTGCGCCCAGATCGTGGACGTGGACGAGCACGTGACACGTGACACGAGCACGACGAAGGTCCTTAACTGACCAGCCTTGCGGCTAGCGTTCAGGTTCAGGTGGATGTGACGCAAACCGACCGGCGTATGCGGTGTGTACCTGCGCCTTCCTGACTAGTTGCTCAGCGCGGCGTTGTGGAACGCATCCTCCTGCGACGCGAGGAAGATCTCGTACGTCGCGAGGTGGAGCGTGCCCGGCACCGTGAAGTCCTGACTGAACCGCCCGCTGGCGTCGGTGACCGCGCGGCCGAGAGAGATCGGGTTGACGCCGTTGCGACCTGCGGGCGCGAGGTAGATGTCGACGGGATGGTCGGCGATGCGCTTGCCATCCGCGCTGGTCGCGAGGCCTTCAATGTGGACGACATCGCCGCGGAACGCGCTCGAGTCGGCGAGGGTGATCTGGAGCTTCGGCGTGATCTTCTTCGGGTCCTGCGTGACAGTGGGCAGGTTGGGATCGGGCGTGATGCGATCGGGACCGGTGAGTGCGTCGTTGCTGCCGGCGCTCGGGTTGTTCTTGTCGAAGTCACCGCTCGGGGGGGCTTCGGCGAGTGACTTGTGCTTGTCGTCGATCTGCTGCGAGGTCAGGCCTTTGATGTCGCCCTCGAGCTGCGTGTAGCTGTTGTTGTACTCGGACGGCTTGGTGAACGGATCTTCGGCACGCGGGCGGTGGAGCGTCTTGTTGTCGGCGCCGGTGACGTCCATGCGGAGTGCGGCACCACCAAGATCGATGCGCTGCCAGGCGCGCCCGGGAAACCACACCTCGACGAATGCGTGCGCCTCGTTCTGCACGTAGCGGGTCGGGATGCCGAGCGCGTTCGCGGTGATCATGAACGCGAACGAGCGGTGGCGGCATACGCCGGCCTGGTTGTCGCAGAGCTCGTCGTAGATGTTGGCGTTGGGCCTGTTCGGCAACTCTTTGGCCTCGAAGCCACGGAAGTAGCCGACCAGCCGGTTGAACGCGACATCGAGACTCATGTCCGCGTCGACGCCGAGGCGATCGAGCTGGCGCTTTGCTGCGGCGCGCACGCCATCGGGCAGCTGCGGCCGGAGCTCGTCGGGGGTCTCCTGTGCGACGCGGCGTGCGGTGTAGCGACCCGTGGGGAGCGCCGGCGCGAAGTAGCCGGCGTCGGCGTCGGCGAGGAACACGAGGTGGTAGGTGCCCGAGGCGCGCGATTCGTCGCTGCGGACGTAGAAGTTGTCGGCGCTATCCTTGGAGAACGTGAGCGGCAGCTTGGGCTCGATCTCGTAGGACAGGATCCGCATGTCCGGCGCAACGCTGGGGAGCGGCGCATCGACGCCGGGCGCGAGCTGGACGTAGACGTCGCCCCAGAACCGGTCACGCGACTTGAGCGTCGTGCCGCCGACCGGAATCTCGACGAGGGCAGGGCGCGCGATGGCGAGCTGGTAGTCAGCCGTGGCCATGTCGAGCGAGCTCATCCGCTTGAACGGGAGGACGTCCGGGTTGAACACGCTGACGTAGTGGAGCGTGCCGTCGGAGCCGGTGTTGGAGTCCGGCGTCATCTTGGTGTCGCGGTCGGCGCCGAACCCGCCGGCGCCGAGGACGGGCTTGTCCTTGGGGGGCGCCGCGCTCTTGTCGGCGGACGGCTTGGGCAGCACCTTGTCGCCGGCGGTGAATGCGGCGGGGTTGTTGCCGCTACCGGTGGCACCGATCATCGGGGACACCTTGTCGCCGCCAGGGGCGGGGATGTCCTCGTGCGGGATCATCGCGCGCCGGCCGGCGGTCTTTGCGACGGCGAGACCCGCAATGGCGGCTGCACCGGCGATGGTGGCGAGCACGGCGAGACGGGCACCCGAGCGCATGCTGTGATGATGACACGCCGGCAGGCCGTCGGTAGCTCGGATGTAGCTATGATGGCTGGCGATGGCCGCCACCCAGGCTGCGGCGCGCTTCGCGGGAGGTCGACTCCTGCGGGCCGACGAGCGGACCCTCCTCGGGGCGGCGGGCGCCGTGTTCGCGCTGGCCAGCGCGGGCGCCGCGATGAGTGCCGCGGCCGCCGATGCGATGTTCCTCTCCGAGCTCGGCCCGGGGCACCTCGGCGAGGCGGTCGCGTGTTCGAGCGCCCTCCTCGCGGTGGTGCTCGCCGTGGTCGGTGGCCTCGCCGATAGGCTCGAGCGACGCCGGGTGCTGTCGACGCTGGCCGTGGTCTCCGGTGTCGCGATCGCGGGGCTCGCAGCCCTCTCGATGGTGATGCCGCGCGCCGCCGCCGTGCTCACGCTGGTCGGTGGTAAGCAGCTCGCGGCGGCGACCGACCTCGCGTTCTGGGTGGTGATCGCCGAGCGGCTCGACGCCCGTCGCAGTCAGCGGCTGTTGCCCGTGATCGCGGCGATGGGCGGGGCAGGTGCGGCGATCGGGGCGGTGCTGGTGGTGCCGATCGCATCGGCGGCGGGCGCGCGGGGCGTGCTCGTTTCGGCGGGGGCGTTGCTCGTGCTCGCATCCCTCGGCGCGAGCCGAATGGCAGCCACGCGCCGCGTGAACACCCCGGCGATCGGGATGCGCGCGTTGATCGCGCGTTCGTGGCGCGACGGTGCGCGCGCGGTACGCCGCCACGCTCTCGCCAAGCACCTCGCGATCATCGTCGGGCTCGCCGGCATGTTCGCGTCACTCGCGTACTTCGCGCTCGGCGTCGAGGTCGCGGCGCGCGGTGGCTCGACGGCAGAGCTCGCGGCGCTGCTCGGCGGCGTGCGTGGCGGCACGCAGATCGTCACGCTCCTCGTGCAGCTGGTGATCGCACCGCGCGTCCTCGCACGCCTCGGCACGGGCCACGCCTTGCTGCTCGCGCCCCTGGTGGCGCTCGCGAGTGGCCTCGGTCTCGTCGCTGCCCCCGTGCTCGCCGTCGCGATCGCCACGCAGGTCTCGGCACGCGTGCTCGACGCCGGGATCGAGACGCCCGCCGAGAAGCTCGCGCAGACCCTGTTGCCGACGGCGGTCCGCGGCCGGATCGCGGGCTTCCTCGACGGCACGGCCAAGCGGGCAGGCGCGGTGCTCGGCGGCGTGGTCGCCGCGCTGCTCGCAGGCGCGCCTGCTGCGTTCTACGCCGTGACCGCGACGTGCGCGGGGCTTTGGCTGCTCGCCGCGACGCGGATCGCGCGCGCCTTGCCGTCGCTTGCCGTCGAGCACGTCTCGTCGTCAGCGCGCACCGCCGATGCCGCCGTCGACGATCGCGCGATCCAGATGCTGCTGCGCGAGCTCGCGGGACCGCGGCCCGAGCGCGCCGCCGAGGTGATCGTGCGCCTGCACGAGCGCGGCCGCCTCGACGGGGTTGCGCCACTCGCGCGTGCGGCGGCCGAGCGCGGCGGTGCAGCGCTGTGGAACGCGCTGATCGCGGTGCTCGAAGCGCCGGCGGAGCAGCACGGGCCGGAGCTGCTGGTGGCCGCGCGCCGCGTCACCGTTTCCGAGCTCGAGCTCGCGATCCGTGCCCTCGGCCTCGCCGGCGGCGTCGACCCCGATGCCTTCGCGATGTGGCGGCAGGATTCTGATCCCGCGATCGTGCTCACTGCGGAGCTCGCGGCGCTGCGCGTCGCCGGCGACCACGGGGCGCTGCTCGCGGCGCTCGGTGACGCCGTGCGCGACTCGGGCGTCACCTCGCGCGTGGCGAGCGACGAGCTGTGCATCGAGCTGGCGCGCGCTCTCGATGCCGGTGACGAGAGTCGTACGCTCGAGGTCGCGCGCCATCTGACGCGTGCGCTGCGCCGGAAGCGCGGCAATCACGCGAGCCGCACCGCCGCGTTCGGTGCCCTCGGCCGGGTCGTCGAACGGGTGCGCGATCGGCGCGATGCCGAGCTGTCACTGCTCCGCTCGGATCTTCTCGAGCTCGTGCGCGAGCGTGTGGAGGCGGGCGCCACACCAGTCGCGCCCGAGCACATGCTCACATCGCTGATGCGCATGCCGGGGCAATCGTCCGACGACGCCTCGGAGACCGCCGCCTCGATTCGCCTGTACGGCGAGCTGCTCGAGGGCGCCGATGCGGTCGACCCCGACGATCTGCGGCGCGTGGCTCGCGCGCTCGGCGAGCCCGACGACGACGTGCGCGTGGCCGCCGAGGCCGCGCTGACCGCGCTCGGCCCCGCCGCCGCCGCCGAGCTGATCGCGACGGCCGCCTGGGGCCGCCGCCGCGCACGCGATCGCGCGGCCGCGTTGCTCGCCGAGCTCCCCGTCACACCGACCGCGCTGGAGCGCCTGATCGACGCCGAGCTCGACGCGCTCGATCAGACCCACGCCGCGATCGCGGTCCTCGATCAACCCGGCGACGAGCTCCTCGCGCGCCGACTCGACGAGCGCCTCCGCGAGATCGCGCACACGGTGCTGCTGCTCGTCGCTGCGAGCCGGCGTTCGCGCGCGATCGCCCAAGCCTCCGTCGCGTGGCGTCACGCGCGCGGGGGGCAGGAGCGAGCGCGCACGCTCGCGGTGATCGAGGCCGCATTGCCACGATCGCTGGTTGGCCGCCTCGTCGAGGCCGTCGACGACCTCACCCCTGCAGATCGCGCAGCGCAGCTGGCGCAGGCCGGCATCGAGCCGCCCGCGCGCGATGCCGTGATCCGCGCCGAGCTCGCCGGCCGCGATCGTCTCGCCCGTGGTCTCGTGTTGCATATCCTTGGCGCCGATGGCCGCAGCGCGCATCGCGAGTCGATCGCGAGTGCAGCACGCGCCGAAGCGCTGGCCGTAAGTCCTGCCGATCTGCTCCGCCGTGTCAGCGAGGCGGTCGCCGAACCTGCCGATGAAGGAGAGCCCGACATGCCGAGTCGCGTGGAGACCTTGCTCGCTCTATCCCGTGTGCCGCTGCTCGCCTCGCTCTCGACGCGCCAACTCGCCGACGTCGCCGAGCGCGCGCGCTGGTCGAACGTGCGCGAAGGAAGTGTCGTGCTCACCGCCGGCGATCTGCTCGATGCGTTGATCCTCGTGGATGATGGTGAGCTCCGCGCTGGCGCGCGTACGATCAGCAAGGGCGAGGTCGTCGACGAGCTCGCCTGCTTCGCGCCGGCCAGCCTCGACGAAGATCTGCGCGCCGCCCGCGCGACCCGCCTCGTGCGTCTCGAGCGCGTCGACTTCGAGGAGCTGGTCGACGATGTACCGGGACTCGCCGCCGCTGTGTGTCGTGGTCTTGGCGAGCGCGCGCGCAAGGCAGCCGATAGCGCGTATCGCTCTCCGCTGTCGAGCAAGGCGCCCTGACGGCACTCAGGGGGACTTGAGGTCCTTGCCGCAGATCTCCATCGCGGCGACCGTCTCCGCCTTGAGGAAGCACGCGTGCGCGGTGTCCGGCCACTGATCTCGCGTGCAGCCCTCGGCGGCGCGCCGCACGATCCGGGTCTTGTCCTGCTCGAGCGCGGCCTTGGAGCCCGGATCTCTGGCTTCCTTGATCATCACGTCGGCGATGTGCACCGAGACATCGAGGCACTTCTGCGTCACGTCGAACGCGTCGGGGCCGGCCGCGGCCGCATCAAGCGGCGGAGCAGGCGGTAGTGCGGGCGTCGGCGTCGGGCTCGCAGACGGCGCCGCGGCCGCGCTGCCGGGCGTTTGCCCGGGTTGCTGTTTCGGCGGCGGTTGCAGGTCGCACGCGCCGAGTGGCGCGATTACCAGGAGGGCGGCGAGGAGACGCACGCGCGAATAGTACGCTACCCGCCGACGAACGGCCGCGCCTGGACGATCCAGAACATCGTGCGATCGCCTTTCCCCTCCATCACCCACTCCACGTCGAGTGCCTGAGGCTTGGATGAGCCGTGCGTGAACAACGGGATGATGGCCTCGACTTGCGAGGCGAGCGCCTTCGCACGGTCCTCGGTCAGGATGACACCCTCGCCGGGAGGGACCGGCACCGCGACGATGCCGCCATTGGCGTCGAACTTGAGCATCACGGGATCGTCGGAGCGCGACAGGATCTTCGTCCCATCGTTGGTCGGGTCGAAGATGATCTGCTCCGGCACCTTCTGCCCCTCGACCACGCGCATGCCGAGCCCGAACTTCGCATTGATCGTGAAGCTCTTCTCGTCGTGCGGATCCCATAGATTCTTCGTCACCAGCACCCCGGCGGCGCTCGCGTCGACGCCGACTTGCACGAGCACCGCGCCGAACACCTGACGGTGATCGATGCCGAACGCCTCGCGCTCGTCGACCGCGCGCAGCGTCCACACCGACGCCCACACCACGCGCAGTGCCTCGCCGAGGGCCTTGCGCCCGACGACGTTCGGCACCGTGTCATAGAGGCCCGCCCCGTTGAAGCCGGGTAGGTCCTCGGCGTTGGTCGAGCTACGGACGAAGACACCGCGACCACCGAGGCGGAGCCGCACGCGCTTGTAGATCGCGTCGAGCGAGGCCTCGTCGATCGGCGCCGAGGCGATCTGCGCACGCAGCTCCTCGAGCGTCTGCTTGCGCCACACGGCGTCGGTCGTGAACCGCTTGTCTGCGAGCATCGCCTCGACCTTCTTGTCGAGACCGTTCTGCTTCATGTGCTGCACGTAATAGAAGAACGGCACGCCGAAGCCGATCGGCACCCGCACGCCCGGCACGTTGGCGGTCACGATCTCGCCGAGGTTCGCGGTCTTGGTGCCATACGTGATGACGTCCCTGGCGCGGATCCGCGTCAGCATCGCGAGCCGCGGATTGGTGACGTCGGCCTGCGGCAGGTCGATCTTCCGCGCCGCGGCGACCTTGCCCTCTTGCTCCTTGATCTCGGCCGCCGTTGCCTCGCGCAGCACGATGGAGGTCTCGGTGACCTCGTAATAGACGATCTTGCCGTCGAGCGCGCCGAACTTCTCGCGCGCCTTCTTGTCGCCCGCATTGGGAATCTTCCACGCGTTCGCGCGCAGGTTGACGTGCGACAGCGGCGTCGAGAACTGCGTCGCGAGGATGCCCGCGACCGGCGTGATGTCGGGGTAGCTCTCCTGGAGGAGTACGATGTCCGTGCGCGCGAAGGTCAGCGACTCGTACGGCGTGCCGACCTTCACGACACGCAGCTTGCCGGTCGCCTTGCCCGTGTTGAACGCCTGGAACTCCGCGGTCTTGTAGATCTCGTCGTTGGTGATCGTCGGGACGCCCCTCTTCTTCACGTCGACGGCGACCCGCTGCTGCATCGGTGAGTCGGGACGGAATGGCAGCCCCTTCTGGAAGAAGGCCTCCTCGAGCCGCTTGCGCGCGCGGAGGACGTCGTCGGGGCCGATCTTGTCACCCTCCCAGAACGCGAAGCTCCACTTGTCGATCTTCACGTGGTGCGTGAGGTAGCCGAGGATGAACTTCGGTTTGTTGCGCTCGTAGTTCTTGTTGTATTCGCGGATGTTGTCCGCGGTCCACGCCTTCTTCAGCAGCACGCCGAGGACGAAGTCGGCGTGGATGTTAAATAGATTCACGTCGATGAAATAAATGTCGTTCGTCTTCAGGTCGATGATGAACTTCCCGAGCTCGTCGGACGACACGCGCTTCGAATAGTTTTTCCACGTCGCCACGTCCTTCACCTCGCGGACCCACGCCCGCTGCTCGCCGGCGAACGCGGGCAAGGACATCGCGATCATCATGGCTACGGCGAGAGCTACTCTGCGCATGGCCTTGGTTATAACGCGTATAGTCTGCTCGTGGTCTTCGCGCGGAATCGGGTCGCTACGCTGGCGGTCATCGTCGCTGCGCTAGGCTACTTCGTCGACATCTACGACCTGATCCTGTTCGGCACCGTACGCAAGCCAAGCCTCGCCGAGCTCGGGTACGTGACGGACGCGGCGCAGACCGATCAAGGCGTGTTCCTGTTCAACATGCAGATGGGCGGCCTGATCGCGGGCGGCATCCTGTGGGGCGTGCTCGGCGACAAGCGCGGCCGGCTCTCCGTGTTGTTCGGATCGATCATCACCTATTCGCTCGCCAATCTCGCCAATGGCGCGGTGACCTCGATCGAGCAATACGCCGTGTGTCGCGTGGTCGCCGGCATCGGTCTCGCGGGCGAGCTCGGGGCCGGCATCACGCTGGTCAGCGAGCTGATGGACAAGCGCACTCGCGGCATTGCGACCGCGATCGTTGCCGGCGTCGGCATCCTCGGGGGCGTAGCGGCGGGCATCATCGGCGGCGGCATCCCGGCGGTCTACGAGGGCGCGTACTGGCGCCACGCCTATTACATCGGCGGCGGCATGGGCCTCGGCCTCCTCGCCTTGCGCGTCGGCGTCGTCGAGTCTGGCATGTTCAACAAGACGGCCGCGACCTCTCACGTCGCGCGCGGCAACTTCTTCGCGCTGTTCGATCGACGGCGCATCGGGCGCTACTTCAGCGTGATCGCGGTCGGCATTCCGGTCTGGTACACCGTCGGCATCCTGATCACCTTCGCGGACAGCGTCGGCGGCGCGCTCGGTCTCGCTACGAAGCCGCGGCCGGCGACCGCGCTGATGTTCTCGTACGCGGGGTGCGCTGTTGGCGATGTGGTCTCGGGCCTCTTGAGTCAGTGGCTTGGCTCGCGCCGACGCACGCTCGCGATCTTCATCGCCGGAACGGCAGCCGCGACGATCGCGTATTTCACCGTCGGCGGCCACTCGAGCACCGCCTTCTACGCGATGTGCGCGATCCTTGGCTTCAGCTCCGGCTACTGGGCGGTGTTTGTCACCACGGCTGCCGAGCAATTCGGCACCAATCTGCGCGCGACCGTCGCGACCACGACGCCCAACTTCGTGCGAGGTTCGGCTTTGCTGCTCTCGCTCGGCTTCAAGGAGCTCATCCCATCGCTTGGCGTCGTCGGTGCGGCGGCGGTGGTCGGTGTGTTCGCGCTCGGCGTCGCGGTGGTTGGCCTCTTCGGTCTGCGCGAGACGTTCGGGGTCGATCTAGATTTTTTCGAAGATCAAACCCCGACATGATCCTGGGAGGCGAGCCCATCGAGCGCGCGGACGGCGACGGGCTCCGAACCACATGCCCGCTACTTTGGCAGCGTGATGTTCGGAATGCGACCGTTGGCGCGTGGTCCGTCGCCGTTGGGAATGAACGCCATCATGCTGGTCGAGTTCGCCCCGGAGTAGCGGAACACGAACTGGTCACCAGCCTGCCAGTCGATCGCCGGCGCGGACTGCTCGAGCTCGTACGCCTGCGCCGCGAACTGGCCGGCAGGCAGCGGCTCGAAGTGCTGCGTCCACGTCGCGAGCGTGGTGTCGGCTTCACCGCGACGCCAGATCAGATCAAACGTGACATCGATCGGCCGGATGATGATCGCGTCGCACTCGATGACGTACGTCCCCGCGGGCACGTCCGCCTTCAGCGCGTATTCAGCTTCCTGAGACCCACCGGGTCCCACGCCAGGTGCTCAAAAAGGTGGCGGCTCGTAGTCGATCAACCTGACCTGTGTCTCGGTGCCGTCGAGCGCGAGCCACAGCCGCGGGGCATTCTCGTCGCCACTCGGGCACGCTGCGAGGGCGAGGAGTGCGAGGGGGGCGACGTGCTTCATTTGCGTTTTCCCGCGCGGAACACCGCGATGAAGTGAGTGGGCACCGGCGTCGACTCGTCGATGACCTCGAGCCCGGCCTTCTCGGCCGCCGCCATCGACTTCGCGCGATGGTGGATGCGATTCGAGATCACGATGCGACCGTCGGGCTTGAGTGCTTCGGTCGCCGACTGGAGCCAGCCGATCTCGTCCGAGAAATAGTGATCCACCTCGGCGAGCAGGATCGCGTCGTACGCACCGGCCTCGAGCCCCGGCGTCTCGGCACCGACCACGCGCCGCTCCACGAGGTCGGCGAGGCCCGCCGCTGCGAGCCGCGATTGCAGGAGCTCGAGCACGGCGCCGTCGATATCCGTGGCCACCACGGTGCCGTTCGGAGCGACGGCCTTCGCCAGGTGCACAGTCAACAGGCCCGTACCGGCACCGACGTCGGCGACCCGCGCGCCAGGCTTCAGGTTCAGCGCCTCGATGACCTTCTCGGGACGGCGCTCGGCATCGAACCGCGCCTGCTCGCGCTGGGTGTCCTCGATGACCCGGTTGGTACCGGAGCCCTGCGGCGGTCTCCCGCCCGCTTCACCGCGATCGCCACAGGCGACGGCGACGAGCACGAGACCGGCTAGAACGGCACGCATCGGCCGTAGCCTAGCACGCACGCGCGACGGTCAAGCTCGAACAAGGATGAAGCGTACAGCTCCTTCGGGACGCCGGAGGTGTTGGCGATCGCGCGAGGACCAAGCGCACCGAGACGTCGGCGAGAGACGTCCGCAACCCCGGTGGGGGATGCGGAAGCTGTAGCGGTCAGCGGGCGCTTGGCTTGCGCTCGGGATCCGGCTCCCGCTTGGGATCATCGGGCGCGGGCTCAGCCTCGATGTCGTCTTCGGGCACGTCGCTCAACCACGCCCGTTCCGGTGGGACCCACGTCTTGCCCCCGGCGCCCGTCCAGCGCTCGTCGTCACCTTGCTCGAGCAAGCTGTCGTCGGTGCCCTTCGGATAGCTGATGTTGCGCGCCTCGATGCCGAGCGCCGGATCGCCTTCGATGCGGCCAGCAGCGAACCCGCTCTGGCCGAGGCCGTAATGCTCGGTCTCTCGCTGGAGCTTCTTGCGTGCCATGACGCGATCCGTTGCACGCGCCATGCGCGCCGCGCTCGGGACGCTCCTTAGGTGTGTTCGCGCTGCAGCTGGTTCGCCGTCTGCGTCGATCCATCGTGACTCCAACCAGGCGGCGCGAAGATGTAGCCGAGCTTCGCGCCGAGCGTTGGGGCACGCGCGACATCGCGCGCGATCGCGGCGACCTCGTGGAAACCGATGCGCAGCGGATTGAAGGTCTCGATGTCCTTGGTCAGACCATAGACGACGCGCTCGCCCTCGCGTGCGAATGTACCGAACAGGCGATCCCAGATGATGAGGACGCCGCCGTGGTTCCTGTCGAGATACGAGACGTTCTTGCCGTGGTGCACGCGATGGTGCGACGGCGTGTTGAGCACCCACTCGAGCGGGCCGAGGCGATCGACCGCCTCGGTGTGCAGCCAGAACTGATAGAGCAGGCTGATCGCCTGCATCGTGAGGATCATGTAGGGCGGGAAGCCGAGCAGGGGCAGCGGCATCCAGAACCACGGCCCGGTGAACGGGGTGAGCAGCGGCTGCCGCAGGGCCGTCGACAAGTTGTAGTGCTGGCTCGAGTGGTGATTCACGTGGGCGGCCCAGAGCAGGCGCACCTCGTGATGCAGGCGATGGAACCAGTAGTAGCAGCAGTCTTCGGCGAAGAAGAGAACGAGCCAGGACCACCCACCGATGGCGGCCGGGATGTCGACCACGCGGCGGTCGTAGAGCCAGATGTAGATGGGGATCGAGACCAGCTTCGTGCCGGCGTTGATGCCCACGTTCATGAGACCCAGTGACAGGCTCGCGGCGGTGTCGCGCGTCTCGTAGCCCTTCACCTCGGGATGGCGTCGCGACCAGGCCAGCTCGATGAGGAGCAGGGCCACGAACGCTGGGATCGAGTAAAGAATGAGGTTCGACACCTGACGCCCTTTCCCACGGTAACACGGCGAGGGAGACTCACTCGCATGGCCCACGGTGGTGACCTGATCGCGGAAGTTCTGGCGAAGCACGGTGCGACGCACCTCTTCACGCTATGTGGCGGACATATCTCGCCGATCCTCACGGGGGCGCAAGCCAAGGGCATCCGCGTCGTCGACGTGCGCGACGAGGCCAATGCCGTGTTTGCCGCCGATGCGGTCGCGCGTATGACAGGTACGATCGGCGTCGCCGCGGTGACCGCGGGGCCGGGTGTCACCAACATGGCGACCCCGATCAAGAACGCCCAGATGGCGCAGTCGCCGTTGATCGTGTTCGGCGGTTCGACGGCGACGCTCCTCAAGGGGCGCGGCGCGCTGCAGGACATCGATCAGCTCTCGATCATGCGCCCGATGACCAAGTGGGCGACGATGGTGAAGACGGTGCCCGCGCTCGCGCCAACCGTCGAACGCGCCTGTCAGATCGCGATGGAGGGCGTGCCGGGTCCGGTGTTCGTCGAGGTGCCCGTCGATCTCCTCTATCCCGAAGAGATCGTGCGCAGCTGGTACGAGAAGGAGACCGGCATGGGCAAGGCCAAGGGCATCGGCGCGAAGGCGCTCGAGCTCTACATCAAGGGCCACCTCTACAAGCAGTTTCACGCCCCGACGCTCCCCGAGGTGCACTTGCCGGTGAAGCTGCCGGCGCTGCGCAGCGACACCGGCCTCGACCGCGCCGCCGAGGCGCTGAAGACGGCGAAGAAACCGGTGATCGTCGTCGGAAGCCAGACGATGGTGAACGTGAAGGACCCAGGCCGCATCGCGCGCGCGCTCGGGATGCTCGGCGCGCCGGTGTACCTCGCCGGCACCGCCCGTGGCTTGCTCGGCCGCACGCACGAGCTGCAGCTGCGCCACAACCGAGGTGTTGCGCTCAAGGAAGCCGACGTCGTGATCGTGTGTGGCTTCCCGTTCGACTTCCGCCTCGGCTACGGCCGCGGCATCAACAAGAATGCGACGCTCATCGCCGCGAACCTGTCGGCGCATGAGCTTCGCAAGAACCGGAAGCCCGACGTCGCCATCGAGATGCACGCGGGCGACTTCCTCGTCGCGCTCGCGGATCGCGCCAGCTCCAGCGGCGACGGCTGGCGCGGGTGGCTCGAGGAGCTCCGCGGCAAGGAGCAAGGCCGCGATACGGAGATCACGAAGAAGGCCGTGGGGCCCGGTGAGCACATCGACCCGCTGCACTTCTTCATGCGCATGGAAGAGGCGATGGCCGACGACGCGGTGCTCGTCGTCGACGGTGGTGACTTCGTCGCGACCGCGAGCTACATCGTGCGGCCGCGCGCGCCCCTGTCGTGGCTAGATCCGGGCGTCTTCGGCACGCTCGGCGTCGGTGGTGGGTATGCGCTCGGTGCCTCGCTCGTGCGCCCGGGCCGCGAGGTGTGGCTGATCTGGGGCGACGGCTCCAGCGCGTACACGCTGGCCGAGTTCGATAGCTTCGTGCGTCATGGCGTCGCTCCGATCGCGGTGATCGGCAATGACGCGTCGTGGGCGCAGATCGCGCGCGAGCAGGTCGAAATCCTCGGCACCACCCTCGGCTGCGATCTCCGCCGCACCGACTATCACAAGGTCGCCGAGGGCTACGGTGGCGTGGGCCTGTTGCTCACCGATCCGTCGCGCGTCGACGCCACGCTCGCCGAGGCAAAAGCGATCGCGAAGACCGGCCGTCCCGTGTGCATCAACGTACACCTGCGTAAGACGGACTTCCGCAAAGGCTCGATCTCGATCTGATGAGGGCCACCGCGCTCGTGGTGCTGCCGGTGCTCGCCGGCATAGCGCACGCCGACGACCGCTCGTTCACGCGCGTGTGGGAGTACTCGACGGTGCCCGAGGGGCGCACCACGATCGATCTGTGGCACACACAGAGCGCGCGGACGTTCGAGGGCACGCTCGAGATCGAGCACGGCATCACCGACTCGCTCGATGTCGCGCTATTCTCCACCGTCGTCGATCTCGGCACCGGGCTGCACATGCAACAGACGCGGGCGATGGGGCGGTACCGGCTTGGCGAGCGCGCGGAGTGGCCGATCGACACCCTCGTCCAGCTGTCGGCGGCGAAAGATTTCGACGAGAGTCTGTATCGCGTCGAGGGACTGCTCGTCGGAGCGCGAGACTTCGATCGGTTCCTCGCGGCAGCGAACGCGGCGATCGAGGTCAACTTCGGCAACGACCGCGAGCCTGACGTCATCTACGCCGCGGCAGCCGGGCTCACCTATCAGGTGTATGTAACGTTGAAGCTCGGGGCGGAGACCTGGGGCAGGCTCGAGGATGATACCGAGCTGCTTTCGGCGGGGCCGGTGGCGAACTGGTACCCCACGAGCAACTTCTGGCTCACGGTCGGTGCCGGCTTCGGGATCACCGAGGCGTCCGACAACTACATCTACCGCGCGATCCTCGGCATCGAGCTCTGACCTGTGCGCCCACGCCCGGCGAGACACGCCTCACGAGTTCAGGCACAATGCACGCAGTAAGATGCCTGCGATGGACGCCCGTCTCGATCACGGCGCGATCGGCAATGGGCGCCTCATCGCGCTGGTGGCGCCCGACACGGCGATCGAGTGGTTGTGCTTGCCGCGCTTCGACTCGCCCTCCGTGTTCGGTTCGTTGCTCGATCAGGAGCGCGGTGGTCGGTTTCGATTCCGTATGAACGGACAGGTAGTCGCGGGGGCCTGCGACTATCTCGCCAACACCAACGTCCTCCGTATCGAGCAGAGCCTCGGCAACGCGCGATGGGAAGTGATCGACTTTGCACCGCGGCTGCCGATGGCGAGCGGGCGTGTGGATACACCGCTCGAAGTGATTCGCATCGTGCGACCGCTCTCGGGCGAGCCGCGGATCTCTGTCGAGTTCACTCCGAAGCCGGACTATGCGCGCGCGCACGGCCGGCTGCTCGCCACCCAGCACGGCGTCGAGGTGCTCGACGCGGGTGCGCCGTTGCACCTGTTCACTAACATGGCCGGCGACCACGTGGTCAACGGCACCGAGTTGACGCTGCGCAGGCCGCTGTACTTCGTGCTGACCTATGGCCAGCGGCCGTCGCCTCCGTCCGAAGCGGAGGTCGAGCACCTGCTCGCCGAGACGATCAAGGGGTGGCGGTTGTGGGCGAAGACGTGTGCGCTGCCGAGCTTCGCGCCGGCGCATGTGTTGCGTTCCGCGCTATGCCTAAAGCTGCACGCGTACGTCGACACCGGCGCGATCATCGCGGCCACCACGACGAGCATCCCCGAGGCGATCGGCACGCCGCGCACCTGGGACTATCGGTTTTGCTGGTTGCGCGATGCTGCCTTTGTCGTCGAGGCGTTGCGCCGGCTGTCACACCTCAACGAAGGTGAACAGTTTATCGACTTTCTACGCGACGTCGCCGAGTCTGGTCCGCTACAGCCGCTGTACGGCATTGCCGGCGAGCGCGAGCTGACCGAGCACGTGCTCGAGCACCTGAGTGGATTCTGCAATAGCGGCCCCGTGCGCATCGGCAACGCCGCCGCCGAGCAGCAACAGAACGACCTCAACGGCGAGCTCCTGTTGTGCTTGCAGACCGTTCTAGGTGACCCGCGCATCGTGCTCGACAAGCCCGACCACTACTTCCCGCTCGTGCATCGCCTCGTCGAACAGGCGATCGCGCTCGCGCCGCTCGCTGATACCGGAATCTGGGAGTTCCGCACGTTGCCGCGGCACTATACGTTCTCGCGCGCGATGTGCTGGGTCGCCGTCGATCGCGGCGCGCGGATCGCACAGAAGTTCGGCCAGACCGAGCTCGCGGCGCGCTGGAAGGCGGTCGCCGAGGAGGAGCGCGCGATCATCCTCGGGCGGGGATACAACCCACGCATCGGCTGCTTCACCCAGGCGCTCGACGGCGAGGCGGGCGACGCGGCAAACCTTCTGTTCCCGACGATCGGCCTCCTCGACGCGCGCGATCCCCGCTTCCTGCGCACGCTCGACAACTACGGCGAGCGCATGACGCGCATGGGCCTCATGCAGCGGTACACGAACCTCGATGACTTCGGCGAGACGACGAGCGCATTCACGATCTGCTCGTTCTGGTGGGCCGAGGCGCTCGCCCTGGCGGGGCGGCTCGAGGAGGCGGTGCGCGTCTTCGAGCGCGTGGCGGCGCACGCCAACCCGCTGGGCCTGTTCTCGGAGGACATCGAGCCCGACGACGGGCGGCTGCTCGGAAACTTTCCGCAGGCCTACACGCACGTCGGTCTCATCCACGCGGCGACGACCATCGGAGCGCTGATGGATGCTCGCGATGGTCACGTCCGCGCCTGGCGCTAGCGTCCGCGCTTGCTCGACTCCTTACGCCGTGCGGCGGTAGTGGCGGTGCCGATCGAGCAGGCCCTCGGCCGCCAGCGCCGCCTCGACCGCCGGCCGATGCGCGCATTTCCACTCGTACACGTCGAGGTTGGGCCACAGCGGCAGATCCATGCCGAACCGCTCGCACCACTGCAGCATCGTGAATAGATACGCGTCCACCGCGGTGAACGTCTCGCCCATCAAGAAGGCGCGGTCCTTGAGCACCTCCTGGATGTACAGGAGGCGATCGTTGATCCGACCGCGCAGCACCGCCTGCACGTGAGCCGGCGTCGTCGGATCGAACAACGACGTAAACGGCGCATGCAGCTCGCTCGCAATGAACGCTAGCCACTCCTGGAAGTGGTAGCGGACCAGCGTGGTGCCCACGGGCGGCGCGAGGTGGCGCTCCGGAACCAGGTCCGCGATGTAGGTCAGGACCACGGGCGTCTCGGTGAGGGTCTCGTTGCCGTCGAGCTCGAGCAGCGGGACGTCGCCCTTCGGATTGAGGTCGCGGAAGTTGCGACCGCTGGCGGTGCGCAACGTCCCCAGATCGACGCGCTCGAGGTCGAATCGCAGGTCGGCCTCGCGGAGTGCGATGTGCGCCGCCAACGAGCAGCGTCCTGGTGCGTAGTAGAGCTTCATGACACGGCCTCCTACGAGGAAACACGCATCGCTCGTGCCATCCCTGCGCGCGAGCGCGTGACAGCAACGCACGCTGGGCGCCATCGCTCAGTGCCCGGGGTGCTTTGATCGTGAATGCACTACGTGACGAGGCGGCACACCGGCTGCACGAAACGCTCGCAGCCATGTCGCTCAACGGTCCCGAGCATCGTCGACTGCTCGACAAGCTGACTCGCGAGGTCACACGCGTGGAAGGGCAGGTGATCGAACAACCCGCCCGCGAAGCGAAACGCACCGGGGACACGCCGCCGGTATATGCACTGCGGGACGTCGCCGAGCATGCCATCGCGATGCGACCACGCTTCGAAGATATGGTGGGCCGCCATGGGCTCGTGCTTCACCGGTTCGCGTTGGGAGCGCTCACCACGCTGCGCCACATGGTGATCGATCGAGTCGTCGATGCGGAACGCTCGTATCGCAGCGTGCTCCTCGAGCTCCGCCATGGCATCGAAGTGGTGAAGCTGCTGCGCGAGTCCAGCCGACGCGACGAGCTTTTCGGCGTCATCCGGTGGTGTGATGACTGGCTGGCCGCACGACGCACACTGGTGGCGCGCGCCGAGGCACAGCTGACCTGGTTCGCCGAGGTCGATGAGGAGGCGGTGCTTCATCCGTCGACGCACGACGATTACCTGCGTCGGCGCTCAACCCTGCAGCACGACGAGGAAGACCCGGGTTCGCCGGGCGCGCGCGACTGGACGTGATCGCATGGCATGGCGAGCGCATTACCTCGAGTCAGGTACGACCAAGAGATGTACGAGCTGGAACATCGACTAGCAGTACATCGATCGTGGATGCGATCTGCAGAAGCGATGATGAGACACACGATGGCGAGGTCACGTAGGTCACACGCTTGGTCGTGCCATTACTTCCGGTCACGTCAGTAAACCAAGGGGTCAAACCCGACGCATATTGACGTGACCCTGTCTCCGGCCACGTCGGCAAACCGAGGCATCAAACCCCGAGGATTGCCGACGTGGCCCTTTTTTTGGTCACGCTTTCGACAACGAGCGCCAACAGTTTCGGTGGCCGCGGCATTCTGGAGGGCGTGACTGCGCGGGTGTCCCCCGAATCCGTACTCGACGAGCTGGAAGGCCTGCGTGCCCTCGCGCGCTCGCTCGTGCACGGCGATGCGGAGGCCGATGACCTCCTGCAGGACACCGCCGTCGCCGCGATCATGCACCCGCCCGGTGCCGACCGGCCCGCGCGACCGTGGCTCGCGACCGTGCTGCGCAATCGCTGGCGTATGAATCGGCGGACGGAGGCCCGCCGGCGTGTGCGCGAGCACGAGGTGGCAGGGGCTTGCGGCGACGCCGAGGTGCGCGGCGTCGATGGGGCCATCGACCGAGCGCGCGTGCTCGAGAAGCTGTCGCGCGCGCTGGTCGCGCTCGACGAGCCATTCCGGACGGTGGTCATCCGGCGCTACCTCGACGGCGAGAGCGCCGCAGACATCGCGCGGTCTCTTGGCGTGCCCGCCGGTACGGTTCGCTGGCGGCTCAAGACCGGGCTCGAGCGCCTGCGCTCGAGCCTCGACGAATCCTCGCCGCGCTGGCAGCGCGCCCTCGTTCCATTCACCGTCGGTCCAGGAGCTATTGCCGTGAAGACCAAGACGTCCCTGTTGTGGCTCCTCGTCCTCGTGCTCGCCCTCGGTGGAGGGCTCGTCGTGGTGCTGAAGGGCAAAAGCGACGGCACCGCCACCACTTCCACGGTGGCGAGCGGTCGTGTCCGCGGTGCGACAGTCCCGGCGAATGAACCCGGCGCGTCGCCAGCGCCCGCCGCGACTGGCAGTGCCGTGGCGACGCACGAGGTGGACGATCCGCTGCCGGGGCAGGGCAAGGTCAAGGTCGACGTCGTACCGGGCAGCCCAGGGGCGGTCTCCGGCCGCGTGATCAACTGGTCGACGGGCGACGGTGTCGCTGGCGCGGAGCTCACGTTCACCGGGGAGGCCGGCGCGTCGACGGTGCGAACGCGCGACGACGGCGCCTTCGAGCTGTCGCCCGGCACGCCGGGCCGCTTCATTCTGACGACCGTCACCGCGCCCGGCTTCTTGCCGTACGCACCAGAGCTCCAGCACTCTGGCGTGCACGCGTTCCTCGCCAAGGACCGCTCGGTGCGCGGCCTGACGGTGTTCCTGTTCCCCGCGGTCGACTACATCGGCCGGGTCGTCGATGCGCGCGGCGCACCGGTTTCGGGCGCCAGGGTACGGCTCCTCGGCACCGGCGCGGGCGAGCAGCAGATCGAGAAGCTCTCGACCGAGTGGACCTCGGACAAGGACGGGAAGTTCGTGTTCCACGCCGCCGACGACGCGGTGCTCGAGGCCGTGCGTGGTACCCAGCGCGGCTGGTCGCGCCTCGACGGCAATGTCGCGATCACCAAGCACATCGAGATCAAGCTCGGTGACGGCGCGGCGCGCGAGCTGACGATCCGTGGCCGTGTCGTCGATTCCGCCAATCAGCCCGTCGACGACGTCCTGTTGACCGCGTTCCCCGACGAGCCACCGGGCAAGGAGCCCGCGAGTCCGCGCGCGGCGAGTTTCGCGACCAGCAACGCCGATGGCACCTTCGTCATCGAGAACCTCGATAGCGGCACGTACCTGGTGCGCGCGGAGGCCGACGATCGCGCGGGCGTGAACAAGCGCGACGTGCGCGGCGGGACTACCAACCTCGTGATCTCGATGGACGGCGGCGAGGTGATCGCGGGCAACGTGGTGTCGAGCACCGGTGAGCCGATTCCGTCGTTCACGTTGCTCGTGCTGCGCGCGGAAGGCATCGCGCGGGAGGGTGTGATGGCGCGCTCGATCGTCGAGCCCAGCGGCAAATTCTCCGTGCACGTCCCTCCGGGCGATTACGAGCTGGTCGCGTCCGCGAGCGGCTGGGCGCCGAGCCCGGCGACCTCCGTCTCCGCGGGGACCAAGGACGCGAAGCTCGTGATGAGCGCGGGGGCGACGCTCCGCGGCACCGTCGTCGACAAGGACTCGGGCGAGCCCCTGCAGTACGTGCGCGTCATGCGCGAAGGCCTGGGCGGTGGCGCGAGCGCGATTCCTGCCAACGCGGGCACCGTCACGCGCGCCGACGGCACGTTCGAGCTCACGGGGCTGCGCCCCGGGCCCGTCGCGGTCTCGTTCGGTGGTGGTGGGTATCACCCGCGCGTCGAGGCTGGCCTGACAGCGCTCGACGGTGGCGTGCTCGGCCCGCTGACCATCCAGCTGAAGAAGCTTGCGCCCGGCGAACAACCGCAGCTCGAGCTCGTCGGTATCGGCGTCAAGCTCGCCGGCGATGGTGATGCGCTGCGGGTCGACCTCGTGATGCCGAGCAGCGGGGCCGAGGCCGCGGGCATGGTCGCAGGCGATCGCATCGTCGCGCTCGACGGCGTGCCGATCACGACGCTTGGGTTCGACGGCGCCATCGCGCGCATCCGCGGTGTGGAGGGCACCAAGATCGCGGTGACCGTGTTGCGCGGTGGGCAGCCCGTGCAGCTGGTGGTCGAGCGCAAGAAGCTACGCGCCTAGCCTAGGGTCACAGCAGCGAAAGTCCGCCCGTGATCGCGTCGACGTCGTCGACCCACGCGGGGCCAACGGCACAGCAGGTCTTGGTCGGCACGCCGTGAAACTCGGTGACGCCCGCATCCACGATCAAAGCGACGGGGACGTTCGCCGCGCGGGCCTTCGCGACGACCTCGTCGAGTGCGGCCTCCGAATCGACCGAGACGCACACCTTGGTGAACCTCCCTGTCAACCACGCCGCCATCGGCTCGGTCATTGCGAGCGTCATCGCGCGGCCGGAGGCGTCCACACTGCCGACGTCGAGGAGGACCTTCATCGAGGCGTGTGCGCCCTGGGCGATCATCTTGCCCTTGCGCATGCCGAGGTCCTTCCGCATCACGATCACTTGCTTCGCCGTGCGACTCACGGCGCCAGCATAGGCTACGCGAGGTGGCGCGCGAACAGCGCGAACAGGCTGCCACCAGCGAGCACCAGGGTGGCGGCGATGCATACGAGCGCGATCAGCGTCAGCGGTAGTACGGGCGCCATGCCGGTCGCGGCGAGCACTCCGAGCACGATCGCCATCAGGCCCCCGATAACCATCACGCCGCCCGACGACCGCACCGCAGAACGCGCGAGCCGGGCCTGCGTCGGTGCAGTGGTAGGCGCGGCATCCACGAGGTCGGGTTGCGCAGGGCCACCCAGGAGTACGGAGATGCCGAGCACCAGGGCCGCCGCGGGAAGTAGCTGCATCGGTGCGACGTCGACCAGCGCGAGCAGGCCGAGGATCACGCCGATCATTCCTCCCAACATCTCGGTGGTCACGCTCATCGCTTCGGCGTGCTCGCTACCCGCAACCCGTGCTGATTTGCGCCAGCGCGCCGCCACGGTGCCGCCCTGCGCTAACAGGGCAAACCCGGTAGCCACCGTGGCAATCGCCGCCATGTAGATCGGGAAATACCCGGCGACTGCGAGGATCGCCAGCACCAACGCGGTCAACGCACTGAACAGCTCGAACGAAGATCCGCTGGCCATGACCATCGCGGTGACGCGGTCATCCGCTGTCACTTCGGGGGCCTCATCGAGCATCGGATCGGGGACGGAACGAAGAGTGCGCATGGCTTGCTGACGGTGCAGCGCGCATGCCTCCCACTCCCGAATAGGTCTTGCGGACTTGCCCTACTAGAAACTGCTTCCCCGGCGACTCCCGATCGATGCTACAACCCGCGTAGAAGCCAACAGAGCACGCAGCCGGATGGTCGGCGCGTGACCCTCGCGGCGGCACTGACAAGACAAGAGAAAGGTAGGACGGAATGCAGACGACTCCTCGTCGCGTCACCATCCAGACCCTGCGGCAGATGAAAGAGCGTGGTGAGCGAATCGCCATGCTCACCGCGTACGACGCCACGTTTTCTCGCCTGCTCGACGAAGCCGGCGCCGATGTGTTGCTCGTCGGCGACTCGCTCGGCATGGTGGTCCAGGGCCACGAAACCACGCTTCCCGTCACGCTCGACGAGATCGCGTATCACTGTCGGGCCGTCGCGCGTGGCGCTCGTCGGGCTCACGTCGTTGGCGACCTGCCCTTCATGTCGTACCAGGCGTCGATCGAGCAGGGCATGACCAGCGCCGGAAAGCTGATGAAGGAGGGCGGCTGCCACTCCGTGAAGCTCGAGGGCGGCGCGGTCCACGCGGAGCTCGTCGCTCGGCTCGTCAGTGCGGGCATTCCGGTCATGGGCCACATCGGCCTCACGCCGCAGAGCTTCCACCAGCTCGGTGGCTTCAAGGTGCAGGGGCGCGAAATCGGCGGCCGCGAGCGGCTCCTCGAGGATGCGCTCACGCTCGAGGCGGCCGGGGCCTACGCCATCGTTCTCGAGGCGATACCGGCGGACATCGCGCGCGACATCACGGCGGCGGTCTCGGTGCCTACCATCGGCATCGGCGCGGGCGTCGGCTGCGATGGCCAGGTCCTCGTCTCGTACGACATGCTCGGCATGGACGAATCGTTCAAGCCACGGTTCGTGCGCCGCTACGCCAACCTCGGCGCAACCATCAAGGACGCGGTCAACCACTACGTCGCCGAGGTCCGCGGTGGCGCCTTCCCGTCGGATGCCGAGTCGTTCACGGTCGCGGAGAACAAGGCCGCGCCGGCGCATGTCGAGCCCGCGCTATATTCCACGGCGGGCAAGAAGTAGGGTCGGACCCTAATCGCGCAACTTGCGCGTCACGTAGACCTGGTGATCGTGACGTGCACCACTTCTACGACGCGTAACTGAGCTCTTGGTTGGGCGATTAGGGTCCGACCCTAGCCGCCGACCATTACGTTGTTCGAGCCTTCGGTCAGCATGCCGGACCCACCGCAGTGGGTCGTCTGATCGCCCTGGCGATGCGCGGGCTTGTTGTTGATGAACACGGTCCCGCTGCCCTTGGCCGCGGTCCAGGTGTTGGGACCGCAACACGCCGCATGGATGCCGGGGTCACCCTGGCGCAGCGAAGGCTTGCTGTTCGTCATCACGTCGGGCGAGCCCTGCACGCCGGGGCCCGTGCACGAGTGCGGGCAGCCCGGGCAGCCGTGGGCGTCCACAGGGACCTGCGCTTTATCTCCAATACGTCCTTGAGGCGGCATGGTGCTCCTTACTTGAATCCACCGGGAGGCATGTTGCCGGTGCCGCCGACGACGGGGCCACCGGGAACGACGGGTGGCGCGAACGTGGGGACGGGGCCGGTGCCCAGCACGTTCGTCACCATCGTGGTTCCCATCCACATCGTGAGCACCTTATCGAAGCCATCGGCGACCGACTCGAACAGCTCCGCGTGGTGGGGCGCATTGGGGTCGCCGAGGTTGCTGATCATCGATCCTTTGAGGGCGCTCACCGACAACGAGACCTTGACCGACGTCAGCGTCATGACCGGCGTCGGTACGTTGGGAGTCGGCGGAGCCATCGGCAAGGTGACCATGACAAACGCCGGGTACCAGGGGAGGCCAGGGACCTTGATCGAGCTCTGGAACGACGCCCACCCCGTGCCGATCGCGTTCGCGATCGCTGTGGACCACTTGATGTGGTTCATCTTCGACTTCGGCGCTTCGGCCAGGATCAGCGGGGCGAGCGGAGGACCCACGACCATACCGCCCGACGCAGTTGGGCCGTTGACCAGGACGCCCGTCATCGAGGCCAAGCTCTGCCACTTGCCCCACGCCGAGCAGATGGCATCGACGATGCCATCCATGAAATCGCCGTAGTCCTTGATGTGCTGCTTCTGCGTCTTCGTGTGATACGCGTTCATCGTCGCCGGCTGGAACAGCGGCGGGGCGCCAGGCGCGGTCGACAGCTCGCTCTTCTCGAACGAGTCATTGTAGTGGTCGGCGCCGCCTTCGCCTTGGGGCTTCTTCCAGTCCTTGGGCACCTTCAGCCCGAAGGACGTGAACTTCGCCCTGACGAGCTGCTTCATGACGCTTGCTTGAGGGGCGGGCATCGGACTCCTGTCGCCAAGGATATACGGATCTTGGCGTGCCTAGGTTCCCTGGCGACGCTTCCGGGCCCGGAGGTAGAAGGTGCGATAGGTGATGCAAGTTCGCGCATCGCGCCGCAAGGTCCACGGTAGATCGGCCACGTCCTCGACGTCGTAGCGCGCGTCCAGGCCGTCACCGTCGCAGAGGATCCGCGTGACCTCGGCCGCTGGGTCGGCGCCTCCGAGCCGATCCGGGACGGCCACGATGTCGCTCTGCCAGGCAAACGGCGAGGACAGCAGGATCTCGCCACCCTCGGCGCACAGGCCGTCGAGGACTGCCAGGAGGGTGCGCGGGGAGGAGACCGAGTCGACCAGGTTCAGCGCGACCACGCGCTCGTACATCCCGGGCACGAGCGGCGGGTCGAGGGCATCGGCACACAACAGCGTACGGCGCGCCTCGGGGACCGCGCGGTCACCGGCACGTGCGGTGGCCGCAGTGAAGTGGCGGCCGACGACACGGCGTGCATAGCGCAGCGAGCTGCCGTCGAGCAGGCGGCGCGCGCGGCGCACCGAGCCCAGCTGCAGATCGAGGGCGACGACGTGGTCGGCACCTGCCGCGAGCTCCGCGGCGATCCGGCCCGTGCTGCAGCCGAGCTCGACGGCGTGCGCCACGCGATGTGCGGCGCGCGCGGCGATCTTCGCGACCAGCGCGTCGGCGCCGAACCGCTCGCCGTCGGGTGCGGGCTCGCTGCGATCGCCCCACAGCGCGTCGAGGTAGATCGAGAGGTGCTCGAGGAGGCGCGGGTAGGGCGCATCGTCGCGCTCACCCTCGACGACCAACGTGTCGACATCGTGGGCGAGCTCGCCCTCCGCGACTGCGCAGTGCTCGCGCGCAAGGAACTCATCGGCATGTGGCAGGACGACCGGCACACCGTCGACGATCGGGTACTCGCGGCCGCACGCACAGGTGAGCGCACCATCGGCCATCTCCAGCGTGCGCAGGTGCAGGGCGCCATCCTCGAAGGTGCGGCATCCGGGGCAGACGATGAGGCCCGTGTTCATGTGCCCGCGAAGTGTTACCTTGAGAGCATGTCCGGCGCTCCCAAAGAAAAGCTCTATACCGAGACGCCGCCCGAGGAGACGACCGAGCACGAGGGCGAACGCGAGGTGTTCCTGCGGGGCGGCAAGAAGCTCGTGGTCTCGGAACAGGGCGCGGACCAGCTCGTCGAGATCCGCAGCGAGTCGGGCATGCTCGAGCTTCGGATCAAGCTGACCGAGCACGGGCCTGTGCTGCAGATGGAGAGCGTGCGGATGCAGCTCAAGGCCAGCGAGTCGGTCGAGATCGCGTCGAGCCGCGTCGAGATCAAGGGCAGCGAGCAGGTCGCGATCGAGGGCGGCAAGGTCGCCGTGGCATCGGAAGAAGACACCACCGTCGAAGCGAAGGGCGAGGTTCGCGTCACCGGCAAGATGATCTATCTGAACTAGGACACGGCTTCGCGACGCCGGTTGCAGGCGGAAAGTAAAATAAATTCAAGAACTTTTCGCCGCCCTGCGCGTGTATCCGGCAGATGCGAACCCTGATCGCGGTGGTCCTCTTGACCGCCTGCTCCTCGCCGCCGGACACACGCACTGCACGCGCTCCCACGCCAGCGCCATTACCGGTCACCGCACCCGCGAGCGACGGCGGGAAGATGCAGGAGGTCGAGGTTCGCGCGGACCAGCCGCCGGGCCCGATTCCCGACCAGCCGCCGCCCTGGCAACCGCACAAGTGCCAGCGCAAGGTCACGGGCTACTTCGAGGCCTATCCCGAGGCTCCCGCGTCTGGCGCCGAGGAGGTGGCACCGCCCCACGAAGGCGAAGATTGGATGCCCGGCGCGACACTCGACGACAAGCTCGCCGAGCTCAATCGCACTCGCAAGCAGGGCGGCACGTGCGACACGCGGCATCGCGGCGCGCTCGCGGCCAACATCCTGACCCTGCGCCGTCCCGTACCTGCGATGTCATCGCCGCGCGGCTGGAATCGCACGACGCCGCCTGCGCATCGCGATCTGGTGCGCAACGCACTCGCGCTGACGTCGGCCGAAGAATCGCAGCTCGCGCGGGACGGCTTCGTGGTGCCGGAGCGGCTCGCTTACGGCACCTATTCAACGGCGTACTACGACATCCATCGCGGCCAGCTGCCGGTGTACGTCACCGTCGATTCGATCCTGCACGCGATCTACATCTCGCACGATCAACTGTTCGGCGCCGTCGAGTCGCAGGCGATGGTCGACATGCTCGACGATGCGCTCGGGGCGCTGCACTGCGGCCTCGCGACGGCGGCGACGCGGTATCCGAAGGAGGTCGCCGCGGATCTCGATCTCTATCTTACGGTCGCGCGCACGCTGCTCGCCGGGCAACACGTGCCGAGCGAGCTCGGCCCCGAAGCGGGGCTCGCCGCGGCGAAGCTCGTCGCGATGATCCAGCGCGAGAACGGGCAGCAGCTGGTGGAGCTGTTCGGGCGCACCCGCGCGATCGACACGAGTCAGTACACACCTCGTGGGCACTACGCGGAGGACACCGACCTCGGCGGCCTTGCCAATTACTTCCGCTCGGCGACGTGGCTGTCGCGACTCGAGCTCAACCTCGTGTCGCGCGACACGCGCAGCTCGTTGCCCGGCGACGTGCTCGACCCGCGCGAGACCCCGCGCGAGGCCGCGGTTGCACTCGCGCTCGCCGATCTCGCGAAGCGTACCGGGGCGCTCGCCAACATCGCGGCGCTCGACAAGGGGTGGGGCGCGATGGCGGGCAAGCGCGAGGACGTGTCGATCGCGCAGCTCGTAGACCTCCGCGCGAAGGCCGGCATCGAGAAGATCGACGTCATCGCGGCGCCCGCGAAGCTGCGCGCTGCGATCGGCGACAAGTTCGTGCGCACCGTCAATCTGCATCCCAACCCAGCGGTGCCAAACCTGCCCGTGATCGCGACGCTCCTCGGCCCGCGCATCACGCCCGACAACGAAGCGCTGTGGTCGCTCACCAGCGGGCGCGGTCCGAACGTGCGCGGCACGGAGGTGGGCTTCATGCTGGGCCACGACCGCGCGCTGGCGCATGCAGAGGCGAAGACCGATCGCACCCGCCTGCAGGAGGCACGCGCGCAGCTCGCCGCGGCGCCGCTCGGAGACGATCTGTACAGCGCGTGGCTCACCGCGATCCGCGCTCTCGCCGACACCCCTCCCGGTGCGCGGCCGTCGTTCATGGACTCGCCCGCGTTCCAGGATCTCCGCCTCTCCTCCGCGATCGCGGCGTACGGGCAGCTGCGTCACAACCACGTGCTTGTCACCGCGCAGGTCTACGACGAGGGTGGGTGCGAGATTCCGGACGGCTACGTCGAGCCCGCACCCGCCACCTATCGCGCGCTCGCCGCATATGCGAAGCGCGGGCTCGCCGTCTTCCAGCAGCTCGATCCGAAGGGCACGACCGGCGCCGCGGCGTACTTCCGCCGGCTCGAGCGCCTCATGAACGTGCTCGCGGCCTTGTCGGACGAGCAACTCGCGAATCGTCCGCTGTCGGCCGCGGCCAAGCGGTTCCTCTCCATGATCGTCGAGCGTCGCGTCGCCACCGCGGACGGCTACACGGGCACGTTTCCCGTCGCGACGTTCGACGGTTGGTACTTCGATCTGTTTCCCAACATCGACGCCGGCCTCAGGGACGCGGCCTTCATCGCCGACTACGCGACGTTCAACCGCAACGGCGAGAGCGGCATCCACTACCTCGGTGCGAAGGGCCCGCGCCTCTGCGTGTTCGTCGTCGATACGGGCGGCCCTCCGCGGATGATGGTGGGGCCGGTGGCGAACACCTTCCAGCATACGGGGCCGCTCGACGCACGGCTGCGCGACTCCGACGTGGCGGCTGTGCCCGGCGATGCACCGTGGGCCAGGAGCTACACCGTGCCCGCGCCTGCCGAGCCCGCACTCGCGTTGCGGTTCGCGCGACCCGCGAAGCCCGCGCGCGCAAGGGCCCCACTCGGCGATGCTGACCAGCTCGCACCCAATACGCTGCGCGTCGAGAGCAAGGCCGAGCTCGGCATGGTCACGATCGAATTCCTCGACCACCACTTCGTCGCGATGGCCTCGGTGACCCAGAAGATCGGAGCCGGGCGCACCGAGATCGCCGCACCTCCAACGAAGCAGCCGATCGAAGCGATGTGGATCAAGACGCCGGCGTTCCAGCGCCGTGTGGACGTGGAGCTCGATGGCCGTATGTACGTCGAGCTCGGCCCGCCGTGACTCCCGCACGCTCGCTACGTAGCGAGTCGTAATTCTCCGCGGTCGCGGGCGGGAGTCTTCCGCGAGCCTGGACGCGACGGCGGCCGTGGGGTCATGTGAAAGGACAGGAGGTGGGCGTGATGAGAGTCGCGGGCGCGTGGCGCGAGAACCGGTTCGAGCTCGACGGTGCGTTCACGGTCGAGCAGGTATCGGCGGTGCGGCGGCTCCTCGAGCGCTTGCATCGCACGGGCGCAAATCACGAGATGTTGTCGCGCGTTTCGATCGCGGCACACGAGCTGTTCGAGAATGCCGTGAAGTTCTCGTCGGACGGCTTCGCGTCGATTCGCGTCGACGTGGTGGCGCCACATCGCGTATTGATCACGACGCGCAACCGGGCCTTGGCAGAGAACCTGGTGGCGCTGCGTGCAATGGCCGCGCGTCTCCAGCAAGGCTCACGCGACATGATGGGCGTCTACCTCGACCTCATGCAGCAGGCACCGCGAGCGCGTGGCGGGCTCGGCATCGGGCGCGTGGCTGCAGAGGCCGAGATGGCTGTCGACGTCGAGCTCGACGGTGATCTGGTCGTGGTGCGCGCCGTGATGGCGCTGGAAGGGGAGGCGGCATGAAGCACAAGCTAGTTGCGGGCGTGGTCGCCGCGTGGTGCGTCGGCATCGCGAGCGCGGTCGGTGTCGTGTGGCACACCATGGGTTCGGCCGCGGCGCACACGACAGCGCCGCGCTGGCCGACCGACAGCGTGATCGCGCCGACGGTTGGCGTCGTCAATGTGGTGATGGTCGCTGACCCGCAGCAGCCATGCATGGGGGCGCGCATGGCGGAGCTCGCGCGGCTCGCCGACGAACTCGGTGCCCGCGGGCAGGTGCACGTCGTGATCGTCGGGGCCGACGCGAGTACAGCTCGCGCGGCCATCGAGACCGCGACCGCGATCCGCGGCGCCCGTGTGTTCGTCGATCACGATGGTGAAGAGGCCCGCCGGTTCGGCGGCGTCGCGACGTGTAGCTCGCGCGTCTACAGCGCGCCGAGCGCACCGAACCGTCCGCCGCCGCTGCCGAGTGTACCGGCGTGGCGTTCCAGCGACAGCCGGCCGAAGATGGACAACGTCAAGCGCGCTGCGATCTAATGCGTGTTTGCGCCTGTCCCCGTGAACGGTCGTTGACGGGTGTGTATAACCGGATGTAATGGCGAGCTACGAGAAGCGCACCTGGTGGACCCGTCACCGTATGACCGAGCGCCTTGCGAACGAGGCTTTCCTCGAGGGGGCGGTGACCTGCGCCTTTGTGATCGCGGCGGCTGACGGGCACGCGAGCGAAGAGGAGTACGACGCGCTCCTCGATCGCCTCGAGATCCTCGGCGGTGTCGATCGCGACAAGGTCGACGAACTGCTCACTGTCGCGACCAACGAGCTCGAGTCCGCGGGCTTCGAGCCGCGCATCGCACGCGTGGCGGAGCTGGTGACCGAGCGCGAGGCCGCGGAAGCTGCCCTGCGGCTCGGCCTCGCGATCGCGCTGGCCGATGATGACGTCTCCGCGCAGGAGCGAGAGATCGCGACCCAGCTCGCCAAGGCGCTCCGCCTCGAGGCGCTATCGCTCGACGACGTGATCACCGAGCTGCGCGGCTAGCCTGCGATCGGTGCAGGGGAACTGCAAAACCCGGCGATGGCGGACTCTTCACGCTCGCGCTGCGCGCCTTCGAGCCCGCTAAGGCGCGCCGAGCGGCGTGGACCCGCGACGGCACGGGGAGCACTGATACGCGTCCGCAAAGAACATTGGCTCACGGCCAGACGAGCCGCCCCGTGCAGAGCCACCTAGACTCAGCGCGATGCGCATCGCGCGTGCTTTGGTCTCTCTGGCGACGGTCGGGCTCGCGTGTGCCCTCGTCGCGTCGTGGATCCCCGCGTTCCCGTTCGTGCTGTTCGAACATTTCCGCGTCCAGTACGTCGTGCTCGGCATGCTCGTCGTCGGCGCGGCGGCGGGGCTGAAGCTGCGCGGCTACTTCGATGCCGCCGCGATTGCGCTGGTGTTGCACGCGTTGCCCGTGCTCGCCGACCTCGGGCGCGCGCCTCGCCTACTGCCCCGGAACGGCGTGCCGGTGCGCGTGCTCTCCCTCAACGTTCTCACCGCCAACACCGGCACGCACGCGGTGCGCACGTTGATCGAAACAGCGCGACCCGATGTCATAGGTCTGGTCGAGGTCAACCAGCGTTGGCTCGACGAGCTGGCCCCCTCGCTCGCGGCATATCCGGGGCGGCTCGCGTATCCGGCCGAGGACAACTTCGGCGTGGCGTTGTTCGCGCGCGGCCCGGTGACCGGGACGATCGAGGAGCTCGGCGCGCCGCTCTCGACGATCGTCGGGGAGGTCTCGCTCGAGGGCGTGCGCCTGACCGCCGTGGTGGCGCACCTGGTTCCGCCCATGACCTCGAGATGGGCCGACTACCAGACCACACAGCGGGACGGGCTTGCGTCGCGGGTGGCCGAGCTCGCCGGGCCGGTGATCGTGATGGGGGATTTCAACGCCACGCCGTGGTCGCGCACGCTTCGCGGTCTGGTCGCGCGGACGGGCCTGTGTGACACCCGTGCGGGGTTCGGCGTCCAGGCGAGCTGGCACGCGGCGATCCCTTTCATGCGCATCCCGATCGATCACGTGCTCGCGAGCTGCTCGATCGGCGTGCGCGATCGCCGCATCGGTCCCGACGTCGGGTCCGATCACTTCCCGGTGATCGTGGATCTCGTGGTTCCGCGCGCCAACTAGGGGCGGGCGACGACATCCTCGTCGTACTGCTGGTCGTCGTCGATCGCGATCTCTTCGAGGATCGCGCGTACCTCGGCGACCCGCGACGTGGACGGCGCGCGCGACTCCTCGCCGAACGCTTCTTCGTCCTCCGCCGAGCGCAGCGCCTCGTCGACCTCGGCGATCGACGCGCCGGTCTCGAGGATGCGGGCGACGACCGAAGGGTTCACGTCGCCGAGCAGGAGCTCGATCTCGGATGCACGAGCGGGGCGGTCCATGAAGCGAAGCGGGGTGCACACCGCGCGCCACTGCCGGGACCGTGCGCGGATGTCACGCGACGCGACCGAGCAGAGCGGACCGGCCACTCGGTGCACAGCGGACTAGAGGTCGCGGCGGATCGGAAGTTCCTTAGGTTTGCGCCCCGTGCTCGCGCGTTCTTCGTCGCGGATCACCAACTTCATGCCGCATCGCGGGCATGTGGACGGTCGGCGACTCTCCACCTCGGGGTGGAGCGGACATGCATAAACGGTCATCCCTCGTGTCGACGCAAGAAGGGAGCCCGCCAGCGGCGTGGCGTTGTTCGTGCAACTCTCGAACGCATGAGGATCTTTCGCGATCGCCACGATGCGGGCGCGCAGCTCGCGGTAGCCCTGCAAGGCTACGCGGAGCGCCCCGACGTGCTGGTGCTCGCGTTGCCACGCGGCGGCGTGGTAGTCGGCTACGAGGTCGCGGTACGGCTCGAGGTGCCGCTCGACGTGCTCGTCGTGCGCAAGCTCGGCGTCCCCGGCAGGTCCGAGCTGGCAATGGGGGCGATCGCCTCGGGCGGCGTCCAGGTCGTCGACCCCACGATCCGCGAGGCCATGAATGTCACGCAGGAGGAGTTTCTCCATGTGATGAACACGGAGATCGCCGAGCTCGCCAGGCGCGAGCGGATGTTTCGCGGTCGGCGCGAGTTCCTCGACGTGCGCGAGCGCTGCGTGATTCTCGTCGACGATGGACTCGCCACGGGCGCGACCATGCGCGCCGCGATCCAGGCCTTGCGCCAGCGTGAACCCGCGGAGGTGATCGTCGCTGTGCCGGTGGCAGCGCCCGAGGCCGTCGGGATCATCAGCCCACTCGTCGATGATGTCGTGTGCCTCGCGGTCCCGGGCTACCTGACGGCGATCGGGCTCTGGTATCGCGATTTCGAGCAGACGAGTGATGCGGAGGTCCGCGCGCTCCTCGACTCTGCCGACGAGCGGTTCGCAGAAGCGCAGAAGTCTGTTGCCGCACCGCCCGAACCCGCGGCGCATCCGTGAGGGCCTCATGCTGGAGCCGATCGAGTCAGCCGCACTGGAGTCTGTCCCTGTCGTCGTGCATGCGGCGCGCACCGCGTTGCGTGGCGACCTGGTGATTCCACCCAACGCACGCGGGTTCATTGCGTTTGTCCATGGCAGCGGCTCGAGTCGGCGGAGTCCACGCAATCAGTACGTCGCGAGCTCGCTGGCACGCGCTGGCTTCGCGACGCTCCTGTTCGATCTGCTGACCGTGCAGGAGGAGACAGCGGAGCGCTACACGCGGCACCTGAGGTTCGACATTCCACTGCTCGCCACGCGGATGAGCGGTGCGCTCCGCTGGGTCGCGACCCGGCACGAGCTGGCGGGGTTACCCGTCGGTCTGTTCGGTGCGAGTACGGGGGCCGCCGCTGCCTTGCTCGCGGCCGCCGACGAGCCCGCCGTGCGCGCCGTCGTCTCGCGCGGTGGTCGCCCTGATCTCGCCGCCGAGGGACTGCGCGACGTAACCTGTCCGACGCTGTTCATCGTCGGCTCGCAGGACCGGGACGTGCTCGAGCTCAACCGGCGTGCGATGCGCCTGCTGGCGTGCCCCGCGAGACTCGAGGTGGTCGCCGGTGCGACGCACCTGTTCGAAGAGCCCGGGGCGCTCGACGAGGTCACGCGGCTCGCGGCGGCGTGGTTCCGCGAGTATCTCGGCCAGCCGCTGCAGCCGCTCGAGATGCGTTGACCGTGATCCGGCGCAACGCCGCGCTCCCGTCGACAACACAGCGTCGCGCGCACGCGCTCGCTGTGGCGTGAGCGTCGCGACCACCCGCGGTGCCATGCGGTCGTTCGCGGGCACTCGTTTTGCTCCCCGCCTCGGTGGCCGAGAGGAGACACTCGATGGAGAGCAAGTCGAAAACGCGGCGTCGGCGCGAGCCGGTCACTCCGCCAGCGCGGATCGCGCGCGGAAGCAGCGCGACCATCCAACCGCTCGGCTGCGCCGATGCTCATGCGTCGTCGGATGCGGTCCCAGTCTGTACCGAAACATCCGTCGATCAATACATACGCGTCGCGCTGGACGCTGCGTGTGGGCGTCGTGCAGACGCGCTCGCGGTGTGGAACGCGATGTGCCGCGTCGAGCAGATGCTCCGCGAGCGCCGAGGGACGTAAAGGCGCCCTCGCGCGTGGAACATGAGGTGCAGGCCGAGCACGTCATGCCGGAGCAGGCAACGAAACTAAGAGCCAGCCGCCAGAAGCGCCGCGGACGCAGCCCGGGAACGGTGGCGGGCGAGTACGTCCGTGAAGAGATTCGCCACGTGAGGCACGGCAAGCACGGTGCACGTTCGGCGAAGCAAGAGATCGCGATCGGCCTGTCCAAGGCCCGGCGCGCCGGCGTGCGCGTGCCGCCTCCGCGCAAGGGCACCACGTCGGAGCGGACGCGGCGCGCAGCGTTGCGCGAGCTCGAAAAGGCGAAGCAGCATCCGCGGCGCAAGCCGTCACGACGCCGGGCTCGCGCGACGATGAGCGCCCTGCAGCGCGAGGGCCGCGCGGCGGGATCGCATCGCGCGTTGTCGCGCCAAGCGCGTGGCGCAGCGAAGCGGAGGACGCACACGCAGCGGTCGCGTTCGGCGCGCCAGGCGGTGGCCACGAAGGGCGCGACCGCCCGCTCGCAGGCGGCGCGCAAGGCCGCGCGGACGCGGCAGCGTAACGCTCGGTAGGCCGGCCCGCGCCGAACGTCTTACGACGCGAACGCAGGTGGGTGGCGGAGTGCGCGCATGCGCGCGAGGTCTCCGGTCACCGAGGCACGTGTCAGCCCCGTCGCGATGGCTTCGGCGAAGTGGTCGATGTCGGCAGGGACGGACACCGACAGCTCGTGGCGCTTGTGCACGTGATGACGCCACCAACGCATCATCGCCCCGTACTTTGCCTCGTGATTCTGGAAGGCTGCGGCGAGGTCCGGTCGCCATTGCAGCTTGGTTACGAGATCAGCGATCTCGCCGGCCGGATCGTGATGGGTCCGGCTCGGTGGGTAAACGAGAAACAGCGCGGTGGCGACGTGCTGGAGCTCGTCGTGTGCGTGTTCGAGATAGTGGGCCAGGGCGCGCAAGTCTTCCTCGGAGTCGGCGAGGCAGCCGAGAACGAGTGCATCAAACTCGCGTGGTAGTTCATCCAGCGGCCCCATGATGTCGGTGCAGTACCCGCGGGCGCGCAGACGCTCCGCGAGAGCTTCGGCGACGAACTGGGGCGAGCGGTGCTCGCATGGTAGCGAGATAGCGATCCGACCTGGCGCTACAGGCGCAGGTGCGATCGCCGAGGAGATGGTTGCGGCGATCATCGATACCTCCTGGGATGTCTCTGACGATCGATGCTGCAAGGGCTGCACCCGTTGCGCCCACGTTGTTATGTTCGGCCGAACGTGCGGGTGCTCGGCCGTGTTATCGGTCGTCGCGTGTGTCGGTGAGCCCTCTCCGCACCAGTGCCTGCGCCGAAGCCTGTCGCGAACGCCCCTGCTGCGACGGCGGCGGCGGTTCGGGCTCCTCGCGATCAGCCCTGCGAATGGCGCTACGCGCTAATCGGCGGACCGTTCGAGCCAACGTGGAACATCACGCGCACAGAGCTGGTCGGCAAACGGCGCAGCGGTGCGTTCGATGCGAGGGAACAGGGCCGTGCGGACCTCGCCGCGGTACTGGGGGAGCGCAGCACATCAAGCCGTTCGCCGACCTGGAAGCTTGTCCCGCCCACTAGCGGTCATCTCGGGGCAGCGTCACGGCGCTCATTCGCTGACCGAGAGCGGCGTCGTCTTGACCGTGACACGAGTGCGCTGCATCAGTCCCTGCTTCGCGAGCG
>JANRKM010000150.1:0-18692 GCA_033763475.1 Kofleriaceae bacterium
TCCAGCCGAGCACGTCCTCGAGCGTCAGGATGCCCTGCAGCGCGCCGCGCCGGTCGACGACCGGGATCCGACGCACGGCATGCTCGCGCATCCGCTCCAGCACGTGTTCGATGTCGTCCTCCTCGAGGGCGAGGACCAGCTCGCGTTGCATCACGTCGATAACGTGGACCTCAGCGGGCCGGCGCTCGGGCCACGCGAGCACGTTCACCACCAGGTCACGGTCGGTGACGATGCCGATCGGCAGGGTGCGCTCGACGACGATCAGGTCCCCGACCCGATACTGCGACATTCTTCGGGCCGCCTCGACGACGGTCTCGTCGGCATTCGCGGTCACGACATCGCGTACACAGAGCTCGCCGGCCAACATGGGCGAGATTCTGTGCATGCAACGTTCCAGCGAACGGCCTCGCATTTGCTGCACGCGTGACCATGACGCTCAAGGAATACCCGCCCGGGACCGCGTTCCCCGGCACCATCGGTCGGACGTTTGCCGAGTCCTCCCCTGCATGGCCCGCGCCCCTACGCGCGAAGCCGGGGACACCGAACGTCCTGTACATCGTGCTCGACGACACCGGCTTCGGCCACCTCGGCTGCTACGGCTCTCCGATCCGTACACCCAACCTCGATCGGCTCGCCTCGAACGGCTTGCTCTATACGAACATGCACACGACCGCCCTGTGCTCGCCGAGCCGGTCGTGCATGTTGACCGGACGGAACCACCACTCCAATGCGATGTCCTGCATCACCGAGGGCGCGACCGGCTACCCGGGCGCGAATGGGTCGATCCCATTCGAGAACGGCTTTCTCTCGGAGATCCTCCTCGCGGAGGGCTACAACACATTCTGCGTCGGCAAGTGGCACCTCACGCCTGCCGAGCAGGTGAGCGCCGCTGGCCCATATGATCGCTGGCCGCTCGGTCGCGGCTTCGAGCGTTACTACGGGTTCATGGGGGGCGACACGCACCAGTACTACCCGGATCTCGTATTCGACAACCATCAGGTCGCCCCCCCGCGCACGCCCGAGCAGGGCTATCACCTGACGGAGGACCTGGTCGATCGCGCGATCGAATTCATCGCCGATGCGAAGCAGGTCGCGCCGGACAAGCCGTTCTACATGTATTTCTGCACGGGGGCGATGCACGCCCCCCATCACGTGCCCAAGGCGTGGGCCGACAAGTACAAGGGCATGTTCGACGACGGCTGGGACGCGTACCGGGAGAAGGTGTTCCAGAAGCAGCGCAAGCTCGGCATTCTCCCGCCCAGCACGCAGCTCTCGGCGCGCGATCCCGACGTCGCCGAGTGGGCGACGCTGTCGCGCGACGAGAAGCGGCTGTACGCGCGCATGATGGAGGTGTTCGCGGGCTTCCTCGAGCACACCGATCATCACATCGGCCGCCTCCTCGAGTTCCTCGCGCACACGGGCCAACTCGACAACACGTTGATCATGGTGGTTAGCGACAACGGCGCGAGCGCCGAGGGCGGCCCGCATGGCTCGCTCAACGAAAATCTATTCTTCAACAACGTCCCCGAGACGCTCGAGGACAACCTGAAGGCGATCGACGAGCTCGGCGGGCCGCTGTACTTCAACCACTACCCGTGGGGCTGGGCGTGGGCAGGCAACACGCCCTTCCGACGCTGGAAGCGCGAGACGTATCGCGGCGGCACCGCGGACCCGTTCCTCGTCCACTGGCCGAACGGCATCCGCAGCAAGGGGCAGCTACGCACGCAGTACGCGCACGTGATCGACATGGTACCCACGGTGCTCGAAGCGCTCGGCGTCGACGCCCCACGCCAGATCCGTGGCGTGACGCAGTCCCCCATCGAGGGGCACTCGTTCGCGCATACCTTTGACGACGCCAAGGCGAAGAGCAAACACCTCACGCAGTACTTCGAGATGTTCGGCCACCGCTCCCTCTATCACGATGGTTGGCGCGCGGTGTGTCCGGTGCCCGGACCGTCATTCGCCGAGGCGGGGATGGGGTTCGGCGAGCTGGCCGTCAACGAGGCCAGGCTGCGCGAGCTCGACGCCAACGGCTGGGAGCTGTACCACGTCGATGAAGACGCCGCGGAGACCAGGAATGTCGCCGCCGACAACCGGCCCAAGCTGATCGAGATGATCGCCCAGTGGTACGTGGAAGCGGGCAAGTACAACGTCCTGCCTCTCGACAGCCGCGGCACGCTGCGCCTCGTCGAGGAGCGGCCGCAGATCGCGCGCGATCGCACGCGCTACGTCTACTACCCACACACGTCGAGCGTGGCGAACAAGATCGCGCCGAAGATCCTCAACCGTCCGCACAGCATCACCGCGACGGTCGATCTTACCGATGGCGAAGAAGGCGTGATCGTCGCGCAGGGTGGGGCCGCCGGCGGCTACTCGCTGTACCTCAAGGACCGCAAGCTGCACTACGCCTACAACTATCTCGGCGTGCAGCAGTTCCATGTCGCGACGGCGAAGCTCGCGAAGGGCAAACACGAGCTGCGCTTCGAGTTCGAGCCGACCGGCGCGCCCGACGTCGCCCATGGCAAGGGCACGCCGGGGCGGGCGCAGCTCTACGTCGATGACCGGCTCGCCGCGCAGACCAACCTGCCGGTGACCATCCCGCTCGACATCGGCATCACCGAGGGGCTCACCTGCGGGCGCGACGATGGCTCGACGGTGACGACCGACTACACGGCGCCGTTCGCGTTCACCGGCAACCTCGAGCAGGTAACGATCGACGTCGCCGGTCACCTCATCGAGGACAAGGAAGCGGCGATGCGGACCATCATGGCGCACCAGTAGCGCGCCGCGCGGTCATCGCGAAGGCGAGCGCGAGTGCGCGCTGCATGGAAACGGTGCGCGCGAGGCCCTTGCCCGCGATGTCGTAGGCCGTGCCGTGATCCGGCGAGGTGCGCACGATCGGAAGCCCGAGGGTGACATTGACCGCCTCGTCGAAGTCCACGAGCTTGACCGGAATGAGCCCCTGGTCGTGATACATCGCGACGAGCGCGTCGTAGCGGCCGTGCAAGGCGTCGCGAAACGCAGCGTCGGGCACGAGCGGCCCATGCAGCTCGACACCCGCGATGGGCGCGAGCGCCGGCACGATCACGCGCGCCTCGTCGCCGCCGAGCAGGCCGCCCTCCCCCGCATGGGGATTGAGGCCGACGACGCCGAGGCGCGGCGCCGCGATCTGGAGCTCCTCGCCCAGGGTGCGCGCCACTAGCTCGATCGTGTTGCGCAGGCTCTCCGTCGTCAGCACGCGCGGTACCTCGGCGAGCGGCACGTGCACCGTGGCGAGCGCGACCTTGAGCTTGGGGCCGACGAACATCATCACCACGTGTGGCGCGCCAAGCCGCTCGGCGAGCATCTCGGTGTGGCCGGGGAACGCGAATCCCGCGCGCTTCGCCCAGGTCTTCGAGATGGGGGCGGTCACGATCGCCGCGAGCTCGCCGCGCTTGGCCGCCGCGACCGCCGCCTCGAGGTATCCGACCTGCGCGGCGCCCGTGCGCTCGTCGGGCTGGCCAGCCACGGCCTGGGCACCGAGGCCCGCGCCGAGGACCACGAGGTCCGCCGGCAGGGAAACTCCGAGGGCGCGCGCGCCACGCTCGAGAGGCTCGCGATCCCCATAGACGATGGCGCGCGCGCGCGATTCATCCGGCAGCGCCGCGAGCGTCGCGGCCACGATCTCGGGCCCAATACCAGCCGGATCGCCGAGCGTGATGCCGATTCGCGTGATCGTGTCCACGCTCGCACGCTATCACCGCTTGCCACATCACGAAGATTCGTTCATCCATGATGGGTGATGCGGCGTGCATGGCTCTTCGCCTTCCTCGTCGGCTGCGCGGGCGCGGAGGCGATGTCGCTTCCGCAGCCTGCCGCGTCGGCGGTCACGCAAGACTCGACCGAGCTCGGGCTCAATCCCGGCGAGAGTATGGCGTTCGATGTCCACCTGGCGGGCGTACTCGCCGGGCAGGCGCAGCTCGCTGTCGGCGACATCGGCAGCGTCAACGGCAAGGAAGCGATCGTCGTCCGCTCGCGCGCAGCGACCGCAGGCGCCGCCGCGATGATCAAGCAGATTAGCGACGAGGCGACCACGGTGATCGATGTCGCCAGCGGACGCCCGATGTCGCTCGATTCCAAGATCATCAGCGGTGACAAGGTCACGACCGCGTCGGCGACGTTCACCGGCAGCGTCGCCGAGGTCCTTTACAAGCGCCCCACCGATACCGAGCCTCGATCGACGAAGATCGACTTCGGCAAGACGCCGGTACACGATGCGCACACCGCGATGGCGCAGCTTCGCGGCTGGAAGGGCACCAAGGGCCAATCGCGCACCGTCTACGTGATCGGTGGGCGCCGCCTGTGGCGCGTCGACGTCACCTACGCTGGCGAGGAGACCATCGGTTCCGCGCTCGGCAATCGGCGGGCGATCGTCTACGACGGCAAGTCGTATCGCGCGCGCGCGAACATGACCGTCGAGTCCGACAAGCCGGCGCGCTCGTTCAAGGTGTGGCTGTCCGATGACGCTGACCGCGTGCCGATCAAGGTCGTCGCCAAGACCGAGCTCGGCGATATCGTAATGGACCTGATCGAATACAATCGCTAGGTCGTACGCGTACGCGAAGCGCAGGCCGCTAATGATCGTCGCTGCCGACGTCGCCGTAGGAGATCTCGATCTCCGGCTCCGTCGGCATCCGCGGGCGCTTCGGCGCAACCGCGAGGTCCGCGCCCTTTGGCGCGCCATCGAGCGCTTCGAGCTGGGGCTCCGAAGTGCGGTCGGATGCGACCGGAATTGGCGTGCTCGCACGGCCGAGCGCCTCGGCGTCCGGCGTGGTGGTGCTACCGAGCACCTTGGGCGCTGGGGCGGTGGTCGCACCCTCGATGGCCCGATCCACATCGGCTGCACCTTCCGAGCCGCTGGACGGGAGCATGGGACTGACCATCGTCTCCTGAAGCGCAGTGCGCGAGTTGATGACCTGGGTGAGCCCGTCGGATAACGCTTCGGCGAGCTCCGGGTCTTCTTCGCACAGCTCGCGCCAGTCGTCGTTACGGATGGCCACCGCGCGCACCTCGGTCCGCGCGATCGCAAGCCCGTCCTTGTCGGGTGGGGTCGAGCCATCGACGAGCGACTCGGGGTAAACGAGCGCGCCGGGGCCGATCTCCTCGCCGTCATAGTGCACCTCGCCTTCGACGACGATCCATGCGACGCGGTCGCCGAGCGTATGGGCCGGCAGCTTCTCGCCGGCCGCATGCTCGCGCGGGATGGCGATGCGGAGGGCCCGCAGGCGCTGCTGCGGGGAGACCTTTTCGGTCCACAGCTCACACAGGCTTATCGAGAGGTCATCACGGCGCCGCTGTTCGGCGGGCACAGGACTCTCGCCGGCCTCGAGCACGCGCACGACGATCGTTGTCGCGTTGTCACCGCCGCCGCGCTCGAGCGCCAGATCCACGAGCTTCTGTGCCGCCCGGGCCGGGCTCGGCTGTTTGATCAGGACCTCGCCGACCTCGTTCTCCTGGACGTATTCGCTGATGCCGTCGCTGCACAGCATGAAGCGATCGCCATCCGCGAGCGGCACGACGAACGTCGACACCTTGCACTCCTGGCCGATCCCCAGCGCATTGGTCAGCATGCTGCGGAAGCGCGCGCCGTCGCCCGAGACGTCGACATCGATACCGGCCGACAAGAGGCGCTGGAGCAGCGTGTGGTCCTCGGTCAGCTGCATCGCGATGCTGTCGCGCACGATGTATGCGCGCGAGTCGCCCGCGTGGGCGAACAGCACCTCGCTGCCGACGACCATGCCGCCGACGAGCGTGGTACCCATGCCGGCCTTGCTCGGGTCGCGCTCGGCCTCGGCGAGGATTGCGTTGTGGGCGGCGAGCACGCCGTCGCGCAGCCACGCCAGGAGCTGCTTCTTGGCGATCGCCGTCCCGCGCGACAGCCAAACCTCGGCGACCTCTTGGGTCTCCGGGTCAGCCCACCGCTCGCGGATGGTCTTCACCGCGATGGCGCTCGCTACCTCGCCGGCGGCATGGCCGCCCATGCCATCGCAAACGAGGAACATGCCGCGTTCTTCGTCGAAGAAAAACGCATCCTCATTGTGTTCACGCACTTTGCCGATGTGCGTCAGCGCTGCACCGACGATCGAGGCTCGCCCTGCCACTTCGTTCACTTTAACCTAACCGCGCATCTTGTAGCCGACGTTGCGGACAGTCTCGATCATGGAGCCCATCTCACCGAGCTTGGCCCGGACCCGGCGGACGTGGATGTCGACCGTTCGCGTACCTCCTGCGAACCGGTACCCCCAGGCCCGCTCGAGCAGGGCCTCGCGGGTGAATACCCGCCCGCGATGCTGGGCAAGGTACCGGAGAAGCTCGAACTCTTGGTGGGTGAGCTCGACGCGCCGCCCCGCAATGCGCACCTCGTACCCCGCGATATCGATGACAAGATCCTCGATCTTGAGGACCTCGTCGGAGCCGAAGGTCGCGGTCTTCCAGTCGAGCTGGCGCATCCGCCCATAGAGCTCGGCCGGGACAATCGGCATCAGCACGAAGTCGTCGAAACCGACCGAGAAGTCTAGCGCCGGCAGCCGTGCCACGGTGACGGCAAGCAGGATCGGAACTTCTACGAGCGGCCCATCGTCACGCAGCCGTTTGATCGTTTTCTGCGCACGGGCGAGATCGTCTCCGGCCTCGACCACGACGACGTTGGGAGCCTTTTGCGCAAGTGCGTCGAGGTCCAGGCCCCCGAGATCAAACCGCCCCAAGGTCACCCGGCACCCCAGATCGACGAGCAGCGTCGCAGCCGCGCCCGGATCTTGGGCGTGGTCAGGGTCGGCACAGATGACGACGGCGCGCACGGCGAGGCCAAGTGATCCCCCTCGCATCGCTCCCGGGTCAAGCTCGTGGTGAGAGAAGATTCCCGTGCCGGCAAAGGGGCATTCACGCTATTGCCTGCCCCCGGGAACATGTAAGAATTGGAGCTGGATGGAAGAGTTCCACTGCTCCTTCTGCGGAAAGCAGCGGCGCGAGGTGCGAAAGCTCATCAGCGGTCCGCGGGTCTTCATCTGCGATCAGTGCGTGACTCTGTGCAACGACATCCTCGCGAAGGAAGAGGCGTCCGAGCGACCGAAGTACCCGCCACCGCGGGCGATCGTCGAAGAGCTCGACCGCTATGTCGTTGGCCAGAAGGACGCTAAGCGCGCGCTCTCGGTCGCGGTCTACAACCACTACAAACGCATCGGACTGCGCGGCAAACAGACCGACGTCGAGCTGCAGAAGGGCAACATCCTTCTGATAGGGCCCACCGGCTCGGGCAAGACGTTGCTCGCGCAGACGCTGGCCAAGAAGCTCGACGTGCCGTTCGCCATCGCGGATGCCACCACCCTGACCGAGGCCGGCTACGTGGGTGAAGACGTCGAGAGCGTGGTCAAGGCGCTGTTCCGCGCCGCCGGCGGTGACGTCGAGAAGACCGCGCGCGGCATCATCTGCATCGACGAGATCGACAAGATCGCGCGCAAGGGCGGTACCCCGTCCCCGACGCGCGACGTTTCCGGCGAGGGTGTGCAGCAGGCGCTGCTCAAGATCCTCGAAGGCAAGACCGCGACCATCACCCCTGACGGCGCCCGCAACCGGCCGCAGCAGGAGCTGATCCAGATCGATACGACGGACATCCTGTTCATTTGCTGCGGTGCCTTCAACGGCCTCGAGGACATCGTCCGTCGCCGCACCGGCCAGCGGGGCCTCGGCTTCGGCGCGCATATGTCGACTGCCGAGGATGACAAAGACGCGCTGCGCCGCCAGGCCCGAACCGAAGACCTCATGAAGTTCGGAATGATTCCCGAGTTCATGGGTCGCCTCCCCGTGATCGTGTCGTGCGACCAGCTCGACGTGGATGCGCTGACGGAGGTGCTGTGGAAGCCGAAGAACGCGCTCGCCAAGCAATACCAGCGCCTGTTCGACCTCGAAGGCGTGAAGCTCAACTTCCGTCCAGATGCGTTGACCGCGATCGCCGAGGAGGCCTCGCGCCGCCAGTCGGGTGCGCGTGGCCTGCGCGCGATCCTCGAGGAAGTGATGCTCGACGTGATGTACGAGATCCCGTCGCTGACCGGCGTCAAGGAGTGCGTCGTGACGCGCGAGGTTGTCGAGTCGCGCGCACGTCCCGAGCTCGTGCTCGAGACCAAAGCCGCTAGCTGAGCTGCTCATCCGGCGTGCTCCGTCCCGCGCTTGCGGCTCCTCGCACGCGCGGTCTGCGGGCCTTCAGTAGTATCGTCGCGCGGTGGTCGAGCTTCGCAACGTCATCGTGTTCACCCTTGGCACGGCGCGGTTAGCGCTGGAGCTGCGGTGGGTGCGCGAGGTCGTGAGCCTCGGCTTCGTCACGGGCGTGCCCACGGCCCCCGCGGCGCTGTGCGGCGTCTGCAACCTGCACGGGACCATCCTGCCCGTGCTCGACGTGGCCGCCCTGCTCGACCAGCCCGCAGGACCGCCGGCGCGCCAGGGTGACGGTGCCCTCGTCATCGAGCTCGAGGGCGTGGTGTGCGCACTGCGCGTGGACCAGGTCGAGAACGTGGCCTCGCTGAGCGAACGCGAAGGCACGATGGTCGATGTCGCCGGTCACCCGCTGACGCTGCTCGATCCCGCGGTGCTCGTGCGGCGCGCGCAGGAAGTCATTACCTCTGCAGGAGCCGAGCAGGCGTGAGCGACGAGCTCGACTTCGACGCCGACGAGCTGGCCATGCTGCGCCAGCTGTTCAAGACGGAGGCGCAGGACGCGCTCGAGCAGGTGACCACGCGCGTGCTCGCGGGTGGCACCGCCAAGCCCACGCCCGACGCGCTCACCGAAATGATGCGGGTGACGCACACGCTCAAAGGCGCGGCCGGCACCGTGGGACTGCCAGCGATGGTCGACCTCTCGCACCGCCTCGAGAGCGCCCTCGCGGCGATCGGGCGCGAGCCGTCGCCGTGGACAGAGAACACCGCCGACCAGCTCGTCGAGATCGCCGACGGCATGCGCGCCTACCTCGAGGTCGCGACCGAGACCGCGCGCGAGGCCGCGGCCGAGAAGCTGCGCGACCAGATCGATCTCGTCATGCGGCCCCACCGGCGCCGCGAGTCGGTGCGCCTCGATGTCGTCGAGCCGCCGCCCGAGCCGGTGCTCGAGCAGGTGCCCGATCACGTCCCAGCGCCCGAGCCCAAGGCCTTCTTGCGCGTCGAGCCCGAGCGGATCGACGAGCTGATGTCGTCGGCGGGCGAGCTGCTATTCGACCGCACGCGCATCGAGCGGCGGGTTCAACTGCTGCGCACGCTCGCGCGCGACCTCGCCCGAACGCGCCAATCACTGCGCGATACGCTCGACGCTGACGGGCCGCCGAATCGCAGCGTGCTCGGCGAGGCCGAGAGCGAGCTCGCCGGACAGGCAGCACTGCTCAGCCAGACCACCGCCGCACTCCTCGACGAGATCGAGGCGTTGCGCCGCACGATCGGCGAGCTGCAGGCGGGCCTCACGCGCATGCGCATGGGCCCCGCGCGCGACCTGATGATGCACGCCGCCCGCACGCTGCGCGCGTTACGCCGAGCGACCGGCGTGCACGTCGAGCTGCGCACCGTCGGCGAGGACACCGAGTTCGACAAGGCGGTCGCCGAGCAACTCGCGGATCCGATCACGCAGCTCCTCCGCAACGCGGTCGCCCACGGCGTCGAGCCGGCGGCGGAGCGCGTCGCACACGGCAAGCCCGCGGCGGCGACGATCACGCTGCGCGCGCGGCAGGACGGCAACCTCCTCGTGTTCGAGATCGCCGACGATGGTCGCGGGATCGACACCGTCGCGCTGCGCCAGCGCCTGGTCGCCAACGGGCACTGGAGCGCGACCCGCGCGCAGCACGCCAACGACGCCGAGGTGCTCGACGCGCTGCTCGGCACCGGCGTCTCGGTGCGCGGCGATGCCGACGAGCTGGCCGGGCGCGGCATCGGCATCGGGCTCGTGCGGCAGACCGTGGCCAAGCTCGGCGGCGAGGTCCAGATCTCGAGCGTGCCCGGGCGCGGCACCACCTTCAGCTTGCGCCTGCCGCTGTCGACGGCGCTCGCGCAGGCGATGTTGTTCAAGGTCGGCGGCCAGGTCTACGCGGTGCCCAACGTCCACGTCGTGGACACCATGCTCGTCGAGCCGGGCGACACCACGGTGACCTACCGCCACGAGGTGGTGCCCGTGGTGCGGCTGGAGAAGCTGCTCGGCCACGCCGCGGCGACCGACCGCCGCCCCGGCATCGTGATCTCGTTCGCGGGGCAGACGCTGGTGTGCACCGTCGACAAGATCATCGGCTCGCGCGAGATCATCATCAAGCCGCTCGGCCCCCTGCTCGCTCCACTCACGCTGTACGCCGGCGCGACGATCAGTGGCTCGGGCAAGGTGCAGCTGATCCTCGACCCCGCGCAGCTCGTGCGCCGCGCGCACCCGGATGCGCCCAACATGCAGATCACCGATGCGTCGTCGGCGCCCGTGGTGCTCGCCGGTCGCGCCCTCGTCGTCGATGATTCGCGCGCGATCCGCGAGGCGATGACCAGCATGCTCGGGCGCGAGGGCTGGATCGTCGACGTCGCCGAGGACGGAGCGCGCGCGCTGCAGATGACCAAGCAGCTCCGCTACGATCTCGTGGTCACCGACCTCGAGATGCCTAACGTCGATGGCTTCGACCTGATCTCGCGGCTCCGTAAGGACGACCGCTTCAAGTCGACGCCGATCGTGATCATCACCTCGCGCGCAAACCCCGAGCACCGTCGCCGCGCCAAGGAGCTTGGCGTCCGCGCCTTGGTCGCCAAGCCGATCACGCGCCGCAAGCTGCTCGAGGCGCTCGCCGCGCGCTAGGCCCACGTGATGCGCCGCGCGTTGTTCCCGCGAGCTCGCGGCCTACCACGCGTGGGCTCGGGCCAAGCGCGTGCTCGACGCCGCTGGGCCGACCTGCTCGTGCCCGAGGGAGCCACCTTTTTCCTGCGCAGATCCAGCGGTTGAGACGTCTTCGACACGTGCGGATGCTCGTGCCGATAGCGCTCGTGGTTGCTGTTAGCGCGTGCTGGCGAGCAGCGACGTCGTCGGGGTCGACGGGGATGCGCCAGGCCGTCTCGAACGGCACCTTCTGCGGCAAGGTCGGTCAACAGATGTCGATCCCCAGGAGCATGCCATCCGCCTACTACGAGGTGATCATCCGCGCGCGCTTCTTCGTCGCCGCCGATGTCGAGCTCGGCGCGCGGCCGGCAACCGGGGAGGCGGGAATCGACCGCTGCAAGATCGAGGTAAGCGCGATCGACGACGCGTGCCACAGCACGATGACCTGCGAGGACGCGTCAACGAGCGCACTGTTCCCGCTCACCTTCGTGCATGACAATGGCGTCCTCCGCGTGACCTCGGCGAGCACGCGCGAGACATGGATCGCGCCGATGTCCCCAGACATGGCCTACGGCTGTATCACCCTCGGGGAGATGCGTTCGAAGAAGCCGATGGCGTTGTGCTTCGACGTCTTCGGGGGACTCGACATATCAGTCCCGGGCACGATCTACTCGGCGCCGCCGACGCGTACGCCACGGACGCCCGCGCTCTAGTGAAAGCGCTTCTTCTCGAGCGCGTTCAGGCGCCGCTCGAGCTCGTCGATGCGCTGCTGCATCGCGCTGTCACCGCCGCCGGGGTTCATAAACGCATCCATCTGCGACATGCCGCTGGCGTCGAACCACTGCTTGAACCGCGGATCCATCTGGAACGCGCGCGGGAAGCTGCTGCTGGTGGCGCGGTGCCAGGTCATGCCGGGGTCCTCCGTGAGCGTGGCCGTGAGCTCCGTGCGCTTGCCGGCGCGCAGCACCGCGAGCGAGACCGCCTCGCCTTTCTTGCGATCGGACATCGCCTCGAGCATGTCCATCGCTGACGTCGCGGGCTGGCCATCGACCTCGGTGACGACATCGCCCACGCGGAGGCCGGCCTTGGCGGCGGGGCTGTCGGCCTTGACGACGTTGACGAGTACTCCCCGATCGGCGGGGGCGCCGAAATGACTGCGGAGCTCGGGGCTGATCTCGACGACCGCGACCCCGAGCCGGCCCTTGCTCGACGTCATCGTGATCGACATCGAGTCAGTATCGATGTCGTGCGACGGCGCCGAAGGAACCGGCTTGCTCACGGGCTTGGCGGTGGCGATGCCACCGAGAAGAACACTGACGAAAGCGACTGCGAGAAGGTTGGACGTGCGCATGGTTCGTTGACTTGCCGCCTACGACCTCTGGTTGCCCGCCGGATATTCCGCCGACGAACACCCGAGTCGCACGCCGCGCCTCACCTACGAAGCAGGCTCACAGGGTTCCTAGCGGCGCTTACCGCGTGCCTTCGCGCCGGCGGGCTTGCCACTGCCCGGCTTGGCACGGCCACTGCGTGGGCTCTCACCCCCGCGCTCGCTGAGCCCGCGGTGCGAGACGCCCAGGCGAAGCTTCCCGCCGGTCGATGCGGCGCGGGGCGAGGCGCCACGCTCCACGCGTCCACGCTGCGCCCGCTCGACCTCGCGCCCCGCCTGCTTGCGCTTGGCGATACCCGCGCGCGGCGAGGGCTCGAGGGTGGGACGCATGCGATTGGACGCCGCAGTCGCGATCAACGTGAAGTCGATGCGGCGCCGGATCACCGACACGTTGTTGATCTGGACCTTGACCTTGTCGCCGAGCTCGAGCGTGCGCCCCGTCCGCCGACCGGACAGACGCATGTGGACCTCGTCGAACGCGAACGGCTCGTCGCCGAGCGAGTCGAGCTTGATCAAACCTTCGACGAACGGCTCGTCGATCTCGACGAACGCGCCGAAGCTGGTGACGGCCGAGATCACGCCTTCGAACTCCTCGCCGACCTGCTCGCGCATCAGGTACGCGCGGTACATCGCGACTGCCTCGCGCTCGGCCTCCATCGCGCGGCGCTCGTTGCCGCTCGAAGCGTGCGAGAGCTCGGTGAGCGTGGCGACGTCCGGCGGCGGCTTGGTGTAGCCCTCGCCCGACGGCTGGCCATCTTTGTGGAGGTGATACTTCAGCAGGCGATGGACGAGGAGATCCGGGTAGCGCCGGATCGGCGACGTGAAGTGCAGATAGTCTCCCGACGCGAGGCCGAAGTGGCCGACCGGCACCGTGTCCCACACGGCCTGGGTCAGCGTGCGCAGCACGAGGAAGCCGAGCGCCGCGGCGCCGGGCTTCTCGTTGATCTGGTCGAGCACGCGCTTCATGCCGAGGGGCGTGACCGCCTCCTCGACGTCGACCATGATGCCGTAGGCACCGAGCAGCTCGGCGAGCTGGGCGACACGGTCCTCCTTGGGCGGGGCGTGGACACGCCACACCGTCGGGGCCCCGCGCTTGCGGAAGAAGCTCCCGACGGCCTCGTTGGCGGCGATCATGTATTCCTCGACGAGCTCGTAGGCCTGCTTCACCGCAGGATCGCCCTTGCTCTTCACGACGTCGCGCACCAGGCGCGGATCGTCGGCGTCGAGCACGACCTTGGGCTCCGCGATCTCGATCTCGAGCGCCCCACGCGCGCGCCGCTTGGTCCGCAAGATCCGCGCGAGCGTGTTGAGCCGCTCGAGCTCGGTCATCCACGGCCGATACATTTCGCGCCGACCGCGGAAGTCACCACCGAGCGCCGCCGCGACCCCCGGGTAGTCGAGGCGCCCCTTGCTCTTGATCACCGCGGCCGCGTAGCCGACGTCGAACAGCTCGCCCTCGTCGGTGTAATCGAGCCGTACGACCATCGCGCAGCGATCGACCATCGGGTTCAGCGAGCAGATGCCAGCCGACAGCTGGTGCGGCAGCATCGGGATCACGCGATCCGGCAGGTACACGGAGACGCCGCGAATCGACGCTTCCTTGTCGAGCGCATCGTTCCATCGCACGTAGTGCGAGACGTCGGCGACCGCGACCCAAACGCGCGGACCACCGTGCGGGCCGTCCTCGATGCACAGCGCGTCGTCGAAATCGCGCGCGGTCTCTGGGTCGATCGTGCAGAATCGGCGATCCCGAAGATCGATGCGGTTGGCGAGGTCGGTCGGACGCAGCTCCTGCGCCGTTCCCTCGGCCTGCGTGATCGCCTCGTCGGGGAACTCCATCGGAATGACGGCGCACGCCAGGATCTTTTCGATCTCGGTGCGTGGGTCGTCCGGATCGCCGAGAACCTTGAGCAGCTTGCCGGCGAGCTCCTTGCGCGCGGCATCGGGATAACGGGTGATCTCGATGACGATCGCGTCACCATCCTTGCCGGTTGGCGCGTCGTCGAGGTGGACGCGACCGTAGTCGGCAGAGATGCGCGGATCGTCGGGCTCGAGATATACCGCGCGGCCGATCTTGCGAAGGATGCCGGTCAGGCGCGCACGGCCGCGCGCGAGCACCTCGGTGACGCGCCCTTCGGTGCCGCGCACGCCGGGCCAGGTGTCGACCGCGACGCGGTCACCATCGAGCGAGAGGTTGCGGTACTTCGCGGGGACGAACACCGTTTCGCCGGCCTCGGTGGCGACGAAGCCGTAGCCCGCCGGATGCACCGTGATGCGGCCGATCACGCGATCATCCTTCTCCATGTGGACGACCGAGCCGGGCTCGCGGACCTCGCCGGTCTCCGGGTCATATTCCGCCTCAGGGGCCTTCACCACGGGCTTCGCGGGCACGGGTAGAGGCGCCGAGCGCGCCCCGCTCCACGGCAGCTTGCCCGGCTTGGTGGGCTTGGCCGCCTTCGCCACCTTCAGCTTCGGCGCCTTCTTCGTCGGCGTCGCCGAGGGCACGTAGCCCGGCTCGTCGGGTGGATCGTACTCCTCGCGCACTTCCTGCTTCGGCTTGGGCGCGCGGCGGTCACCGGCGCGGCCGGCAGGCGCGAGCGCAAACGCACCGCCCGGAAGGATCTGCGCGAAGCCTTCCTCCACGAGCTTCAGGACGATGGCGCGGAGCGCGCCGTACTCATGCTTGCGTGCACCGAGCTCGTCGGCGAGCGCGGTCAACTTGATACCCGGGGTCACCAGGCGAGACAGGCTGTCGAGAACGGCCCGTCGATCGATCGTAGTCATTGGATTCCTTGTCTATCGAAATGCTTGTAGAAGGCCGTCGTCGCCGGCGACGTAGAGCGTGCCGTCGCGACTGATGGCCGGTGTCGTGTCGAGATCGCCTCCGACGTTCACGAGCCAGCGCAGCGTGCCGTCGGGTGCGATCGCATAGAGGTGTTCGTCCTGGGCGCCGACGAGGATGAGGCCATTCGTCGCGATACCCGGGGTCGCGTTGATCTTGTCCGCGGTCGCGACCTTCCAGCGGACCTTGCCGTCGGAAGCGATCGCGTAGAGGCGCCCGTCGTAGCTGCCGACGTAGATCGTGCCATCGGCACCGATCGCCGCGCCGGCACGGATGTCGTCACCGGTCAGCGTCTTCCAGCTGACGACGCCCGCGGGCGTGATCGCGTACAGCGCGTGATCATCGCTGCCCACGTAGATCGTGCCGTCCGCACCGATCGCGGGCGCCGCGTCGATGTCACCGCCAGTCCGGACCTCCCAGCGCTTCGTGCCGTCGGGCGCGACCGCGTACAGCGCATCGTCCTGGCTGCCGGCGTACACGGTGCCATCCGCACCGAGCGCGGGCGTGGAGCTGACATGTTCCGCGGTGGCGAGCTTCCAGCGTAGCGTGCCATCGGGCCAGACCGCATGGATGCCGTCACCACCGACGTAGATGGTCCCGTCGGGGCCGATCGTCGGGCCACCATCGACATCGCAGCGCGATGACTCGGGGCCAAAGCCCTTGGGATCGCAGTCGCCAAGCCGCAGCTTCCACTTCAGCGTGCCCTCGCGCGTCACCGCGTAGACGTGATCGTCGTCGGAGCCGACGTAGATCGTGCCGTCTTCGGCGACAGCAGGCGTGCTCCACGAACGGTCGCCCATCGCGAGCTTCCACTTCTGGGTACCCGCCGGGTCGAACGCATACAGCGCCCCGTCGTGCGAAGTGACGTACACGGTGCCATCGGGGCCGAGCGTCGGCGAGCCCGCGATCACGCCGCCCAGCTGCGCCTTCCACACCTGCTTGGGCGCCTTCGCGGGCGCTGGCCCGCCACGCTTGCCGGTGTGCTGTGCGTCGCCACCAAACATCGCGAAGGCGGGCGAGCCCGCGGCGGGCGTCGGCGAGCCAGGTGGGCCCCCGACGATGGACGCGGCGCTGCCCATCGCCGGATCACGCGGACGCGGCTCGACGCACGCGCCGCGCTCGCACACGCGAGGGGAGCGGCAGTCGGTGTCCTTGCCGCAGGGACCCGGATGCCTTTCATCGCAGCGCTGCGTGCTTCCACACGCCACCGCAACCAGCACCCAACCGACCGAGAACCAACGCTTCAAGAGCTCGAACAAGTCACGCTATCCAACCAAACGATGCGGCGAACCTACCAGTTCACCGCGCTCAACGCCACGAACACCTGCCGCGCTCAGGCCTTCGGGAGATCATTCGAGAAGCGTTCCGCAAGCTTCTCGAAGTAACGCCGCGTCTCTTCCAGCACCACCGGATCCTGATCCGGATACATGCGGATACCGTGCGCCCCGAACGGATCCGTGGTGACGGGGCCCACCGGGAGCCCGCCCACGATTCCGGTCTGCTCGTGATAGAGGAGCGCCAAAACCTCGGCATGATTTTCCGGCACCAAGAACGTCCTGCGTCCGAGATCCGGTTTGCCGTCTTTGAAACCGTCGACCAGTTTGGCCATGTTCGACAAGAGGAATTGTAGCCGCCGCGATGGGGCGGGGAAAGTCTGTTTTCGGTGAGGATCGCTTTCCCACACGGGCGCACCCTATGTGCAAAGCTCGCTCGGTGCTCTCGCAACACTCCACGCCGCCCCTCGCCGGGACTTGCGAGCTCTGGTTCGACTTCTCGTGCCCCTATGCCTATCTCGCATCCCGGGTAGCGTCGCGGTTGCCGTGCGCCGTGGACTGGCGCCCGATGTTGCTCGGTGGGGTTTTTCGAGGGATCGGCGCCGGCGATGGCCCGATGGCGACGCTGGGCCCGGCAAAGGCGCTTCACAACCTTCAGGACATGCACCGCTGGGCCGAGGTGCTCGGCGTTCCGTTCCAGATGCCAGCCGCGCACCCGATGCGCACCGTACGCGCGCTGCGCGTCCTCTTGACCCTCCCCCACTCCCGCTGGCCCGACGCCATCGCCGCGTTCTACGCCGCCTACTGGGAGCGCGCCGAGGACATCACGCGCGACGAGGTGATCTCGGCCGCACTGGCCGGTGCGGGGGTGAGCCCCGACGACATCCGTCGTGCACTCGAGCGCGCCGACAATGCAGCCATCAAGGATGAGCTCCGCAGACGCACCGACGAGGCGATCGCCCTCGGGGTGTTCGGGGCGCCCGCCTGGATCCTTCGTCGTCCCGGCGGGCACATCTTGTTGTGGGGCCAGGACCGGCTCACCTGGGTCGAGGCCGTGCTTGCTGGGTGGGATCCCGACGCGGATCCGCCACCCCCGCCACCAGTACAGCGCGAGACCTTCGCTAGCCCCACGGTGCGACCCGGCGCAACCCTGGACGTGTACTTCGACGTGGCGAGCCCGTTCGCGTACCTCGGCCTGACCCAGCTCCCCGAGCTCGTGCGTGCGACCGGCGTCACACCGCGGTTGGTGCCGATCCTCCTCGGCGCACTGTTCCGCGACATCGGGCAGGTGGACGTCCCGTGGTTCGCCATGCCCGAGAACAAGCGGCGGTACGTCGGGCTCGAGATGACGCGGTGGGCGCGCTGGTGGGGGGTGCCGTTCGAGCAGCCGCGCAAGTTTCCGCAACGCACCGTCGCCGCGCAGCGGCTGTGCTTGCTCGCCGCCGCACATGGCTTCGAGACTGGCGTGCGCGTCGCGATCGCCCTCGGGCGCGCGATGTGGGCCGAGCAACGCGACCTCGAAGATCAAGCGACGCTGCGCGCAGTGCTCGCTGCAGCCGGGGTGCCGGGAGCCTGGGCCGACCGCACGAGCGAGCCCGCGCTCAAGCAGGCGCTGATCGAGGCCACGGGAGAAGCCAAGCAGGCGGGCGTCTTCGGCGTGCCGACGTTCGTCGTCGACAAGAAGCATCTGTTCTGGGGCCAGGATCGCCTCGACTTCGTCGCGCGCGCACTCGGAGGCTGGTCGCCGAGGCACGGATGACCGCCGCCCTCACCTACGCGTGTGCGGCGTGTGCCGGTCTGCTCGTGTCGGCGGAGTACATGCGCACCGGCTGGCTGCGGATCGCGAGCAAGCTCGCCGCGTCGATAGCGTTCGTGCTGCTCGGGTTCGAGGCGTTCCACGTCGGCCACGACGTGGTGCGGGTCGCGTTCGCGCAGTGGATCTTCCTCGGCCTCGTGCTCGGCGCCGTCGGGGACACCGCGCTGCTCGGTGCGAGCAACAAGGCCTTCCTCGTTGGGCTGGTCGCGTTCCTCGGCGGCCACATCGCCTACGTGCTCGCGGCGGCGCAGCTCATCGGGCCCGCGGACTGGCTCGGCTTCGCGGGTGTGTGGGCGCCGCTACCGGTCGTCGCGGGCGCCATCGCGCTCGCGATGTTGTGGCCCAAGCTCGGCGCGATGCGCGTCCCGGTGATCGCGTACGTGCTCACCATCGTGGCGATGGTGGTCGCCGCGATCGCCGTCGCGCGCAGCGAGGCCCTGCCCGAGGTACAGCGCTACCGCTTCGTCGTCGGAGCGGCGCTGTTCTTCGTCTCGGACCTGGCGGTCGCGCGCGACAGGT
>JANRKM010000151.1:0-243305 GCA_033763475.1 Kofleriaceae bacterium
ATCGCAGGCTCGTCGGACTGGTGACCCAGCGCGATCTGTTGCGTGGTGAGATCAGCGTCCTCACCGGACTCACCGACGCGCAACGCCGCGCGCGCCAGGAGGACGTCCGGATCGGGGCGCTGATGACTCGCGACGTGTGGACCGTGACACCAGACACGCTCGCCTCTCACGCCGGCCAGACCCTGCTCGACCACAAGTTCGGGTGTCTACCCGTCGTCGACGCGGATCACGTATTGTGCGGCATCGTGACGGAACGCGATTTTCTTCGCTTCGCGATCAAGGCGCTCGAGCTTCACGACTGAGCGCCCAGCCTCGGGGCGTCCGCAGCTCAGGTCAGCGAGGTGAGCGCCTTGTGCAGGCGACCGACGCCGTCCTGGATGTTCTTCATCGAGCACGCGTACGATAGACGCACGAAGCCCGGGGCGCCGAAGCCCGATCCCGGAACGACGGCGACCTTGCCGACCTCCACGAGCCAGTCGCAGAGCTGGACGTCGGTGTCCATGATCGAGCCTTCGGGCGACTTCTTGCCGATGTAGGCAGAGACATCGGGGAAGGCGTAGAACGCGCCCTTCGGTTCGCGGCAGGTCACGCCCGGAATGGCGCGCAGGAGCTTCACCATCTCGATACGACGTTCGTCGAACGCCTTGCGCATCGTCTCGACGCAGTCCTGCGGGCCGGTGAGCGCGGCGAGTGTGGCGGCCTGCGAGATCGTGGTGGCGTTCGAGGTGGACTGGCTCTGGATCTTCGCCATCGCCTTGATGAGCGGCAGCGGACCGGCGGTGTAGCCGATGCGCCAGCCGGTCATCGCGTAGGTCTTGGAGACGCCGTCGACGAGGATCGTGCGCGCGGCGACCTCGGGGCCGACCTTCGCGATCGAGTAGTACTGGGCATCTCCGTAGACGAGCTGGCGATAGATGTCGTCGGAGATGATGAGGATGTCCTTCTCGACGCAGACCTTGGCGAGCGCCTCGATCTGGGCCTTGGTGTAGGCCGCACCCGTCGGGTTCGACGGGTTGTTGAGGACGATCGCGCGCGTGCGCGGCGAGACCGCGGCGGCGACTTGCTCGGCGGTGACCGCGAAGTCGTTCTCGGCCTTGGTCTCGAGGATGACGGGGCGGCCGCCCGCGAGCATCACCATGTCGGGGTAGCTGACCCAGAAGGGCGCCGGAATCAGGACCTCGTCGCCGGAGTCGAGGAGCGCCATGAAGAGGTTGTAGAGCGAGTGCTTCGCGCCCGTGGAGACGAGCACCTGGTCGGGCTCGATCGTCATCGCGTGGACGTTCGACAGCTCGGCGGCGACTGCCTTGCGAAGCGCCAGCGTGCCGGCGTTGTCGACGTACTTGCCGACGCCGGGCTTGTCGAGCGCCGCGCGTGCCGCGGCCTTGATGTGATCGGGGGTCTCGAAGTCAGGCTCGCCGGCGCCGAAGCTAATGACGTCGATGCCGTCCGCCTTGAGCTTGGCGGCCTTCGCCGTCACGGCGAGGGTGATCGACGGCTTGATGGGGTCGAGGCGAGACGAGATCTTGATCGGAGTCGGCATATTCTACTTACTTTCTGTACTTGGCCGCGAGGGCGGAGACGACCGCAGCGGGAACGAGGCCGTTGACGTCGCCACCGAGGCTAGCGACTTCCTTGACCAGTGACGAGCTGACGTAATGATTCCTCTCGTCGGTCATGAAAAACACGGTGTCGACGCCGGGAGCGAGACGCCGGTTCATGTGGGCGAACTGGAATTCGTACTCGAAGTCCGCCAGGGCGCGCAGGCCGCGCACGATCACCTGCGCGTTGCGACTACGACAGAAGTCGACGAGGAGCCCCTCGAACACCGCGAACTCGAGGCGGTCGCCGTACTGAGGCAGGGCGTCGCGGATGAACTGCATCCGCTCGTCGGTCGTGAACAGCGGGTTCTTGCGGATGTTGGGCGCGATCGTGACGATCACCCGGTCGAACACTGCGAGCGAGCGCTCGAGGATGTCGATGTGACCGTTCGTGATCGGGTCGAACGTCCCGGGATACACCGCGATCGATCTGGACTGCGTCATGCCGCCACCTCGAAGAACGAGACCATGGTGTCGCCGTAGCGACGTTGGTCCGTTCGTAGCAGAGTTCCCAGGGTGTCGGGGGGCGCGTGCGGGCGATCGTGTTCGACGACCACGATCGCGCCGGGGGCGAGATGGGCGCGGGGCAACGCGAGCACGGCGCGTGTCGCGAGGTTCGATTGGTAGGGCGGATCGACGAAGACGAGGCGCCATGGTTCGCCCGGCACGATGCGCGCTGCGTGCACAACCGCGTCACCGCCGATAACATCGGCACGACTCTCGAGTGCGAGGGTCTTGAGATTCTCCTTCACGATCCCGAGCTGGGGCTTGCCCGCATCGACGAACGTGGCTCGCTCCGCCCCGCGGGACAGCGCTTCGATCCCGAGGGCACCGGAGCCCGCGAACAGGTCGAGGACGTAGGCGCCTTCGAGCGATCCTAGACGGTTGCCCAGGATATTGAAGACCGCCTCACGGACCTTTTCGGAGGTGGGGCGCGTCTTGGCGCCTGCGGGAGCCCGTAGGACGCGCCCTCCGAGAATGCCACCGACGATGCGCACCTGCGCAACATGCCCGATCTTTTTTGTGGTCGCCCTGCAACTCCCTTACAATTTGCGAGCATGTCTTCCGTCGGCAACGTGGCGGCGTGGCTCCTCGACGGCGCGCTGTCGAGCGGCGCCGGACCTAAACCTGCGATCCGCGAGGGGAGCAGGGTCTGGACCTACGACGAGCTCGCTTCGACCGTCTCCCATCTCTCTGGTGCGCTGCGCGCGCTGAAGCTGGGTCGCGGCGAACGCGTCCTCATCCTCATGCGCGACACGCTCGAAGCGGCCGCGGCGATCCTCGCGGTGATGCACGCCGGTGCGGTCGCCGTACCGGTCTCGGAGCTGTCGACCGCCGATGACGTCCAGGACTACGTGGTGCATGCCGGCGCGGTCCTCGCGATCGTCGACGACAGCCACGAGCAGGTCGTCGACGCCGTGCGGACCGAGACGCCGCTGCTGCGCGAGGTGATCTGTGTCGGGCCCAAGCTTCCTGGCAGCCAGGACTTCCAGACGCTCGTCGACACCGCGACGCCGCAACCGCCGGTGCCGCTGTCGCCCGATGACATCTCGCTCCTCCTTTACTCCGCGGGCTCGGGCCCCGGTGAGCTGCGCGCGGTGCCTCATACCCAGCGCACGATCGCCGCGGCACATGCATCGTTCGGCCGCGAGCTCCTCCAGCTCGCGCCGGGCGATCGCATCCTTTCGGTTGCGCGGTTGTCGACGGCGTACGTCCTCGGGGCGGGCCTCTTGCTCGCGCTCGCGGTGCCGGCCGAGTCGCTGCTGTTCCCGGCACAGCCGCAGTCGGCGCCGCTGTTCGAAGCGCTGAAGAGCTATCAGCCCACGGTGTTGTTCGCGACGCCGTCGGTATACGCGCAGCTCGCGCACGACGCCGAGAGCCTCCAGATCGATCGGCCGCTCTCGGGCCTGCGCATCGCGGTTGCTGGCGCCGAGGGCATGCCCGAGCGGTTGATCCCGCGCATCCGCGCCGTGCTCGGCACCGAGGTCGTCGTGGGCTACGGGCTCACCGAGATCTTCCAGTTCGCGCTCGCCGGCAGTAGCAGCGACCCGGGTGCGCGTCCTGGTGTGTGCGGCAAGCCGCTCGCGGGCGTGCAGGTGCGGCTCGTCGACGAGGATGGCGACCCTGTCGGCGTCGACGAGATCGGCACGCTCGAGCTGCAGACCGGCTCGCTGTTCACCGGCTATTGGGGTGGCAGCGGAACAGGCGATGTCGACCTGCGCGCCGATGGTTGGTTCCGCACGCGCGATCGCTTCATGATCGATCGCGACGGCTACTACCATCACTGCGGCCGCGTGGACGATCTATTCAAGGTCGGCGGCAAGTGGGTGTCGCCCGCCGAGGTCGAGCGCGCGCTGACGGCACACGAGGCGGTGTGGGAGGCGGCGGTGGTCGGTGCCGATGACGAGGAGGGCTTGATCAAGCCGTTCGCGTTTGTCGTTACCAACGTCGGCCAGGAGAGCGGGCCCAGGCTCGAAGCGGAGCTCAAGGAGTACGTGAAGAACGTACTCGCGCCGTACAAGTACCCACGCTGGATCGAGTTCGTCGATGCGTTGCCGCGCGGACCAGGCGGCAAGCTCCTGCGCTACAAGCTGCGCACGCCAAAGCAGAAGCGTCGCCGCGCCGAGACCGGCATGAACAAGATCGTGAAGTAGCGCAGCGTGCGCGATCACGTCGGGGAGGTGCTGGCGGCGGCGTGCGTTGATCGGGCGGTGCTCGCACGCCTCGGCGGGCCCCTCGGGGATGCCGCACGGAGCGCGGCCTGCGAGCTCGCTGCCCTCGAAGAGAGCGCGCGCCGCATGAAGCGCGCGACGTGGGCGGCGACCGCGCGCGCGCCTATGCCGGCGGGATTGTGGGGCATCGATGCGAGCTGGATCGAGGCCGCGCTCGACGGGCTGCCGGCGCGGGCGCGCGAGGCACTCGCCGCCGGTGCCACGGATCCCGCGAGCGTGTGGCTCGTCCGGCGTGCGTGTGCGGCGTTTCCTCCGCTGCCCGCGATCGAGCCCGCGCTGGTGCTGCCGACGACGCCCGATGATGTCGCGCGGCTCGCACCAGCGGCGCTGCGCAGCTGGCTCGAGAACGCGGGGGCGGATCTCCTCGCGTTTGCGCTCGGCTCCCACGCAAGCGAGGTCAGTGCAGCAGTCGGACCGCGCTTGGCGCGCGCACTCGATCGCATCGGCCGCGCGCCCCGCATGGGGCAGCTCGGTGATCGCCGCGCGATGATCGAGCGCGCGAAGGTGCCGCTGGACGAGCGCGTATTCGTGCGGCTCGGTGCACGTGCCGTGGCTCCGCACCTCGCGGCCCTCGATCGCGTGCGCGTCGGGTTGCGGTTTCCGCGTCCGCTCGGTCTGGTGATCTCCGAGGAGCTGCGGGCGTTCGCGATGGCAGATCGCGGGCCTGCCTGGTCAGCGCTCTGCGCAGGTGTCGGCCAATAGGCGACATCTGCCGGACCGGCGCAAACGCATCATTGCAGGGGGGCTACGCGTACTTTACGAATAGAGGGATGAAATTCGCAGCGTGCGTCGTAGCCATGCTGGGGTGTGCGAATAACGTCCCGCAGGATCGATCGACCGGGCCGGACGGAAAGCAGAAAGGCGCCAAGGCGATCGTTCTCGCGCAGAACGAGGGCAAGGCGGGTGGCGTCGTCACCTATCCCGGTGGTGACCGCATTGACTGGAGGGTGATCCAGCTGCCCGAGGGAGAGCGCGGACAGCTCGATCTGACGATGACGTACACGACGCCGCGCCCGGGCCTGCGCGTCTCGTTCGACATCTTCGATCAGTGGAACATGCCCGTGACGCCGGCCTCGACGTCGGGTGGCCGCAGCCGTACTCGCAGCGCGACGGTCAAGAAGGCAGCGGGCAAGTACTACGTTCGAATCTACGCGCCTCGCCGCGGCGATGCGGGGACCTACAAGCTCACGGCGGCGTTCGTGCCCGACGAAAAGCCGCCGATCTTCAACCCGCTCGACATCGAGGTCTCTGCGCCGCCGAAGTTGCCCGCCGTGCCCGATGCACCGGTCGCGTGCACGACGCACGATCCGGCAAACCCCGAGTGCGAGCAGACGTGTGCGCCGGGCGCGCCGACGACGTGGAAGGGCTGCCCGCAGGCGTCATCGGTGGTCGTGACGCCGCCGACACCACCCACGCCGCCGCCCGTCGTGGCGAACCCGATCACGGCTCGGCTGGTGAAGAAGGACACCGTCGGTGGCGCCATCGAGATCACGTTGCTCGTCGGAAAGTCGTCCGGCATCGACAAGTCGTGGAAGGCGCAGGTGCTGCGCGGCGAGACCACCACGGCGCTCCCCGGCGGGGCTGGCCAGATCGTCAGCGTCGACAGGGCGAAGACGATCGTCCGCGTCTCGTTGACGCCCGACCAGCTGACCGCCAACCCGAACGTCCTCCTGAGCCCGTAGCTGCATGTTAGCCTGGCGACGATGAAGGCCGGGCGTGTGATCGGCGGCGAGGAGCACGACGCGAAGAAGCGAGCCGACGCGATTCTTGCCGATGCGCGCGCCGCGGCCGAGACGGTGCTCGCCGGGGCGAAGGCCGAAGCCGACCAGCTCAAGCGCGATGCTTCGGCGCTCGCGACCACCATGGTGAGCGACGCGCGGCGCGAAGTGGCGCGGATCTCTGCTGCCACCGACGACGAGCGCGTGTTCTCGCGCGACCCCGAGCTGGCGACAACGCGCGCGGTCGAAAGCTCCGGCTTCGCCGGAGCGCGCAGCGACGCCGAAGGGCGGCGCGGAGTGTGGAACGACGTGCCCGGAGGGACGGTCGACGAGGTGGTGGGCCTGCTCGTGCGTGCCACGATCCCGCGCGTCGCGCTCGGCGAGCTCGTGCGCATCGATCGCCGCGAGCGCGAGCCGCTGCCTGCGGAGGTCGTGGGGTTTCGTGGCGAACAGGCCGTCCTGCTGCCGCTCGGCGAGCTCGCGGGGGTCGCGCCGGCGAGCATCGTGTGGCGCACGGGCACGCCACTGCAGATCCGTTGTGGAGATGACTTGCTCGGCCGCGTCCTCGACGGGATCGGGCAGCCGCTCGACGGTGGCCCCGCGCTGATCGGCGAGAAGTGGGACGTCGATCGCCCCGCACCGTCGCCCCTCGCGCGCCCGGCGATCACCGCGCCCCTGCCGACCGGTGTGCGCGCTCTCGATACGATGCTCACGCTCGGGCGCGGTCAACGCATCGGACTGTTCGCCGCGGCGGGCGTGGGCAAGTCGACGCTACTCGGCCAGATCGCGCGCAATGCCATCGCCGACGTGATCGTCGTATGTCAGGTCGGCGAGCGTGGGCGCGAGCTCGCGGAGCTGCTAGGCGACGAGCTCGCACCGGCGCGCGCGCGCACCGTCGTGGTCTGCGCGACGAGTGACGCCCCGGCGCTGGTGCGCCTGCGTGCCGTCCACGTCGCCACCGCGATCGCCGAGTGGTTCCGCGACATGCGCGGCGCGTCCGTGCTGCTGCTCTGCGATTCGCTGACCCGCGTCGCGCGTGCACAGCGCGAGGTGGGCCTCAGCGCCGGCGAGCCGCCCGCGCGCCACGGTTATCCGCCGAGCGTGTTCGCGCTCTTACCGCGGTTGATCGAACGCACGGGCGCGACCACCAACGGCGTGATCACCGCGATCTACACGGTCCTCGTCGCGGGCAACGATCTCGACGAGCCAATCGCCGACGAGGTGCGCGGGCTTGTCGACGGCCATGTGATCCTCGATCGCAGGCTCGCGCAGCGCGGGCACTTTCCCCCGATCGACGTGGTCTCGAGCGTCTCGCGTCTGATGGCGCGCGTCGTCGACCCTGCGCACGCGGAGGCCGCGGCCAAGCTGCGAGCGCGGCTCGCGGTTTACGAGGAGAACCGCGATCTCATCACCCTGGGCGCCTATCAGAAGGGGAGGGACGCGACGATCGATGCAGCGATCGCAGCGTACCCCGGCATCGAGGCTCACCTCCGGCAGCGGCGCGAAGAGACGATCGAGTGGGACTCGGCCGTGGACCGCCTCCTGGCCCTCGGCCGAAAGGTCTGAGGGAACCGGGGCCCGTCCCCGGTTCCGCAACCGGGCCCCCTGACTGCTGCTATCTAACCGTGCCTGACCGGTGCTTGCCGAAACCCGGGGGAACTGACCCCGGTGGTGGCCACCTGCGAGACGCCGACGCTGCGGTGCCCGCGTCTCAGTGAATGTGTGAGACGCGAGGTCGCCTACAGCCACCGACAGATTTCAAAGGCTTGCGCGCGTCTTCCCGGGATCCGTCGGACCTCCTACACTGGCGCACGACTTGCTGACATCGGCGCCGTGCAACGTCGTCGATCCATCAAGATCACGAACCCCATGACCCCTCTCAGCCCGGTGCCTTTTGTTGGCAGGCATGACGAGCTGACAGAGCTCAAACAGCATCTGTCCGTGGTCTCGTTGGTGTCGATCCACGGCCCACTGGGGGCCGGCAAGTCTCGGCTGGTCGGCGAGCTCGCGCCCGGTCTCGGGGCCCCGACCACCATCGTCGAGTGTCACCCGGGAGATCGGGCCAGCGCGGTCCGCGCCCGCGCCGAACGTGCGCTCCGCTGCGTGCCTGGCACGCTGACCCAGACGCTCGCCCAGCAAGCGCGCGTGCTCGTGATCGATGACATCCAGCACCTGCGCACCGACGAGGCGACGAGCCTGCTCGCGCCGCTCCTGCTCGGGCCCACCGCGCTCGGTCGCGTGGTCGTCGTCGGACGCGATCCACTCGCAGCCGCGGTCGGCTCTGCGGTCGCCGAGCTCGAGCTCCACGGCCTCGACGGTGGATCTGCGAGCCTTTTGTGGTCGAGTCTCGAAGAGACCTTCGGCGAGGCAGATGGCTTCGATGCGGCCTTCGCGCGCACGCGCGGTCTGCCGCTCGGGCTGCGCCGCGAATATGCGCGCGTGCGGTTCGGGGTCGACGCGTGGGACCTCGCGGCACTCGAGCCAGCGCCGCGCCGCGCCCTCGAGGCTCTCGCGATCCTGCGCGCCGCCGTCGCGCCCGCGGGCATCGCCGCCCTCGTGCCGGGCCTCGACATCGAGGCCGCGCTTGCCCATCTCGTGGCGCGTCAGCTCGCCGACGGATTCGGTGACGGGCGCATCGGCGTCCACGAGATCGTGCGCGTCGACATGCTCGCGCAGCTGTCGCCGGCGGAGCGCGCGCGGCTCTCGGCCGCCGCGGCGCAGCTCGTGGCAAGCTCCGCCGCCGGCTCGAGTGGGCCGCGCCTGGCGTGGCAAGCCGGCGACGACGGTGCGCTGGGCGCGATGGATCAGATCACGCGCATGCGCGAGATCGTGTGGCACTGCCTCGCCGCCGGCGATCGCGATCGCGCCGCCGAGACGTTGCTCCAGAATCGCGAGCTCGCGGCGCGCAGCGGTGGCGCCGGCGAGTTCGAGTCGCTGCTCGACTCGCTGCAAGAGCGCCCACGCCGCCGCACCGGCAGCCACGTCGAGCCTGCGCCGCAAGACGGCGTGCGGCCTCTCGACCCCGCGAAGGCCCGTGACCTCGCCGCGCTGCGCATCGAGATCGCGGTGCGCGGCGGCCGCTACACCGAGGCGTTCGAGCGCGCGAGCGCAAGCCCGGGCGCTGTCTCGCGGAATGTGGAGGCCGAGCTGACCCTCGCGTCTGGAGACGTCGCCTCGGCACGCCGTGCACTCAACAGCCTCGTCACCGCCGCCGATCCCAGCGAGCGCGTCCGTGCGATCGCGACGCTCGCGGAGCTCGAATTGCTCGCGGGCAAGCCGGACGCCGCGACGGCGCAGCTCCTCGCCGCCGGCGATCTGACCGATGCAGAGCCGCTCGTGCGCGCGCGGTTCCATCTCGCCGCGGCCCGCATCGACGAGTTCAAAGGGGAGGTCGCGGCGATGCGCTCGTCGCTCGCGCGCGCCCATGGCGCTTGCAAGAGCGTGCCCGTCGACCTCGAGGCGATGGAGCTGTCGGCGATCGTCGATGCGCGCCGCGCGATCGGCATGGCGCGTGAGGGGCGCCTGGGCGAGGCCACGACCGCGCTCGAGGCCGCTGACGCCGCCGCGCGCGAGCTCGATGCCGTCTCCGTCGCGGACGAGGTGCTCGCAGCGCGGGCCTTCGTCGCGCGTCGTCGCGGTGACAGCACCACCGCCGCTGCCCTCCTCCAAGAGGTGGTGCGTGGGCGGCGCGAGCGTGGTGACGAGCTCGGCGCCCTGCGCGCGGAGCTCGATCTTGCCGAGCTCGAGATCGTCCGTGGTCAGCCCACACTCGCCGCGGAGCTTGCCAGCGCCGCCAGCGCGTCGAGCGTGCGCCGCGAGCTCGGCCACCTTGCCGCGCGTGGCAGCGCGGTCGTCGCTGCGATCGATCTCCTCGAGCTTCGCCTCGACGCAGCGCTGCCGCGCCTCGAGGAGCTGCACGGCCTACCGGCACTCGATGCGGCGTCAGCCGCGTCCGTCGCCGTGCTGCTCGCCACCGCCCGCGGGCTCACGGGGGCACGCTCCGGCGCCGTCGAGCTCGCCGAGGGCACACGCACCGAAGCACGCGATGACCTCGATCGCCGCCTCGCGGCCGCCGAGGTCGCGCTCGCGATCGGCGACGTCGGTGTCGCCCTCGAGGTCGCGCGCGATACGGCCGTGCTCGCCGAGCGCGCGCATCGCACCATCGAGCTCGCGTCTGCGCTCGTGATCGTCGCGCGCCTCGAGCTCGCGCGTGGTGACCGCGGCAACGCGCGCTCGGCGGCGACGCGTGCTGCCCGCGAGGCCGCTGCGGCCGGTCTGGTCCGCGCGCGCGTTCACGCGCTGCTCGCGCTCTCGGCCCTCGCCCGCGACGACGACGATCCGGCTTCCGCGGTTGCTTACGCCCGCGATGCCTCCGATCTCGCGATGAATGCGGGCCTGCCCGTCGAACGGCTCGTCGCCCATGCGGCGCTCGACGCCATCTCCGGTCACGAGGCGGTCGCCGATCCATCTGCGCCGAGCGCCGCCACCATGGCGCCGACGGCGATCGAGGGAGCAGCACGCCTGCTCACCGACCTCGGCCTCACCGCGCAGCGTCCATTCCGCGTGATCGACGCCGAGGGTGTGCCGAGCGACGTCGCCGACGCGAATCCCGAGATCCTTCGCCTGCCGAGTCGCGCGCTCGCCGTCGACGGCGTGCGGGAGGTGATCTGGCGCCACGGCCAGGAGCTAGCGGACCTTCGCCGCCGCAGCCTGCTGAAGCGACTCCTGTTCCTGTTCGCCTCTGCCCCGAACAAGGTGTTCTCGAAGGAAGCGATCGTACAGGCGGTGTGGAACGTCGACTACCACCCGCTCCGCCACGACGCCGCGCTGTTCACCAACATCATGCGCATCCGCCGCCTGCTCGGCGAGGACGGCTCCGAGATCATCCGCGTAACCGAGGATGGCTACCGGTTCGTTCCTCCGCGCGACTTCATCTTCGTGATCCCGCGCTGACTCAGTTCAGGCGTTCGTCGTCGGGCGGCAGCGGCGGTTCGACGAGGGGCTCCTCGCCGACCTTCGCGAAGTAGGCCGGGGGGGCGGCCTCGCGGCGCTTGCGATCCTCTTCGTCCCACAGCGCGATGCGGCGACGATTCTGCCGGCGGCGACGCCACCACGCGACGACGAGGAGCAACGCGCACAGGATCCACAGCGCGAGCCCGAGCAGGCCGATCGGGACGAGCATGTAGCGCTTCGTCAGATCGGTGCGCCACTCCTCGAACAGCTCGTGCAGCGGGCGGCCGAACGCAGTCTTCGCGGCAGTATCGAGATCACCGGTGCGCCCCACGAGCGTGAGGAAGCGACGGAACGGCCAGCGGTCTCCGTCGTCGGCCTTGTCGTCCCAGCGGCCGCGGCGCGACAGGAAGCCGACGAAGTCATAGCTCTCGGCATACGCGCGATGCGTGGGCGCCTCGCCCTGCGGGAACATGCTGTCGAGCTCGTTCAGCTCGATGATGCCGCCGAACCAGGCCATGCCGGCGAGGGTCTCCATGCGGTCCCACGACCACTCGCCCGAGTGCTGGTAGGCGAAGCCTTCGTGCAGCCAGTGGGGCGCACGCTCACCGAGCGCGACACCGAGCGCGATGTGCGCGAGCTCGTGATCGAGGGTCGACCGCGCGTCGAGGACCTCGTGGCCACGGCGCAGCGCGACGGAGACGATGTTGCGATCGGGATAGGCGACACCCACCGCATACGCAGGTGCGCCGCGGCCGGCAGGCGCGACGGAGGCGAGGTCGCGCGCATCGCGCACGAGGCGCACCTCCACGGCCTGGGGCACCGGCAGATCGACGAGGTCTTCGGAGATCCGGGCGAGGGTGGTCTCCGCGCCGGCCGCGAGCTCCTGCGCCGTCGACTCCAGGCCGGGCTCCGCATACATCGTGATGCGTCCGGAACCCGCCGCACGATGGAGGGGCGGTGCGGCCTGAGCGGGGGCGATCCACGCGACGAGCGCGACGAGCGCGACGAGCAAGGCCCTCACGGGTAGTGCAGCTCCACCCGCTGGATGTCGTCGCCGGAGTCGTAGACGTAGAGCACGGTCGCGCTCGCGGCGACCGCCCCGACCAGCGCGGCGTAGACCCACCACTTCGTGGGCGTGTCGGCGCGAGCTCCGTCGCGCGGGGGCTTCGGATCTTCGACGAGCAACGGCACGTCCGGGTCGGGGGCGCGGTCGTTCCACAGCGTGACGCGATCGTTGATGAGGGCGACCAGGCGCGCCGCCTCGGCGAGGGTGCCGGTGCCGTCATCGCCGCCGAGCCGGCGCGGTGCCTCGCTCTTGCCGCTGCGTCCCCACGCCTCGAGCCGCTCGCCCTTGCGCACGAGCGCAACGCGCACGCGGGCCGCGTCGAACGCGAGCCCGAGCTCCGCCGGCGACGGTAGCGTGCCCTTCCAGCCGGCGACCCGCTGTGCGAGCGCGCCGTAGGTGCCGTTCTGATCGTGCATCGCCACGGGCACCAGCGGCTGTGCCTTCACGGCGGTGCCTGCCGCCCAGCCGCGCTTGGTTCCCGACGCAGCCGCGATCACGTGTCGCCCTGCGCGCAGTGTGGTCTTGAGCGGGGACGTGCCTGCGCGGGCGAAGTCGATCCAGATCGTCGCGCCGGGTACGTCGGCCACGATCTCGACGGGAATGGACTCGGGATCGACGAGCGTGTCGACCTCCGGATAGCGCGCCCACACGTCCGCGGGCACGTCGGTCGTGCCACCGAGCGCGCGCAGATGAGTGGCCGCGAACAGCGCGGTATCGGGATCGCCGCTGCGATCGGCGCACAGCAACACGTAGGTCCACGCTCGCGCGAGCTCCGGCACCGGCAGCCCTGCCGCCTGCCGTGCCGCCGCGATGCCGACGGCCCGCATGCCCGACGCGATCGTCGTCTTGCAGTCGAGGGCCCCGAACGCGCGCTGCGCATCGGCGAGCGCACTTGCGAGCGTGGCTGCATCGCGCTGGCTTGCTTGCCCCGCGAGCGCATCCTCGATGCCATCTCCGATCACGGCCTCGAGGCCACCATCGACGATCGCGGTGGCGAGCGTGCGGCGACTCGCGCCCTCATCGTCGGGGCCGAGATCGATGACGGCGACGCGCTCGCGCGGCTTGCCATACGCCGTGCCGATCGTCGCGACGCGGATCGTCGCGACGACCGCGATGACGAGCGCGGCCCACAAGGGGCAACCTCGCCGTAGGGTGAATCGGGTCGGCTCGGCCGCTATCCGACCAGCTGCTTGAAGTACTCGTTTAAGGCCCATACTTCACGTGCTCTGAGCCCATCGAACTGCACGCCGACGTTGGTGCCGTCGGACCATCGCGCCGTGGCTCCGACCTCGATGGGATCCTCTAGCGTCGGCACGCGGAACGCGACGGTGACCTTTTGTCCCATCGCGAAGCGCCTCGGCGACGCGAGCTGCGCGCCACCGAGCGAGAGGTTGTTCATGTTGACGTCGGACGGCGAGCCGTCGACGGTGAGAGTTGTCGGGATAGAAACGGCGTGACGTGCGGATGTACGGCGATTGTCGGCCACGTGACCTCGTACGCCCATTCTATGCGTTGCGGGCGCGAACATCACCGCGCGAGGCCCGGGATCCACCTCGGAACCGTGGATCCTAATCGGCGCTTGATAGAGGTGTTATCAGCCTCACGAACGTCAGCTTCCCCGGTAAGGGCCGTTAAGGGAGCTTGATGTCGATGTAGGCCTTCTTGCGCAGCTCTTCGATCCAGGTCTGGGTCTGCTTGTCCATTTCCTTGCGGCGGAGCTCGCGGGACAGCTGCTCCTTCATCTCCGCATAGGGCTTCAAGTTCGACTTTTGCACTTCGGTGACCTGGAACACGTGGAGCCCCTGGGGGCCGGACACCGGACCGCGGACGTCGCCCTTCTCCATGGCGAACACGATCGGCTCCCACTCGGGGTTGATGCTGCCGCGCTGGAAATAACCGAGCTCGCCGCCGGTCGCCTTGGTGCCGACATCGTCGGAGACCTCCCCGGCCACCTTCGCGAAGTCCTCGCCCCCGTTCACGCGTTGCATCGCCTTGGCCGCACGCTCCTTGGCCTCGGCGAGCTGCTGCTCCGTCGGGCGCTCGGGTAGCTTGAACAGCATGTGCGAGAGCTTGACCGCGCTGACGGCGTCGCTGCGGCGCTGCATCTGGTCGTAGCGCGCGCGGATGTCCTCGTCGGTGACGTTGACCTTGGGCGCGACCAGCTGATTGACGGCGCGCAGGCGCATGATCTGCCGCCGCAGGTCCTGCTTGTAGTTCGCCATCGTGTAATGCTGCGCGGCGAGGGCCTCGGCGAGCTGCGCGTCGGTCAGGTTGTTCGTGCTCTTGATCTCGTCGATCGCGGCCTGGATCTCGCTCGCTTCGACGTCGATCTTCGCGGCCTCGGCGGCCTGCACGATCAGCTCCTCGTTCACCATGTCATCGAGGGCCTGAACGCGCAGTTTCTCGATCCGGCGCTCGCGCTCCTTGGGATCGGTGATGGTCTGCACGTCCTGCATCAGCGGGATCATCCGTGTGTCGAGCTCGCTGCGCAGGATGATCGAATCGTTGATCACCGCGACGACGCGCTCGTAGACCACCTTCTTGCCGGCGTTCGGCGAGACCGCCTTGGGCGTAGATGCCGGCGTAGGTGCCTGAGCGGCTGCCGTCCCCGTGGCCAGGGTGGTCGCGAGGAGCAGGGCGGAGAGCTTGCGCACGTTCATGAGACCTGGTTCCTGAAAATCCCGTTGCCTACGGCGTGATCCCGGGAGCCAGGGGGCCATCGTCGCGCGCTCCGGACCCGGGCGCCGGTGCCATGGGAGGCGGCGGCGCGCCCGGCGGCGCCAGTGGCGGCGGCGTGAGCTCGTGGCCGTGGCCATCGTCGACGGCGGTCGAGGTGTCGATGCGGACCTTCGCGAGGTTGGCCTCATTGATCTCGATCTTCGACCCGGCCTTCAAGTTGTCGACGAAGTCCTTCTGCGCCTTCAGGCGGCTCTCGCGGAACAGCTTGTTACGGATGGCCGGCTTGGCGTCCTCGTAGGACTTCGTCATCGACTTGCGCCGACCGGTCTGCTTGAGGACGTAGAACGTGCCGTTCCCCGCGTCGACGGTGGTCGACACGTCACCAGTATTGATCAGCGAGAATGCGGCCTTCACCACGTTGGCGGGCAGCTCCTTGTTGTTCGGGTCGAAGTAGCGCAGGTCGCCGCCCCGGAGCTTGGTGTCCTCGTCGGTCGAGTACTTCATCACGAGGTCGCGGAAGCCCTTGTTGGTCTTGCCGGCCTCACCGCGCGCTTCGAGGGCCACGCGATCCGCCTGCGCCTTGTTCTTGAGGATGATCGCCGACACCCGAACCTCCTCGGGCTTCACGTACTCGGCGAGGTTCGCGTCGTAGTACGCCTTCATCTCGGCCTCGGGCACCGTGTCGGCGTTGACCTTCGCGTCGAACTCGTCGCGCATCAGCTTCTGGATCATCACCTGCTTCATCGTGCGGACGACCTCGGGATCCTTGTCGAGGCCGCGCCGATACGCTTCCTTGGCGAGCACCTCGAACCGCACCAGCGAATCGAGGAACTCCTTCTTCTGCTCGAGCGACGTGTAGCGCGCGCGGATGTACGGCGACTGGCGGTTGATGCGCTCCTGGAAGTCGCCGAGCGTGATGGTCACGTTGTCGATCTTCGCGAGCGGTGCCTTGAGCTCCTCGGCGCTCTGCTGGGGCGCGCCGCCACCACCCGCAGGTGTAGCGACCTGCCCACGCTGTGCGGCGGGCCGGTCCTCAGCTTTCTTCTGGCACCCCGCGAAGAGCGCCACAGCGAGCATCAAGACCGCCGGAACCCGAGTCATCACGATAGGTTCACGTAGCACGGGCGAGCACGTCCAACAAGCTCCGTCTGGCTGCCGCAGGCCCCCCCGGGGCCGGGGGCACGATGGAGTACCGACCGTCCGCGAGCTTGCGCCACCCGGCGCCGCGCAGCTGTCCGACCATAGGGCTCGTGTCGGGGACTGCGACCGCAATGCGGGTCGACGAGATCTCGAGCGCGAGGACACCCGCCTCGCGCGCGATCGCCTTGACCCCCATCAATTCGCCGAGCAGGACCACGTCGCCGGGGACCGGTCCGTAGCGGTCCGAGATCTCGGCCATGACATCGCGAAGCTCATCGTCATTCTCGACCGCCGACAGCCGCTTGTACAGCTCGAGGCGCTGGCCCGGATCCGGGACGTAGTCGTCGGGGATGAAGCCCGGCGTCTCGATCGTGAGCTCGGGATCGATCTCGCTGTGGATCGGCTTGCCGCCGAGCTCGGCCACCGCGCGGTCGAGCATCTTCACGTACTGGTCGAAGCCGACCGCCGCGATCGAGCCCGACTGCTTGGCGCCCAGCAGCTCACCGCCGCCGCGAATCTCGAGGTCCTGCGACGCGATCTGGAAGCCCGCTCCGAGCTCGGTGAACCGCTGCAGCGTCTCGAGCCTGCGCCGCGCCTCGTCGGTGAGGTGCGCGGGCTCGGGTACGAGCAGGTAGCAATACGCGCGGTCCTTGCTGCGCCCGATGCGTCCGCGGAGCTGGTAGAGCTGCGCGAGACCGAATGCGTCGGCGCGCGCGACGAACATCGTGTTGGCGCGCGGGATGTCGAGGCCGCTCTCGACGATCGTCGTCGCGACCAGCACGTCGAGCTCGCCATTGATGAACTGCAGCATGACCTTCTCGAGCTGGTCCGCGGTCAGGCTGCCGTGGCCCACGCCGACGCGCGCACTCGGCACGAGGCCGCGGACGTACTCGGCCCACTCTTCGATCGTCCTGTCGTCGTCGCGCGGCGCGGTGCGCTTCTGCGGGCGATCGTCATTGGGCAGCCGGTGGTCCGCGGGCTTGCCGCTACCCATGGTCCCGATGGTAGGCGTGATGAAGAACACCTGGCCACCACGCGCGAGCTCGCGCTCGATCGCTTCTTTGACTGTCGTGGCCTCGACGCGCGACACGAACGTGCGCACCGCCCGGCGATCCGCCGGCGGCGTCGCGATGATCGAGAGGTCGCGCAGGTTCGCCATCGCGAGGTGCAGCGTGCGCGGGATCGGTGTCGCGGTCAGCGTGAGCACGTCGATCTGCGTCTTGGTCTTCTTGATCTTCTCCTTGTGCGCCACGCCGAACCGCTGTTCCTCGTCGATCACGAGGAGGCCGAGGTCCTTGAACCGCACGTCGGGGGACAGCGCGCGGTGCGTGCCGACGACGACGTCGAGCCTGCCTTCGGCGAGCTTCTTGACGGTCTCGATCTGCTCGCTCTTGCTCTGGAACCGCGACAGCTTGCCGATGTTCACCGGGAAGCCCTGGTAGCGCTCGGAGAGCGAGCGGTAGTGCTGCTCGACGAGCACGGTCGTCGGTGCGAGGAGGCATGCCTGCTTGCCGCCCTGCACGGCGCGGAAGATCGCACGCAACGCGACCTCGGTCTTGCCGTAGCCGACGTCACCGCAGACCAGGCGATCCATCGCGCGCGGTGCTTCCATGTCGCCGAGCACGGCGTCGATCGCCGCCGCCTGGTCGGGGGTCTCGTCGAACGGGAACGTCGCCTCGAGCTCGCGGAAGCTGTCGTCGGCCGGCGGGAACTGGTGGCCCGGCAGCGATGCGCGCTGGGCATAGAGCTGCAGCAGCTCCTCGGCGAGCGCGCGGATGTGGCGCTTGACCTTGCTGGTCGTGGCCTCCCAGGTGACGCCGCCGAGCTTGTCGAGCTTGGGCGCGTGGCCCTCGGCGCCGACGTAGCGCTGCACCTCGCCGAGTCGGTACACCGGCAGGTACAGTGTGCCGCCGTCGTACTCGAGCTTGAGCGCGTCGATCTTCACCAGCTCGGGCGTCGCCGCGCCCACGGCAGTCGTCTGCAGGATCGACACCGTGCCGACCGCGAGCTTCTCGAGGCCGACGTAGCGGCCGACGCCGTGCTTCTGGTGCACGAGGTAGTCCCCGGGGGCGAGCTGGCTGAAGTCGGAGACGCCGCCGAGGAGCGCTTCCTTCGCCTTCTTGCGCGCGTTCTTGCCGTGGTGCGTGCGCTGGCCGAACACGTCCGCCGCCGTCACGAACGCGACGCCGTCGCGCACCGACGCGAACCCATGGGCCGGCACGCCGGGCACGATCGAAACGCCGTCGGTGATCGCGGGGCGCTCCCCCGGCTGCGCGATCCGCACGTCGAATCCCCGCGCAGCGAGCACGCCGTGCAGGCGATCGATGCGGCTCTGCGAGTCGCACGCGATCGCGACGCGCAGGTTCTCCTTCTTCCACCGCTTGAGCGCGGCGATCAGCGGATCGACGTGCTCCGTGTCGCCGAACGTGCGCGCGTGATCGAGCTCCTGCTTCAGCACGCGCAGATCGTCGAGCTCGACGCGGATCTTGGTGCCTTCTTCGTTGGCCAGCTCGAGCGTCGGCAACATCACCCGGCGCGGCGCTGTCCACGGACCCGCTTGCTCGGCGTCGAGGTAGTGCGCGGCTGGGGGATACGCGAGTGCGCGCTCCTTGTTGCCGATGTTCGCCTGCCGCTCGGCGTATCGCGCCTCCGCATCCGCCCACGCGTCGGCGATCGCGCGCTTGCCGGCGTCCGGATCGATCACGAGCCAACGCGCCTCGGCCGGGAAGAAGGTCGCGGGGGCGACCAGCACGTCATGGAATGCGGGCGTGAGTCCCTCGATCCCGACGAACACGCTGCCTTCTTCGAGCTGCTCGATCAGCCTGCGCGTCGCCTTCGACGGAAACGCGATCTCGTCGGCGTAGTCGCGCACGCGCGCCCGCACGTCGCGTGTCCCGGTCGCGATGGTCTCGCGCACCGGATGTAGATGCACCACGTCGATCGCGCGCAGCGTGCGCTGCGACTCGGCATCGAACCACCGCAGCGATTCCACCTCGTCGCCGAACAGCTCGAGGCGGATCGGATGTGGCGCGAGCGGCGCGAACACGTCGATCACGCCGCCACGCACGGCGAACGTGCCCGGTTCGTCGACGACGGGTGTGCGCGTCCACCCACCCGCGACCAGGAGCGCCGCGAGCTCGTCGCGATCGATGCTCTCGCCCTTGGTGATCGTCTTGCCACGCGCGGCCAGCTCCGCGGGCGCCACCGTCCTGCGCGCGAGCGCCTCTGCCGAGGTCACCACGATGCGCGGGCGTAGCGCCGGCATCGCGAGCCGATACAAGGTGGCAACTCGATCGACCAGGCTCGTGCGATCGGGCGACAGCTCGGCGTACGGCGATACGTCGATCGTGGGCAGTGCGGCGATCTCGTCCAGCCCCGCACTGGGGTCGTGCGCGCCCCCGCGAAAGAACCGCACGTCGTCCTCGATGCGGCGCGCGTACAGCTCGTCCGGTGCGACGACGACGACCAGAGGATCTCGATCGGCGAGCTGCGCCGCGAGCCACGCCGACCACCCTGCCGTCGCGCCATGCGCGATCACCACGGGATCGCGGAGTGCTCGTTCGAGATCGGGCCACATCGCGGCGCACCCTAGCAGATGCCACGCGCGCATCCGGGCGCACGCGACGCGCGGGATCCTCGCGTCCTCGCTACAACAGCGGTGATCGTTGTCCTCCACGTGGGGACGCGCTCTGCGCGACCTAACCAGTTGGAATCCCGGCGTCCCTTTCTATCGCTGGTGCTTCTCGAGGATTTGTAAAAGATCGTCCCACCCAAATCATCGGGCTGGCTCCACCAGGTGGTCATGAAGACCTCGTTGCTCCTTCTCTCGCTTGCCACCCTGCTCGGGGCCCTCGGACCTGCATCCGCGGACTCGCATCTGCTTGCCGTGTCGGGTGGGCTCACCCGCCGCGCGCTCGATTTCCGCGCCGCGGATCCCTCGTGTATCGACGGCGAGCGCTTCGCCGACGAGGTCTCGGCGAAGCTCGGCTTCGTCCCGTGGGATGCGCGCGCCAAGGAGGCGTTGCGGATCCGGATCGATCGCGAGGGCGCACGGTTCACCGGCACATTTCGCAACGCGGACGGCACCGCGAAGATCGTCGACGGCGCCACGTGCGCCGAGGTGACGTCGAGCCTCGCGGTGACGGTGGCAGCGGCGATCGATCCGAACGCCGCACCGGGGGCGACGGCTGCACCGCCACGGGCGAGGGAGGACGGCCGGATCGCCGTGACCTTCACGTCGCTCGACAACCAGCGTGTCGATGTGGCGCTGAACAATGTGGGTGGCATCGCTTCCGCAAACGGTCACAGCGTGGTCGCTAACTACTTCGAGGGGCTCTGCACGAGCCCCTGCACGACCTACTTGCCGCCCGGACGTCACCATCTCCGGTTCGTGGATCCCGACACGAATGCCGTCCGCTATGACCGCTTCCTGATCGATTCGCCGACGACGATCGCGGTCAAGCACAAGAGTAACCGCGGCCTGCGGCGCGGGCTGTTCGTCGGCGGTACGCTCGCGGCCGTCGCGGGCACGGTCCTCCTGATCGGCGGCGACGGCGTCATGATGAAGGGGCTCGGTGGCCTGTCGATGGCTTTCGGCGGCGCAGCGATGGTGTCCCCGCTCATGATCCCCGACACGTTCCAGACCTCGCGCTCGCCATGAGTTGACCATGGTCTCCGTCGATCCACGCGCATTGCACGAGGCGGCTCAGGCTGCCTGTAGGGCAGCGTTGCGCGCGGGGCTCGGTGAGCACGAGGCGTGCGACCTCGCGCAGGACGCCTTGATCCGCGCGCTCTGCACCTCGCGGCCGCCCGAAGGCGTCGCGCTCAGCGCGTGGGTGTACGGCATCGCGCGCAACCTCGGCCGCGATCACGCGAAGTCGGCGCAGCGGCGCGAGATGCTCGTGGAGGCGACGCCCGAGGGCGAGGTCGACGTGGACGTAGTCACGCAGCTCGCGGTGCGCCGCGCGCTCGACGAGCTGCCCGACGAGCTGCGCGCGGTCATCACGCTGCACGAGCTCGAGGAACACAGCCTCAAGGAGACGGCGCTCGCACTCGGCATTCCGTTCGACACCGCGAAAGATCGTCTGCGCCGCGCGCGCACGCGCCTGCGCGACCACCTCGGTGAGGACGCGATGTCAACGGAGCGCACGCTGACGAGACGGCGCGCCGCGCGGCACAGCGCCGCGATCGTCGCAGGTCTCGCCGCACTCCTCGCTTCGTCGACGGACGCGCTCGCCGCACCGGATTCGACGACGAAGCCGGCGAACGCAACGAAGGCAGTCGCGCGGCGCCTTGGCGCGCGCGGCTGGGGCGTGGTGGGGATGGCGGGCCTGTGTGCGATCGGTGGATTCGCGGTCGGTCGCATTACGGCGCCACCATCCGTGCGCAGCGTCCACGACGACGTGGCGCTCGTGGCGAGACCGACAGACGTCGGAGGCCCGACGAGTCCGGCGAAGCGCGTCGACGTCGCAACGCCCGCGATCGCCGCAAGCGCGCCAACGACGGCCGCGGCCACACCGCCTCCCCCGCCGGCATCGACGCCTCCGCCGGTGGCGAGCAGCGCGCGCCGCGCACTGGAGCCGCACGTGCCCCAGGCGACCAACACGGGGAACGTTCTGCCGAGCGATGCGCTGGCCAGCGAACGCCTGCTGATCGAACGTGCTCGCACGGGGTTGCAGCGCGGCCTCGTCGACGAGGCGCTCGTGACGCTGATGACACACGAGCGCCGGTATCCAGCGGGCGCGCTGGGCGAGGAGCGTGACGTGTTGCTGATCGATGCGTACCTGCGCGCCGGCAAGCCCACACTCGCCCAGCGGCGGATCGAGCGCTATCGGGCCGAGCACACGACCGGCGTGCTGCGTGCACGCGTCGATGCCCTCGCCGCGCGCGTGCCGACCACAGGCCGGTAGTTTCAGACGATCGTGCGACAGAAACGCCCTGGCATACGTCAGGATCCCCGCATGCGACGCGCTGCCTTCGTGCTCCTGCTCACCGCGGTCACCGCCGAGGCCGCACCGAGAACGCTCACCTCGACGTACGAGGTCTCCGAGAACGTTCACATGGCGGGGCAGCGCGGGGCGATGAACCGCCGCACCGACCTCACGGTCACGATCACGCTCGGCGACAGGGGCAAGCTCGGCATCGTCGCGGTCGGCACCGATCGGGATCACGTCCTGAACGGCAGCACGGGCGAGAACACCGCCGTCGATACCGCCTGGCGCACGCGGTGGTCGGGGACGTGGCAGGAGCGCGGCGACACGCTGGTCCTCTCGCTCGGGTTCGTCGGCCAGCAGTGCACGAAGGAAGAGACCTCGGATCGGGTCGCGCCGACAACTCTGCGCTGCAAAATGCCGAGCAAGCGAGCTCGCATCGTGTGTGCGAGCGAGGATGTCGACGTCAGAGATGCGACGCTGCAGCGGGAGCCGGTGTGGCGGTGCCGTGCGGAGCAGGGCGAGCTCGGTGAGACATATCCGTACTGGGTCGCCGGCAAGCGGGCGTGCCTGAGGACCCACGGCGGGCGCGGCGGCTCGAGCTACGCACGCTGCTAGCGATCGAAGACGGGCGCCCTCTGCCGCGTCCGACCGTTCATCCGGGCCGGGGTGGCCGCGCCTTGAGCATGTCGCGCGTTCGTGTGGCCGCGGTGCTCGCGCTGCTCGCCTGTGACGTTGTGCGCGCTGCACCCGCCGTCGACAAGCTGGCCAAGGAGTGCGCGCGGATCCGCGGGCTACGCCTGAAGAGGTCGATCGCCCACGAGGTCGTCGAAGCGTGGCGCTAGAACGTGCCGGCCACGCTGATCGAGCGCGGCGTCACCGCGAGACGCGTGAACCGCTTGTTGATGTAACGCGCACGGCGATTCTGGAAGTACGCGGTGGCGACCATCGCGACGCCTGCGGCCTGGGCGATGCCGTCGAAGGCAAGGAGCCAGCGATCGCCATTGTTGCCTTCGCCGTCGTTCGTGTCGGCGAGCGTGATCCATGGCCCAGCGAGGGGGATGTAGAGCCAGCGGTTGTCCTCGTCGAGGCTGCCTGCAGCGAACCCGATCGTGAGCCCGTAGCTCGCAAGGAACGTGATCGCGCCCGCCTTGAACACCGGGTTGCGCGTGAGGGCGTACGGATCGGGGTTCTCTTCGGGCGCTGGTGCGCGGGGAGGTTGGGCGCTCGTTTCCGTCGGGACGGCAAGCATGCCGAGGATACCGAGGATCACGGTGCTACGCCGCATACAGACCTCCTGGGAGGCTGCAGGTGCAAGCACTCGACCATCCGGCGCGCTGCGCGTCGGCGCTCAGGCGAGCAGGTACTTCTCGAGCGAGACGAGGCGCTGCACGTCGTGCACGTCCTCTTTCATCAGCGGGACGAGGGAGAGCGTGGCTTCGGGGCCACCCGCCGCGCGCATCTTTCCGACGGCGGCTTCATCGGCCTTGGCGAGCGTCTCGAGCTCGTCGTGGGCGACCAGCAGCGCCTGCGCGGCCATCGTGCGCGTGGTGCCAGAGAGGCCCAAGCTCACCACCTGCGGTTGCGCGGCGAGGGCGGCCTCGAGCTTCGCGACGTTCGCGTCGATCGGGCGCGACGGATGAACCTTGTTGACCACGAAGCCAACGCACGGCATGCCCGCGGTCTTGAGGCGCTCGTGGAAGGCGAGGGCCTCGCGCACCGCCATCGGCTCGGGGCTCGCGACGAGCAAGAAGCCGACGCGCGGCTGGCGCAAGAGTGCGAACGTCTCCTCCGCGCGCACGCGGAAGCCACCGAGGATGTCGTTGAATTCAGTGAAGAACACCGAGAGGTCCTCGATGAACTTTGCCCCGACGAACTTGGCGAGCCGCTTGATCACGAACGAGCCGCTCTTGCCGACGAGCGACCACCGCGAGCCCCCTTCGCCGTGCAGCTTGCGGAACCATTCGATCGCGGGCGAGTCGATCGCGTCGCTGAGCTTGCGCGGCGCATCGAGGAAGTCGAGCGCGTGCGAGGTCGGCGGTGTGTCGACGACGATCAGGTCGTAGTGCCCCGAGGCGTCGAACTCCTGGAGCTTGGCCATCGCGGCGTACTCCTGCGCACCCGCGAGCGAGCCCGAGACCTGAGCGTAGATCGGGTTCGCGAGGATCCGCTTCACCGCTACCGGATCCTTGGCGTGCGCGCTCACCATCTCGTCGAACGCCGCCTTCTGGTCGAGCATCATCGCGAACAACGCGCCGCTCTTGCTGGGGGCGTGGTCGTGTACCAGGGCGCGGTCGACCTCCTGGACCTCGTGGCCCAGCGCCGACAGACCCAGCGAGTTTGCCAGGCGGCGCGCCGGGTCGATCGTGAGGACCAGGGTCTTCTTCCCGCGGCGGGCTGCGGCGAGCGCTAGCGTCGCAGCGGTGGTGGTTTTACCCACGCCTCCGGAGCCGACGCATACCAGAATGCGCCGCTCCAGCAGTACGTCGACGAGGCGGAGATACGGCACGGTTTCCACGCGGATAGCACGCAACGCCCGGCGGTGGCAACGCGCTGATACGCGCGGTTGTGATATGAAGCCGCGGTCGTGAAACGCGATCTGATCGTCACTGCGGATGGGACCGATCGGTCCGTCACCGTCGAGGGCCCCACCGCCGACACGGGGGAAGGCAGCTTTCGCGTGACCGTCGACGGCAAGGAATACATCGTCGACGGCAAGCCGGTTCGCCCCGGTACCTGGTCGCTGGTCATCGACGGCAGGAGCTACCTCGTCGACCTCGACCGCCGCCGCACCGGCATCGCCGCCACCGTCGGCGCCAGCCAAGCGACCCTCCAGGTCGAAGACGCGCTCCACAAGCGCCTCGCCTCGGCGGCGGGCGCGCGTGCCGTCGCCCGCGGGGAGTCGATCCGCGCTCCGATCGCCGGCAAGGTCGTCAAAGTTCTGGTCGCCATCGGCGATCAGGTGAACCCCGGCAGTCCGGTCATCGTCCTCGAGGCGATGAAGATGGAGAACGAGCTTGTCTCCGAGCGCGGCGGCACGGTCTCCTCGATCACCAAGTCCGCCGGTCAAGCCGTCGACACCGGCGAGCTCCTCGTCGAGCTGACCTAGCTCCGGTGGTGGGCGACGGGGGCAAGACGAACGTCGTCGAGATCCCGACGTCGTTTGTCGGCCGCGACGCCGAGCGCGCCATCCTCGCCGACGACTTCGACCAAGCAACCCGCGTGGTCACGTTGGTGGGGCCGGGTGGCGTCGGCAAGACCCGGCTCGCGACCCAGTTCGCGATCGCACATGCCGAGACCTACGCGGCGCACGGCGGTGGCGGTGCCTGGTTGTGCGACCTCGCCGGTGCGCGCACGGCGATGGAGATCTGCGCGGCGGTCGCGGCCGCGCTCGAGTTGCGGCTCGATGGCGCGACCAGCGAGCCGAGCGTCATCGCCGAGCTCGGACGCCGCATCGCGCAGCGGGGCAGGATCTTGCTCGTGCTCGACAACTGCGAGCACATCGTGCGCGAGGCCGGCGCCACGATCACCGCGTGGCTCGCCGCGGCGCCGCGCGCGCACTTCCTTGTCACGTCGCGGGTCGCGCTGGGCATCGCCGGCGAGCAGCTGCGGCCGCTCGCGGGCCTCGCGGTGGACGCGGCGAGCGAGCTGTTCGTCGAGCGCGCGCGCCGGCTGCGCCCGGGACCGAGCTTCGGCGCCGAGGAGCTGGCGGCGATCGCCGAGATCGTGCGACGCGTCGACGGTCTGCCCCTCGCGATCGAGCTCGCCGCGGCGCGGATCCGCGTGCTGTCGCCAACCCAGCTGCGCGATCGCTTCGCGCTGGGCCTGCTCGCCCGCCCCGGTGATGCAAGCCGCCACGGCTCGATGCGAGGTGCAATCCTCGACTCCGTCGCCTCGCTCGATCCGACGGCGCGTGTGTGCCTCGCTCGCTGCGCGACGTTCCGTGGTGGGTTCGACGTCGACGCCGCGGAGGCCGTGCTCGGCGCCGGCGATGTGCTGCGCGCGCTCGAGACGCTGACCGATCACTCGCTCGTGCGCAGCATCGCCGCCGAGACCGGCGAGGCGCGGTTTGCCCTCTACGAGACGATCCGCGAGGTCGCCACCGAGCTCCTCGCCGACGACGCGGAGCGCGGTGCGGTCGCAGATCGTCACGCGCGCTACTACGCGGAGCTCGGGCGCCGTCACGCCGAACGCGCGACGGCACACGGCGATCTCGCCGCGGTTGCGGCGCTCGCACTCGAGCTCGACAACCTCATCGCGGCGCATGCGCATGCCACCACGATCGCCGACGCGCCGCTCGCTCTCGCGATCGCTCTCGCGCTCGATCCCGTCCTCGCGACGCGCGGGCACTACCGGCTGCGGTTGCGCCTGCTCGACGCCACGCTCGCCCTCGCCAGCGACCCACCGGAAGCGTTCGCGCCCGCATACCTCGCCCGCGCGCAGGCACATCGCGAGCTCGGCGCCTTCGAGGCCGCTCGGGCCGATCTCGCACGCGGCCGCGCGCTCGCCGAACAGAGCGGTGACCGCGCCGCGCTCGGCCTGGCGGACCTGCGGCTCGGCGAGCTCGTCGAGATCGGCGGCGACACGCACGAAGCCCGCGGCCTGTATGCGCGGGCGCTCGATACGCTCGCCCACGCGCACGGGCCGCTGGTCTCCGTGCGCACCGCCGACGCGCACGCACTCCTCGGGCACGCGCTGCGCCGCGAGGGCGAGCTCGCCGCCGCCGAGGAGCACATCGCGCGCGCGGTCGAGCTGTATCGCATCGCCGGCCATCGCGAGGGCCTCGGCGCGATGGCGTACGAGGGCGCGGCGATCGCGATGTTCCGCGGCAACGCTGACCTCGCGCGCGCGCGCTTCCAGGACGGCCTCGTGATCGCGCGCGCGCTCGGTGCGCGCCAGCTCGAGGCCGCGATCACGAGTGGCCTCGGCGTGCTGGTGCAAGAGCTCGGCGAGCTCGAGGCGGCGATCACCCACCACGCCGCGGCGGCCCACGTGTTCCGCGAGCTCGGCAACAAGCATCGCGAGGGCAGCGCGCTCTACTACCTCGCGACCGCGTACCTCGAACGCGGCGAGCTCGTCGAGACGCACGCCGTGCTCGACCAGGCCGCCGCGGCGATCGCCGTGATCGGCGCGCAGCGTTACGCCGCGCTCATCGACGGCGCGCGGGGCGCGGCACACGCTCTCGGTGGCGAGCTGGCGGCCGCCGCGCTCGCATTCGAGCGCGCGGAGCGCGCGGCCGCCGCGTGCCAGACCGAGACCACGCTGCTGGCCACCCTGGCGATCCACCGTCTGCACCTCGCGCCGCTCTCCACCGAGGCGCGCCGCAGCGAGGCACGGGGGCTCGCGACGCAAGCCCCCGCTGACGATACGCGGCTCGCCGTACGCGTGCTCGCGCTGCGCGATCGCGAGCCTCCGTCGGTCCGCGCCACCTGGATCGTACGCGCGGACGGTGCGGCCTTCCGGCCGCCTGGAGCGGCGGCGGACGTCGACCTCAGCCGTCGTCACCCGCTGCGCCGCATCCTTGCCGCGCTCGCGCGCCACCGCGTCGACGCACCGGGCAATGCGCTCGGGCTCGACGACCTGCTCACCGCCGGCTGGCCGGGGGAGCGCATCGCGCAGACCGCGGCGATCAACCGCGTGCACGTCGCGCTGACGACGCTGCGCAAGCTCGGCCTGCGTGGCGTGTTGCAGAGCGCCGAGCGTGGCTACTTGCTGGATCCCACGGTCGCGATCGCCGTGGAATGACGTCAGTTGGCGATGCGGACCACGACGCCTTCGATCGGCTCGTCGACGCCACCGCGCGTGTACGCGACGTAGAGGCCATCACCGTCGAACACCGGCGGGGTGAGGTCCTCACCCGAGACGACGGCCTCGATCTCACCGCTGCCATCGGCGGGCACGCGCTGGAGCGCTCGGTACCTGCTGCCCTCGCCGCCGACGTCCTGCAGGAAATACAGCCAGTCGCCGTCGCGGCGCAGGTCGTGCGGCGGGCTCATCGGGACCTCGGGGTTGCCCTCGTGCGCGGTGGCGACGACCTCGTTGACGCCGTTCGCCCCGAACCGCCGCAGCTCGAACGGCGCGGCGGCTGTCGTCGTGTAGGCATGGTCGGCGTCGACGGCGCGGTCATGGAAGCTGGCGTCCGACAGGTCGGTCGCGAGCACCTCCGCGGTGCCGCCGGTCTTCGGCATGCGCTCGAGGGTGCGGCCGTGCAGGTAGTACAGCGTGTCGTCCGCGAGGCCGATCGGCATGCCGTAGCGCGGCGAGCGGGGCGCGAGGTCGTCACCGTCGTAGCCGATCGCGACCACCGGGCCCGAGAAGGCCGAGAAGTCTTCGTGCACCGTCGACTCCGCGTACAGGTGCTCGCCATCACCGAACATCGGGGCCTGCAGGTGATAGCGCTCGAACCAGGTGACCACCGTCGGCACGTCGTCGGGCGTCGGCGCGATGGCGTCGACGGAGAGCAGCGCCGACATCACGCCGCCATCGACGACGACGTTGCCGGGCATGTACAGCCGGCCGTCCTGCACGACCGTGCCCGCCGCGAGCGCGGCGGGGAAGGACGTGAACTCGTAGCGAAACAGGCGCGTCTTCGCGGACGAGGCGAGGTCGATCGCGCTGAACGTGCCCCCGGACACGGCATACAGGCGGCCGTCACTCACCGCGAACGGATGGACGCTGGGGCCGAAGTCACAGCCGACCACGACCTGCGTGTCGGGCACCGCCGTGGTGCACCCGGCGGCGGGCATGACGATCGGGCCTGGACCTGGACCGGGACCCGACGCGGTGCCGCGATCGTCGGTGGTGCAGGCGGTGGCGAGCGGAGCGAGGAGCAGGGAGGCGAGGAGGGGCTTGTGCATGCCCGGCACGATGCCGATTCGCCCCCTGAACCGCCGCTTAATTCCTCTTAAAGGCAATGCTGGTCAGTTAAGGACTTTCGTCGTGCTCGTGTCACGTGTCGCGTGCTCGTCCACGTCCACGATCTGGGCCGCAACCACGCAGGGCCGCTGGCCGATACGGCCGGACCTGGCGGAAGCGAAGTTGTTGCTGGTGCGTATCGTCGGCATGCTGAGCAAGATGTGCCGCTGATCGTGGACGTGGACGAACACGTGACACGTGACACGTGCCCCACCGGATCCGCTAACTGACCAGCCTTGCCCTTAAACGCGGTCAGGGCATCGCCACGCGCAGCGGCGGGGCTGCCGACGTCGAGCCTGGGAGGCCCGGCGTGCGATCGCGTGGGATGTGATAGCGGGTGAGGATGCGCGGCGTTGCCTTCCGCACCTCGTCGGTGTCGAGCATGATGATGCCGCCCGACGTGGTCTGGATCTCGACGACGCCTTGGGCCGACGACAGGCGCGCGACGAAGTCCTCCATGTCGCGCGGGACGTGACCATCGATCTTCGCGACCGCCTCGTTGTAGAGGTGGCCGTAGCCGACGTTGATCTCGTCGGCGAGGATCTGCGTCAGCACGACGATTTCGTTTTGCTCGGGCGTGCGGAACCCCAGGTAGTAGTAGTTGAGGAACTCCTTCGGGGCCTTGTTCCACCACTTGTCCCAGGTGGTCAGGTAGTCGCGGGTCAGCGTCTGGAACACCATGCCCGCGTAGACGAAGTACGCGGGGGCCTGGTCGTAGCGCGCGCGGGGAACGAGCGGCTGCCACGGCTTGAGCTCGAGCTCCACGGTCCGCGCGATGCCGGCGCGCTTGATCGCGAGCTCGATGCGATCGCCGATGTAGCGGTGGCCAAGGACGACGTCGTAGCGAGTGCGGTAGTGGCCGTCGTACTGGACGGTGCCGTTGTTCGCGATCGGCAGCCCATCGATCGCGGTGATCACGTCGCGCTCCTCGAGCACGCCCCACGCCGAGCCGCCGTAGTCGACGTGCAGCACGACGACCCCGCGCTCGCTCGGATTGAGGCCGAGCTGCCGGCGCAGCAGTGGGTTCTCGAGGTTCTGCGTGGTGATGCCGAGCGCCGGAATCTCGGGGCGCTTGCCGGCCTGCACACCGTCGAGGAACGCGCGGATCAGCGGCGGCGGCACCATCTCGCCGATGTTGTCGACGCCGGTCAGCTTCTGGAACGCGATACCGACGACCTTGCCGTCGCCGAAAACGGGGCCACCGCTGTTACCCGCGTTGATCGCCGCGTCGACGGTGACCGCGAGCAGGTGGCGCTGGCTGTGGCTGTAGCGCTGCACCTCGATGCGCGAGACCACGCCCTCGGTGATCGAGATCTCCTCGCCGCCGACCGGGTAGCCGACCACGGCGACCTCGTCGCGCAGGCGGGGCATCGGGCCGAGCTCGGCGGGCTCGATGTCGGACAGGAAGTCAGCGGGCTCGGCGACCTCGAGCAGGGCCAGGTCGCAGTCGTGGCTGACCGCGCGGACCCGAGCGATCGCCTTGTCCGGATGGGAAGGTTTCTGAATCTGGAGGAAGGTCGCGTTGGCTACGACGTGGGCGCCCGTCAGTAGGAGCCCTTTGCCGATCACGACCGCGGATCCCGTGCTGTTCGAGGGGGTCCGGGCTTGCCACGGGCCATCGAAGTCAGGGTCTTGGGAGGTCGCAAAGACGCGAATCACCTCGGGGTAAGCCACGTATTCAGCGTACCTTGCGCCGAGGCAGGGGCAAAGTCTCGGTAAGTTTCAGCGCGTCGAGGTATAGGGAGCCTTCGATGCTGGCGCTACAGGCGGTCACACCAGGCCAACTGGCCGAGGCCGTCCCGGGGGTCACCCTCGCGGAGGCGCGCAAGCTGGTCGCCCAGATCCACCGCGGCGAGCCCCTCGCACCCACCTCCGCGATTCGACGCGGTGCTGCCGATGCCGTACGCGCAGCCGGGCACATCCCCGCGCTGGAGGTGGTCGCGGAGTCCGCGAGCAAGATCGATCCGTTCGTGAAGTACGCACTCGCGAGCGGCGAGGCACGGTTCGAGGCGGTGCGGATCCCGCTCGAGCACCCGGAGCGGTTCACGGTGTGCGTCAGCTCGCAAGTGGGCTGCGCGCTTGCGTGTGCGTTCTGTGCGACGGGTCGACTTGGCCTCACGCGCAACCTTGCGGCGTGGGAGATCGTCGAGCAAGTGCGCGTGGTGCGCGCGCGGCTCACGCACGGGCGCGTGCATGGCGTCGTGTTCCAGGGCATGGGCGAGCCGCTGTCGAACCTCGATGCGGTGCTCGCGGCGATCGCCGTGATGACCGAGCCGTGTGCCCTCGGCATCGACGGCCGCGCGATCACCGTGTGCACCGCGGGCTTGCCGTCGGGCATCCGCCGGCTCGCGCGCGAGGCACCCAAGGTTCGCCTCGGCCTCAGCATCTCGAGCGCGATCCCGGCGCATCGCAAGCGCGTGATGCCGATCGCCGAGCGCCACGACTTCGACGAGGTCATCGCGGCCTGCGCCGAGCACACGCGCGCCACCGGGCATTCGCCGATGTGGGCCGTCACGCTGCTCGCCGGCGTCAATGACAGCGACGATGACGCCCGCGCGCTCGCGGACCGCGCGCACGCCTTCGCGGCGGCCACGGGGCGACGCCCGCGGCTCTCGCTCCTCGACTACAACGCGATTGGCGAGGGTGACCCGTTCACGCGCTCGCCGCGCATGTCGCCGTTCCGGGACGTGCTCTCGGCCGCCGGACTGGCGACCCACCGGCGTTACTCGGGTGGCACCGACGTCGCGGCCGCCTGCGGTCAGCTCGCGAACGCGCTATAAAGGGCGAGGCGGCGAGGCAGCTAGGCAGCGGGTGGTATGCTGCACTGCGTCAATGCAGAGCAGTACCCTCACCATGCACCCGGTCCACGACATCGAAGTTCACGACGACATCGCGACGTATGTCCCGACGGTGATCGAGATCCCGAGTGGCTCGCGCCTCAAGTACGAGGTCGACAAGCCGACGGGCCTGCTGCGGCTCGATCGCGTGCTCTACTCGGCGGTTCACTACCCGGCGAACTACGGCTTCATCCCGCGCTCGCACGCCGACGACGATGACCCGCTCGACATCCTCGTGTTGATGCAGGAGCCGGTCGCGCCGCTCACCATCATGCGCGCGCGGCCCGTCGGCGGGCTGCGCATGGTCGACGAGAAAGGCGGGGACGACAAGATCGTCGCCGTGTGCGTGGACGACCCCGCCTACGCGCACTACCAGAACGTCGACGAGCTGCCGCCGCATATCATGCGCGAGCTCGATCGGTTCTTCCGCGACTACAAGGTGCTCGAGGGCAAGGGAGACCAGGTCGACGTCGGCGCGATGTACGGCAAGACGGATGCGATCGAAGTGATCAAACGTGCGCGCGCGGCGTACGACCGCGGCGAAGGTCGTTAACGTCCGCTAGGCCTTCGCGCTGGGCCGCTCGCTCACGCGCTTGTGCCACCCCGCGAGGTGCGGGTGCATGGCGGCGTCGACGCGGATGCCCGATGGCTTGCCGAAATCGAGCGCGCACAGCGCGGTGATGTCGGCGACGGAGAACCGGTCACCGGCCATGAACTGCCGGCTCGCGAGCTCGTGGTTCAGCCAGTCGAAGCGCTCGGCGACCAGCTCGCGCATCACGACCGCGAAGTCGGGGGCCTGCTTGATGCGGCCTTCCCAGAACTTGTGCGTGTTGCGGAACACCTGCGAGATCGGCCACAGGAGCTCGAGCTCGGCGTGGCGGTTCCACATCTCGATCTGCGCGCGCTCCCAGGCATCGGCCCCGAACAGATTCGGCTCGGGATGAAGCTCCTCGACGTAGCGGCAGATCGCCATCGACTCGCGCAGCACGCGGCCGTCGGCGAGCTCGAGAACGGGCAGCAGGGCGATCGGGTTCTTCTTGCGGAAGTCGGCCGTCTGGTGGGCCCGGTCCGCGATCAGCACCTCGATCGTGTCGTACGCCACACCCTTCTCGGCCAGAAACACTCGGACGCGACGAGGATTCGGCGCGCGGGGATCGTGATAGAGCAGCATCGGGCGCAATCTACCTCACGATCTAATACAATCGAACGGATGCGGACTGTGGGGATCCTCTTCAGGCATTGCTTCGTTCTCGGCCTCTGTCTGGTCCTGGCGGCCGGCTGCAAGAACAAGGGGTCCGATGCCGCCCCCGATCCGGCCGCGCTCAAGGCACAGCAGGAGCTGATGGCGCGGCGCGACCAGCTGATGGCGCAGCGCGCCAAGCTCGAGGGCGAGTCCACCAAGCTCGGCGAGGAGATCAAGAAGGTCGAAGCGAGTGGCGGCGACACCAAGGAGCTGGTCGCTCGCAAGCAAGAGATCGACACGCAGCTGCAGCAAGAGACCACCAAGCTCGACACCACCTCGAACGAGCTCGCCGCCGCCAGCGCCAAGCTCGATGCCGCCGCTGGCATTGCCGCGCGCGAGGCCCGGGTCGCGCAGCGCGAAGCCGACGTCGCCAGGCGCGAGCGCGAGGCGATGACCAAAATGCAGGAGCTCGTCGCGCTCGAGTCCAAGAATGCCGAGAAGTGGAAAGAGGGCTGCACCGTCGGCGCGCAGCCGCAGATGATCATCCAGCAGGTCGCCCCGCCGAAGAACGCCGACGGCAAGTACACGCGCAAGGAGGTCGACGGCCTCGTGTCGAAGGCCAAGAGCGCGATGGGCAGGAAGGGCCTGATCTCGGCCGACCTCGGCGGCATCGACGGCGAGGTCACCAAGGCGCTCTCCGAGAGCGACTGGACCCGCGCGTACATTCTCGCGAACCAGTGGACGCAGACCGTCGAGCAGACTCAGGTCAACCGCGCGTTCATCGGCGCCAAGTACCAGCGCCTCCAGAATCGCGTGAAGGCCGCGACCCTCGACGAAGCCACCCAGGCTTCGCTGACCGAGGGCATGAAAGAAGTGCTGCAGAAGTACGGCGACGGCGACCACAGCGGTGCGAACAAGCGCATCAACCAGCTGTGGAACCAGGTGAAGTAGCGGACACGGCGGGCGGTCCCTCTGCGAGCGAGGCCGGGACCATCGCGCACATCGACGAGGTCACGCGCGGTAGTTAGCGCATCGGACTTGCGCCGAGCCGGCTGTGCGGACGCTCAACGCCCTTTGCGCCAGCACGCCTGCGTCGCCTGGGCCAGGCGGGAGGCGCCGTCGTTGACGGTCAACCCCTTGGCCAGCTCGCCGTTGCCACGCTGGAGCTCCTCCGGGGCGGCCCACGGGTTCAGGACGAGCCAGGTAGCGTAGCGCTCGGCGCGGTCGGCGCCTCGCGCCGCCTCGAACGCTGCGACTAGCTTCGCGTTGCGTGCGGTCATGTTGTTGTACACGACGTGCGCGGCGTTGTTCACCATGTCGGCGTGGAGCGGGTTACGGAGCTTGTCCTCGGAGGGGGCGGTCGCCGAGGTCGGCGGCAGCTTGAGCACCGGGACGGCGGCGCGCTCTTCGGAGCTGAGCTTGTTCGACAGCAGGCGCGTGTTGCTGGTCGCAGCGCTGCCGCGCGGCGTGCTATCGGCGATCAACGGCACGTACAGCGTCCAGGTATGGACGTTGACCGCGTACGTGTGGTCGGCCTCGACGTTCACCCGCTTCATCTGCGGCGCGCGTGCCAGTTCCTTCTCCGTGCTTGCACGTCGCTCGCGCAGGCGCTCGAGTTGATCGCGCTTGGCGTTGACGCTCTTGCATTCCCCGTCACACCGGGTCCGCTCGATGTCGCGCTGCTTCGACGCGATGTCCTTGTCGAGGCTCTCGAGCTTCTCGCGCAGCCGTGGGATCTCGGGATTCGGCCGCATCTCGGTCGAGGCCACGTAGCGTCCGGTGCGGGAGACCGTCTCGACGGTCTTCTCGATCCGCTCGGGGCCGACGCCGAACGCGATGTGGACGTCCGCCGCGCCTGGCGAATCGACCAGCTCGATCGAGCCGCCGTACGGTGCCTTGCGCAGGCTCGCGAGCATGTTGCCGAGCAGCGTTTGATCGCCGCTGCGGGTCGACACGTGCACCTTCTGCACGTTGGCGCGCGCGATCTTGTCGACCAGCATGCACACCTTGGCGGCGGCTTCGTTGCCGAGCGTCTCCGACGGTGGACGCTGGACGGCGGCCCACCGCACGGCGGCGCTCGCCAATCGCCCGGCCTTCTCGTCAGCCTCCGCCGCGTGGGTCTGCGCGTTCCAGTCGCGCAGGATGATTGCTGCGCGGGCACGGACCGGTGCGCGGGCCTCCCGCACCTGGGTGGCGACCCATTGAACCCTGTCGAGGGGGATCGACGCCATCAGGTCGTAGAGCTCGGCAGCGTCGACGATCTTGTTCTGACCGAGCAGGCTCTCGGCATCGCGACCGAGCGCCTTCCACAGGTCGACGATCGCGATGTTCCATCCGCCGTACTTTCCGATCCGGGCCTCGCGCTCCTTGCTGAACGCCGCGGCCGCCCGCTTGTAGTCGTGGGCGCGGGTGGCGGCCTTGACCTCGGCGACGAAGGCGTTCAGCATCGCGCTCTCTTCCTTCTGCGCGTCAGCCTCGCTCGCACGCGTCGTGAGCTTGAGCCCGCAGCCGAACCCCGAGGCCACGCACGCTAGCGTGACCGCCATGGTCGCCCAGGTTGACCGTGCGGCGCTCATTTGCCGCCTGCGCTCGTCATCGACTGCGTGGCCTCGCTGACCAACCCGCGCACGCGCTCGGCCGCGGGGGCGTCGAGCTTCCCGTAGCAGGGCTCGAGGTCTTCGAGGGTGGCGGACAGCATGCAATCCCCGGCGTCGGCGGACCACGTGGCCTCGCCGCACGCGGCCTTCACCTCGGTCTCGAACCGGTTTCGGTGCTTGGCGACGGCGCGTCCGTCGGCCATCGCACCACCGCCCTTGCGGGCTTGATCTTCGAGGCTCGCGACGAGCGCGGCCCCGAGGTGGGACGCCACCTCTTGGCAGTTCGCTGCTGCTCCCGCCGTTGCGGTGGTGGAGGAGGAGGTGGTGGTGGGCCCCGTCGCGGCAGGCCGGCATCCGAGGGCGGACGCGACGATGAACATGTGAGCGAAGGCACGCGAGTAACGCATGGGGTGACGCTACACGGGTCTCCCGGGGGGCCCGTCTCAGCGAAATCTCATCGCGCTGCAGACGTCGGAGGTGCCGTCTCCGCGGTGCAGAGCGCGAGCAGGCGCCCGACCGCGTCCCATCCACCCGTCGCCAACCAACACCCATCGGGCGAGAACGCGACGGCCGCGGCGCGCCCGTCATGCGCGACGAGCGCGAGCACGGTCGCGCCGTCGCTCGTCGAATGGACCTCGACGGTTCCGTCGATGCGGGCGATCGCGAGACGCGCTCCTGTCCGATCGAGCGCGAGGTCTTCGATGCGCGCACCCGGCGCGTTGACCTGGCCGAGGCGGGCGTCGGTGACCGCGTCGCGGAGCTCGATCGTCTCGCCGTTGCCGCTCGCGATCGCGACCACCGCACCGTTCTCCGTGATCGCGATCGCGGACGCGCCAGGCAGCGGGGCGAGGGCGCGCCAGCTGGTTCCTTCGCGCCGCCAGGTCTCCCCGTCGACCCCGAGCACGACCAACGCCGTCCCGTCTGCCGGCTGCGCGACGTCGAGTGGGAGCCCGGTCAGGTCATCGATCCCGATGCGTGCGCCGGTGCTGGCGTTGAACGCGACCGGATGCTTCGAGTAGCGAAGGGCGAGTAGCGTATCGGGGGCGAGGTAGGCGAGGCGCTTGATCCCGAGCACCGGGTCTTCCCACGGGCCTGGGCGCGCGGTCAGGGTCGCAGGATCGAAGACACGGGCGCCGTGCGCGCTGGCGAGCCCGCCCGCGATCATTGCTCCGTCGGGGGAGAACACGATCGACTTCACCACCTGGTCGCCGAGGCTGCGGCGGCGGACGGTCCCGGCGTCGAGCGTGACGAGGGCGAGCTGGCCACTACCGTCGCCGAATGCCAGCGACGCGCCATCGGGTGCGAACGCGACGGCGGAGATGCCCCCGCGCATGGTGACGCGATGCAACCGGCGTGCAGCGGGCGCCGGCCACAGCTCTCCGCCACGCGCGCCCCACGCGATCACGCCGTCGCGGGTGACCTCCGCCCCGGTGGTATCGGTGACCGCGCGGGCCGCGCCCGCCGACGCGTCCCACAGCGCGACGCCGTCTTCGCCGACGAGCACGACATCTTGTTCGCCCGTCGCCAGGACCTGGCGAATACCCCCGACGGGCGAGCGCGTCGCGTAGACGACCCTTCCGGTCGCGAGCTCCACCAGCCCGAGCCGCGCGTCGATGCCTCCGATGAAGAGGTGCGCGCCGAGCGCGACCGCGGCACTCGCGGCGGGAATCCGCGCGCCGAGCTCGAACGCGTCGCGCGACGTCTTGCCGGCGGCGTCGGCGCGCACGAGCTTGCCATCCGGACACAAGGCGATCACCGCGGGCTCGTTCGGCGAGGGCGCGGTCGGCGAGGGCGCGAGCGGCGCGAGGAAGCGGAGCGGCATCCCCGGGGCGCACGGGTGCACCACGTGCATCGCTCCGCGCGCAAGCACGTGATAGTCCTGCGCGGTCGCGATGATCGCCGTGTCATCCCCGGCATGGATGGTCGGCTGGCCGCCCGAGAGCACGTGTCTTGCTTCCTCGCGGAGCTGTCCGTCGAGCACGACCGCGGTTTGGCGGGAGGTCGTGCCGACCACGACGATCAAGCGACCGTCGCCGAGAAAGCGCGCGGCGAGCACGTCCTCCGCGATCGGCAGGGAGATCCGCGCGGCGGAGGACACCAACCATGCGCGGCCAGCGCGCGTGCACAGCCGGGTATGGCGATCGCGCACCGCGCGCACCTCGCAGCCGTCATCGGGCCAGAGCGGCGTGCGACCCTGCTGTGCAGTCGCTTCGAACGCGGCGAACACGCCGCGCGCTCCGATCGGCGCGCCGAGCTCGCGCGCGCGTCGTGCGAGCGACTCTGCGTCGGGTCGCCGATCGAGGCGCGTCGACTGCCAGGCGCGATCCAAGACCATGTCCCGGAGGGCGGCGTTCGCGTCCTCCTGCGCGGCCCGCGCTTGCGCTTGCGCGGCCCGCGCCGTCTCCGCGGCTCGCCGAGCGTGCCCGCCGAGGAGTAGCGCGACGAGAGCGACGATGGCGATGCCGGCGCTGGCCGTTCCGAGCACGCCCGGGCGGCGGCGGGCAAGCCGCGCGACACGATCCCACGGGCGGTCGCGATGCGCGCGGAGGCGTCCGCCGTCGAGGAATGCGGCGATGTCTCGCGCCAGCTCCCCCGCGTCGGCGTAGCGCCGCGCGGGATCCGTGGCGAGTGCGCACGCGAGGAGCGAGCGCAGCTCGGCGGGCACACCCCGGCGCGACCGCCGCGCGCTCGGTGGGGTCCCGAACAGGACGAGGTGCAGCAGCGCGCCGAGGCTCCAAACGTCCGCTTGCGGCCCGGCGGGCTGGCCCGCTGCGAGCTCGGGGGCGCGGTAGCCGGGCGTTCCGCACACGACCCGCGTCGTACGGAGCTCGTCGATCATCGCGGCCAGGCCCCAGTCGATCACCACGACCTCGCCGTGTGCACCGAGGCGGATGTTGCGCGGCGAGAGGTCGCGGTGGACGACGCCCCTGGCGTGCGCGTAGGCGATCGCCTGGGCCACTTGCAGCACCGCGCGCAACAAGCCCGTGCGGTGCTCGGTACCGGCGGCGACCACCTCGTCGAGCCCGTGGCCGTGAACGATCCGCATCGCATAGAACACGCGCCCCTCGGCATCCTCGCCGGCGTCCAGCACCGCGATGATGCTCGGGTGGTCGAGGCGAGCCGTGACCCGCGCCTCGCGCAGCAGCGTCGCCTCGGCGCTCGCATCACCGACGAGCCGCACCTGCTTGACCGCGATCTCGCGTTCGAGGGTCGCGTCGTACGCCGTGCGCACGCGGCCCATGCCACCCGCGCCGAGCTCACCGCCGAGCGCATAGCGGGATGGCGCAGCGCGCGTGTCCGAGGTCGGGGCAACAGTGCCACCGGACTCGGTGAGAAGACCGAGATCCTGGCTGTACTCCGGGTCACCCACGATCGTCAGCGGTGTCGCCCGGGTAGACGAGGAGCTCGATCCAGCCGTTGCGGTGAGACGTCAAGAGATCGCGCCGTACGCCGGCCGCGGTCAGCTGACGCCGTGTCTTCATCAACAGGATGTCGAGGCGATGCCGCAACGTCGCCGGGTCAGCCTCGTCCCGCCAGAGCAGCTCCACGAGCTCGGTCCAGCGAACCGGGCCCCCGAGCGCGAGGAGCTCGGAGACCAAGCGCGCGGGCATGCCGGTCAGCACGCAGGGCGCCCTCGCGTCTTCACGCCAGATGTGGACGGTGTCGAACTGGCTGACGATGCGTAGCCGATCGTGCGCGGTTCGGGGCACGGTCTCGACGACCCCGGCGCGCGCGCCGGCCACGACCACAGCGCGGATCTCGACGCCCCCCACGACGAATACCGTGCCGTTACGAACGGGGCGTCCCCGCTGGGCGCCTTCCTGTATCCGCCACGCGAGCCCGTCGCTCCATAGGACCGCGGCCGCCTCGGGTGCGTAGCCAGACACCAGCCGAGGGACAGGCGACGCCACGACCGACGTGACGCCTAGCAGGATCTGCCGAGGGCTGCCCGGGATGTCGAGCGCGAGGACATGGTCGGGAATCGAGACCTCCTCGACGACGAGCTCCACGCCGAGGGCAAGCTCGATGTGCTGTCCATCCTCCAGCTCGAGCCGAGGGACGTCACGTCCGTCGATGCGGATGCGACCTCGCAGGGCGAGGAGAACGAGGTGACTTCCTCGCAAGCTCACGTACGCATGTGCCTCGGAGACCCGCGCGTCGTCGATGCGGACATCGGCGCTGTAGAGTCGGCCGACAATCGCACCGGGGCCGGCGCTCACCACGCGCTGATCTGGGCGGCGAAACCTGACTTCGGGCACCACGCGGGGCTCAGGATCGCACGGTGTCCGGCGAGATCAACTCGGATCACCCCGTCGCTAGCAGTTGCTGCCGCCGCCGACGACGCGGCAGGGACCATCCGGGATGCTGTTGTTGTGCACGTACGTCCCGACGACGATGCCGCTGAGGATCGCGAGGCCGACGGCGGCGCCACCGACGACGTACCAGCGCCGATACCAGGGCGGCTCGATGTAGGTGATCTTGTCGCTGTTGCGCGGCCGGCCCTGGATGTCGTGCTGGACGGCAGGGTATTGCGTGAGGCCGACCGGTACCTCCAGCGTCTTGCCGTACGGGACGTCGATGAAGCGCACGAAGTCGCGGTACTCGGGGTGGGTGACACGCACGGCCTGCGTGCCGACGGGCAGCGCGAGCTCGTTGTTCTTGAGCGCGACCTTGCTGCCGTTGACGAAGACCTGCGCGCCGCCGACGTCGATCGCGAAGCGCAGCGTGCCGCGGTAGCGGTCGGGCTCGAGCAGGCGAACCGCCGCGCCCGAGGGGCCGCCGTCATCGTCGACCTTGCCGCCAACAGAGAGCGTCGTCGAGCGGAGCTCCTTGCCGGTGGTGACGTCGGTGGCGCCGAGGTAGACGATCTTGGAGTCGCCGAGGCCGCCGACCTCGCCATCGATCACGACGGTAGCACCGACGAGCCTGCCCAGCTCGGCGAGGCAGTTGACGTCGCGCTCGCACACCTTGAGCTGCGGCTTCTTCGCCTTCTTGATCGCCTCGGCGACCGTAGCTGCACCGATGACCTTGGTGGCAGGCAGGGTGGCGAGCGCGGTCTCGATCTGACCCGTGAGCTTCTTCGTCGACGCGGAGGTGTCCTCGGAGCCCAGCGTGGACAGGGGCGCGACCGCGACGACGCGCTCGGCGAACACGGTCGTGCTTGCGAGCAGGACGGCACAGGCAGCGAGCCGGTTCAGCATGGGCCTCCCGGCTGGCCGTTGGGGCCGATCACGGTGCAGTCGACGCGGCCCTGCGCGACGCCGACCGCAGCGCCGAGTCCGATCGCCGCGACGCCGACGGCGACGAGGAACCAGGTCTTCGTATAGAACGGTCGCTTCTCGATCACCTGCGTCTTGCCGGTGCCGATGACTTCCTTCGATGCGATCAAGCGCACCGAGACCTGCGCGACCTTCTGGAAGTTGATCACGATGTCGTCCTCGAACGGGTCGTAGCCCGGCGCTTGGACGACGATGCGGTGCGTGCCGAGCGTTTGCTTCGCGATGAGGCCTTGGTTGGGCAGCGGCGTCCTGCCGATGGTCTTGCCGTCGAGCTTCACCTCGGCGCCGAGGATGTCGGTCTGCACTTGCAGCGAGCCATGCAGCTGCTCGGGCGCGAGCAACCGGTACGCGGCGACGCGCACACCTTCGATCAGATCGTCGGGGCTCCCCCGCAGCGGGTCGCTCTCGATGCGCTTCATCTGCTTGCCGGTCGCGACCTCGACGGCCTTGATGTTGAGGACGTAGCTCGAGCCCATCGCCCCGACGGTGCCGGTGATGACCACGTCGACGCCGAGCTTCTTGCCGATCGCGGCGAGGCACTTCTCCTCGCCCGTGCACTGCGCCTGCTGATCGGCGGTGATCGAGCGGTCGATGTCGCGCCGCGTGGGCAGCGGAACCTTGGAAAGGCGCGCCAGCTCCATGCGGAACAAGGTCTCGAGACGCGCCACCAGCTCGCCGTCGATGCCGAGCGCATCGAAGCGCCACACCGCGATCTTGAGGTTGATGGCCGCCTCCGGACCGGTGATCGGAGGCGTCAGGCCCGGCTGTGCGACAACGGGCGCCGCGACGACAGCGAGCGCGCACAGCACGACGCATGCAATAGAGGTCAACCTCCGCACCACGAGAAGCCGATCCTATCATCGCTGGCGGTGGCTCGCCGTGTTAGCGTGCGCACATGTCTTGGTTCCGTCGGCTGACGTTAGCCGCCGTGACGGTCGTCGCGGTGGCCTGTTCGTCGGTATCGACGGTCCGCGTGCAGCCGGAATCCATGTATGTGGGGCCCAAGCTGCGTCCCATCGCTGTGGTGCATGCACAAGTGAGCAGTGCGTACTTCCTGTTCATCCCGCTCCCCGGCGGCGTCGATCTCGATCGCGTCGTCAATCGCATGTTGATCGCGTCCGCCAAGGCGCTGGGCGCGGACAAGGTGGTCAACATCCGCGTCGACATGACCCCCGACTCGGGCATCTGGACGCTCCGCCGCGTGCTCGGCTGGCGCAGCGCGGAAGCGAGCGGCGTCGCCGTCGTCGTCGAGGATGACGCGACCGCTGCCCCCGCCCAGGCAAGCCCGTGAATCCGGCATTGTCTGACCGCAGGTTGATCCTCGTCACGGGTAAGGGTGGCGTGGGCCGCAGCACGGTCGCCGCCGCGCTCGCCGGCCAGCTCGCGCAACAGGGCAAGCGCGTCCTGTTGTTCGAGACCAACGCCAACGACCGGTTCGGCGACTACTTCGATAAGCCAGCGGTCGGCACGGACATCGTCCAGCTCGCCCCGAATCTGGCGGCGGTTAATGCCACGCCGGCGAGCGCACTCGCCGAGTACGGCTTGATGATCCTGAAGCTCAAGACCGTCTACGAGATGGTATTCGAGAACCGCGTCACGCGCGCGTTCCTCCGCGCCATCCCCGGCCTCGACGACTATTCGCTGCTCGGCAAGGCGTGGTTTCACACCACCGAGGAAAAGCGCGGCAAGCCGGTGTGGGACACGGTGGTGTTCGACATGCCGGCGTCGGGCCATTCGTTCTCGATGCTCAAGATCCCGCAGGTGATCATCGAGACGGTCCCCGAGGGGCCGCTCACGCGCGACGCCCGCACGATGAAACAGCTGCTCACCGATCCCACGCGGACGAGCGCGGTGGTCGTCACGCTCGCCGAGGAGATGCCGGTCAACGAGGCGATCGAGCTCGAAGGCAAGCTCTCGGGGCTCGGCATCGTGCCGCAGCAGATCGTCGTGAACCAGGTCGCGCCGGATCACTTCCCGCATGACATGCCGGTCTCGCGTGTGCTCGACACCCTGCTCACCGTCGAGAATCTTGACTCGCCGCTGCGCGAAGTGACCTCCCATGCGAGCTTGCTCCGCGATCGCCGTACACTCAACGCGCACTACCTCACCGAGCTCGCGAAGCGCGCGAAGGCGCCGATCGTGGAGCTGCCGCTGCTATTCGCGCAGTCGCTCACGCCGGCGCACGTGCGCGCGCTCGGTGACCGCCTGCAGCGCTAGCAGGCGCGAGCCGTTACTCGCCAGCCGCGCGCATCGGAAACAGCGGCTCGCCGTGGATCTCCAGGCGGTAGACGCTGTTCTCGGTCTCGACGTAGATCATTTTGCCGCCGGGCTCGCCGAGCACGCGCTTCACCGGCGTCGTGATCATGCGGTGACCGTGTGGGTCGCGGAAGATCACCATGCCGCGCCCGATGTACGGGTACGAGATCAGGTAGCCCGTGTAAAGCCGGCCACTAGCACCCGAAGGCCTCTCGGTGCCTAGCTCACGAATCTTGCGGGCCGTGACGCTGACCATGGGACGCGCTTACAAATAGTCTATGAGATGCGCTCAACGTCGTCATCCCCTTTGCGCGAGATGGGGGCGCAAAGGGGTGCTACGAACGGGTGGCAGTCTCATGAGCGAACCGACGATCGAAGCGCTGTACGAACAGGTGCGCGCGGCCGTGCCCAGCCCGGGCCCCTTCGCGCCAGCGACCCTCGAAGTCGTTTGGCCAGGGATTCGCGTGCTTGCGCTCCGGACGCCGACACTCCCGCCTGCCGCGCACACCAACGTCTACCTGGTCGGGCCAGAGGACGGACGCGGACCCGTTTGCGTGGTCGATCCCGGCAGTCCCTACCCCGATCAGCAAGCGGTCCTGGATTCCGTGCTCGAGCAGTTGCCGATCTCGACCGTGCTGCTCACGCATCACCATGGCGACCACATCGGTGGTGCAGCGGCGCTCGCTGCGCGCTGGGGCGTACCGATCGCCGCGCATGCAGCAACCGCGCAGCGGCTCGAAGGCGTTGTCGAGGTGACCCAGCTCATCGCGGACGGGGAGACCGTGTACGGCGTCACCGCGCTCCATACACCCGGCCATGCGGAGGGGCATCTGTGTTTCGAGGTTCGCGGGGCCACGCTCGCCGGGGACATGGTCGCTGGCATCGGCACGATCCTCATCGACCCGAGCGAAGGTGACATGGCGCGCTATCTCGCCTCGCTCGAGCGCCTCCTCGCTCGCCCACCGGCGATCCTGCTGCCCGCACACGGTCCGCCGATCACCGATGGCCCCGCGAAGCTGCGGGAGTATCTGGCCCACCGCCGCATGCGCGAAGATCGCGTACTCGCATCCCTGACCGACGCGGCGCGCCCGCCCGCGGCGCTACTGCCCGTCGCCTATCGCGATACGCCGCGCTCGCTGTGGCCCCTCGCCGAACGCTCGCTGCTCGCGCACCTCGCCAAGCTGGTGGGTGAAGGTCGCGCGCACGAAGCTGACGGTCGCTTCTCGGTCGCGCGTTCTCGGATATAGTGCGCCGCCGTGCCGCTCAGCTTTGATGGACTGCCCGAGGTCACGATCGCCCGTGACCTCCTTCGTCGCTGGTGGGGGCTCGAGCTCGGGCTCACCGATGCCAAGGGCGCCAGCGACGTGCCCGAGGCCGCGTGCGCACAAGCCCTGACGGATCTGGCGGCGAAGCTGGCCAAGGCCAAGCCGCGCGGTAGCGCCGAGGTGCTCGATGCCGGCGGGATGACGGTGATCGCGGCGCCGGCGGTGGGCAGCGCGGGCCTGCTCGGGCTCGTCTACACGCGCGGCGTGACGGCACCTGCGGCACTCGAGCAAGGGCTCGTCGCGTCGCTCGGTGTGTTGCCCGCGGAGGCACAGATGCTCGCGGCCGCGGTGCCCTCGATCTCCGCGACGGAATTGCCGCGCGTGCGTGACCTCGTCATCGCCGCGGCCTCCGCCGTCGAGCGCGTGCAACCCGCCGAGGTCACACCGACGACGTTCTCGCATCCGTTCAGCGAGATCGTCGGCGATTCACCCGGCGTGCGCGATCTGGTGAAGCTGCTGACCAAGGTGGTCAAGAGCGAGGCGACGGTGCTTGTGCATGGCGAGAGCGGCACCGGCAAGGAGCTGATCGCACGCGCGATCCACTATCACGGGCCGCGCGCGAAGAAGCCGTTCGTCGTCCAGAACTGCTCGGCGTTCAACGACAACCTGCTCGAGAGCGCGTTGTTCGGCCACGTCCGCGGTGCGTTCACCGGCGCGGTGAAGGACCAGGCGGGCCTGTTTCAGATCGCCGATGGTGGCACATTCTTCCTCGACGAGATCGGCGACATGTCCGCGGCCCTGCAGGTGAAGCTGCTGCGCGTGCTGCAAGAGGGCACGTTCACGCCCGTCGGTGGCACCAAGCCCGTGAAGGTCGACGTACGGATCATCGCCGCCTCGCATAAGGACCTCGCGCAGATGGTCGCGCACAAGCAGTTCCGCGAGGACCTCTTCTATCGCGTCAATGTCCTCAAGATCACCGTGCCGCCGCTGCGCGAACGCGTCAGCGACATCCCGCGGCTCGCCCAGCACTTCGTAAAGAAGCACTGGCGCGGCCCCAACCCGGCGCCGCGTCTCTCGCAAGGCGCCCTCGCGCGCCTCGTCGCGTACAGCTGGCCGGGGAACATCCGCGAGCTCGAGAACGAGTGCGAGCGCATGCTCGTGCTCGCGGGCGATGCCACCGAGCTGTCGGGTTCGATGGTGTCGACACGTGTCGCCGGCATGGTCGCCGCGCCGCCGAAGTCCTTGCGTGATGCGCTCGCGACCTCGGAGGCCGAAGCGATCACGGCCGCGCTCGGGCGTCACCTCGGCGATCGCGAAGGTGCGGCTGCCGACCTCGGCGTCAGCCGTGCATTCCTCGAGGCGCGCCTCACCGCGCTTGGCCTCGCCTCTTCGGACGGATGAGCAAGCGCCCCTGTCCCCTGTGCCGTCGCGAGGCGATCAAGGACGGCAACAAGTTCTGGCCGCTGTGTAGCGAGCGCTGCCATCTGATCGACCTCGGCAAGTGGCTCGGCGAGGAGTATCGCGTCGCCGGCGATCCCGACCCGGACGCGCTTCCCGCGCCGCCCGACGACGACGGCCGCGAGCGACACTGAGCGAGCACGCGCACCGTTTGAGTGCTAGCGTTGCGGCGTGGAACGGACCGCCGAGAGCTGGCTGCCGACCGACGACTACGGTGTTGTCGATCGACTCGAGTCCGAGGCGATCGTGACCTCGTTCTACCGGGTGCTGTTGCCGGTATGGCCGGAGTCCTCGGCGTACGTGATCCAGCTCTCCGATGGGAGTCAGCGCAGGATCAAGATCCCGCTGCAGACGCGTAGCGTGGTGCTCGGCTACCTGCGAGCGCCGATGTGGTTCGCGGGCCTCGTGCTCCTGTTGCCCGCGGTGTTCTTGCCCGAGGTCTGGTTGTGGCTGCTCACCCCGGCGCTGATGCTGCTCGCGGTCGCCGCCGTCATGACGTTTGTCGTCGGCAAGCTCGACGAGAACGAGGTGCTCCGGCGCCAGCTGCTCCGCCGCGTGGTCGGCTTCGGTGCGCCGCCCGAGCTGCTGTCGCCGGCGCTGCGGCTCGAGATCCGCAGTGACCTCGAGCTGATGTGGAACACGCGGTGCCCACATACGCGGTGGCCCGATGCGATCGCGAACGGCGATCCCAGCGAGCTGCTCGTCGCGCTCGCGGAATACGAGCAGGACACCGATCTGCTCGAGATGGCGCGCGCGAACTTCACGAACCGAGTCTGGAACTGACGGGCAGCGGCGTCGCGGTGGGCGTGTTCGGGGCGGGCACCACCTTCGCGCGCAGCATCGGCGCGAACGCATCGCGGTACGCCCACGCGAGGTAGAGCTCGAGGACCAGCACGACGCTCGGGATCGCGAGCCCTGGCACGAGCCGCGCGTGGAACGTCACGATACCGACGATGATCGGCGCGAGCAGCGCGAGTGCGAGCGGGACGAAACGGTTGGAGAGCAAGGCGAGCCCCGCGACGAGCTCGATCACCTTGATGAGCGTCATGTAGCCCGCGCCTGCGAAACCTCCCAGGAAGGAGAGGGCGAGCGGGGAGAGCTCGTGCCTTGGCGGAGGCAGGAAGGGGACGAAATAGTTGAGGGCAAAGACGGTGAACGCCAGCCCGAGGAGGATGCGAGCGATGGGAGTGATGCGGGGCATGCGCTGCACCCTAGACCGTTGCCGCAACGGCACTAGTCGCACAAAAGACAACGCGCTATTTTCATTCCGACAACGATGGATCTGAACCGAGCTGCTTCGTTCGTGCGCGTCGTCGAGACCGGCGGGTTCACACGTGCCGCCAAGACTCTCGGCGTTCCCGCGTCGTCGGTGAGCCGCAGCGTCGCGAAGCTCGAGGACGAGCTCGGCGTGACGCTCCTCGAGCGCACAACGCGCAGCATCACGCTGACCGATGCGGGGCGTGCGTTCTTCGAGCGTGCGCGTGATGCACTGGTCGGTCTCGACGAGGCCAGCGACCTCGCGATCGATGCCGCGCAGCAAGCGCACGGCGTCGTGCGCGTCGCCGCGCCACCGGACTTCGGCAGCGGCGCCGGGCCGCTGTTCGCCGAGTTCGCGCATCACCATCCGCGCGTACGCGTCGAGCTGACGATGACCACGCGCGGCGCCGAGCTCGTTGGCGACCTCGTCGATCTCGCGCTCGTGATCGGCAAGTTGCCGGATTCGTCATTGATGGCGCGCAAGCTCGGCGACTCGGTGCAGCGCCTGTACGCGGCACCGGCCTATCTCGCGAAGCGCGGCAAACCCAAGCGCCTCGCCGACCTCGCGGAGCACGACGCGATCGTCGTGCGTGGCACGGGCAGCGGGTCACGCTGGGAGCTCATGGGACCGCGCGGTCGCGAGCACGTCGACGTCAACGCCCGGTTGATCGCGGATCACGTGTTCCTCGTGCGCGATGCGGCCATCGCGGGCCTCGGCATCGTGCTGCTGCCGAGCATGTTCGGCGACGCATCGGTGGCGCGCGGCGACCTCGCGCGCGTCCTCGACAGCTACTCGCTCGTCGCGCCTCTGCACCTGCTGATGCCCGCAGCGCGTCACCTGCCGCGACGCGTGGCCTTGCTACGAGACTTCCTGGCCGAGCGACTGACCGCGCGGTGCAAGGAGCACGGCAACCTCGAGGCCTAGTTGGGCCTCGTCGAACGTTCCGGCCGAGGTCGGGCATGGCGCACATGCCGGGCCACAACCCGTGCTGGCGCGCGTCATCGCGAACACGAACGACGATCGTTGCACCTCGCCGAGCTCGAACTTGAGTAGCGCGACCGCACCGATCTCGAGCTGCAATACCGCCGCGTCGCCCCGTGGCGAGCCCTGATCAGTCGGCGCGCTTGTACTGGAGCATCCAGTCGAACAAGCTCATGTCGTAGAGGTCGTACGTCGAATCGCCGGTGCCCAGGCCGCTGAGACTGTACGTGCGCGTCCACACGTCGTGTCCGGCGCCCGGATAAACGGTGAGCTTCGCGCGATGCGTGGGCGCGGGCGTCTGTGCGTTGTAGCTCATCACGAAGTTCTTCGACGTATTGGCGTTCTGGGTGTCGTTGGCGCCGACGAACACCCAGATCGGCGTGTGTCGCGATTCGTCGACGGAGCTCGCGCCCCAGCACGCGACAGGCGCCGCGGCCGCGAGATAGTTGCTCGTGTCGACCTGCTGGGCGAGGTAGTCGAACACGCCGTTGCCACCGTGGCTGAGCCCCGTGAGGTAGATGCGCTTTGGGTTCACGCGGTAGGTCGCCATCACGTGCTCGATGAAGCCCTTGATGCGCGACGAGGTACCGCCGCCCCAGTTGTTCGCGTTGCCGGGACCGTTCGTCGGGTATTGCGGCGATACGACGATCATCGGATGCGTGGGGTTCCAGTTGCCGTCCTTGATCAGCTTCGGGATGCCGAGGTCGAGCACCTTGTCGAGCGTCGACGTACCGTCACCCCGCTGCCCCTGACCGTGGAGGAAAATGATCACGGGGTATTCGGCGGTGGTCGAGGTGTAGCCGCCCGGGAGATACACGTAATAGCCGTACGCGGCGGCCGACGAGCCGAGGGGCACCGCGATGTGCGTGCCACCGGTGTCGGGGGGGAGGGCGGCGAGATCATCATCGTTGCTCGCGTCATCGCTGCCCCCGCCGTCGCCACCATTGCTTCCACTGTCACTGTCGTCGCTGGTGCCGGCCGCATCTTCATGGTTGCCCGCATCGCCGGGGGCATCGCCGCCAGGGGGGCTCGATGCGACTCCGCTACCGCAGCCGAAAAGCACGAGTGCTCCGAGGATCAGCGCGCGCAGCTTCACCATGCCTCGATCATAGGTGGATCGCGGCCGCGCTCAGCACACGAGCAGCCGCGTGGCCGGTGTTATCGTGATCAGGCTGGGCGCAGCACGAGCACGGGGAGGCGCGTCGCGCGCAGCAAGCGATCTGCGACCGAGCCGACGAGCGCGCGGGCGATGCCCGAGCGACCGTGCGACGAGATGCAGATGACGTCGACGCCTTGGCGCGCCGCCGTTTGCGCGAGCGCCGTGGCGGCATCTTCACCGCGGACGATGTGCGCGTGTACCTTCTGCTTGGTGCCGGCGGGTGCGAGTGCGAGCAGGGATGCGCGCAGCTCGGCCTCGTTGAGGTCTTCGTCCTCGTCGACGACATGCACGATGTGCACGTCGCCGTCGGGCTCGGTGATGCCGAAGGCGTAGGCGACGGCTCGATTCGCGAACGCGGACAGGTCCGTCGCCGCGAGGGCCCCGCGCACGACGGGGACGGTGATGGTGGGGATGTTCGCATTAGGCGGCACGCACACGACCGACTGCTCTGCATCTTCGACGATCACCGACGACACGGAGCCGAGGCGGCTCATGCCGGTCTTCTGCGCGGTGCCGACGACGATGACGTCGATCTTCTCATCGCGTGCGAGCTCGATCATGTGATCACCGATCCGGCCGAGGCCACGGCGCGGGCGAGCGACAACGTTGGTGGGGTCGCCGCCGAACTTGCGCATCAGATCGCGCGCGAGGAGGGCTTCGATCTCGGGGTGGCGATCGACGAGGTTCTCGCTTTCGATGCCGTAGTGGTTGGCGGCATCGTCCGGGTAGTAGATCGCCCCGAGCACGACCTCGACGGGGCCGAGCTTGCGCAGCGCGTGCACCCACTGGATCCCGAGGTCGCAGGTCGACGAGTCGTCGATGCCGATCAGGACGCGCAGCGGGCGCTGGCCGGCCGCAAAGGCGAGCCACGGCGCGGGATCGCGCAGGCAGGCCACGGGGACGGCCGCGTGCTGGATGATCTTGGCCGCCGTCGAGCCGAGGCGCACCAGCGGGCCGTGCGTCGAGCGGTGCGCGATCACGATCAACTCGCCGCCTTCGGTGTCCGCGAAGCTGCACATCGCCTCGCCGACCTCGCCGACGATCAACTCGGGCTTGGTGACGGGCGGCGGGGCGTGCCGTGCGGCGAGCGCGTCGAGCGCGTTGCGCATGCGCTCGAGGTCAGCCGGGCTCGTGTCTTCGCTCGCGACGTGGACGAGGAAGACCTCGCCATCACCTCGGCGCGACGCGAGTGCACGAGCAACATCGAGCGCGCCACCGCTCGCTTCCGAGAGATCAGTACCGCAGAGGATCGCCATCGCTAGGCGAGACTATGACAGGTAAGCGAATCGGCGAATCAACTCGAGCAACTGATCGCGAATGTCGTCTTCGAGCGCGAGAAACCGCACGCCCATGCCAGGATCCAGATTCTCGGGCGCGCCCGGGCGGTAGGGGTTGACCCAGATGACCTCGCCTTCGGCCTCGATCGCGCCGAACCGCAGGTGCAGGTGCGTCCCGGGGGCCTCCGGCGTTGTCGTCCGGATGAAGATGCCCGTCGCGCTGATGTCGGTGATGTACGCGAACAGGTAGTTGCCCTCGCTCGCGTAGTCGACCTCGAGATCGACAAACACGCGCGGAGCCCGGCGCCGCTCGGCGTCCGTGATCACCAGCTGCGCTGGCTCGATCACGTCCCCTTCGGGCTTCGCTCCCATCGAGGGCGTCATACCGCCGTCTCGCGACACAGGTCAATGCGCGAAATTGCTAGGGCTCATTCGAGCGCGATGCTCATGATCTTCACGCGATTGGTTTCGTCGCGCATATCGGGCGGCGCTTCGGAGAGCGGCATGTTGCGGAAGTTCGGATTGGAGCCCGTGAAGAAGCCGATGAGGAGATCGTAGCGCGCGGAGGGCGCCGCGCCGCCACCTGCGGTAAGCACGTGCGTGTCGACGATGTAATCACCGGGCTGCCACGTCGACGTCGGGCAGCGATCATTGATCGGCGGGTGATCACCGTTGAACCGCAAGGGGCCATCGAAGTGCATCAGCGATTTCCACGTGCCGCCGACCGGGGCGAGGATCTTGTAGTAGAGGGTGACCTTCACCTTCTGTCCGCGATACATGCGGTTCGGGATCGTCCACCCGAGCAGCTCGATCTTGTTGTCCCACACGACGCGGCCCTTCGGCTTCTGCGCCATGGTGGTAGGCGGCTCGTGGACGATCGAGTCGGCGAGCGGGTTCTTGTCCGTCGTGCCATCGAGCTTGTTCGAGAGCAGGAGGTTGCGGACGTTGCGATCATCGAGCACGTAGTAGCGATTGCCACCCATCTCGCGGTGTAACGTGCACAGCTCCGTCTGCGGTGCGATCGCGAACACGCGCGGCTCCTTCTGCGCGAGTGCCTTCACGATCTGATCGCGGCTCTGCACGGTCTCGGGCGTCGCGTCGGCGTAGAAGTGCGGGGCGTGGCCAAGGTCGCCCATGATCACGAGCTTTTCCCACCTCATGCCGAGCAAGATGTCTCCAGTCTTGCGCAGCTCTCGATACGTATCGAACAACACCTTCGACGACAGGTTCTCCGACAGTCGCGGCAGCCAGGCGAACTGCCAGAACGCGGCCAACGCGATCGTCATACCCATCGCGACCGCGAACGCCCACGCACACAGCTCGTGGAGGCGGCGCGACCAAAGCTGCGCGCGATCGCGCCACGCGAGGAGGGAGAGCGCGAACGGCAGCGCCGTCAGCATGCCGAGCAACACGGGCCAGTTCTTCGTCGAGGTGAACAGGAGCGTCGATGTCTTGGGGTAGGCGAGCTGCTCGTTGCCGACGAGGAGCGACGTCAGCCGGTCCGGGAACGCGCGCATGTCGAGGCCGAACGTGAGGACGGCGAGCAGGAAGAACAGCGCGACCAGCCGCATGCCGAGCGGCATCGCATCGCCCTCGGCGCTGCTGAGCGCTCCCCCGTCGCCGGTATTGCCTCGACGCACACGTCTCGCAAGCACGCTATCGAGCCAGACGCCGATCGCGATCGCGAGGGCAGGGAAGCCGGCGTAGACGGTGAATCCGACCTTGCGCTGGAAGACCTCGCTCGCGATCCAGGCGGTGCCGGCCCACGCGAGCGTCACCGCACCGGCCGCGCGGAGGTCGCGATCGTCATCGCGGACGAGGCCGAGCATCGCGATGGGCGCGAGTACGCCCCACGGGAACGTGCCGTAGGCGATCTGTTCGAACGTGGAGTCGAACACCATGCGAATGTCGTCGTTGGCGTTCCAGATCCCGCCGAGTGCGCTCGACCAGCAGCCCTCGGCGAGCACGGCGTGGCCGAACACCGCGCGCACATTGCCACGACCGGGCGGGGAGGGGTCGTTGGGATCGACGAGGTTGGCGAGGTCGCGCAGCTCGTAGATCTGGTACGCGAGGATGGCGACGAGCGCGATCGTGACGAGCGTGGCGATCAGCGCCGGGAGGTTCGGCATCGCACGCTCGCCACGGGCCAGCGCAGCGAACGTCGGCATGCCGAGCCCGCCCGCGGCCGCGTAGGCGCCGATCGGAACGATTAGGCCGAGCAGCATGCCGCCACCGCGGAACCCGAGGAAGCGGCCGGCGACCAGCGCGGCCACCGCGATGGCGATGTCGACGGCCGCGATCGCGACGTTGGATTGCGAGCGCAAACCGATCCGCGCGAGCGCGACGAAGCCGTAGACGAGCAACGTGGCGCCGCATGCGGTCCCGATCTCGGTGGTCAGCATCCGCGACTGGAACAGCAGCAGCGGCATCGACAGCAAGATGATCGCGGTCACCAGGCCCGCCCGTGCGCCGGCGAACCGCATCGCGATGCCCGCCGCAGCGAGCACCGTGACGAGGCCCATCAAGGCGAACGGCAGCCGGCGACCCGCGTCGGAGTCACTGACGTTGTCGCGGCCGAACACGGCGCCGCTCGCGGATAGCGTGCGCGCCGTGGCGTCCTTCGGTTGCGTGCGCATGCACGCTGGCTCGGCAGGAGGCTCTTCGGCCGGCTTGTCCTTCTCTTTTGCGACGACCTCCTTGGGGGGCGCGACGCGATCGGCGAGCTGGCGCTCTTGCGGCTCCCAGAGGCCCGAGCTCCCGAGGCCCGGCAGGAGGATGGCCGCGGCGAGCACGAGGACCACGCCGAGGGCGAGCACCCACGACGCCACGGGCAACGAGCGACGGAATAACGGCAGCAACCGCGGGAACGTACCTCAACTCGCTGCGCTTCGCCGTCCGAAGACCTCGACTTGCGCCCTGACGAAACCCCGGCGACAGTAGGGCTCAAGGGAAGACGATCGTGTCGGCCGAAGTCACCGCGCGGGCCGCCGAGCTGGTTCGCCTCCACCGGAGCATGCCGGTGCGGCGCTATCGCAGCCTCCTCGGCCACTGGCTGTCGCGGTGGTTTCGTCCACCGCGGCCCGCGACCCTCGAGCCCGTGCCAGCGATCAAAGACGGGGAGCTCGCGCTGACCTTCGGCGGCCACGCGACGGTGCTGGCGCGGTACCCCGGCCTGTCGATCGCGTTCGATCCGATGCTCGGACGCTGGGTCGGCGGCGTCCGCCGCGCGGTCGAGCCGGGCCTCGCCGCGGGAGATTTCTCGGAGGTCGGGCTGATCCTGATCTCGCATCGCCATGCGGATCACCTCCATCTTTCGACGTTGCGCAAGCTGCCGCGTGCGGCGACGGTGGTCGTTCCCGCGGGGGCCGCGGCGGTCGTCTCGGGGCTCGGCTTCGCGCGCGTCGTCGAGCTCCAGCCGGGGGCGGATCTCGAGTTGCGCGGCATCCAGGTGATCGCCGCGGCGGCCTCGCACGGCGAAGGCGATCTCGCGCGGGGACTTTCGTACGTCGTGCGTGGAGGCGGTCCCAGCCTCTATTTGTGTGGTGATAGCGGCTATTTTTCGGGGTTCGCCCATGTCGGCGAGCACTACGCCCCCGACATCGCGCTCCTGCCGATCGGTGGGTTTCTGCCGGCTTCGTTCCGGGGGCGCCACATGTCTCCCCTCGACGCGCTGTACGCGTTCGAGGACCTGCGCGCGCGCATGCTGGTGCCGATCCACCACGGGGCGTTCGCGCTGTCCTACGAGCAGCTCGATGAGCCGGCCCGCTGGCTGGTGGAGCTGGCCAAGCAGCGCGGGGTGCGCGATCACGTCCTGGTGATGAAGGCAGGACAGAGCGAGCGCTTCGTGGAGCAGCGCGAACGCGCCGTGTGCTAAGACCGCCGCGATGTCTGCGCCCGACGTTTCGATCGTGATCCCGGTCTACAACGAGGAGGGGATTCTCCGCGAGGCCGTGACCGAGCTCGTCGAAGGTCTCCACATGGTCCGCACGGCGCTCGACGCGCCCGACCTCACCTTCGAGGTGATCATCTGCGAGAACGGCTCGAAGGACCGTACGGCAGAGCTCGCGCAGCACCTCGCCGACGAGCTCCCCGAGGTCAAGGCGTTCTCGCTCGGCGAGCCCAACTACGGCAAGGCTCTCCGCCGCGGCATCCTCGAGGCTCAGGGCACGTGGGTCATCTGCGAGGAGATCGACCTCTGCGATCTCGACTTCCACCGCCGCGCTCTCGAGCACCTGCGCCATGGCGACTGCGACATGGTCGTCGGCAGCAAGGCGATGAAGGGCGCGATGGACGAGCGCCCGCTGTTCCGGCGCGCCGCCACGCGCGTCATCAACGGCATGCTGCGCGTCGCGCTCGACTTCCGTGGCACGGACACCCATGGCCTCAAGGCGTTCCACCGCTCGACGCTGCTGCCGGTCGTCAACGCGTGCGTGATCGATCGCGATCTATTCGCCAGCGAGCTCGTCATCCGCGCTGGCCACGACGGCCTCCACGTCCTCGAGATCCCGATCCGCCTCCACGAGAAGCGCCCGCCGGCGATCAACCTCGTCAAGCGCGTGCCCAATGTGCTGCGTGGAATCGCCAAGATGACGTACGTGATCCGATTCGGCGGGAAGCCGTGACGCAGCGCACGTGCGCTATCTCGATCGATCTCGACGCCATCGGCTGCTACTACCGGATCCACGGGCTCGGCGCGCACCCGCCCGAGCTCGAGCACGTGATCCTCGAGCGCGCGCTGCCTCGCGCGGCGGCGCTATTCGCCAAGCGCGGCCTACACGTGACCTGGTTTGTCGTCGGTCGTGATGCCGACGCCGACGCTGCACTCCCCGATCGCGCGGCGCGCGCTGCCAACGCCGAGCGCCTGCGCGAGCTGATGAAGGCCGGCGACGAGCTCGGCAATCACTCGTACAGCCACCCCTACGAGCTCGCGCGCCTCGCGCCCGAGGTCATCGACGACGAGATCGCCAGCTGCGACCGCGTCCTGCGCACCATCACGCGGACCGGCACGCGCGGCTTCCGCGCCCCCGGCTACGACGTCTCGCCCGCGATGCTCGATGCTCTCGCGCAGCGCAGCTACCGCTACGACTCCTCGATCTTCCCCGCGCCCGCGTACTACGCCGCCAAGGCCGCCGTCATGGCCGCGCTCGCCGTCATCGGTCGCCCGAGCGGTGCAGTGATGACCAACCCGCGCGCGCTCTCCGCGCCCACCGATCCCTATCGCCCGTCGATGACCTCGCCGTGGCGCCGCGGCCAGGCCCCGCTCGTCGAGCTCCCTGTCGCCGTGACCAAGTGGACGCGCATCCCGGCCATCGGCACCTCGCTCCTCATCGCGCCCACGTTCGTGCGCGAGCGCCTTGTCGATGCGATGGCCGCGCGCTCGTTCTTCAACTTCGAGCTCCACGGCATCGACTTCGCGGATGCCGAAAAGGACGGCATCCCGGGCGAGCTCGTCGCGCGCCAGCCCGACCTGCGCGTGCCGATCGCCGACAAGCTCGATCGCCTGGAGCGCATCCTCGACGAGCTCGGGGCGCGGTGGACGTTCGCCACGCTGGCCGAAGTTGCGGCCGATGTGCAGCTGCACCAGTAGCGACATCGAGCCAGGAGCTGCATCGAGATTGCGACGCCTCGCGCTACCGCCGGCGGCTCACTGCCGCGCGTGCGAGCTCGTCGACGCGCTCGTTGAGCGCGACGCCCGCGTGCCCGGCGACCTTCACGAAGCGCAGATCTCCAAACTGCTTCGTCAGCGCGCGCAGCTTCTCGACAAGCTGCTGGTTGGCCTTCGCCTTCCAGTTCTGCGTGAGCAGACCGATGGAGTAAGCGGAGTCGGAGTAGACGACGACGGGGCGCGACTTGTCGGTGACTTCTTCGAGGCCGCGGAGGATCGCCATCAGCTCGGCGATGTTGTTCGTGCCCTCGCCGAGGTACTCGGAGAGCTCGCGCTTCTGGTCGCCATCGATGATGACGACGCCGAGGCCTGCGGGGCCAGGGTTGCCGGTGCACGCGCCGTCCGTCCACACGTGGATCGCATTGGCGGGAGCCTTGGCGGTGGCCGCGGCCGCGGCCGCGGAGGCGGTTTTGGGCGACTCCGGAGCACGCTCGCTGGCCTCGAATTCGACCGCCTCGCCGGGCCGCGCGGTCAAGTTGCGCGCACCGGCGCGGTAGACCTTGGCGTTGTCCCCGGGCTTGTACACGACCTCCACGCGGCCGGTTGAATCAGCGACGAGCTGGCCGTTCGCGTCGACCTTTGCCCAGACGTCGGCGTCACGCAGGCGATACGGCATCCACTTCATCGCGCGGACCCTATCATGCACGCGGTGATCACTCCGCTGTGTCACCGCCTCGCGACAATGGTCAATTGCCGTCGACAGCGCACTCGTCGCACGTGCGGGAGCCTCGTGTTATAAGCCGCGCTGTTACCCACTCGGACGTCTACAGGAGATCAAAGCTAATGCGCATTCGCCATGGTTGGCTCGCCGCCGCACTCGCACTGAGCGTGGGCGCTGGAGCGTGCAAGAAGAAGGAAGAGAACAAGCCCGCTCAGCCCGCCGCTGGCAGCGCTGCCACGACGCCGACGCCGGCGGAGAAGCCGGCGACCGGCACCCCGGCCCCGGCGCCTTCGGCTCCGGCCGCGGGTGCGTCGGATGACCTGAGCCTCCTTCCGGTCGACTCCGAGGTCGTGATGGGCCTCAACTTCTCCCAGCTGCAGAAGAGCGTGCTGTGGAAGAAGTTCGTCGAGCCGCAGCTCGCGAAGTCGGACGTCCAGCAGAAGCTGGGCAAGTTCAAGGACACGTGTGGCTTCGATCCGATCTCCGCCGTGACGAGCCTCTCGGTGGGCGTCAAGGGTGTCGGTCAGGACAAGCCGGACGGCGTGTTCGTGATCCACGGCCCCGAGAAGGGCAAGGTCATGGCGTGCCTCGACAAGGTGAAGGCAGAGGCCGAGAAGGAAGGCACCGCGATCACCGTCGACAGCGACGTCGTGACGTTCAAGGGCAAGGACGGCGACCAGTTCGCGTTCACCTACGTCAATGACACCACGGTCGTCGGTGTCGTCGGCGCCGAGGCGAACCCCGCGGGCGTGAAGAAGGCCGCGGCGGGTGGCTCGGCGCTCAAGACGAGCCCGGCGTTCGTCGAGATGTACGGCAAGATCAAGTCGCAGGACTCGCTGTGGATGCTGATGAACGGCAACTCCAAGGCGTTCGATCAGGCGGCGGGTCTCGGCTTCCGTCCGAAGGCGGTGTTCGGCTCGGTCAACGTGACCGACGGCCTCTCGGTCGACATGAACGTGCGCCTCGAGAGCCCGGAGAAGGCCACGCAGTTCGCCGGCATGATGAAGCAGCAGGCCGGTCAGCTCGCGCCGATGGTCGACAAGCTCGACATCAACAGCGATGCGGCGGACGTGAAGGTCGCCGTTGCGATGTCGAGCCAGAAGCTCGACGCGCTGATCACCCAGTTCGGCGGCCTCCTGGGCCGGTGAACCATGCGTGCGAAGCAGGTCCGCCACGCCATCGTGTTGTTGGGCCTGCTCGCCGCTTGCGGCAGCAAGAAGGCCAACGACCGCTCGCTGCCGCCTGAAGTTACCGGCCTGGCCGCGGTCCCCTCGACCGCGCAGGTCGTGATCGCCGCGGACGTCGGCAAGCTCGCGAGCTCGCCGATCGTCACGCGTGCGGTCGAGCAGCTGCTCCTGCGCGAGCCAGGCCTCGCCGAGCGCTGGGCTCACATCACCCAGAGCTGCAAGCTCGACCTGACCCGGAACGTGAAGCATGTGATCCTCGCGCTCGGTCCGCCGGCACAAGGCGCGGGCTCCGGGCCGGTGATGATGGTCGCGACCGGCAGCATGAACGAGGCCGATCTCCAGGCGTGCATGCGCACGATGGTCGGCAAGGGTGGCGGCAGCATGACGACGAAGTCGGTTGGTGGGCGCTCGCTCTATCAGGTGAAGGACGGCAACCGTGTCATGCACTTCGCGTTCGGCCGGCCCGATACCGTGGTGCTCGGCACCGACGAGACGTGGGTGAACGAGGGCCTCGGTACAGGACAGAAGGCGATGGATAACCCCGACCTGAAGGGGTGGCTTGCCAAGGTCGACCAGCGCGCGCCGTTGTGGGCGGTCGGTCGGGTCGACGAGCGTGTGCGTGCCGGCCTGGTCGGCGCCTCGGGCGGCAAGCTCAAGGCGGGCCCGACGGCGATCTTTGCCACGGTGGACCCGTCCGCAGGCGCCAAGCTCGAGCTCGGTACCATCATGGCTTCTCCCGAGGATGCCAAGAGTCTGGAATCGTTCGCGAACAATGAGCTGAAGCTGGCCACCTGGGCAGCGCAGCTGAAGTCGCTCGGGCCGATCGTGGCCAAAGTAGGTGTCTCCTCGGAAGGATCCCAGGTCCGGTTCAAGGCGGACCTGACGATGGACGAGGTGAATCAACTGTTGTCCGTGCTTGACGAAAAGCCGACGCCCGAGCAAGGTACCCCGCCCGTAGATGGGTCGTCCGCGACCCCTGCGCCGTAGCAAGCAGGAACTATCCCCATGGCGACGAAGAAGACCGAGAAGGCCACCTCCACGAAGACCAAGGCCCCCGCGAAGGCCGCTGCGACCCCGAAGGCGGCGAAGGCCCCCAAGGGTGAGAAGAAGGCGCAGGGCCCGCGCCACCCGAAGGCGCGCGTCGTCGCCAAGCATGGTGACAAGGCCGCGCTCGCGAAGGCGCTCGCGCCGTCGCTCGTACGTGGTGAGGAGAAGGCCGACGAGGTCGAGGCCCGCCTGAAGACGGCGTCGAACTCGCAGCTCCTCCGCCTCCAGAAGGCGGTCACCACGTTGACCTCGAAGTGGGGCAGCCGCGACAAGCTGATCGCCGCGATCGGCGCCGCGCAGAAGAAGAGCAAGGACAGGGACTTCATCGCGAAGCTCGAGACCTACTCGCTGCCGCAGCTGATCGACCTCGGCCTCGCGGCCGACCGGTCGGCGCGCGCGTAAGCTCTGCGTCTCCTCCTCGCGTTCATTGTTCTCGTGGCCTCCCTCGCGGAGGCCGCAGCGTCCGCGCCGCCCGTCGTGCGTGGAACGCAGCTCGTGTCCACCCAGCAGGTGTGGCGCTGGCAGGTCGTGCGTGCGCCGCGCTTGGCGCCGCAGATCGGCAAGCTCGCGCGCAGCGGCCTCGATGTGGTCGCTGGTCGCGCCGCCGCGCCGATCTCGGTCTACGGCGACGGCGCCGCGCCGGCGAGGTGGCCGTTCGCGGTGGACGGCGACGCGAAGGCGATTCCCGCACCCAGCGACGACGAGCGCATCGCCGCCGCGTTCGGCATCACGACCTTTTCGCTCGCGCGCACGGATGAAGGACTCGCGATGCTCGAGCTGCGCGTGCGTTATCAAGATGGTCTCGTCGCTTGGATCAACGGCGTCGAGGTCGCACGTCGCTCGTTGAATCTGGCGGCATCCCCGACGGCGCTCGCCGAGCGCCCGCACGGACCCGAGTGGGAGACGTTCTACGTCCCGGTAAGCCCGCATCTCTTGCGCGCCGGCGACAACATCCTCGCGCTCGAGCTGCGGCCATCCTGGCGGCGTGATGCACCGAGTGCCGAGGTCGATCTCGTCGGGCGGCGCGATCGCGGCGTGGTACGCGGCCCGGTGCTCGCCGAGGTCACACCGACGACCGCGCGGATCAGCGTCGACACGGATCCCGACACCGAGGCCGTCTTGCGGTGGGGCACGAGCGGCACCCTCGATCGGGAGCTGCGCAGCGCGCCCGGTCGACATCACGTGTTCGCGCTCGCGAACCTCCCCGCGCGCGGAGCCGTGCGCTATCGCGTTCACGCAGGCGCGACGCAAAGCCCCGAATACACGTTTCGTGCGCCCCCGGCGCCGGGCTCGACGATCCGCCTCGGCGTCTATGGTGACGTGCGCGGCGGGCATGCGATCCACCAGAAGCTCGTCGAGAACATGCTCGCCGAGCCTCTCGACCTGATCGCGGTCACCGGCGACATGGTGCTGCACGGCTCCGACGAGGCCGACTGGCAGCGGTTCTTCGCGATCACCGCACCCCTGCTCGCGCAGGTGCCGTACTTGCCGGCGGTCGGCAATCACGATCTCGGCTGGGACGGCGCCGACGCCGCACGCGACGCACAGGAAGTGTTCGCGCTACCGGCGGGGCCCGCGGGACGCCCGGCGGGCGCGTACTGGTACAGCACCGACCTCGCCGACATCCACCTCGTGTTCCTCGACTCCAACGCCTACGAGCGCGTCGAGCAAGACGCCTGGCTCGAGGCCGACCTCGCTGCGGCACGCAAGCGCAAGGTCCGCTCGATCCTCGTGTTCACCCACGACGGGCCGTACTCGCGTGGCACCCATCGCGGCAACAAGGAAGCCCAACGACGGCTGGTGCCGATCCTCGCGCGCCATCGCGTCGACTACGTGTTCTCGGGGCACGACCACGCCTATCAGCGCGGTGAGGCGGGCGGGATTCGCTACATCGTCACCGGGGGCGGCGGCGCGAGCCTGTACAACGCTTCGTGCGGGATGTCCGGCAAGCCGAAGTGCGCCGTCGATGATGGCATGAAGCACTTCGCGCGCGAGCATCACTACCTCGTGCTCACGATCGACAAGACCACACTCGAGGTATGTGCGCGCCGCCCCGACGGCCGCCTGCTCGAGAAGTGCGTGCGGGTTGCGCTCGCGCGTTGATCGTTCGTCGCACGCGCAGCGTCCTCGTCGGAGGCGCCCACGAACGACCCTTTGCTCCGACGACGAGGCCCGATGTCGCAGCGTTGAGCTGTTGCCCGGAAAATGATAAATCTTGTTTGGCTTGGGAAGGAGCTAGTCGATGCAAGATTTCCAGACGCTCTTGGAGCAACTACGGGCCAAGAGAGGAATGCTCGGATGGAAGATCGAAAGCCAAGATCTGCTTCCTCTGTGCGAGCACTTTGCGGTTCTCAAACAATCTGCGATTCAGCCACAGATTCTTACTCTCAGCGAACCGCCGCCGATCAAACTTCCAAAACGGAAGTTCATCACTGATTACGGCTATGTTGGAGAGCTCATCAGTATGCGGAATGACTTCCGCGCCTGCTCGACCATGCAGGACTTTTTCGTGAGAGAGCTCTGTTCGCGACCGGAGTTCGCGGATTATACCATTTGCGATGTCGGATTCTGGGATCTGGACATTTCGAGTGATAGCGGATTCTCATGGCACAATGACAATAATTGGAATGAATACATAATTCCTCAAAATAGGACATATCACGGCTGGTTCGTATACTCTGCTACCGACGACTGTAATACAACCCTGGCTGTTTCTGGTAATGTTAATTACAATGGATCCAATAGCAATGTTGTCCTCGGAATTACTGATATTGACGATGACGACGCTATAAAGCCAGACCTTATCGCACCTCTACACCGAGGAAGTCTGGCCCTGTTTCCCGTCGGGGCGTGTCATCGAACATATCGCTTCAAAGCGCCCGAGGTGCTGGCCGGTCACCGCCTTTGCGTTAGCTTCATTATGCATCACAACGATGATGGTCTTAATGAAGAGAAGCTAGCCAACTTGAGCGACGACGAACTGTGTAAGGCATTCGCTAGGTACCCGATCGAGAAGGCCTTCCAAACCGGCCATTACATGGTCCAGCTGCTGGAGCGACACCCGCGGGTTGGTCCCCTTCTATCCCGGATCAAGTCACCGGCCACAACACCAGCACCGTGACACTCGAATCGGCGCCATCTCGACTCCGCCGGAGGACGGCGCGGAGGGAACGGCGTTGGGATCATTGCTCGCGCGCGGCACCTCGCTCGCCTCCGACGTTCGATCCCGAGTGGTCGACTGGATTCGCGGCGCGGATTCGCACGCGGAGAAGAATGCGACCTTCGCGCTCAGCGAGTTGCGCGACGCCATTGCTCTCGGAGCTCGCGGCTACGTGCAGCGATACGAAGCCTACGCGCTTCCGGGACCGCGTGCGCAGCTTCTCTTTCCTCTCGGCAGGCCCAAACATTGGAGCAGTGGAGTTTCAGGAGGGCATGTTAGCGCGGAGGGGGCGTGCTGCTCGCGCAACGCGCGAGGTTCGTCTGGGCGGCGGATACGCAAGCCAGCCACGCGCGCGCTGTCTCGATCCTCGACATGTGTGAGGCCCCATAACGCGCGAGCGCGCTCTTTCCCAACGCTAGCGCCGCTGTTCGGTCGGACACCAGCTTCGCGAGCTCGAGCTCGACGTCGCCGAGCTTTTCGTCCGACATGTGCAGCGCGAGGTAGCGCTCGCGTGCGTGTTCGAACATCTCCCGTGCGAGGGCGTTGTCGCCCGCGAGGAGGGCGATCTGGGCGGTGTGCGCGTAGGCGGCCGCGAGCATGGGGTGCGTTGCATGGTGTTGTGCTAGGCGCGCGAGCGCCGCGCGCGCGGTGGTCAGCCCGCCAGCAGCGTCTCCGGTCGCCGCGAGCGCCTCGCCGATCGTGATCTGCGCGATGGCCGTGTTCGGATGCTCGAGGCCGAGGCTTGCTTCGAGGGTGGTCGCGGCAGCTCGGGCGTACGTCAACGCTCCGGGCGCGTCGTCCTGCTTGAGGGCGTACCTCGCCAGCGCGTGCTGGGTACTGGCGACGCTCGGATGGCTCGGGCCCAATGCGGCGAGGCGGATCGCGAGCGCGCGTTCCAGCGCCGGCTTGGGATCGTCCGTCTCGTCGGCCAGCGACGTCAACGCCGCCGCGAGGTCGGGGTGGTCAGGGCCTACGGTCTCTTCGAGGATCGCGATCGCGGTCGCCCGATCGGCGAGAGCGGCGCGGCGGTCGCCGTGGAGCAGCAGAATGGACGCACGGTTGGACAGCACGACTGCGACATCGCGGCTGCGCTCGCCATTCACACGCCGGATCGTCGCGAGTGCTTCGTCGTAGATCGCCCGCGCTTCGTCGAAATGGCCCTCGCTCTCCGCCAGCGTGGCGAGGCTGTTATAGGTCGCCCCGATGCCTCCGTCATTGCCAGGCATGGCGAGCTGGAGGCGGAGCGATTCGCGATATTCGGCGCGGGCCGCCGAGGTCTCCCCCAGCAGCGTGAGGATCCAGCCCAGCTGATGATGTTCGGTGGAGAGCGCCACGTGGTTCGGTCCGTGGACTTCGCGCTGGATCGCGAGGGATCGTTCAGACGTGGTGCGCGCGAGCGACAACTTGCCTGCTTCCTGTTGGGCCCAGGCGAGCGTCGAAAGTGCGCTCGCGACACGGAGGGAGCGCGGGCCGAAGATGGTGGTGTATTTCTCGACCGCGCCCTCCAGGATGGTCTGCCCCCTCGCCGGCTGGCCAGCTCGGACGAGCGTCGAGCCGAGCATGATCTCGGCATTGACAGTGTCGGGGTGATCCGTACCCAGGCGGAGTCGCGCGAGCTCCACGGCCTTCTCCAGCTCGGGGAGTCCCCGCCGGGCATTCCCCGCTACACCGCGGGCGGCCCCCAGGCGAGCGCGGAATGTGATGAGCAACAGCGCCTCGGGGCCGCGCGCCTGCTCGACTGCAGTGATCGCTCGCTCGAAGGACTGCGCGGCCGCCTCCGGCTTGGCCTCGTATGTACGCAGGTCGCCGATCGCATACGCGAGCAGCGCGACGAGCATGTCGTCGGACGTCTTCGCGACGACGGCTTCGCCGAGCCGGGCGAGCAGATCGCCTTCTCGGTAGCGCGCCTGGTTATTTCCTACGACCTCGAGGAGGCTGATCGTCGAACGCGCGACGAGCTCGTCATCGCCAGCGGTGCCGGCTCGGTGCGCCGCCTCGTAAAGGAGCTGCTCCGCCTCGTCGAGCTTGTCGCGTTCGCGCAACAGGTTGGCGTGAACGCCGAGGGCCTCGGCGATCGTTCTGTCATCTCCGCTCGCGCGCGCCTCGGAGACGAGCGCTGGCAGCAACACTTCGACCCGATCCACCTGTCCGGCGTCGAGCTGCTGTACCGCGCTCTCGATGCGAGCGCGGAGCGCGGCGATGTGTGGCGGCGGCACCGCGCGTAGCTGGTCGGGGTCGGTGCACGGGGCCAATGCAGGCAGCCCCTCGACGAGCCTCAGCGCGTCATCGACCGCTCCTCCGGCGAGCGCATCGACCACGCCGCGCACGGATGCTCGTCGTTGATCTAGACACGCGAACGTGCGATCCCGCAGCTCGCGCGAGAGCTCGTCGCGCGCGGCGGCGTGACAGGTCTCGACGCGTAGATCGCGCCACTGTCGTCCATAATCGTCGAGGAGCCGCGCTGCCTCTGTCGCGGCGCGGGACGCGTAGGAGCGTCCGGTCGCCGCGAACGCGCGGTCGATCGAGACACGATCTGCGAACGACCACGCTGTCGCGAACGCGCCCGCGGCGTCGTCGCAGGCGCTGTTCGCACCAGCCGCGCGGGCGCCCACGAGGCCCGCCCCGAGCGCGATCACGCCCAAGCCACCGGCGACGAGCAGCGCGCGACGCACCGTGCGCGCCGGATCGCGCTCGAGCTCTCGGACCACGGCGTCCATATCGGGGTAGCGATCCGTGGGCTCCTCGGCGAGCATGCGTTCGATCACGCGGGAGATATGGACGGGGACGCGCATCTCTGCGATGGCCTCGCGCACCACGAGTCCAAGCGAGTACTGGTCGCTGCGCGTGCTCGCTTCGCCGTGGTCGCGTTGCTCCGGGGCCATGTACGCGGGTGTCCCCGCGCGTCCCTTCGCGGTTCCCGTGATCGCCAGGCCGAAGTCGGCTACCCGAGTTCGTCGATCCTTTCCGACGAGGATGTTCGAGGGCTTCACGTCGCGGTGGATGATGCTCGCGGCGTGAGCTGCGGCGAGGCCACGCGCGACTTGAATGACCACCTGGCGGATCTCGGTCCACGGAGGATGCCCCGCAAGCCAGGCGTCGAGGGGAAGGCCGTCGACGTGCTCGGTCGCTAGATAGACGCGTTCGCGCCAGGTCCCCGTGTCATAGATCGTGAGCACGTTAGGATGAGACAGCTTCGCGAGGGTCTGGGCTTCGTGAAGCGCATCGCTCGACGCCTCGTGCAACAGCTTGATCGCGATCCTTCGATCGAGATCGGGATCGTGCGCCGCATAAACGGCACCACCGGCTCCGTCTCCGAGCATGCCGAGCACGACGAACCGGCCGATGGTGTCGCCGCGGACCAGCACGTCATCATCCAGCGGAGCGAGTGCTGGAGGAGGCGCGGTTCCGCGGGCGACATCGGCGACGAGCGAGCGGCACTCGTCGCACGTATCGAGGTGAACCTCGGCCGCCTGGCGAGCTGTACCAGACAGGGACCCCGCTGCGAATGCAGCGGTCGTGTGATCATCGAGATGTTGCACGTCGTTCGTCCGGTCGGAAAAAAGTTACCATGCGTCCGTGGGGCACGATGCGATCGACGACGCGCTGCGGTTCGCACGGCTGCGCTGGCCTGCGATCCGGCTATCGGACGAGCACTATCGTGCGTACGTCGCCGATCGGCCTGGTGCTCACCACGTGGTCGATCTGTATCTGGCGTGCGGGTGTGCGGCGGGCGACCCGGCGGCGCTGGCTGGCTTCGAGACCGAGATCATCACGAGGCTGCCGGCGATGCTGACGCGCCATGATGCGACGATCGTGGGGGAGGCACGCAGCATCCTCTACGAGCGCCTGTTCACCGGCACTGCGCCGCGCATCACGACGTACAACGGGACCGTCGAGCTGAAGAACTGGGTGTGTGTGGTCGCGAACCGGATCGCGATGGACCTCGGGCGACGTGCCGGTGCCGCGACGAGGCGGGCAGCGGACGCGCTCGACACCGTCGCGGAGACAACGGACGATCCGCAGCTCACCTTCTTGAAGGCGACCTATCGCGCCGAGCTCGCGGAGGCGTTTCGCGAGGCGGCGGAGACGCTCTCTCCAGAGCAGCGAAATCTGCTGCGGTTTCATGTCGTTGATAGACTTACGTCGGACGAAGTCGGTGCGGTGTACAGGGTTCATCGCGCGACCGCCGCGCGCTGGATCGAGCGCGCTCGGGACACGTTGATCGCGCGCACGCGCAGGCGCCTGCTGGCGCGTCTGCGCGTCGACGCGGCCGAGCTCGAGTCCATCCTCCGAATCGTTCGCTCGCGGTTGGACGTGAGTTTGAACGAGCTCCTGGCCTCCAAGCCGCGATAGCCAGCGCAAAGGCATTGTACGTTTTACTGCGACGCATGAGGGGCCATAGCGTATTCAGGCATGTCGGTCCTCTCTGCGAAATCCATGCATAATCGCTCGGAGACTGGGCTGGTTTCCGTCCACGTCGAGCATGACCTTTCGATCGTTTGTGACGCATCGCGGACGGCGGCACTCGAGACGGCGAGTCAGGCCACGGGCGAGCTACTGGTCGACTGGTTGTTCGCCGCGTTTGTGGTTCTTCTCCAGCGGTACACGAGCGCCGATGAGGCGTTCGCGATCGAGACGTTCGCCTGCGCGCGAGCGCGAGCGATCGAGGCATCACCCGGTGTGTTCGCACCGGATTCCGGCATCGTGGTGCAGGCTGACGCGAGAGGGAATCCGACGTTCCTCGAGCTCGTCGCGCGGCTGCGGACAGAGTTGGGGACGCGCGCGGGCGGTGGCGATGGCGCGTCGATCGCGTTCTCGTTCGAGACCGGCGAGGCCCGGCAAGACCGCGAGATCTCACGGCGGCACGAGCTCTCGCTCCATCTACGCCGGACCAAGGACGAGATCGTCGGTTGTCTCGAGTACGACACTGCGCACTACGACGCAGAGGCGATCACCCGCCTGATCGGGCACTACCGGACGTTGCTAGCAGGAGTCGTCGGCGCACCCGAATCGCCCATCGAGCAGCTGCCGCTGCTGACGGACGCCGAGAGGCAGCAGCTGCTCGTCGAGTGGAACGCGACGGCGCGGGACTATCCGCGGGAAGCGTGTCTGCACGAGTTGTTCGAGGCGCAGGCGGATCGAACGCCTGACGTGGTCGCGGTGGTCTGCGAGGGGGCGCAGCTGACCTACGGGGAGCTCGAGCGCCGGGCGAATCAGCTCGCGCATCACCTGCGGTCGCTGGGGGTGGGGCCCGAGGTGCGCGTGGGCATCTGCGTGCGACGGTCGCTCGAGATGGTGGTGGGCGTGCTCGGCATCCTGAAGGCGGGTGGCGCGTACGTGCCATTGGATCCGAGCTATCCGGCGGAGCGCCTCGCGTTCATGCTCGACGATGCCGCGGTACCGGTCGTGATCGCGCACGATGCCCTGTCCCCTGTTGTGACGCGAGCCGGTGCGACAGTCGTGCGGATCGACGCGGACCGACCGACGCTCGATCGGGCTCCGGCCACGCGTTTGGCTGGGGCCGTGCGCGCCCACCATCTCGCGTACGTGATCTACACGTCGGGGACAACGGGCCGGCCCAAGGGGGTGATGATCGAGCACCGCATGGCGGTGAATCTGGTGACCGGCGTGGGAGCGCTGGAAGCGATCCTTCCAAACGACCGCGTGCTGCAGTTCGCGTCGCTGTCGTTCGATACGAGCGCGGAGGAGCTATTCACGCCGCTTGCGCACGGGGCGACGGTCGTGGTGCGCGGCGAGGAGGTGCCCAGCGCGGACGCGTTGCTGGGGCCGATGTTCGAGGGGGTAACGATCCTGAACCTGCCGACGGCGTACTGGCACGCGTTGTCGCCGGCGACGCTGCCGGCGGCGTTGCGGTTGGTGGTGGTCGGTGGGGAACGGGCGTTGCCGGCGCACGTGCGGAAGTGGAGCGAGTTGTCGTCGACGTGCCGGCTATTGAACATGTATGGGCCCACCGAAACGACGGTCACGGCCACGGGGGCGTTCGTCGCAGGCGATCGGCTGCTGCCTGGACGTGAGGTCCCGATCGGCGCCCCGCTGGCGAACTACCAGGTGTATGTGCTCGACCCGTTCGGCCAGCCCGTGCCGATCGGGGTGGGCGGTGAGCTGTACATCGGTGGAGAGGGTGTGGCGCGAGGGTATCTCGGGCGACCGGAGCTGACGGCCGAGCGGTTCGTGCCGAATCCGTTCGGTTCGGGCCGGCTGTACCGGACAGGCGACAAGGTCCGCTGGTTCGCGAACGGCCAGCTCGAATTCGTAGGCCGCATCGATCAGCAGGTGAAGGTGCGTGGCTACCGGATCGAGCTGGGGGAGATCGAATCCCTGCTCGCGGAGCACGCGTCGGTGCGCGAGGTGGTGGTGGTACTGCGCGAGGATGCGCCCGGCGGCAAGCGGCTGGTCGCGTACGTGGTGGGGCGCAACGGCGTGCCAGAGGTAGACGCACTGCGGTCGTACGTTGCCGCGGCGCTGCCCGCGTACATGGTGCCGTCGGCGTTTGTCATGCTGGAGGCGCTGCCGGTCACGCCCAACGGCAAGCTGGATCGGCAGGCACTGCCGGCGCCAGATCTGGGAGCGCTGTCGCAGCGGCCCTACGAACCGCCGCGAACGGAAGCGGAGGAGCTGCTGGCTGGGATCTGGAGCCAGGTGCTCGGTGTCGAGAGGGTGGGCCTGCATGACGACTTCTTTGAGCTGGGCGGCCACTCGCTGCTCGTGATGCAGCTGGTGGCGCGGGTCCGCCAGGTGCTGGGAATGGAGCTGACGGTGCGGGCCGTGTTCGAGACGCCAACGCTTGGCGCGCTCGCCGAGGTGATCGGCCGGACGCCGGGCGAGGTGGCGCCGCCGCTCGCGCCGGTGGCGCGCGGGGGGGAGCTCGAGGCGTCCTTCGGGCAGCAACGGTTCCGGGTGCTCGCACAGCTCGTCGAGCGCGATGCGTACGACATGTCGGAAGCGGTCCGGATCGTCGGCGATCTCGACGTGACGGCACTGGCGCGCGCGGTGGATGCGCTCGTCGCCCGGCACGAGGTGCTACGGACAACGCTGGCCGAGGTCGACGGTCGCGTGGTCCAGCGCATCGCGCCTGCGCGTGCGGGCGTGCTGGCGGTCGCGGAGGTGGGATCGTACGAAGCGGCGCAGGCATATAGCCGCGAGGTGGTCGAGCGTCCCTACGATCTGACGACCGGGCCGCTGTTCGCGCCGGTGCTCGTGCGCATCAGCGCGGAGGACCACGTGCTGGTGCTGCGGATGCACCACGTGGTGGGGGACGCGTGGTCCATGGCGGTGCTGCATCGAGAGCTGTTCGCGCTCTACGAGGGCCGCGCGCTCGCACCGCTGGCGGTGCAGTATGCGGACTTCGCGGCGTGGCAACGGTCGTGGCTGGTTGGTGACGTGCTCGCGCAGCAGCTCGCGTACTGGCGCGAGCGCCTGACCGGGGCTGCGACACTCGAGCTACCGACGGACCGGCCACGGCCCGGGGTACTTGGAACCCGCGGGGCGAGGGTCGAGCAAGCGTTGCCGGTGGGGCTCGGTCGCGCGGTCACGGCGCTCGGCCGCGCGCAGGGTGCGACGCCGTTCATGACGTATCTGGCGGCGTTCTTCGTTCTGTTGCACCGCCACAGCCGCCAGACAGACCTGTCGATCGGCACGCCGGTGGCCAACCGCGGTCGGGCGGAGACGGCCGGGTTGATCGGGTACTTCCTCAATACCGTGGTGTTGCGCGCCGACGTGGCGGGGGACGCGAGCTTCGCCGCGTTGCTCGATCAGGTAAGGGACGTCGCGCTCGGGGCGTACGCGCACCAGGACGTGCCGTTCGAGCGCGTGGTCGAGGAACAGCGCGTCCCTCGCGACCTGTCGCGGAGCCCGCTGTTCCAGGTGATGTTCGTGCACCAACGGGCGGACGAGCACTTGGAGCTCCCGGGACTTGCCGTCGAGGACATCGAAGTCGTCGTTGACAAGACGTCGAAGTTCGAGCTGACACTGTTCATCACCGAGCGTCTCGACAGGGTCTCCTGTGCGATCGAGTTCAACACGGACCTGTTCGACGCGGTGACGATCGAGCGGATGCTCGGGCACTACGAGCGGTTGCTCGAGGGGAGCGTCGCGGCGCCGACGCGCCGGCTCGGCGAGCTCCCGCTGCTGACGGCTGCGGAGCGGCAGAAAATGCTCGTGGAGTGGAACGCGACATCGCGGGACTATCCGCGGGACACGTGCGTGCACGAGCTATTCGAGGCGCAGGTGGATCGCTCGCCCGACACGGTGGCGCTGGTGTCGGGTGAAGCGGCGGTCACGTACGGAGAGCTGGACCGGCGAGCGAACGAGCTCGCGCATCACCTGCGCGCGACAGGGGTAGGGCCGGGCGTGCTCGTCGGACTCTGCGTCGAGCGATCGATCGAGATGGTGGTGGGGATGCTGGGGATCCTCAAGGCGGGCGGGGCGTACGTACCGCTCGATCCACGGTATCCGCGCAAGCGCCTGCTCGACGTGATCGAGGATGCGGCACCGTCGGTGGTGCTGGTCGACGAGCCCGGTAGCGCCGCACTCGAGGCGGCGGCGGTGTCGCTGCTCGCGCTGAATGCGCCCGTGTCGTGGTCGCTGCCGGACCGAGGCCGCGTCCCGCGCAGGGCGACGTCGGGCGACCTCGCGTACGTCCTCTACACGTCGGGTTCGACCGGCAAGCCCAAGGGCGTGGCGATCGCGCATCGCGCGGTGGTGAATCATACGCTGTGGCAGGTGGCGGAGCTGGGATACGCGTCGAGCGACACGTTCTTGCAGCGCACCTCCATCTCCTTCGATCCGTCAGTGGGCGAGGTGTTCAACCCGCTGTCGATCGGTGCGCGGCTGGTGCTGCTGCCGCCGGGGCTCGAGGCGGATCCGCAGGGGATCACGCGGACGATGCGGGATCACGGGGTGACGGTGGCGCACTTCGTGCCGAGCCTGCTGCGGGCGGTTGTCGAGCAGACGGCTCCGCCGCTGTCGTGCGACTACCTGTCGTGTGGCGGAGAGGCGCTAGATCAGGCGCTGGTCGAACGGGCGCGGGCGTGCGCGCGGCGGAAGTTCGTGAACATGTATGGGCCGACGGAGACGACGATCCACGCGACGACGTGGACGTGCCCAGCGGGCCCAGTGCCTGCGCAGGTGCCGATCGGACGTCCGATCACGAACGTGCAAGCGTACGTGCTGGATAGCGGGCGAGAGCCGGTGCCGATCGGCGTGCCAGGTGAGCTCTATGTTGGTGGCGACGGTGTCGCGACGGGATACTACCGGCGGCCCGACCTGACGGCGGAGCGGTTCATCGCGAACCCGTTCGGCGCGGGGAGGCTGTACCGGACGGGAGATCTGGTGCGGTGGCTGGTGGACGGGACGCTCGAGTTCCTGGGGCGGATCGACCACCAGGTAAAGCTGCGCGGGTTCCGGATCGAGCTGGGGGAGATCGAGGCCGTGCTCGCAGGGCACGTGGCGGTACGAGAGGTGGTGGTACTGGCGCGCGAGGATCAACCTGGCGACAAGCGGCTGGTAGCGTACGTGGTGGGGCGTCACGGCGCGCCAGAGGTCGACGCGCTGCGGACGCACGTGGCCGCGACGCTGCCCGCGTACATGGTGCCGTCGGCGTTCGTCGTGCTGGAGGCGTTGCCGGTCACGCCGAACGGGAAGCTGGATCGGAAGGCGCTGCCGGCGCCGGATCTGGATGCGTTGTCGCAGCAGGCATACGCACCGCCGCGGACGAAGCCGGAGCAGCTGCTGGCGGGGATCTGGAGCCAGGTGCTCGGTGTCGAGCGGGTGGGCCTGCACGACGACTTCTTCGAGCTGGGCGGGCACTCGCTGCTCGTCATGCAGCTGGTGGCTCGGATCCAGCAGGTGTTTGGGATCGAGTTGTCGGTGCGGGCGGTGTTCGAGGCGCCGACGCTCGGCGAGCTCGCGGAGCGGCTCGGGCCCTCGACGGAGCTCGGTCCTTCCACGACGGAGATGGCACGTCCGCTCGTGCCGGTGGAGCGCGGGGGCGAGCTCGAGGCGTCGTCCGGGCAGCAGCGGTTCTGGGTGCTGGCGCAGCTGGACGAGCGCGACGCGTACGACATGTCGCAAGTGATCCGGGTCGTCGGCGAGCTCGACGCCGGGGCGTTGGCGCGGGCAGTGGACGCGCTCGTCGCGCGCCACGAGGTGCTACGGACGACGTTCGCCGAGGTCGACGGGCGGCTCGTGCAGTGGATCTCGCCGGCGCGCGCGGACGTGTTGGTGATGAAGGACATGGGATCGTACGACGAGGCGCAGGCCTACTGCTTCGAGGCGGTCCGGCGACCGTATGACCTGTCGACGGGGCCGCTATTCGCGCCGGTCCTACTGCGCGTCGGTGCGGAGGAGCACGTGCTGCTGGTGCGGATGCACCACATCGTGGCGGACGAGTGGTCGCTGGATGTGCTGTGGCGTGAGTTGGCGGCGCTGTATCAAGGGCACGCGTTGGAGCCGCTCGCGGTGCAGTATGCGGACGTCGCGGCATGGCAACGCGCGTCGTTGATGGGCGACGTGCTGGAGCAGCAGCTCGCGTATTGGCGGGGACGCTTGACGGGCGCGGAGCCGCTGGAGCTGCCGACAGATCGGCCACGGCCGGCCGTGCTCGGGACGCGGGGCGCGCTGAGCTCGCGTCCGATGCCCGGGGCGCTGGGCCGTGGGATGGAGGCGCTCGGTCGCGCGCACGGCGCGACCCCGTTCATGACCTGGTTGGCGGCGTTCTACGTGCTGTTGCATCGCTACAGCCACCAGGAGGACCTCTCGGTCGGCACGCCGGTGGCTCACCGTGGGCGCCCGGAGATCGACGCGCTGATCGGCTACTTCCTCAACACCGTCGTGCTACGCGCGGACCTGTCGAACAATCCGCGGTTCGCCGACATGTTGGCCCAGGTGCGCGAGGTCGCGCTCGGAGCGTATGCGCACGAGGACGCGCCCTTCGAACGCGTCGTTGAAGAGCTGCGCGTGGCGCGTGACCTGGCGCGGACGCCGCTGTTCCAGGTGATGTTCGTGTTCAATCGCCTGGAGGGGCGACCTACTCTCGCGGGGCTTGCGGTCGAGCAGGTCGAGCTCCCGAAAGAGGTCTCGTCGTTCGACCTGACGTTGTTCGTCGAGCAGAGCGCCGAGGAGCTCGTGTGCCGTATCGAGTACAACACCGACTTGTTCGATCGCGCGACGATCGAGCGGATGCTGGGCCACTACCAGCAGCTCGTCGAGGGCATCGTGGCGGATGCCACGCGCCCGATCGGCGCGCTACCGTTGATGGACACGCAGGAGCGTGACCAGCTGCTCGTGGCGTGGAACGCGACGGGACGCGACTACCCACGGGACGCGTGCCTGCACGAGCTGGTCGAGGCGCAGGTCGATCGGTCGCCCGAGGCGATCGCGGTCGTGCTCGAGGACGCGCAACTTACGTACAAGGAGCTCGACGCGCGGGCGAACCAGCTCGCGCATCACCTGATCGCACTGGGTGCGCGGCCCGAGATCAAGGTCGGTGTGTTCGTCGAGCGGTCGATCGAGATGGTGATTGGGATTCTAGGGATCCTGAAGGCGGGCGCGGCGTACGTCCCGCTGGAGACGAAGGCGCCTGCAGAGCGGCTCGCGTTCATCCTCGCGGATGCGTCGGCCACGCTGCTGATCACGCAGGACCGGCTGACGGCTCAGCTCGCCGGGGTGCCCGCACGGCAGGTGCTGCTGGACGGGTGTGCGGCGAGCATCGCCGCACACCCGACGACGCGGCCGCGATTGGACGTGCGCGCCGATCATCTCGCGTACGTGATCTACACCTCGGGGTCGACCGGGCGGCCGAAGGGCGTGCAGATCGAGCACCGGCAGATCGTGAATCTGGTGACGGCGTCAGGTGCGGTCGAAGGGATCGTGGCGACCGATCGTGTACTGCAGTTCTCGTCGATCGCGTTCGACTCGAGCGTGGAGGAGCTGTTCACGCCGCTCGTCCACGGGGCGACGATGGTGCTGCGCGGCGAGGAAGTGCCGACGGCGCTGGATCTGTTCGGTGAGCGGTACGCGGGCGTGACGGTCATGAACATGGCAACGGCGTACTGGCACGCGATCGCGTCGGCGCTCAAGGAGCACGAGTTGCCGCCACCCGCCGCGCTGCGGATGATCAACATCGGCGGAGAGCGCGCGCTGCCGGAGTACCTGCGGCTGTGGCACGACCTGTTACCCGGGTGCGCGCTCAACAATCAGTACGGGCCGACGGAGACGACGGTGATGGCGACGGCGTGGCGGCTCGAGCGGGACCAACTGCTCGACGGACGCGAGGCGCCGATCGGGCGGCCGCTGCCGAACTACACGGTGTACGTGCTGGACGCGCGGGGCGAGCCAGTGCCGGTGGGCGTGGAGGGCGAGCTGTACATCGGCGGGGAGAGTGTGGCGCGCGGGTACCTGGATCGACCGGAGCTGACGGCCGAGAAGTTCGTGGTGAATCCGTTCGGGCCGGGGCGCCTGTACCGGACCGGAGACGTCGTGCGATGGCGTGCCGACGGAAACCTCGAGTTCGTGGGGCGGGTGGACGACCAGATCAAGATCCGCGGGTTCCGGATCGAGCTGGGAGAGATCGGGGCGGTGTTCGCGGAGCATCCTGCGGTGCAGAACGTCGCGGTAGTCGCGCGACAGGTCACCGGCGGGGACAAGCAGCTGGTGGCGTACGTGGTGCTCGGAGCGGCAGTGACGGCGGACGACTTGGGCGCCCACGCGCGCGCGCGGTTGCCGGCATACATGGTGCCGGCGCGGCTCGTCGTCGTGGACGAGATCCCGATCACGGCGACGGGCAAGGTGAACACCGCGGCGTTGCCGGACGTGCCGGGCGAAGCGCTCGCGGCGCCGCGCACGTACGAGCCGCCGCAGGGTGAGGCCGAGCAGATGCTCGCCGAGATCTGGCGCGAGCTGCTCGGGCTTTCGGAGATCGGGCGGCACGACAACTTCTTCGAGCTGGGTGGGCACTCGCTGCTGGCGATGCGCCTGCTAGCACAGCTGCGGCGCCGCGGGATGACGGTAGAGGTGCGGACGCTGTTCGCCACGCCGACGCTGAGCGCGCTGGCGCGCACAATCCGCGGACATCGCGAGGTGAGCGTGCCGCCGAGCCTGATCGCGCCGGGCAGCACGACGATCACGCCGGCGCAGCTGCCGCTGATCGATCTGACACAGGCGGACATCGATCGGGTCGGCGCGGTCGTGCCAGGCGGGCTGGCCAACGTGCAGGACATCTACGCGCTGGCACCGTTGCAGGAAGGGATGCTGTTCCATCACCGGCTCGCCACGGAGGGCGATCCGTACGTCGTTTCGGTGCGGTTCGCGTTCCCCGATCGCGCGCTGCTCGATCGGTACCTCGCGGCGACGCAGCAGGTGATCGACAGGCACGATATCCTGCGGACGGCGTTCGTATGGGACGGACTCTCGACGCCAGCGCAGGTGGTGTTGCGGCGCGCCGCGCTCGAGATCCGCGAAGTAATGCTGGCCGACGGTGACGCGCTGGCGCAGCTGGCCGAGTTGACGGATCCGCGGCGCGCGCGCTTCGATCTCACGCAGGCGCCGCTGCTGCGCTACGTGATCGCACGCGAGCCTGGAAGCGCGCGGTGGTTCTTGGCCGAGCTGTCGCATCACTTGATCGGGGATCACGAATCGCTCGAGTTGATGCGGGCGGAGACCGAGCTGATCATGACGGGACGCGAGGAGGCGTTGCCGGCGCCGCATCCGTTCCGCGAGCTGGTGGCGGCAGCGCGGCTCGCGAAGAGCGAGGAGGAGCACGCGCAGTTCTTCCGTGCGCAGCTCGGCGATATCGACGAGCCGACGAGTGCGTTCGGGCTGGTCGACGTGGACAGCGATGGGACCGTGCTTGTCGACGCACGGCTAACGCTCGCGAGCGCCCTGACATCGCGATTGCGTGGGGCGGCGCGTCAGCGCGGCGTGAGTATGGCCAGCCTGTGTCACGTCGCCTGGGGCCAGGTGGTGGCGCGGACGAGCGGGCGCACGCAGGCGGTGTTCGGAACGGTGTTGTTCGGGCGCATGCAGGTGAGCAATGCGGATCAAGCGCTCGGCATGTACATGAACACGCTGCCGATTCGGATCGATCTCGACGAGACCAGTGTAGTAGATGCCGTGCAGCGCACGCACGCCGTCCTCGCGGAGCTGATGCAGCACGAGCATGCGTCGCTAGCAATGGTGCAACGCTGCAGCGGCGTGGTGCCCCCGGTGCCGCTATTCAGCTCGCTCCTCAACTATCGCCACAACGTAGCGGTAGCCGCCGGCGACGCGGCAGATCATCCACTCCAAGCCGTCGAGTACCTCGGGGGCCAGGAGCGCACGAACTATCCGTTGGGCGTCTCGGTGGACGATGACGGCACCGCGCTGGGGCTATTCGTCCAGGTCGTGTCGTCCCTCTCGGCCGAACGCATCTGCGCCATGATGGCGCGGGCACTGGAACAGCTGGTAGACGCGCTCGAGCACGCGCTGCATACCCCGGTGCGCGCGCTCGACATCATGCCGGACGCCGAGCGGCAGCAGCTCGCCCGGTGGAACGCGACGGAGCGTGTCTACCCGAGCCAGGTATGCCTGCACGAGCTGGTCGAGGCGCAAGTGGAGCGGACGCCCGACGCGGTGGCGCTGGTGTTCGAGCGCGCCCAGCTGACGTACCGCGAGCTGGAAGCGCGGGCGAACCAGCTCGCGCACCATCTGCGTGGGCTTGGTGTGGGGCCGGAAGTGCGCGTCGCGATCTGCGTGCGCCGCTCGCTCGAGATGATCGTGGGCGTGCTCGGCATCCTGAAGGCGGGTGGCGCATATGTGCCGATCGATCCGACGTATCCGGCAGACCGCATCGCCTTCATGCTCGCGGACGCGGGCGCCCCGGTCGTGGTCACCCAGGCGGCGCACGTCGGGCACGTGGCGCCGGCGGGGACGCACGTCGTGGCCCTGGACACCGACCGTGCACAGCTCGCGCAGCTGCCATCCACGCGCCCGATGCGGCTCGCGCAGCCAAGCAACGCGGTCTATGTCATCTACACCTCGGGCTCGACGGGACGCCCCAAGGGCGTGGTGGTCGAACACGGGATGGCCGTCAACCTCGTCGCTGGCTTGCGAGACAAGCTCGAGCTCGGACCTGCAGACCGGCTGCTGCAGATGGTGTCGCTGTCCTTCGACCCGAGCGTGAACGAGATCTTCTCGACGCTGTCCTCGGGCGCGGCGCTGGTGCTGCGCGGCGAGGACATACCGACGACAGACGAGCTCTACGGAGAGCGCTTCGCCGGTGTCACGGTCATGTCGCTCATCACCGCTCACTGGCACACGCTTGTCGGGCCACCGCCGTCGAGGCTGCGCCTGATGATCATCGGCGGGGACCGGGCGCTGGCGGAGCAGGTCCGGACGTGGAGCGAGCTGGCGCCTGACTGCAAGCTCTTGAACCTCTATGGTCCGACGGAAGCGACGATCGCAGCGACGGGAACCTTCCTGCGCGGCGATCAGCTCCTTGCCGGGCGCGAGGTGCCGATCGGCGCGCCCCTACCGAACACGCAAGCGTACGTGCTCGACCCATTCCGGCAGCTCGTCCCGATCGGGGTTGCTGGTGAGCTCTACCTTGGGGGCGTCGGGGTGAGCCGCGGCTACTTGAATCGGCCTGAGTTGACCGAGGAAAAGTTCGTGGCGAATCCGTTCGGGCCCGGACGGCTGTACCGGACCGGTGACAAGGTGCGGTGGTTCGAGGACGGTCGGCTCGAGTTCCTCGGCCGCATCGATCAGCAAGTGAAGGTGCGCGGCTTCCGGATCGAGCTCGGTGAGATCGAGACAGCGATCGCTGCGCTTCCGGCGGTCCGCGAGGTCGTGGTGCTGGCGCGCGAGGATGCGCCCGGTGACAAGCGGCTCGTCGCCTACGTGGTCGCGCGCGAGAGCTCACTCGACATAGCAGCCTTGCGCGCGCAGCTCGCGACGACCCTGCCGGAGTACATGGTGCCTTCGGCATTCGTGGTGCTGGCGGCGATGCCGTTGACCACCAACGGCAAGCTGGACCGCAGGGCGCTGCCGGCTCCCGACGTGACGTCGGCGCAGCGCGCGTACGTTGCGCCGCGCACCGACGTGGAGGTGCTGCTCGCGCAGGTGTGGAGCGAGCTGCTCGGCATTGCGCGCGTGAGCGTGCACGACAGCTTCTTCGAGCTGGGCGGGCACTCGCTGCTGGTGATGCGACTGGTTGCGCGGATCCGCCACGCGCTGGGCGCCGAGCTGTCGGTGCGGGCGGTGTTCGAGGCACCGACGCTGGCGGGGCAGGCCGAGCTGATCGGGCGCGCGACGGGTCCGGTGGCACCGGCGCTCGTTGCCACTGCGCGCGATGGCGAGCTCGTCGCTTCGTTCGGGCAGCAGCGGTTCTGGGTGATGGCGCAGCTCCCCGAGGGTGCGGCCTACGACATGTCGCAAGTGGTGCGGTTGCGAGGTGCGCTCGACGCAACGAAGCTCGCGGCTGCCGTCGATGCACTCGTCGTGCGGCACGAGATCCTGCGCACGAACCTGGCCGAGATCGACGACGTGGTGGTGCAGCGGATCGCGCCGGCGCGTGCCGGCGTGCTGCGCATCGTGCACGTGAGCTCCTTCGAGGTCGCGCGGGCGTACTTCGAGGACCTGCTCGCGCGACCGTTCGATCTGACGACGAGCCTCTTGTTCGCGCCCGAGCTGGTGCGGATCGCCAAGGACGATCACGTGCTGGTGCTGCGGATGCACCACGCGGCGGGCGACGAATGGTCCATGGAGATCATCTGGCAGGAGCTCGCGGCGCTGTATCGCGGCGAGCCGCTACCTGCGCTGGCGGTGCAGTACGCGGACTTCGCTGCATGGCAACGATCGTGGGTGGCGGGCACGGTGCGGGAGCAGCAGCTCGCCTACTGGCGCACGCAGCTCGCTGGCGCGGCGCCTCTGGAGCTGCCCACGGATCGACCACGACCTGCGGTGCTCGGCGTCGACGGCGTGACGGAGGAGCGGACGCTGTCCGGGGCGCTGGGGCGCGCGGTGGATGCTGTCGGTCGTGCGCGTGGCGCGACGCCGTTCATGACATACCTGGCGGCGCTGTACGCGCTGCTGCAGCGGTACAGCGGGCAAGCGGACATCTCGATCGGCACGCCGGTGGCGAACCGCGGGCGCGCCGAGACCGAGGCGCTGATCGGCTACCTCCTGAACACGGTGGTGCTGCGCGCGGATCTTGGTGGCCACCCGAGCTTCGCGGCGCTTCTCGATCAGGTCCGGGACGTGGCGCTCGGTGCGTACGCGCACCAGGACGTGCCGTTCGAGCAAGTCGTCGAGGCGTTGCGCTTCCCGCGGACCACGGGGCGCAGTCCACTGTTCCAGGTGCTGTTCGTGCACCAGCGCGAGGGTGAGCGCCGCGAAGGGAGCTGGCTCCCTGAGATCACCGAGGAAGGGGTCGCGCAGGGTGGACGCGAGACGGCAAAGTTCGAGCTGACGCTGACGGTGGTCGAGTCCCTGGATCGGGTGAGGTGCATCCTCGAGGCAAACGCGGCGCTGTTCGATGGGGCGACGCTCGCGCGGATGCTGGCGCAGTACGAGGCGCTCGTCGCGGCGCTGGCCGAGGAGCCGGCGCGCGCGATCGAGACCGTGAGGCTGGTGACCGCGGGCGAGCAGGCGCTGTTGGCGCAGTGGAATGCGACGGAGACGGCGTTCCCGTCGGAGATGACGCTGCACGAGGTGTTCGAGGCCCAGGTCGATCGGACGCCGGATGCGATCGCGGTGGCGTTCGAGGGCGCGACGCTGACCTATCGCGAGCTCGACGAACGTGCAAATCAGCTGGCGCGGCATCTCCAGACGCTGCGCGTGGGCCCCGACGTGCGCGTCGGCGTGATCGCCGAGCGTTCGCTGGAGCTGGTGGTGGCGCTGTACGGCGTGCTGAAAGCCGGCGGTGCGTACGTGCCGCTCGATCCGACGTATCCAGCGGACCGGCTCGGGTTCATGGTCGAGGATGCGGACGTGCCGGTGCTGCTGACGCAGGCGCACCTCGTCGAGCGGTTGCCGTCACACACGGCGACGGTGGTGCAGCTCGACGCCGACTGGGGTGCGGTCGCGCAGGTGAGCACCGCGCGGCTCGGCAAGACCTCGGGACCAACGGATCTGGCGTACGTGATCTTCACGTCAGGCTCGACGGGCCGGCCGAAGGGCGCGATGAACGAGCACCGTGCAGTGGTGAACCGCTTGCACTGGATGCAGGCGGCGTACGGACTGGACGGCGCCGACGTGGTGCTGCAGAAGACGCCGTTCTCGTTCGACGTGTCGGTGTGGGAGTTCTTCTGGCCGCTGCAGGTGGGCGCGCGGCTTGTCGTCGCGCGGCCCGAGGGCCACAGGGATCCGGCGTACCTCGTCGAGGTGATCCGAGCGGCGGGCGTTACGACGCTGCACTTTGTGCCGTCGATGCTGGCAGTGTTCCTCGAGGCGGACGATGTCGAAACGTGCACGAGCGTAACGCGCGTGGTGACCAGCGGTGAAGCGCTGGCGCCAACGCAGGTGGATCGGTGCCTGCAGCGACTCGCGGGCGCGCAGCTCTATAATCTTTACGGACCAACGGAAGCCGCGATCGACGTGACGCATTGGACGGCGCGCGCGGGTGTGCGCGTGGTGCCCATCGGGCAGCCGATCGCGAACATTCAGATCTACGTCGTCGATGGCAATCACCAGCAGACGCCGGTGGGGGTGCCGGGCGAGCTGTGGATCGGCGGCGTGGGCGTGGGGCGCGGATACTTGAATCGGCCGGAGCTGACGGCGGAGAAGTTCCTCGCGAACCCATTCGCCAAGGGGCGCGTGTATCGCACCGGCGATCTGGCGCGGTGGACCTCCGACGGCACCGTCGAGTACCTGGGGCGCATCGATCACCAGGTGAAGCTGCGTGGGTTCCGGATCGAGCTTGGCGAGATCGAAGCGGTGATCGCGACGCATGCCGACGTGCGTGAAGTCGTGGTGGTGGTGCGCGAGGACGAGCCAGGCGACAAGCGCCTGGTCGCGTACCTCGTCGTTCGTGATCCGATCGTCGACATCGACGCGGTGCGGGGGCACGTTGCGGCGGCGCTGCCGGAGTACATGGTGCCGGCGGTGTTCATGGTGCTCGACGCGCTACCGGTGACGCCGAACGGCAAGCTGGATCGCAAGGCGCTGCCAGCACCGGATGTGACGCTGGCGCAGCGCGCCTACGAGGCACCGCAGGGTGCGCTCGAAGAGCTGCTGGCGCAGAGCTGGCGCGCGATGTTCGGGCTCGCCCAGGTCGGGCGCAACGACAGCTTCTTCGAGCTGGGTGGACACTCGCTGCTGGCGATCCGCATGCTGGCGCAGCTGCGGCGGCGCGGCTACGCGGTGGAGGTGCGCACGTTGTTCGCGCGACCCACACTGCGCGAGCTCGCGGCGGCAATGCGCGCGCACGACGAGGTGCGCGTACCGCCCAACGTGATCGTCCCGGGCAGCACGACGATCACGCCGGCGCAGCTACCGCTGATCCGGCTCACGCAGGCGGACATCGACCAGATCGGTGCAGTGGTGCCGGGCGGCCTGGGGAACGTACAGGACATCTACGGGCTGTCGCCGCTGCAAGCAGGGATGATGTTCCATCACCAGCTCGCACCGGAGAAGGATCCGTATGTCCTCACGATCCGATGCACGTTCCCCGATCGCGGGTTGCTCGATCAGTTCCTCGCGGCGATGCAGCAGGTGATCGACCGGCACGACATCATGCGGACGGTGTTCGTGTGGGAGGGCCTCAGCGCACCCGCACAGGTGGTGCTGCGCACCGCGATGCTGCCAGTGATGGAGCTGGACCAGTTGGCGACATTCGATGGTCGCCACGAGCGGTTTGATCTGACGCGGGCGCCTCTCCTGCGCTACGTGATCGCGCCGGAGCCCGGTACGAAGCGCTGGGTGATGCATCAGGCGGCGCATCACCTGATCAGCGACCACGAGTCCCTCGAAGTGATGTGGGCGGAGGTGGAGCAGCTCATGCGGGGGCGCGGAGCCGCGCTGCCGACGCCGTATCCGTTCCGGAATGTCGTCGCGATGGCGACGCTAGGCACGCGCGCGGAGGAGCACGAGCGGTACTTCCGCACGTTGCTCGGCGACATCGACGAGCCGTCGGCACCGTTCGGGCTCGTCGATGCGCACCTCGATGGCACGGGGGTCGTCGCGGCTGACGAGGCGCTATCGCCGACGCTGGCGGCACGGCTGCGCGCAGTGGTGCGGCCCCTCGGTGTGAGCGTTGCGAGCCTATGTCATGTCGCGTGCGGGCTCGTCGTGGCGCGGACAAGCGGGCGCACGCAGGCGGTGTTCGGCACGGTGTTGTTCGGGCGCATGCACTTGAACGCCGAGAGTGCGCTCGGCCTGTACCTGAATACGCTGCCGATGCGGCTCGACCTGGAGGATGCCAGCGTCGCGGAGGTTGCCCGCCGCGCGCACGCGGTGCTCGCCGAGTTGATGGAGCACGAGCACGCGCCGCTGGCGCTCGCGCAGCGGTGTAGTGGCGTGGCGCCCCCCGCGCCGCTGTTCACGACGGTCTTCAACTATCGCCACAACATCGCCGCGCCAGGTGGTGAGGATGCGGGGGCCGGTCCCCTCGCCCAGATCGAATGGTCGGGCGGGATGGAGCGTACCAACTATCCGCTGGAGATCTCGGTAGATGACAGCGGCGACACCGAGCTGCACGTGACCGTGAAGGTCGCGGAGTCATACTCGGCCGCGCGCGTGTGCGCGATGATGGTGCAGGCGCTGGAGCAGCTGGCGGGGGCGCTGCAGCACGCACCGCAGACCTCGGTCTGCGAGCTCGACGTCATTCCAGACCAACAGCGACAGCAGATACTCGTCGGGTGGAACGCGACGGAGAAGGCATATCCGCGCGACGCGAGCCTGCACGCGCTGTTCGAGGGGCACGTGGATCGGGCGCCGGACGCGATCGCCGTGGAGCACGAAAGTACGCAGCTCACCTACCGCGAGCTCGATGCGCGCGCCAACCAGCTCGCGCATCACCTGCGCGCGCTCGGCGTCGGCCCGGAGGTCCGCGTCGGGATCTGCGTGAGGCGCTCGATCGAGATGGTGGTTGGCGTGCTCGGGATTCTCAAGGCTGGCGGCGCGTACGTTCCGCTGGATCCGGCCTATCCGGCGGAGCGCCTGAGCTTCATGCTCCAGGATGCGGCGACGCCGGTGGTGGTAGCGCATGCCGAGCTGGCCGAGCGTGTGACGCGGCCGGGTGTGCAGATCGTGCGAATCGACGCCGAGCACGCGGCGATCGCGCGCTATCCCCGGGACCGGGTCGCGCCGCGTACGCGAGCGGAGCACCTCGCGTACGTGATCTATACATCGGGCTCGACGGGCCGCCCCAAGGGCGTGATGGTCGAGCACCGGCAGGTCGTGAACCACGCGCTCGGGTGGGGCAGCGTCGAGCGTCTCGTCCCGGCGGATCGCGTGTTGCAAACGGCGTCGCTGTCGTTCGACGGCAGCGTGCTCGAGATGTTCCCGGCGTGGCTATTCGGTGCGACGTTGGTGCTGCGCGGCGAGGAGGTGCCCACCGCAGATGAGTTGTTCGGGGCGCGGTATCCGGGAATCACGGTGGCGTTCTTTTCGACCGCGTACTGGCACACGCTCGTGGGCCACAGCGTGCCGCCGTCCTACCGCCTCGTGTCGTTTGGCGGCGAGCGCGTGAGCCCAACGCACGTTCGGCGGTGGCTCGAGGTCGCCCCGCACTGCGAGATTCACAACGGCTATGGGCCCACCGAGGCCACCGCGTATACGACTACGCATCGGCTGCGGCTCGAGGACGTTCTACCGGGTCGCGAGGCGCCGATCGGCCGGCCACTGCCGAACTACCGGGTCTACGTGCTCGACGCGCGCCGGCAGCCGGTGCCGATAGGCGTTCCCGGCGAGCTCTACATCGGAGGCGACAGTGTCGCGCGCGGGTATTTGGACCGCCCCGAGCTGACGGCCGAGAAGTTCGTCGAGAATCCGTTTGGCCCGGGGCGGCTGTACCGGACCGGGGACCTCGTGCGCTGGAGCCACGAGGGTGTGATCGAGTTTCTCGGCCGCATCGATCACCAGGTGAAGGTGCGTGGGTTCCGGATCGAGTTCGGCGAGATCGAGGCGGCGCTGCTGAAGGATCCGACGGTGCGAGACGCAGTGGTGGTGGCGCGTGAGGACGAGCCGGGCGCCAAGCGCCTGGTTGCGTATGTGGTCGGGCACGATGCACGGCCGGACGTGTCGGCGCTGCGGGTCGGGCTTGCCGCCGCGCTGCCGGAGTTCATGGTGCCGTCGGCGATCATGGTTCTCGATGCCATGCCGCTGACCCAGAACGGTAAGGTCGATCGCAAGGCGCTGCCGGCGCCGGATCTCGGCGCGCTCGCGCTGCGCGCCTACGTTGCACCGCGGACGGAGACGGAGGAGCTGCTGGCTGTGATCTGGTGCCAGTTGCTGGGCGTCGAGCGTGTGGGCGTGCACGACGACTTCTTCGAGCTGGGTGGGCACTCGCTGCTGGTGATGCGGCTGGTGGCGCGCATTCGCACGGCACTCGGTGCGGAGCTCGCGGTGCGCACGGTGTTCGAGGCGCCGTCGCTGGCAGGGCAGGCGGAGGCGATCGGGCGCGCGAGCGAAACCGTGGCGCCGGCACTCATTCCCGCTCCACGCGATGGCGAGCTCGTCGCGTCGTTCGGGCAGCAGCGGTTCTGGGTGATGGCGCAGCTGGCGGAGGGCGCGGCCTACGATATGTCGCAGGTGGTGCGGCTGCGCGGCGCACTCGACGTAGCGAAGTTCGCGCGCGCCGTCGATGCACTCGTCGCGAGGCACGAGACCTTGCGCACGACGCTGGCCGAGGTGAACGAGGTCGTGGTGCAGCGGATCGCGCCGGCGCGCACGGGCGTGCTGCGACTCTCTCGCGTGAGCTCGTACGAGGCAGCGCGTGTGTACTGTGACGAGGTCATCGCGCGGCCGTACGATCTGGCGACGGGCCCGCTGTTCGCGCCGGAGCTAGTGCAGATCGCAGAGGACGATCACGTGCTGATGCTGAGGATGCACCACGTCGTCGGTGACGAGTGGTCGGTGGAGATCATGTGGCATGAGCTCGCGGCGCTCTATCGCGGCGAGACGCTGCCTGCGCTGGCGGTGCAGTACGCGGACTTCGCCGCATGGCAACGGTCGTGGGTGACGGGCGCGGTGCAGGCACAACAGCTCGGCTATTGGCGCACACGGCTCGCCGGCGCTGAGGCCCTGGAGTTGCCGACGGATCGACCGCGGCCTGCCGTGCTCGGCGTCGACGGTGTGACGGTGGAGCGGACGCTGTCTGCGGCGCTGGGGCGCGCGGTCGAGGCGGTGGGAGGGGCCCACGGCGCGACGCCGTTCATGACGTACCTGGCGGCGTTCTACGCGTTGTTACATCGATACAGCGGGCAAGGCGATATCTCGATCGGCACACCGGTCGCGAACCGCGGACGCGCCGAGACGGACGCGCTGATCGGTTACTTCGTCAATACGGCGGTGCTGCGCGCGGACCTCGGAGGGCGTCCGAGCTTCGAGGCCCTCCTCGATCAGGTCCGGGACGTTGCGCTCGGTGCGTATGTGCACCAGGACGTGCCCTTCGAGCAAGTCGTCGAGGCGCTGCGGGTGTCGCGGACGACCGGTCGGAGCCCGCTGTTCCAGGTGATGTTCGTGCATCAGCGCGCCGGTCAGACGCGCGACGCCAGCTGGCTCTCCGGGATCTCCGAGGAGGGCGTGGACCTGGGCGGGCGTCGAACGGCGAAGTTCGAGCTGACGCTCGTGGTCACCCAGGCCGCCCACGACATGGTGTGCACCCTCGAGGCGAACGCGGACCTCTATGACGCCACGACACTCGAGCGAATGCTCGGTCACTTCGAGACCTTGCTCGCCGGGATGGTCGCGGCGCCAACGCGTTCGATCGGCGATTTGCCTTTGATGATGGCGGCCGAACAGCAGCAGCTGCTCGTGGAGTGGAACGCGACGACGCGCGCGTATCCGGATGAGGCCTGCCTGCACGAGCTGTTCGAAGCTCAGGTGGATCGGACGCCCGACGCGGTGGCGCTCGTGTTCGAGCGCGCCGAGCTGACGTATCGCGAGCTGGATACGCGCGCGAACCAGCTCGCGCACCATCTGCGTGGGCTCGGCGTGGGGCCAGAGGTGCGCGTCGCGATCTGCGTGCGGCGCTCGCTCGACATGATCGTGAGCGTGCTCGGCATCCTCAAGGCGGGCGGTACGTACGTGCCGATCGACGCGAGCTATCCCGACGAGCGCATCGCCTTCATGTTCGCAGATGCGGGTGTGTCGGTGGTGGTGACCCATGTTGAGCTCGCTGACCGCGTCGCACGCACAGGCGCGCAGGTGGTGGCGCTGGACGCCGAGCGTGCGGTGCTCGCGCAGATGCCAGCCGCGCGCCCGACGTCGATGCTGAGGGCAAGCAACGCCGCCTATGTGATCTACACATCGGGTTCTACCGGACGCCCGAAGGGCGTGGTGATCGAGCATGCCATGGTGGTCAACCTGACGTTCGGGTTGATCGAGCTGTACGAGCTCGGGCCCACCGATCGGATGACGCAGACGGTGTCGCTGTCATTCGACGGCAGCGTCCTCGAGATCTTCCCAGCGCTCTGCGCAGGCGCGGCGCTGGTCCTCCGCGGCGAGCACATGCCGACGCCAGACGAGCTGTTTGGGGAGCCGTTCGCGGGTGTCACGGTCATGTTCGTGATCACCGCGTACTGGCACACGCTTGTCGAGCATCGGCCGCCGGCGGCATTGCGGCTGGTTGTCATCGGCGGCGATCGCGCGCTGCCGGAGCACGTGCGTGCATGGACCGCGCGCACACCCGGCTGTAAGCTTTTGAACCTTTACGGCCCGACGGAGACGACGGTCGCGGCGACGGGCACGTTCCTGGACGGCCGGCGGCTCCTGCCAGGGCGCGAGGTCCCGATCGGCGGGCCCCTCGCGAACTATCGTGCCTACGTGCTCGATCGCAACGGACAGCCGATGCCGATCGGCGTCCCGGGCGAGCTGTACATCGGTGGCGTGGGTGTAGGCCGCGGGTACCTCGGCCGTGACGAGCTGACGAAGGAGCGATTCGTCACGAACCCGTTTGGTGATGGACGCCTGTACCGCACGGGCGACCAGGTGCGCTGGTTCGCGGACGGAACGCTCGAGTATCTGGGCCGCATCGATTCGCAGGTGAAGGTGCGCGGGTTCCGGATCGAGCTCGGGGAGATCGAGACTTCAATCGCTTCGCATCCGTCGGTGCGCGAGGTGGTGGTCTTGGCGCGCGAGGATGCCCCCGGGGATAAGCGCCTGGTCGCCTACCTCGTCGGGCGAGAAAAGGTCGTTGACGTCGAGGTCGTGCGAGCCCACGTCGCCGCAGAGCTGCCGGATCACATGGTGCCGGCGGCGTTCGTGGTGCTCGATGCATTGCCGCTAACGCCGAACGGGAAGGTGGATCGCAAGGCGCTGCCAGCGCCCGATGCGATGCAGTCGAAGCGCGCGTACGAGGCGCCACAGGGCGCGCTCGAGGAGCTGCTGGCGGAGATCTGGCGCGAGATGTTCGGGCTCGCTCAGGTCGGGCGCGACGACAGCTTCTTCGAGTTGGGTGGACACTCGTTGCTGGCGATCCGCATGCTGGCGCAGCTGCGGCGGCGCGGCTATGCGGTGGAGGTACGCACGCTGTTCGCGCGGCCCACGCTGCGCGAGCTCGCGGCAGCGATGCGCGCGCACGACGAGATGCGCGTACCGCCCAACGTGATCGTCGCCGGAAGCACGACGATCACGCCCGCGCAGCTGCCCCTGATCCAGCTCACACAGGCGGACATCGACCGGATCGGCGCGGTGGTGCCGGGCGGGCTGGCGAACGTGCAGGACATTTACAAGCTGTCGCCGCTGCAAGCGGGGATGCTGTTCCACCACCAGCTCGCACCGGAGAAGGATCCCTACGTCCTGACGACGCGGTGTACGTTTCCCGAGCGCGCGTTGCTCGATCGGTATCTCGCGGCGATGCAGCAGGTGGTCGACCGGCACGACATCATGCGGACGGTGTTCGTGTGGGAAGGCCTCAGCGCACCCGCGCAGGTGGTGCTGCGCCACGCGACGCTGCCGGTGATGGAGCTCGACCGGCTGCCGGAGCTCGACGGTGGCCACGAGCGGTTTGATCTGACACAGGCGCCGCTGTTGCGCTACGTGATCGCGCCGGAGCCCGGAACGGAGCGCTGGTTGCTACATCAGGCGGCGCATCACCTGATCAGCGACCACGAGTCGCTCGAGGTGATCTTGGCGGAGGTGGAGCAGTTGATGCGCGGGGCTGCGCTGCCGCCGCCGTATCCGTTCCGGAATGTCATCGCGCTGGCGACGCTGGGCAAGCGCGCGGAGGAGCACGAGCGGTACTTCCGCACGTTGCTCGGCGATGTCGACGAGCCGTCGACACCGTTCGGGCTCGTCGATGCGCACCTCGATGGCACGGGGATCGTCGTGGCTAACGAGGCGCTATCACCGACGCTGGCGGCACGGCTGCGCGGCGTGGTGCGGCCCCTTGGTGTGAGCGTAGCGAGCCTGTGTCATGTCGCGTGCGGGCTCGTCGTGGCGGGGACGAGCGGGCGCACGCGGGCCGTGTTCGGGACGGTGCTGTTCGGGCGCATGCACTTGAACGCCGAGAGTGCGCTCGGCCTTTATCTGAACACGCTGCCGATGCGGATCGACCTGGAGGATGCCAGCGTCGCGGAGGTTGTCCGCCGCGCGCACGCAGTGCTCGCCGAGTTGATGGAGCACGAGCACGCGCCGCTAGCGCTCGCGCAGCGGTGTAGCGGCGTTGCGCCGCCTGCACCGCTGTTCACGACGGTGTTCAACTATCGCCACAACATCGCCGCGCCCGGCGGTGAGGATACGGGGGCCGGTCCCCTCGCCCAGATCGAATGGTTGGGCGGGATGGAACGTACCAACTATCCCTTGGAGATCACGGTGGACGATAGCGGCGACGCCGAGCTGAGCGTGACCGTGAAGATCGCGGAGTCATACTCGGCCGCGCGCGTGTGCACGATGATGGTGCGAACGCTGACGCAGCTGGCGGACTTGCTCGAACACGCGCCGCATACGCCGATCCGCGAGATCGACATTGTTCCTGACGACGAGCGGCGGCAGCTGCTCGAGACGCTGAACGCGACGAGGCGCGCGGTGGAGGGCCCGCAGACCATCCACGAGCTCGTCGATCTCCAGATCGCGAGGACCCCCGAGGCAATCGCGGTGGAGGACGAGCTCGGCGGTCGCGTGACCTATCGCGAGCTCGGGGCACGGATCGCGCGGGTCGCAGGCTGGCTCGCGACGCGTGGCGTGGCGCAGGGAGACCACGTCGTCGTTTCGGTGGAACGCAGTGTCGACATGGTGGCCGCCGTGCTCGCGGTGATGCGCGTTGGCGCCGCATACGTGCCGATCGATCCCGAGTTCCCCGCTCAGCGACGCCAGTACATGCGTGCCGACGCGGGTGCGGTGGTGGAGCTCACCGACGCGACCTTGCGCGAGGCACTGACGTCGAGCCACCCGGCGGCCGGCGTTGCGGACGAAGGCGAGGCCGCGGCCTACGTGCTGTACACGTCGGGCTCGACGGGCTTACCCAAGGGCGTGCGCGTGCCGCAACGCGCGGTCGTAAACTTCCTGCATTCAATGCGACGCGCGCCTGGCATCGCGCTGAGCGATGTGCTGCTCGCGGTGACGACGTTGTCGTTCGACATCGCGGGGCTCGAGCTCTACCTGCCGCTGATCGCAGGCGCCAAGGTGGTGCTCGCCAGCCGGGAGACGGTGCACGACAGCACGCGCCTGGAGCGGCTACTCGAGACGAGCCACGCGACGGTCATGCAGGCGACGCCCGCGACGTGGCGGATGCTCGTTGGCGCCGGGTGGCTGCCGCCGGCGCGGTTGCGCATCTTGTGCGGCGGCGAGGCGCTGCCGTCGGACCTGGCGGCGACGCTGGTGGCGAGCGCGAAGTCCGTGTGGAACCTATACGGGCCGACGGAGACGACGATCTGGTCGACGTGCGTGCAGGTACATGCGGGCGATGCGATCACGATCGGCCGGCCGATCGACAATACGACGGTGTACGTGCTCGATAGCGCGCGGCGGCTCGCGCCGCTGGGAGTGGCGGGCGAGCTGTACATCGGCGGCCGGGGCGTGGCGCTCGGCTACCATGCGCGACCGGAGCTGACGGCGGAACGGTTCATCTCGGATCCCTTCGCCGGGGACGGCGCGACGATGTACCGGACGGGCGATCGCGTGCAGTGGCGTGCGGACGGCACGCTCGGGTACCTGGGACGCGCGGACACGCAGGTGAAGGTGCGCGGGTATCGGATCGAGCTCGGGGAGATCGAGGCGACGCTGCGGCGCTCGGGGTTGGTGCGCGATGCCGCGGTGATCGTGCGCGAAGACGTGCCGGGGAACACGCAGCTGGTCGGGTACGTGGTGGCAGAGGCGTTCGACGTGGCGGCCTGCAAGGCGATCTTGGGGACGACGCTGCCCGAGTACATGGTGCCGACGCTGTTCGTGGTGCTCGACGAACTGCCACTGACGCCGAATAAGAAGGTGGATCGAAAGGCGCTGCCGGCGCCCGACGTTGGGGCCGCGACGGATACTTACGTCGAGCCCGCTACGGCGACCGAGATCGCGATCTCCGAGATCTGGGCGCGGCTCCTGGGCGCCCCCCGCGTCGGGGCGAACGACGACTTCTTCGCGCTCGGTGGGCATTCCCTGCTTGCGATCCAGGTCGTCTCCGCGGTGCGCGAACGGCTCGGGGTGAGCGTGTCCGTGGCCACGCTGTTTCAGGTGCGCACGCTCGCGGCCTTCGCGCGCGTAGTGGACGAGCTCGGCCCGACCGCACCGGAGCGTCACCTCGTGACGCTGCGGCCTGCAGTCGCCGACGCGGCCACCGTGGTCGTCATCCACCCGATCGAGGGCTCGGTGCAACCGTACATCGCCCTCGGCATGGTGAGCGGGTACGCGCGGGGCTTCGACGCCTTCGAGGCACTCGGCTTGTTCGGGGCGCCCGCCTCGACGTCGATCTCCGAGATGGCCGCGAAGTACACGAGCGAGCTCATCGCGGCCCGTGGCGTTCGCCCCGTGCACTTGCTCGGATGGTCGTTCGGCGGCATCGTCGCCTACGAGATGCGCCAGCAGCTGGTGGCGGCGGGTGTCGAGGTGCTGTCGACGACGATGCTCGACACGAGCGCCCCGACGCAGCCCGGCGATGATCCCGGTGATCCGGGCGTGGATGCGCTATACGCGATCGTGGTTGGCCTCGGGCTCGAGCTCGAGCTCGGTAGGGACGAGCTCTCCGTGCTGCCGCCGGCTCAGGCGCTCGAGCTCGTCGCCGCCCGCGCCTCGGGTAAACGGAAAGCGTCCGTCAACGTCGCGACGCTGGCCAGCCACGCGCGGGTGATCGAAGCGCACTTGCGCGCGGCGCGAAGCTACCTGCCAGCACCGACGAGCGAGAGGATCGTGCTCGTCAACGCTGCGGAGTCGCCGGCCGCGGCCGAGCAAGCTGATGGGTGGCGACGTCACGCTGCGAACCTCCAGGTGCACACGTCTCCTGGATCCCACTGGACGATGCTCGAACGCCCCAACGTCGAGGCGCTGCGCGCGCTGCTCGAGACCATCTGGCGATCCGCGCGCTAGGGGTACGCCGCGCGTCACGACGGTTCATTCGAAGTCGCGCGTCTTCTCGATCTCGCGGTCGTGGGTGTCGTCCATGTCGCCATCTCTGCCGGCGCCGCTGCCGCTCACGCCGTCGTTGGCGCGAAACACCAGCGTGCCGTTGCACTAGCCAGCGCCGCGACGTGCTACCTCAATGGCATGGGGCATCGCTGGCTACTCGTCGTCGCGCTCGCTGGTTGTTTCTCGTCGAAGCCCGTCGCGCCCACCCCTCCACCGTCCAACGTGACTGCGGCACCCAAGCCGCTTACGCGGAAGCACAGCGTGACCGTGGCCGATCCGCTCGGATTCTTGCCGATCGACTCCGAGATGGTGTTCCACCTCGACATGGGGCGTCTGCGCAAGAGCGCTGTGTGGCAGCAGTACGAGCCGAAGCTGCTCGAGGCGGCGAGCCTGGCACTAACGCAGATGAAGAATTCGTGCGGCGTCAATCCGATCTCGGGGCTGCGCACCATTCGCGCGGGGTTCAAGGACTTCGGCAACGGCGGCAAGCCCGCAGGCGTCATGGTGGTGACCGGCCTCGACGGCGAGCGCCTGCTCGCGTGTGTCGCCTCCACCAAGTCCCCATCGGCGAAGCTCGCGATCGACGGCAACGTCGTGATCGGAACCGGCACCGACGGCCAGCCGTTCGCCCTCGAGCTCGTCGATGCATCCACGATCGTCGCCGTCGTCGGCCCGAACACCGATCGTGCACGCCTCGACGAGGTGGTCAACGGTGGTGCGCCGCTACGCAACTCGGCGGTGTTCAACGAGATCTTCGGCACCATCAACACGCAGGGTGCGTTGTGGTTCACCGTTAATGGCAACGCGAAGGCGTTCGATGGTGCGCGCGCGTCGGGGTTCGGCTTCAACGCACTGTTCGGCTCGGTGGGGCTCGTCGATGGCCTGTCGGCCAGCGTACGCATGCGCGTCGGCTCGCCCGCGGCCGCGTCGCAGATGGCGACGATGATCACGAGTCAGGTCGGGATGGCGAAGAGCTTCGTCGATCGCCTCGATATCTCGGCTGACGCGAACGACATCGTGTTCGAGCTCGGCATGACCGATGCGCAGATCAACGCGATCCTCGGCATGGCGGGCCTCGGCGGCGGCGGGCCTTCACTCATTCCACAGCCCACGCCCTGAGCCGACTGATGAGCGATAAATAACTTCCCATGCCGGGCGGCTCGCACGTCCACACGGTATGCGCTCGTTGCTGCTCGTGCTGCTCGTGCTGCTCGTGCTGCTCGCCGGCGGATGCGCCACGGCGCCCACGGCCGCCGCGCCGCCCACGGCCGCTGCGCCGCCCACGGCCGCCGCGCCGCCGGCCGCCACCAAGCTCGTCGTCGAGCCCGCACCCGTCGTCGAGCTCGTCGCCGCTCCGCTGACGCCGGGCGAGCGCATGGCGTTCGAGCTCTCGTTCCGCGGGGTCAGCGTCGGCCTCGTCGAGACCACCGTCGGCCAACCGGGCCGCTATGACGACCGCACCGCCGTCATCATCCAGTCGCGCGCCACCGGCACCGGCGTCGTCGAGATGATCACGAACTACATCGGCGAGCTCACCACCACCGCTGACCTCGACGCTGGCTTCGCGCTCGCGATGCACAAGGAGGAATGGTTCGAGGTCCTCGGCGAGCGGCACCACGATCGGTACGAGCGCTCCTACCGGCGCGACGAGGAGGTCCATGACGTCCACACCGGCATCCACGCGATCCGCGCCTGGCAGTCGCGCCCCGGTGATCGCGCAAAGGTGACGCTCACGTTCGCATCCGAGCCGCTTCCCCTCGAGCTCCTCGATGCAGGGCGTTCGATTCACCCGTATCTCAACACACCCGCCGTGCGCTACACCGGCACGTTTGACTGCGTCTGCGAAGGTGAGAACGACATGGTGCCGTTCACGATCTGGATCTCGGACGACACCGCGCGCGTGCCGCTCGGGATCCACGCGAAGACGCGCTGGGGCACCGTGCGCGCCGAGCTCGCGGAGTATTCGTCGCCGCGCGATTAATGCGGGCTGGGGACGCCGCGCGTGGTCGCGAGGTAGCGCAGGATCTCGATCGTCTTGCTGACGAAGAAGCGACCGTTGGCCTCGCCCACGGTTACGTGAGGGACGGTCGTGGGCGTGCCTGCGAGCACGAGCATCGGCGGCGCCTGATGCGCGTCCCCGAGGAGATCCGAGAGTGGGCGGCGGGGCTTTGGGAACGGCAGCTCGACGATCTCGAGCGTGTCACGCACCTCGGGGTAATACGCGAGGAAGCCGATCACCTGCGCGCTGAACGGGCAGAAATGTAGCGCGCCATGGTCGGTGAAGCCGGGGCGCAGGAGGAAGAGCGTGTCCCTCACTTCACGACGAACGTCGTCGAGATCGAGCCGACGTTACCCGCGGCGTCCGCGACGCGCACCGCGAGGGTATGCGTGCCGGGCGACAGGCGGGCGGGGAGGCCAATGACGAGGTCCTCGGTCGCGTCATCGAACAGACCGTCGCTCGTGGTGCCGAGCTGCCACGGCCCGTCGTCGAGCGAGTAGGACATCTCGGCGATGGTGTTGAGGCTGTCGCTCGCGCGGGCGGTCGCCTTGGGATAGCTGATCTTGAGGTTCTCGATCGCCGGGCGCGTGTTGTCGATCGCGAACATCGTGCTGCTCGCGTTCGAGGTCAGTGCGCGGTCGGGCGAGTTGGCCGCAGCGTCGGAGGTAGTGACGCGCACGCGGTACCAGCCGTCGGGATAGGTCTCGGTGTTCCACTCCCAGCTGGTCGCGGTGAGCGGCGTCTTGCCGGTCGAGATCGGGCGCCAGTTCGCTTCGCCATCGCGGCGCGCCTCGAGCGCGTACGTGGTGTCGTCGCTGTCGGGGTTCTCGACCTTCCACTTGATCTTGAGCATCGGGCTGCGCGGCTTGCCCGCGGAGTCCTTGAGCGTGGGCAGGCTCTCCTTCGTGGCCGGCTCGACGCTGACCTCGGAGACGGCGGTCGCCTGGTTCTGCGGCACGTAGTAGGCCATCACCCGGCGCACGCGCGCGTTGTCATCCTCGAGGGCGACGCGGAACTGGAGATAGCGACCGGGCGGGCTCGCGATCTTGCCGCCGTCGGTGCCGCCGCCGAGCTTGCCGGTGCCCGAGGGCGCCGACCAGTCGCTCCACCCCACGCCGGGCTTGGCGGTGTTGCCGCTGCGGGTCTCGATCTTGACCTTGCCATTGGCGGTCCAGGTGAGCTTGCCGAAGCGCGAGACGGCCTTGGCGTCGAGCACGTCGCTCATGTACTTGGCCTGGTCGGCGCGGCCCGTGGTGCGGTACGCAGCAGCGGCGTCGTCGGTGGCGAACGCGATGCCGGCTTTCTCGACCCACAGCTGCGAGACCGCGCGCTCGTCGACGTCGAACGCCGTGGCAACGGCGCCCTCGTTGTCGACGAGGTAGACGCGGCCCTTGTCGGCGGCGCCCGCATAGACGGAGCCATCGGCAGTGACGGCGACCGAGGTGAAATAGGTTGCGGTCAGCGCGTGTAGCTGGTCGAGGCGACCGTCCTGGCCAATACGGAACAGCGCGCCCTTGCCCTTCTTGGCGCCCTTGCGGCCGAGGTCGGTGACCGTGGGCGGATCTTTGTCGGCGCCGGGCTTGGTGCCTACATCGGGGACCTTCGCGGCCTGGCCCTTGGGGGCGTTCGGCTTCTCCGCCGCCTCGACCTGACCAGCGGTCTTGCCGATGGGCGGCGTGTTCTCGGCGAGCTCGTTCGCCGCGGCGACCACACCGTCGCGATACGGCGCGAGCGACGAGACCTCGTTGCCCGCGAAGTCGGCCATCGCGCGCGCGTCGTTCTTGCTCGGGTCGTAGCGGAACACGAGCGCGCGCTCGCTGGTGCCGAACCAGATCTTGCCGTCGGTCGTGGTGGTCAGCGCGGTGATGCGCTTGTCGTCGGTGTCGAACACTTCCTTGGCCGCGCCACCGGCGACGGCGAACAGCTTGCCCGACGGGCCGGTGCCCGCGTAGACCGTGTTGCCTGACGTGGTCAGCGACCACACGGTCTCGACATCGTTCGGCTTACCGAGCGCGACGTTCGCGCTGACCTTGCCACCCGCGATGTCGATCTTGTAGAGCTTGTTGCCCGGCATCGTGCCGGCCCACACGGAGCCGTCGGCAGTCTGCGCGAGGGCGACCACAGCGATCGCGCCCGGGATCGAAACGATCTTCTTCGCGCTATCGCCCGAGACGCGGAAGATCGCGCCATCGGCGTCGGAGCCGAGGAGCACGCTGCCGTCGTTGAGCTTCAGCGCGGACCACACCGCGTCACCTTCGAGCGCGGTGCGCTTGGTGTTCCAGCCCGGGCGCAGCTCGCCCGTCGAGGTGATGAACGCGCTCGTCGCGTCACCTGCATCGAACTGTTGATAGGTCTCGACGGTCCACGTCGAGGTAACGACGGCACTGGCAGGCACGGCGAGCGCGGCGAGGAGGCCCGCGCCCAACGACAGACGAATAGCTTTCTTCACGATGTCTCCCGAATGAATGTCGGAGGCCGAAACTTGAACTTACCGAGCGCGCACGCGAACGAGCGTCGTCGCGGAACCGTTGACGACGCGCTTGCTCGGCGCGACGGTGCGTACGAGCGGCTTGTAAGCCTGTGCGCGCTGCGTGTGACTATGGGGGCGAAGCTTGTCCTGCACGCTCGCGGGCAGGTCGCGCACGACTTTGCCCTCGTACGCCACGCCTTCGTCGGCCGGCACGAGAGTGACCGCCCAGACGTTGCCGGGCAGGAGCTTGCGGAACGCCGCGAGCAGCGAGGGCAGATCGACGGGGGGCGCCGCGTCGAGCTTCGCGCTGTCACCCGCGGTGACCTCGAGCTGCACGATCGAACCGGCGAGGTCGGCGGGCACGTCGACGGGGACTTCCTCGATGACGTCCTTACCGTCCCACGTCTGCATCAGGATCTTGAGCTGATTGCGCTGGCCGGGGATGAGCTCGGGCGAGGTCAGCTTGATCTCCTTGATCTCGCCGTAGTTCGCTTCGAACTTGAGATCGACCTTCATCTCGACGCGCTCGATCGCGACCGGCGCGTAGGGGTTCAGCATCAGCGGCACCAGCACGCGCAGGCCGCGCACCGAGCCCATCACGCTCGCCGCACCGTCGTTCGCATGCATGTAGTCGACGAAGCGGATGGGCTCGTGCCCCTTGATCCGCACCGTCGACTCGACGCGCGCGGTGACATCGTCGCGGTCGGGCAGGTAGTAGTTGATCGCGTTCATCAGCGCCGCGCCGGTGAGCGCGGGCGTGAAGAACTTGTTGTTGAGCACCTCGACTTTGAACGTGCCGTTCTCGGAGTGCTTGCCGGCGCCGCTGGTGATCGTGATGTCGATCGGCACCGTGGGGGTGCGCAGCCCGGTGTCGGCCATGATCGCCGACTGGCGGTCCTGGACGAGCGAGCCGATCTCATTCATCGCTGTGCCCATCACGAACGCGCTCATCGCGGACGGGATGACCGTGTGGACGTAGGCCGTCGAAACCGGCGCGTAGGTCTCGCCAGTCTGGAACATCGGATGGCCGAACGCGAGCACCTTGGGACCATCGACGAACGACACGGTGCCCACCGCCGCGGCCGCCATGTCGCCGCGGATCAGCTCGACAGCGATCGAGCCGCCGCCGATGAACTTCATAGGGCCCTTCTCGACGCCCGTCACCGAACCGCCGGTTCCCGACGAGCCGCCGGCGCGCACGGGTACGATGTTGGTCGCGGCGAACAGCTTTTCGATCTGGCCGAACGCCGGCGCCGAAAAACCGGCGACCGAGAGCGGCACGGAGGCGCTCATCGTCTGGTCGCCGTCGATCGGGCTTGGCGCGGGAATCGGCGTGGGGAGCGGCGCCGACAAGAGCCAGCTCTTGCGCGCGGGGCCGAGGGCGTCGAGCGCGGCCGCGGCGTCCATCGTCGGCGACAGGCGCCGCCAGTCGGACATCGTCGCGGCGGCGGGGTACACGATCCGCGGCCCACCCTTGGTGGCCGACTGCATCGGTGTCGCGCGGCGGAACGCATCGCCGTCTTTCTTCATGTACTCGATCGGCGTGCATCCACCGAGTGCGACCTTGTTGAAGCGGAAGCCATACGAGAACGCGCACATCAGCTTGTCGTCGATGTAGAGCGGGCTGCCCGACATGCCCTGCCAGAAGCCCGACGTCTGGAGCTTCGGATCGCTCGACTTGACGAGCACGATGTCCTGCTTGGGCAGGAAGTTCTTCACCACCGACACGACCTCGAACGTGAACCGTTCGGGCGTGGTGCCGGCAAAGGTGGTCATGCCGTAGCCCTGTTGACCACGGGTGACCTTCTCGAGGGGGTAGACGTCGGTAGGACCGGCTGCAGCGACTGCTGGCGCCAGCGCCGACACTGCTGCGGCCACCCCGGACGCGGCGCAAAACCGCACGATTCCACGCATGTCTATTGAGCTTACTGGCCGTTGTGTCGATCTGCCAGTGGGGCAACGCAGCGACACCGTGTGTCACGCGTAGCCTCGCCCTCGATGTCAGCTTGTGGTGTTAGCTTTTTGCGTCGGTGTGGTGGACGTCCGTCATTTACCGAGTGGCGGCAGATCCGAAACCCCTTGGTATTCGATTGGTTACGCCGGTGGTCGGACCTCGGCATGCCCACTGCAGAAAGCGGCAGGCACGGAGGATCGAGCATGTCGAATTTCGTCGAGACCTGGAAGGGCATTGCCACGGCACTGGGCCGCTCGGAGCGTTGGTGCCGGTACATGGCGCGGCGCGCGGGTGATCCGCTGCCGGTGTTCAAGGTCGGCGGGATCGTTCGCCTCAACAACAACGATCTCGAGGACTGGCTGTCGCGTCAGCGCGACCGGTCGATACGCGTGTCGACGCCGGGTCCGGCGATGGCGCACGAGGATGTCGGGCTACGTCTGATCGCGTAGCGGGGACGTGATCTGGGCGTGCTATGAAGCGCCTCTCATATGACTCGCCCGCTCTCAGACCTGCGCGGCCCGGTTCGCGCGTTGTTCTCTGATGTCGATGGAACGATGACAACGGGTGATCGCATCGAGGCGTCCACGTACGCGGCGCTCGAGCGATTGGGGGAAGCAGGGGTACCGGTGGTCATGGTCACCGGCCGTCCCGCGGGGTTCGGGTACGCGTTCATGAAGATGACGCCCGCGCTCGCGTGCGTCACCGAGAACGGCGGCGTGACGTTCGTTCGCGAAGGGCGCCGGATCCAGAAGATCTATGGCGTCCCCGCGGCGAGCCTGCCCGAGTGGCGGCGTCGCATGAACGACGCGATGATCGAGGTCAGCTCGAAGGTGAACGGCGCGCGGCTGTCGAGCGACTCGAAGTATCGCGAAGTAGATCTCGCGATCGACTGGAACGAAGAAGCTTCGCTGTCACGCGACGACGCCGAGGCCTGCGTGCGCATGCTGTCGAAGGCGGGATTCCTCGCCGTGCGCTCGAGCGTGCACGTGAACTTTGGCCCGCCGCACTTCGACAAGCTATCCGCGTGCATGACGGTGGTGCGCCAGGTCCTCGGCAGCGATGCCAACGACCTCTCGCCCTACGTCTACGTCGGTGATGCGCTCAACGACGCGCCGATGTTCAACGGCTTCCCGACGTCGGTCGGCGTCTCGAACATCAAGCACTACTGGGACGAGCTCGCGTTCAAGCCGGCGTTCCTGACCGAGCGGCCCGAAGGCGCCGGTCTGCGCGAGGTGATCGAGCACCTCATGCGTATTCGCGCGTGAGCTAGTTGAGCCAGAGAACGTATTTCAGCTTGTCCTCGAGAGCGTCACCGGCGCCTTTCTCGAGGTCCTTGCGCAAGAGCAGCAAGCGTTCCGTGAGCCTGGACGCCGACATCGTCGGCTTGTAACCGTTGCCGACGAGCTCCTTGATGAAGGTCTTGGTCATCTTGCTCGCCACGTTCGGATCCTTCTCGACCTCGATGCGATCGAGCGCTCCGATCTCGATCACGATATCCTTCGGCGTCTTCAGCATCGCGCCGACGTCGATAAAGCCGCTCGGTGCACCCTTCGGTTCGCCGAAGAGCTTCCACACCCCCGCGAGCGAGATGCCGGTCTTGCTGGCGACGAGCGCGCGCACGTCGCCGATGATGTCTTCCCAGGTCTTGTACAGCTTCGCATCGACGGAGAGCGGCGAGGCGTAGTTTTTTTGCTTGGGGCTAGGGACCCACTCGCGATCGTCATCGGTCTCGGCGAGGAACTCCTTGCGCGACTCGTCGGAGAACGCGAGGCCCGCGAGGGCGAGCTCGCTCGCCTTCATGATCCGCTGAGGTTCGACGAGCTTGATCGTGAGCTTGGTGCCGTCGACAGGCTCCTTGCCCGTGAGCACCATCGACTCGAACCAGTCCCAGTCGTACGCGAGGGTGACGTTCACCAGCGCCTGCTGGAACGACACCATCGCGCGGCCCCACGCGAGGTCGCCGTGGTCGAAGCGGAACGTGGGTCGCCGGCGCGCATCCCCCTCGGGGAGCTCGTTGCCTGCACGATCGCGTTCGATATCGAGCGCACCCGGCGGCAGCCCCATCGCGCCATCGGCAGCCATACACCCGATGCACAGCTCGAGCGCGAACTGCGGATCCTTCGCGGCCTCGGCGAGGTGCTGCTGCACGGCGTCGAGCGCCGCGACCAGCGTGACGAGTGATGCGCGCACTTCCTTGATATTGGGCTGCCGCGCGTTCTTGCCCAGCATCAGGTGGAACGCCTCGATCGCGTTGCCGTACTTTGCGATGGCGAGCGCGCCATGCAGCGTCGAGCTCGGGGCCTTCGCGAGCTCTTGCTCGCCGAGCTTCGTTGCCTGGTCGACGGCCCCATGGTCGAGCGCATCGCGCCAGGTCGTGTAGACCTTCGGGGGCGCGGGTAGCTTGACGACCTCCCCGCCCTGCGACGCGTCGAGTGCGAGTGCGAGCTTCGTCGTCTTGCCGCGCTGCACCGTGAACTGCGTCGCGAAGTTCGTCTCGGAATTGAGCGTGGCGTCGAAGACGGTCACCTGGTAGCGCCCGTCGGGCAGGTTCTTCATCGTGAAGCGCCCTGCCTCGTCGGTGGTCGTCGGATACGAGACCCCGTTGTTTTCGATGAAGACCTGGGCGTGGACGAACGGCTCCTGGGTGGAGGCGTAGCGGATCACGCCGTCGATCGAGAGCTCACCGTCGACGACCTCGATGGTCCAGCCGTTTGTTGGCTTCACCGGGTCGGCTACCACGGACGGCTTCGTAGTCGGCGCAGGCGCTGGCGCTTTCGCTTTCGCCCCCCCACATGCCATCGAGCCGACGAGCAACACCACCAGATACGAACGCAGCACTCGCATGGACGGTCCTCCGAGGCTCTTGTAGCCCGGCGCGTGATACGTTGTCTGCGATGTCGTCGCCCGATGTGTTCGCTGCCGCGCTGGCCGCGCTGGAGGCGGGACGCGGGGTGGCGATCGCGACCGTGATCGGCGCGCACGGCTCGACGCCCCGGCACCTCGGCGCGCGGATGGCGATCGCGGCGGATGGCGAGACCTGGGGCACGATCGGAGGTGGGAGGATCGAGCAGGTCGTCGTCGAGCGGGCGAAAGAAGTCGCGGCAGGCGAAGCCCCGGCGATCGTGCGCCAGCACCTCGTGCGCGACCTCGCGATGTGTTGCGGCGGTTCGATGGAGATCGCGCTCACGCCCGCCACGGGATCGCGCGCCGCCCTGCACGCGCTCGTGGGCTCGAAGGCGCCGCAGGTGCTGGTGACACCGCTCGATGGAGGCAAGCTGCTCGTGCGCTCGCCGCGCGAGGGTGATCCGGCGCCTCATCAGCCGGCGATTCGCGACGGCGCGCTGGTCGAGCGCATGGGCGCCGTCGAGCGGGCGATCGTGTTCGGCCTCGGCCATGTCGCGCGCAGCCTCGGCCCCGTGCTCGCGGGCCTCGGGTTCACCGTCATCATCTGTGACGACGGCGAGACCGGAGCGATCGCGAAGCCGGGATGGGCTGCCCAGCTCGTCGAGTCGTTCGATGCCGTCGAGGTCGAGCGCGTGCTCGGCGGCTTCTGCGCCGACGACTACGTCCTCGTGATCACGCGCGACCACGCGATCGATCAGCGCCTGCTCGAGACGCTGATCACGCGCGACACGATCGGCTACCTCGGTATGATCGGCAGCCGCGGCAAGGTCGGCCGCTTCCGCAAGCGCCTCGAGGCGCGCGGCTTGCTCGAAGGTCCCGAAGGCGAGGCGCGATGGGCGCGGCTGCGTGCACCGATCGGCTTCGACATCGGCGCCGAGACGCCCGAGGAGATCGCGGTCGCGATCGCGGCGGAGCTCGTCGCGCGGCGGCGGCGCGGTACGTCCACGCCCGGCAGCTGGGCGCATGCGCGGCACCACGGAGAGAACGCGTGACCACCGGCGCCGTGATTCTCGCGGCGGGGGCAGGCTCGCGCCTCGGCGGCGTCGCGAAGGCGCTGCTCCGTGCGGGGGGCGAGAGCTACCTCGAACGCATCATGCGCACTGCGCGTGGCGCCGGCGCCCGCGAGGTGGTGGTCGTCGTCGGGCAGCCGTACGGCGAGCGCGTTTCTGAGGCCGCGCGCGCGATGGGCGGCATCGTTGTCGAGAATCCGGCGCCGGAGCGCGGGATGGCGAGCTCGGTGGCGCTCGGGTTCGCGGCGATCGCCGACACGAGCGTCGACGCGGCATGGCTGTGGCCCGTCGATCATCCGTTCGTCGCGCACGCCACGCTCGCGTGGCTGACCGCCGCCCTCGGCACGCATGCTGCCGCGCAGCCGCGCTTCGAGGGACGCGGTGGCCATCCGCCGCTGGTCGCGCGCACCTTGTTCCGTGCGCTCGCGGCCTGCACGGATTCACCGAATGGCGCGCGCGGTGTGCTCGCCGCCGCCGACGTGGTGGCGGTTGCCGTCGGCGATCGGGCCGTGGTGCAGGATATCGATACGCCAGCGGACCTCGCGGAGGCCGGATGAGGCGCGCCGCGCTGCTGGCCGTGCTCGCCCTCCTCGCCGGTTGCCCGCGCAAGGAAGTCACTCAGCGTCAGGTGCTCGCCGATCCGGTGAGCGGTACCGACGGCAATACCATCGCCTCGATGGTGGGCGAGCTGCAGGACGACGTGCTGACGTCGTACGAGCGCGACGAGCCACCCGAGATCGAGACCGGCATGGTCGCCCCCGACATCGGCGGCGCGCGGATCGGCGTCGGCCCGGGGGACGTGCTCGTCGGGCGCGAGCTCGAGCGTGCACCGAGCCGGTGGCCCCTGCGCGCGGACGCCGACCATCCGACCGAGGTCCACTCCAAGCGCCTCGAGACACACCTCGCCAAAGATCGCTCGGCGGCGTGGGTCGCCGACGAGCTGTCGTGGCGCATCTCGGTGTGCGGCCGGATCGCCGCGATTCCGCTGCGCATGACGATGCTCTACGCGCGCGACGGAGATCGCTGGGTGCCGGTCTTCGAGCACATGTCCTTCGGCCACGAGGGTGCGCCTCGCCGCGACGGTCAGCTGTATGGCGCACGCATTGTCTCCAAGTCGGTCGCCTCGTCGGATTTCGGCGACGAGCTCTCGGCGATCGTCAGCCCCGTGCTCTCGGGCGCGAGTCGTTCGACGGCGGTCGCGAGCGGCCCGGAGGCCATGCTGCTCGGCCCCGACGTGAACGCGGAGTGGCACGGCATGGACGTGCTGTCCGCGAAGCTCGCCGCGGGGCCGATGAAGCTCGTCGAGGATCGCCGCATCGGCTACGTCGGGCGCAGTTTTCAGACCGCGACCATCGCGTACTGGATCGGCAACGTCGTCGCCGATCTCCCCGGGCGTCCAGGCGTCGCTGCCGGCAAGGTGCGCATGCGCACCACGTTCGTGTTCGAGAAGCGACGGTTCGTGAGCGCGTCGAGCAGGAAGTCCGAGGCCGAGCTCCGCAAGCTCGAGACCACGAGCTGTGCCGAAAACGGCGAGGACTGCAAGTGGGTCCTCGTGCAGGGCCACGTCAGCCAGCCGATCGGCGATCAGGATCTCGCGACGCGCGTGTTTGGCACCGCGCTCCTCACGACGAACCTCGAGAGCGGCGAGTCGTTGCGCGTCACCTGCGACGACGGCACGCCCGCTAAGACGGCGAAGACGCCGCGGTAGGTACTACGCCTGCGCTTCAGAATCGGGCGCGGGCAACGCAGCCGCGAAGCCCTGGATGTGCTGGTCGAGCAGGTACGTGTCGGTCAGCCGCTTCTTTTTCGGCCAGAACGGCAGGATGCGCAGCGGCAGCATGAGCAACGAGCCGAGCCCACCGAGCGCCTTGCCGCCGTACGCCTCGGTCACGAGCAGTGCTCGCTTGGCGCCCGAGAGCTCTTCGAGCGGACGGTCGAGCACGCCGATCCGCCGCAGCCGCAGCTCGGCGCACTTGTTCGCGTGTGCGAGGAAGGCGGGTAGGTGCTTGAGCACCACGTGATCGGCGGGCAGTCGCTTCTCCATGAAGCTTGCGAGGCGGCGGACGCCCCACATCGAGACCAGCGACAGCCCGAGCAGGCGGCGGCGCAGCCATGGCTTGTTCTCGATCACCTTCGCGGTCTGGTGCTCGCCGAACTCGACGTGCCGCTCCTCCTGCTTCACCGCGCGGCGCAGGATGTCGACCGAGGGCTTGTGATCCAGCGTGTCGATGACCGCGTAGAACGCCTGGAGGACGAAGCCTTCCCCCTGCGCCATCTCGAGCGCGACGTGCTCGGCCCACGAGCCACCCATCATGCCGGTCGCGAGGAACCGCACGGCGGGGTGCGCGGGCTTGGGCTGGCACCCGAGCATCGTCATGATGCGCAGGAAGTTGTCGACGTGCTGCATCTCCTCGAGCGACTGCCTGGCAAGGAACTTCGCCGCTTCCATGTCGGGGGCGTCGTAGAGCCAGTGCCCCACCTGGATGCCCGTGACCTCACCGTAGAGGAACTGGTTGAGCATCCACTCGAGGACCTCTCGATCGCGAACAGGGTCGAGCTTCGCCCCTCCGAAATCGAACGTCATCTCTTCGCGCGTCAGCAGCATTCGGACCTCGCGCGAGGATAGCGCGGAACCCCGAGGCCGCACACATCGATCTAGTTGAACAGGCGGCGCGCAGCGGCGGCAGCGCGGGCACGCACGCGTGGCACTTCGAGCGTGAGCAGCGCACGATCCCGAACCACGATCTTGCCGTCGACGGCCACGTGGCGGACGTCGCACGCCTTGGCGGCATACGCGATGGCCGACCACGGGCTGCTCGTCGGGATCGTGTGCAGCGGCGACAGGTCAACGGCGATCACGTCACCGCGTTTTCCGACCTCGAGCGAGCCAATGCGATCCGCGAGGCCGAGTGCGGCAGCGCCACCCATCGTCGCGAGGCGTACGACCTCAGGGGCGGGCAGGCTGCGCGGGCCGGTGCGGTGCTTGTGGAGCAGCGCGGTCAGGCGCATCTCGAGGAAGCCGTCGAGGTTGTTATTGCACGGCGCGCCATCGGCGCCGATCGCGACGGAGATGCCCGCGGCGATCAGCTCGGGAATCTGCGCAATGCCCGACGCGAGCTTCAAGTTCGATGACGGGCAGTGGCACACGTGCGCGCCGCGCGCCGCGAGCAGACGCTTCTCCTCGTTCGACAGGTGCACGCAGTGCGCGATACATGCGTGCGAGCCCAGCAGGCCGAGCTCGTCGAGCACGAAGATGTTCTCCTTGCCGAACCGCTGCCGCACGATCGCCACCTCGCCCGGGCTCTCGCTCGCGTGCGTGTGGATGCGTACGTGCTTCGCTTTCGCGCGCACGCCGACCTCGCGTAGCAGCTCCTCGGTGCATGACAGCACGAACCGCGGTGCATACGCGTAGCGCAAGCGGCCGTCGGCGGCGCCGTGCCAGCGCTCGATCAGGCGCGCGGACTCGTCGAGCGACGCGTTGGTGGTCTCGCTGAGGCCCGGCGGAATCTGCGGATCAGGCAGATCCATCATCGCCTTGCCAAGGGTCGCGCGGATGCCCGAGCGTTCGGCGGCGGCGAAGATCTCGTCGGTGTGATGCACCGTGCCCATGTCGAGGATCGCGGTGGTGCCGCCGAGCAGGAGCTCTGCATGTGCGAGCTCCGCGCTCGCGGTCGCGGCGTCCTCGTCGAGCTTGCCCTCGTACGGCCAGATGACCTGGCGCAGCCAGTCCATCAGCTCGAGGTCGTCGGCGCGGCCGCGCGCGAGGGTCTGGCAGGTGTGTACGTGCGCTTGCACGAGCCCCGGCATGACGAGGCAGCCGCTCGCATCGACGATCTGGTAGTCGCGCGTCGTCGGTGTGTAATCGCCGCCGACCTGGACGATCACGCCATCGACGGCGGCAACATCCCCCGCAACGACGCGGTGGTTGGAGTCGATCGTCAGGATCGTGCCGCCACGAAAAATCAGCTCGGACATGGGTCCTACTCAGGGCAGCTCGCGACCGTTGAACCCGTCGGGGATCAACTGCGCGAGGGTCCACGAACGCTGCTCGCCTGCCGGATTCACCGACACGACCGTGACCGCATTCGGATCGGGCGCGAACTCGAGCAACACCTGCCGGCAGGCGCCACACGGCGAGCTCGGCGGCGAGGCGGTGGTGCACACGGCGACGGCTTCGAGCGTGCGTGCGCCCGCGTTGATGGCCGCGAAGATCGCGGTGCGCTCGGCGCAGATGCCGAGGCCGTACGACGCGTTCTCCACGTTAGCGCCCTCGAACACCTGGCCGGATACCTGCACGGCAGCGCCGACCTCGAACCTCGAATACGGCGCGTAGGCCTTGCTGCGAGCCTCGATGGATCGCGCGATCAATTCCTTCATCCCGCCAGCTCCCCCTTCTCGACGAGCGTCGCGAGGACTCCATCGAGCAACGATTCGAACGTCGCGCGCACCATGGTCGCCGTCTCGGTGACCTCGTCGTGCGACAGCGCATGGCCCGTGATACCCGCGGCCTGGTTCGTGATGCACGAGACGCCGATCACGCGCGCGCCCATGTGTCGCGCGACGACGACCTCCGGCACCGTCGACATGCCGGTGGCATCCGCGCCCATCGTCTGCAGCATCTTCACCTCGGCCGGCGTCTCGTACGTCGGCCCGGGCATGGCGACATAGACGCCTTCTTCGAGCTTGATCGCCGCGTCGGCGGCGACCTGCTTGACGAGCGTGCGCAGCTCCGGCGCGTAGGCCGTGGTCATGTCGGGGAACCGCGGGCCGAGGCGGTCGTCGTTGGGGCCGCGCAGCGCATGGTCGCGGAGCATGTCGATGTGATCGCGGATCAACATGAGCGTGCCCGGCATCCAGGTCGGGTTGAGGCCGCCGGCCGCGTTGGTGACGATGATGACCTTGGCGCCGAGCGCGACGAGCACGCGCGCGGGGAACGCCACGGTCGCGGCGGTGTGACCCTCGTAGAGATGCACGCGGCCCTGCATCGCGACGCATCGCGCGCCCTTGCGGGTACCGAGCACGAGCTTGCCCTTGTGTCCGACGACGTGCGAGCGCGGGAAGTGGGGGATGTCGCCGTAATCGATCGACGTCGCATCATCGAAGCGGTCGGCGTAGCTGCCCAGCCCAGAGCCGAGGATGAGGCCGACCTGCGGCACCAGCGGCGTGCGGGCCTTGATCGCCGCCGCGGCTGCTTGCACGCGGTCGTACAGCAGATCGCCGCTCACCGGATCACCTCGAGGATGCGCGAGGTGCGAACGGGCGGGGCAGGGTTGTCGGCGGCTTGGATCACGAAGGCGTCGGTGATCATCGCACGCGCCTGAGCGAGCCGGGCGTCGGATGGCGAGAGGCTGTGGTGAAGCATCACTTGCGGTGGCGCTCCCGCCTCGATCACCTCGCCGAGGTACGCGTCCACCACGAGGCCGGCGGACGGATCGATGACGTCGTCCTTGGTACGACGGCCGGCGCCGAGCAGCAGCGCCGCGATGCCGAGCATCTCGCTGTTGATCTCCACGACGCGGCCCGCCGGGAGCGATAGCTCGTCGCGATGTTGCGGCTTGGGCAACACGCTGCCGGGCGAATCGCACACGCGCGGATCACCGCCCTGCGCTTCGACCACCTTGCGGAACACCTCGAGCGCACTGCCGTCGGCGAGCACCTTCTCGATCTTCGCGCGCCCTTCCTCGGGATCCTTCGCGACGCCGCCGAGCACCAGCATCTCGGCGCCGAGCACGTGCGTGAGCTCGCGCGTGTCGACCGGGCCGCCGCCACGCAGCACCTCGATCGACTCGCGGATCTCGAGCGAATTGCCGATGGTGCGCCCGATCGGGGCAGCCATGTCCGTCAGCACGCACGTGATCGACTTGCCCGCGCGCTGCCCGATCGTCCGCATCAACGCGCACAGCGCGCGTGCATCCTCGATCGTCTTCATGAAAGCGCCCTGCCCGACCTTGCAGTCGATCACGAGGCCATCGATGCCCTCGGCGAGCTTCTTCGACATGATCGAGGACGCGATCAGCGGCAGCGACTCCACCGTCGCCGTCACGTCGCGGAGCGCGTACAGCCGCTTGTCCGCGGGCGCGATGCGCTCGGTCTGCCCGATCAGGCACACGCCGATCGCGTCCGTCAGCTCCTTGAACTTCTCGACGGGCAGGTTGACCTTGAACCCGGGGATCGACTCGAGCTTGTCGAGCGTGCCGCCCGTATGTCCGAGGCCACGCCCCGACACCATCGGCACCGCGACGCCACACGCCGCCACGGCGGGCGCGAGCGGAATCGAGATCTTGTCGCCGACGCCGCCGGTCGAGTGCTTGTCTACCTTCTTGCGCGCGATATGCGAGAGGTCGATGACGTCACCCGAGCGCGTCATCGCGTCGGCCCACGTCGCGAGCTCGCGGTCGTCCATGCCGCGGAAGTAGATCGCCATCAGCATCGCGGCGATCTGGTAGTCGGGGATCGAGTCTTCCGTGACCGCCGCGACGAACGCGCGGAGCTCCTCGTCGGTGAGCTGGCCTCCGTTGCGCTTCTTGCGGATCAGCTGGACCGGAAGCACTAGTATCCTTTCGCCTTCGGATCCGCGGTGCCCGTCACGATCGCGACCGACGCTGACGCGCCGATGCGGTTCGCGCCTGCCTGCGCCATCTTCACCGCGTCCTCCGCGGTGCGCACACCACCCGATGCCTTCACGCCGACGTCAGAGCCGACGATGCGCCGCATCATCTCGATGTCCTCGACCGTCGCGCCTCCCTTGCCGAAGCCGGTCGACGTCTTCACGAACGCCGCGCCCGCGAGCTTGGACAGCGTGCAGCCGATGATCTTCTGCTCGGTGTCGAGCATGCCGGTCTCGAGGATGACCTTGACGCCCGCCGGCGCCGCCGCCTTCACCACGCGGCAGATGTCCTCGAACACGGTCTCGTAGTCGCGCGACTTGAGCGCGCCGATGTTGATGACCATGTCGATCTCTTTCGCACCCGCGCGTACGGCATCGCGGGCCTCGTAGGCCTTCGCCGTCGGCAGCATCGCGCCGAGCGGGAACCCGACGACCGCACACACCATCACGTCCGTCCCCGACAACAGCGACTTGGCGAGGGGCACCCACGTCGTGTTCACGCACACCGACGCGAACCGATACTTCTTCGCCTCTTCGCACAGCTTCACGATCTCGTCACGCGTCGCCTCGGGCTTGAGCAGCGTGTGATCGATCAGCTTGGCCATGTCGCCCGGCACCGCGCCGACACCCGGCAGCGCACCGACGCGCAGCGCGCCGGCGCCTTCGACCGCGCGCACCGACCAGGGCCGCCGCACGACACAGGAGCCGCAGCTCGCGCAGTCCTCGCCGGCCGCCGTGTCGTCATTGCACTCGCCACGATCGCGGGGAGCGAGGGCGAGCCGGGCCCCCGGGTTGCCCCGGAGCCGTTCCTGCACGCGTTGCGTGATGATCTCGACGAGTTTGTCGACGTCAGACATCCAGCGCGGACTATACCCACGAACGCCGGCTAGATGTGAGTAGCGGCACGCTGCTGGTCATCGCCGGCGCGCGTCGCCAGTCGTGAAGACATCGTGGGGATCGATCGCCCGCCGCAAGGTCTCGACGAACTGCGCCGTGCTCGGGTCCCCCGCGGGGGCCAGCGCGCGCGACTGCACGCCGTCGCGAAACGGCGGGTACCCGCGCTCGACGAGCTGGGCGAACAGCCGATCGTGGCATGCGCGCGCGCGGTCATCCTCGCCAGGGACGTGGCGATCGTATGCGATCGAGGCGATCACGCTGAGCGCGCGGGGGGTGACCCCGAGGAGCGCGATCGAGGGCTCGAAGCCACCCTCGAGCACCGTGGTCTCGACGAGCTCGCTGCAGAGCTGCGCGTGGTTACCGACGAACGGCGCGGCGTGGCTGAGCCAGAGGAAGCCGCAGCCGTCCGCGTCCGGGTCCGTGCCGACCGGGGTGCGCTTGCGCCAGTACACGCTCGCGACGTTGAGATCGTGGGGAACCCCGAGCGCAGGGCCGCACTCCTCCGGCAACACCGCCAGCGGGTCGGTGGGGCCTTCGCGGAAGCGGATGTTCGCGAGCCCTTCGAGGCTGCTGGCCACCACGTCGGCAAGCGCACGCGTGTGGGCGCGGCTCGCCCCATACAGAGTGATCGTGCCATTCCACGCCCCCAGGCCCGCGCGCTGGACCATCGCCTGCCGCACGCGCGTCGGCAGTGGCGTGACGCCGCCGGCTTCGTCCCACGGATAGCGGCTACGGACCGACAGCGCCTTGAGATCGTTCCACAGCGGCGTCGTCGCTGGGGTCACGCCCGTCAGGCGCAGCGTGCGCAGCGCATCGACCACGGGCGGGAGACGCTGACGGTCGTCCACGGTGACCGCGGCCAGCATGACGTGCACCGGATACGGCGTGAGCCACACCGTCATCCGCGTGACCACCCCGAACCCCGACTGGCTGAACAGCCCGTCGAGCGAAGGCCCGAGGCCCCAGGTCGCGAGCGCCTCGGTCGTCGCGCCGGGGAACCGCGAGAACCCGGTGCGGACGCATTCGCCCGTCGGCAGCACCACCTCGAGACCGCACACGTGCGAGAACCGGTCGCCGAGCGGGCCCGACCCATCCCCGCGTTCGAGCGCGTTTGCGATCACGCTGCCGTCGGCGGGCCCGCCGGTCACGCTCGCGAACACGCGCGCCTGGGTGGATCGCAAGAATTCGGAGAGCTGGCGAAACGTCACGCCAGGCTCGAGCGTCACGTAGGCGAGGCGCTCGTCGAAGTCGAGGATGCGGTCGAGCCGCGCGAGATCCAGGATCACCGCATCCCGCGATGGCGCGCGCGAGCCATAGCCCCAGTTGCGACCACGGCTGACCGGATGCAGGGCGATGCGCTCTTCATGAGCAATGCGAACACACGCTTGAACCTCCGCCCGGTCACGAGGCCGAAGGATCGCGAGCACGGACGCATCGGTGGCGAAGGATGTGGTCGCCGTGGCGATACGTTCGGCCTCTCCGTCGACGACGTTCGCGCTTCCGATCACCTCGCGCCACCGGTCGAGCGCAGCTTTCATCGGGTCGAACATGCCATACTGGCGTGGGATGGACGCTTCACCCGAGCGTGTGTTGGCTTTCTTTGCGCAAACCACCGATCGGCGCGACGCGCACATCGAGCGTGCGCGCGCCTTACTGGGGCGTGCCATCCGTGCTCGGTTGGCGCACAACATCAGCACGCGCGAGGGCGATGGCGCCTTGAGCGCGTTCCCCGGCTCGGCCGAGGTCGAACGCCTGATGCGCCCGGCAAGCACCACGTTCGAGCCCATCACCGATCACGTGTACGACCCGCAAGGCCCGATCGGCACGCTGGTCGGGATGCTTGGACTCCGGCCCACCGAAGCGGATCTGCTGGCCGTGCTTCTAGCGTACGAGACGGACCCAGCCTCCGCGAAGCTCGCTGCCTACCTCGGCGGAACCAGCACGGCGTTGACCATCGACACGCTGTTCGAGATCGCCTACCGCCCTCGCTGCTCTTCGGTCCACGAGGCCTCGATGCTGTTGCATCAGGACCTGGCGCCCGACCATGCGGCGCGCCGGCTCCGCTTCGTGATCGTCGACGGCGCCGAGAGCCGGTCGTTCCTCGCGCAGACAATTCGCCTGCACCCGCGGTTCACGAGCTGGATGCTCGGGCAGCGCGCCTTGACCTCGGAGCTCGCCGCGCACGCGCGGCTCGTTCCCCCCGCGCCACCGGTCGACACGCTCGATGTCGCCAAGATCGATCTCGCGGCGCGCGCCCTCCAGGAACCGGGCTCGCTGCTGTGGCTCAGGGGCGTCCATGGTGCAGGACGCGAGCTGCTGGTCCGCGCGGTCGCGTTTCGCCAGGGACGATCGCTGCTCGTCGTCAACGGTCGCAGCCTCGAGCCCGACCTGATCACCGCGACGTTTCGCGAGGCGACGTTGCAGAACACCCTGGTCGCGATTCGCGACGCGGGGGAGGCGATCGCGGGCGATCGGCTCGTCCGCATGCGCGAGTGCCTGGCAGCGTTTCGCGGCAGCGTCGCGATGCTAGGAACCTCGTCCCCGCCGCCGGCGATCAGCTCCCTTCGCCCGACCACCGAGCTCGAGGTTCCGATCCCTCCTCACGCGGAGCGGTTGGCGTTGTGGCGAGCGCACCTTGGTACCGAGCACTCGTTCACCGACGCGCACTGGCGCGAAGTTTCGGGGCTCTACAACCTCGGCTGCGGCGGGATCGTCGAGGCATGCGCCAACGCGCACGCGATCGCGAAGCGCGAGAAGACCACCACGTCTCGCATGCACGTCGCGCGCGCGGTGCGCGGCCTGTTCGACGAGGATCTCACGGCCGTCGCGCGCCGGGTCGAGATCTCGCAGACCTGGGACGATGTCGTGCTGCCCGAAGAGATCATGGATGGTCTCAATGGCCTGCGCGACCGCGTCGCGTTTCGCAATGAGGTCCTCGGCGAGTGGGGCTTCGCGCGCAAGGTGGGTAAGGGCCTCGGGATCACCGCCCTGTTCTCGGGGCAACCGGGGACCGGGAAGTCCATGGTCGCCGGGCTGATCGCCAACGAGCTCAGCCTCGATCTGTACGTCGTCGACCTGTCGCGCATCATGTCGAAGTGGCTCGGCGAGACCGAGAAGAACCTCGCGCGCGCCTTCGATGCCGCCGAAGCTGGCCACGTGTTGCTGCTATTCGACGAGGCCGACACCGTCCTCGGCAAGCGCAACTCGAAGATGCAAAGCGCCAACGACCGCCACGCGAACCTCGAGACCAACTTCATCCTGAGCCGGCTCGAACAGTTCCAGGGGATCGCCATGTTCACCACGAACATCCCGGCCGCGATCGATGACGCGGTCATGCGCCGGATGTCCGCTCATATCGCCTTCCCGTTTCCGGATGCGGAGGCGCGCGCCGAGCTGTGGCAGCGCATGATTCCGGCCGAGACTCCGGTCGCCAAAGATGTCGATTTCATGCGACTTGCCAGGGACTTCGAGCTGACGGGCGGCTACATCCGCAACATCGTCTTGCGTGCCGCCTACCTCGCGCGACGCGAGGGAAAGCCGCTCGCCCGGAGCCATCTGGAGCGGGCCGCGCACGGTGAGTACGGCGACCGGGGCTCGTTGTCGGTGGGCGGAAAACTCACCTGACGCGCAGATTTTTTCGCGTCCCTAGCTGCAGATCACGGAAGGGATGGCCGGCCTTTGTCGTAGTATGGGCCGGTCCCTCGCCTACCCACTGAGGTCAACACCATGTTCGATATCGCTCCAGCACTTCAAGAAGGCCTCGCAACGTCGATCGAGGATCCTGCCCCCAAGCAGCAAGTCGCCTCGGCAGGCCAGACGGCGGCTTCAGGCTTTCAGGGCCCCGGAAGCTCTATTCCCTATCAGGCCGAGATGGAGCAGTCGTTCGGCCGCGATTTCAGCGCAGTGCGAGCGCACACCGACCAGCATGCCAGCGCTGCCTCGGCGAGCCTGGGTGCTCATGCGTACGCGATGGGTAACGAAATCGCGTTTGCCAACTCGAACCCGAGCAAGGATCTCGTCGCTCACGAGCTCACCCACGTTCTCCAGTACCAGGATGGTGGCGGGAACGGCATGCAGGCGAAGTCCGCCGGTGCGGGCATCGATACGTCGGGCGAAGAAGAGGCCGAGAAGGTCCAGCTCGCGGTCAAGGAAGGCCGTCCCGCGAGATCGGCTCTCGAAGGTGGCGTCACCAAGGGTGGTGGCCCGCAGCTCAAGGCCGGTAAAGGCATCGCCCGGTCGGGGCATGGCGGTGGTCACGCCCCGTTCACCTTCGGCATGACGTTCAGCCCGGAGGCGTTCGAGAAGACGTACGAGTATCCGATCTGGCACCACGGCGGAATCACCGCGCCCATCGCGGCCGTGCCGGGCCTGAACTTCATCCTTCGTCCCGAGGCGAAGATCGTCGGTGCTGTCGGCGCCAACTGGGCGCACAAGGCCTTCGAGGCCAAGCTCAACGTGCTCGGCGCCGCGCAGATCGGCCTGAGTTACGGCGCGCCCGATCTCGCCGAGGTCTACGGCGTCCTCGAGCCGCGCATCGAAGGCGGTTTCGTCTACAAGAAGTACGGCGGGGGCGGCGGTGCGCACGCGGCGCCCGCTGCCGAAGGTCATCACGAGCCCGCTGCGGAACACCATGCGCCCGCTAACGAGCACGCTGGCGCCCAGCAGGGCGGTGAGCACGCCGCCGGTCACGCCAAGAGCTGGTCGCTCGACGGTGGCCTGAACCTGTACTCGATGTTCCGCGTCGGCGTTAAGTTCGGTGGCGGATGGGTCGACTGGGGCTTCGACTTCGGCCATTGCGAGATCGGCAAGCTAACCGGGCTCTCCTGGAAGGACGGCCATTTCGACGCGAGCGCGGTTGGTTGGGAGTGGGGTGCCAAGCCCAAGGAGTTCTTCGCGGCGGTCCACCAGGGCATCGAAAAGGTCAAGGCGCTCGGCAGAATGGGCCGGGAAGCCTTCGAGAACGGCATGGAGACCGCGAAGCGGAACCTGCAAGGTTTGTTCAATGCTGGCGCGCAGGCCGCTGAGTGGTTCAGCAGCTGGTAAGCTCGCAGCATGAGCTCTGCTGAAGTGGCGGCGGATCGAGTCGCCGCTTTTCTGTCGATTGGTGATTTCGATCAGGCAGGGCGGCTCGTCGAGTCCTTCGCGACGAGCGATCCGCCGGCCCACGCTGTCGGCTACGCGATGTTGGCGATCGCCAAAGGTGATGCTGCCACCGCGATGACGCAGGCGCTGCGTGCTGTTGAGCTGAAAGCAGGGGCGGTCGGTCATCAGCAGCTCGCGCTCGCACAGCTTTTAGCGGGGGAGCCACAGGCCGCGGTCGACTCCGCGCGGCGGGCCGTCGCGCTCGACGCGAGCATTCGCCATCGCTCGTCGCTCGGGACGGTGCTTCTCGCTGCGCGCCGGCCCCAGGATGCCGCCGGTGTGTTGCGCCAGGTGGTTGCCGAGGCGCCAACCCATCACGAGGCGCTCGTCAATCTGGGCAACGCGTCGGTCGAGATCGGCGACTACGCGACCGCGATCACGAGCTACGCGCGTGCGTTCGACGCCGATCCCACGAAGCATCAACCCATTCAGAACATGATGGGAATGTTCGCGGAGCTCGGGAAGTGGCTCGGCGCGATCGGTGCCCTCGAGATGGCGCGCGCCAACGAGCCTCCGCCCGAGGTCAACCTCGCATTCGACATTGCGGTGCTCCAGATGCTCCGGCTGATCGGGAACGGGTTCCCGCCGCCGAATGTCGGCGACGACGCGGACCGCGCCGTCGAGAACACGCTCGCGCACGCCACGGGCCGCAGCACCAAGGTGCAGCTGGAGGTCGTCCGCGTGCTGGCCGACCTAGGCCGCAAGGATCAAGCTCGCGCGCTTCTCGATCGGATCGTGCGTCAACCTCTCGGGACCGCCGAGCAGGCGCTCGTGCTCTATCTGCGCGGCGTGTTCGCGAACAACCCCGCGGAGGCGCTCGCACTGTTCGAACAGTCCTACGGTACGGATCCGACGCGCATCGACGCATACGTCAACGCGTCGCAGATCCTTGTAGAGCAGGGGACGCCTGAGGCGCTCGACAAGCTCGAGCAGCTGTTCGCGTCGGTTCCACCGGAGCGACGGACGCCCGATCTCTTGCTCAACGAGGCGGTGTATCTGGTGAAGCGCAACCGCCGTGACGAAGCGCGGGTGCTCCTCGAGCGCGTCGTGCGTGCCACGAACGGTGGCGGCCGGATCGGTACGGTCGCGCGACAAGCGTTGCGCGAGCTCGCAGGCTGATGCTTCGCCACTACCTCATGTCCGGTCTGGTGATCGCGACTGGGGTGCTCGCGCTGTGGTTCGGAATCAAGCTTCGTCGGGCGGCCACGATGGGAAAGGATTGGCCGACGGTAAGCGCGACCGTGCTCGAGAAAGGAACCGTCCCGTCGGGGCGATTCAATTACGCGTACGTCCACGTCAAGTATAGCTATAAGGTCGGCACGACGGAGTACGTCGGCGAGCGCGTGTATCCGGAGGGGAAGATCGAATACACGCTGAAGAAAGCACAGGGCATCGTCGACCAGCTGCCGTCTCCATTGCCCGTACACTACGATCCCGACGATCCCCAGTTCGCGTACGTGCTGACGAACCCGAGCTGGACCTATCTCATTCCTCTGGCGATCGGCGGCATCTGTCTACTCGTCGGGATCGTCAGGATCCTGGGAAAGCTTGGAGGGAAGACCGCATGAGCTTGTTCGAAGCACGCATCGAGCTGATTCGCGAGGATGGTGTGAAGGTGCCGGCGTTGCGAATGACGCCCGAGTTCGAGGCCGCCGCGAAGCTCAACGGGGCAGGCGTGGTGGTCGTGGGCGGTGAGCGTGGTCTCGGCGACGAGGAGTACGCGCGGATCCTCACGCCGCTCTGCGACCACGGTTATTTCGTGGTCGCACTCGACCTGGTGCGCGGCGGCGCGGTGACCTCCGACGAGGAAGCCGAGAAGCTGGCCGCTGCGCTCGATCATTCCATCGCGATCGATGATCTGGTCGCAGGGATCCTGACGTGCAAGCAGGTGGCAGCCGGCAAGATTGGCGTCATCGGCATCGGCGCGGCCGCGGCGGTCGCGCTCGAGGGCGCGACGCAGCTACCGCACATCGACTGCGTCGTCCACGTGGATGGCCCACCGCCGGCGAAGTCTGCCCGCCTCGCGCGGCTGCGCGCGTCCTTGCTGATCCATCGCGCGAGTGAGGGCCGCTTGCTGAGCAAGGCGGACTGTGACGACATCGCAGCGCGCGCCGAGCGCAGCCGCGCCCCGATCGTGACGTACGACTACCCGACGCGGGATGGCTTCTTTGCGCACCCGCGCAACGACGACGAGGCGTTTCACTCGCGCGTCGCCTGGGATCGGACGCGCGACTTCCTCTCGACTGCGCTGGTCGGCTAAGGCGGCTAAAGGCAAGGCCGGTCAGTTTGCGTCGACGTCGACGTGAACCTGAACGCTACCTTCGACGTTGACGTCGACAGGCAACCGGTAGCCCCCGGCATCGATCGAGGTCTTGACGTTGGTGATTGAGATCGTTAAAGGCTCTTCGCGGTCCGGAACGTGACGTCGGCGGCTTTGGCGTCGGTCCGGGTCTGCGCCTTACTGCCGTGCTGGCGCACGGTCTTCTTCTTCTCGTCGGGCGAGTCGACCCACTCCCAGCGACCGTCGGCCACGACGAAGCCGGCCGTAACCGCAGCCGCGTCCCACTCGGCGGACGTCAGGAGGCGGCGTCCCTTGGTGAGCGCGTAGGACTTGGCCTCGGTGTACGAGATGTTGACCGCGGCATCGTCGGGCTTGCCCGGCTGGTCGTGTTTCGCGAACACGGCGCGGTAGTTGTCGAGGCTGATCGGCCTGGCGTCGACGAGGAGCTTCTCGCCGGTCTTCATCGTCACGAGCAACATGCCCGCCGGCGTGTCGAGCGCGTCCGGTGTGACGGTGGTGACCGCGGCGTCGACGGTGGTCGCCGGCGCTGGCGCGGGCGGGTTGGTCGCGGGGGCCTGCGCCTCGCCGCCCTTCTGCATGTACATGACGAGGCCCGTCGCGAAGAGGCCGACACACGCGAGCGTGAAGAAGAGGACCCACGCTGGAATCGCGCGCTCCGGCAGCTGGTCGAGAGACGCATCGCTGACCGCTGGCGCGGCGTCGGAGCGCATGCCTCCACGCGAGACATTGGGCGGCAGCGCGATCGGGCGCGAGCGATCGCGGCTTGCGGCGGCGAGGCGCGGGGCCGCTGATGGATCGAGGCGGGCGACGATGTGCGCGAGCTGATCGACAAGGTCGTCGTAGCTCGGGCGGTCGGCCGCCTTCTTGGCCATCATCGCGCGCGTCAGATTCGAGAGCTCGCGGTCCACGTCCGGGTTGGTGGTCGCGGCATCGGGCGCGGGGTTGCGCAGATGGCGCGCCACGACCTTGAGGTACTTGTCCTCCGCGGGCTTGCCGGTGCGGAACGGCGGGATGCCAGTCAGCAGGAAGTAGAGCGTCCCGCCCAGCGCGTAGATGTCGACGCGCTCGTCGATCGGCTCGCCGCGCGCCTGTTCGGGGGCGATGTAATCGGGCGTGCCGACGACGACGCCCATCGCGGTGAGCGCGGGCTCGGCGCCCGGATCGACAGGCTTGGCGAGGCCGAAGTCGGTGACCTTCACGCGCCCGTCGCTGAGGCGCACGAGGTTCGACGGCTTGACGTCACGATGGATGAGGCCGGCTTTCGCGGCAGCGGCCAGGCCCTGGGCTGCGTCGAGGATCACCTGGGCGGCGGCGAGCGAGTCGAGCGGGCCGTTCTTCTCCACCATGGAGCCGAGATCGGTGCCGTCGAGTAGCTCCATCGCGATGTAGGGCCGCTCGTCGAACTGACCGGTCGCGAACACCTGGACCACGTTGGGATGGCTGATCGCGGCGACCGCGCGTCCCTCGCGAACGAACCGCGCGCGCAGCTCGGAGCTGTCGCGGTGTTTCTCGGACAGGATCTTGATCGCAACCTTGCGGTTCAGGCCCGTGTCGATGCCACGGAAGACCTCGCCCATAGAGCCGGCGCCGATGGTCCCCTCCACCCGGTATGCGCCCAGGATGGTTCCCAACTGTGGGTTCGGCACGGGGCCATTCTAGGTGCTGAGGCTGGAGATTCGCTCGGGTTTCGGCCGCCAAGTTCGAGATCTCCGGCGACAGAGGTGTCGTGACCGGCCGACCCAGTTGCCACCAGCAGGCCGCCAAGCCAGCTGGGGTCTTTCAACCACCGAGAATCGTGATGGGGACAGCTGTCCGCAACGTGGTCCACCCCGTGCACTACGGGTTGCACCTAGCGAATACGTCCGCTCCACCAGCCGCGAAGTCGCGCACGAGAACCGCCATGCCCAAGCAGGAAAACACCGCGATCAATAACCTCGTGAACGTGGCGGGTGGCGGTCGGATCGAGAGCGATCCTGGCGACAACTTGTTTGGCGACGAGCCTCTGTTTGGAGGCAGGCCGGTGAATCACAGGGCTCAGCTGATGGAGGCGCAGCCCGCAATGACGATGCGCGGAATGCCGCCGGCCGCCTCTCCGCCGACGCCCGCGCGCTCCGCGCAGTCCGATGCTCGTGCACGGTCCCCCCAAGCGCACGTGCCGATGACGTCACGCGCGTACGCAGCGCAGCCGTCGAGATCGATGGAGTCGATGCAGACGATTACGCGCGATCCATACGCGTCGCGTGACGCGTTCGAAGGCAAGCCCACCCGCTCGATGCGTCCCCAGCGACGCCCGGACGCGTCACCGTATGCGCCGACCGAGCCGGTGCGCGATCTCGCCCATGCGCCGACCGAGCCGGTGCGCGACCTCGCGGGGACCGCGCGTGGACAAGCGCATCCCGCCGCACGCGTACCGCAGCCGAACGTTCCCGTCGCGCCACTGCCGCGCCATCGCGCACCCGCGGCGTCGCCGTCTGTCTTCCCCGGCACGCCGAGCACGCCGATCACCGCCAGGAACGTCCAGGTTCCGACGTTGCCGTCGTACACGCCCGCGCCGAACGTCGGCGACCCCGAGGAGCTGTATGCGACTCTCCCCGTGGAGAGGATCGCAGTGCAGGACTCGACGGCGCTGGTGCACGCGCGACCGCGTTCGCGCACGGGACCGCGTCCGTTCGTGGTCGAGCTCGCGCACGCGATCAAGGGGCTCGCCGCACCGATCGGCGTACTCACCGTGGTCGCCATGTTCGTCGGCGGCTACCTCGCGTTCGACGGGCAGGGCGGCAAGAAGCGATCGACCGCTGTCGTGTCCGTGCAGCCCACCGCGCGGGTGGCACCGTCCCTCGCCGATGCCGTGATCGCCGTGGATCCTTCGCTCGCCGCAGAGCACGTCGCGACCGAGGCGGCGCTCGTCCCCGCGCCCGCACCTGTCGCGCCGCCCGCGTCGGCTCCGGCGCCGGCAGTCGAGCAAGCGCCTGCACTCGAACAGATCGCGGCGACCGCCGAGGACGACGCGACGGACGAGATCGAAATGGAAGCGACCACGGTCGAGAAGAAGAAGCGCTCGGCGCGCAGTCGTCGTTCGCGCTCCGCGGACGAGGTCGCCCTCGCCGAGGACGATGCTGCGAGCAAGCGGCGCTCCGTCGAGAAGAAGTCCGTCCTGACGCGCAGCGAGAAGGCCGCCGCCAAGCGTGCGAGCAAGGTCGCCGAGGGCGAGCTGCCGCCGAACGTCGCCGACAAGACCAACGGTGGCCCGGGCAAGCTCGTGGTCTCCGCCGACGTGCCCGCGCTGATCTACCTCGACGGCCGCAACACGAACCTGACGGCGCCCAAGAAGATCACGGTGCCCGCCGGCAAGCACAAGGTCACGTTGCTCGACCCCGAGACGCGCAAGGCGAAGACGCAGGAAGTCGAGGTCGTCGCCGGCAAGACAGTGACGATCGAGAAGCAGTTCAACTAGGCTCGCCGATGACAAATGAACGAACGCCCGACGTCCACCACGCGGAGCTCGGCGCGCTCCGCTGGAACGAGAGCGAGCTCGCATACACCGTGCACGCCGGGATCGGAGGAACGGACGCGCGCATCGAGGTCATCATCGATCCCGATGCTTGGAGCGAGCCGCTGACCGAGACCTTACTTCTCGACCAGGCGGCTTCCACCCTGCAGCGGATCCGCGCGCAGTGGCCGGTTATCGAGGCCGCCCTTCGATCCTTCCTCGTGGAGGCGTACACCGACGAATGGCGCGGCGACCGGCCCGCCCAGCCCCCGGAGGAGTTGACGCGTCACCTCGCACTCGAGGTGTGGTCCGTCTACCACGACGGAGCCTCGGAGCTCCTGTTCAACGATCAGGGCGTCGATGATGAAGGCCTCTTCCACGGTCACTACGTGACGGTGAGCCTCGATGCCGATGGGACCATCTCCGGCGTCGATCTCGCGGGATAGTCGACCAGGCGGGAGGCGCGGCGTTCGATTGAAGATTCCTTGGGTGCGTGGACTCATCGCTACTCCTCGCCAATCCCCGTTGCTGAGAACGTCTGCTGCCTCCGAGATCGTCGTCGACGCAAGCTCGAAGACCTTGCTCTCGATCCCGGCCGGCGACGACGACCGCGTCGCGTGGCTCTCGTCGTGCCGTACGCTCACCGACTTCGATCTGAAGACCACGTTCCTGACCATCGAGCCCGAGGATGCCGTCGCGGGCATGCTCGCGGTGGTGCCCAGCACGCGTGACGGTGGCGTCGCGTGGCAGACCTGGTCGATCCGCGCGGAGTAGCCGTTAGTCGCGGTTCGGCATGTCGGGCCGCTGTGACATGTTCTCGAACCGTGTGTAGCGCCCTTCGAACAGCGTCTCGACGGTGCCGGTCGCGCCGTGGCGGTTCTTGCCGAGAATGACCTCGGCGATGTTCGGGTGCTCGGTCTCCTTGTTGTAGACCACGTCCCGGTAGATGAACATGATGACGTCGGCGTCCTGCTCGATCGCGCCGGACTCGCGAAGGTCGCTGAGCACGGGGCGCTTGTCGGTGCGCTGCTCGAGGCCACGGTTGAGCTGCGAGAGCGCGAGGACCGGGCATTCGAGCTCCTTGGCGAGGCTCTTGAGGCCACGCGAGATCTCGCTGATCTCCTGCTCGCGCGATGCCTTCGCCGCCTGGGGTGAACCGCGCATCAGCTGGAGGTAGTCGACGAGGATGAGCCCGGTCTTCTTGTCGCCAAACAGCTCCTTGTTGGAGCGGAAGCGGCGCGCGCGGGCGCGCAGCTCGCGCAGTGTGAGCGCGGGCGTGTCGTCGATCAGGATCGGCGCCTTCGACAGCGTTGCCGCCGCGTAGGTCAGGTTGGTCATATCCTGCCGCTGCAGCATGCCGCGGCGGAGCGCGGATGAATCGACGCGCGCTTCGGAGCAGAGGAGGCGCTCGGCGAGCTGCGTCGACGACATCTCGAGCGAGAACACGAGGCACGGCCAGCCGCCGCCGAACGTCGCCGCGTTCTGCGCGAGCGACAGCGCGAAGCTGGTCTTGCCCATCGCGGGACGCGCCGCGAGGATGATGAGCTCCGTCGGCTGCAGGCCTGCGGTCTTCTGGTCGAGGTCCGTGAAGCCGGTGGGCACGCCGGTGATGCCGCCGGCTGACTTGAAGCGCTCGTCGAGCGAGCTGAAGACCTTCTTGACCAGCGACTTGACCGGCTCGGGACCGCTCTTCGACTTGCGCTGCGTGACCTCGAAGATCTTGCCTTCGGCCTCGTCGAGGTAGTCGCGCACCTCGAGGCCATCCTCGTAGCCCTTCTCGTGGATTTCGCTCGACGCGAGCATGAGCTTGCGCGCCTGATGCTTATCCTGAACGATCTCCGCGTAGGTCTGGACGTTGTCGGGCGTGGGCACGCGCAACGCGAGCTCGCCGAGGAATGCGACGCCGCCGATGGCGTCGAGCTTGCCCTGCTTCTCGATCTCGACCTCGAGGGTCACCACGTCGATCGGGCGCGCGGCCGCTTCCAGGTTACGGATCGCCTGGAACACGACCTTGTGCCGCATGTCGTAGAAGTCATCGACCTCGAGCGTCTCGAGGTTGATGAGTGTCTCGTTGCGCAAGATGATGCCGCCGAGGATCGACGCCTCGGCGTCCAGGTTGTGCGGAAGCACTCGCCGGTCGCGCGACATACCTCAATCTACTGCCCCCCTCCGACGGCGGTAAACCTCGACGGAGGACTAACGCCAATGCCGGTAACGAGACGTTGACGTGGCCGTCGACGTGAACCTGAACATGAACACCACCTTGGACGGTGACCATGAACTCGCGCAGGTCATTTTGTGAGCGTGGCGACGATGCCCTCGAGCAAGTCGAGGCCCGCCAGCGTCCATGTTCAGGTTCAGGTCGACGTGCGCCGAAAATGCGACGGCGGTCGCACAGGAACCCTGCGGACCGCCGCGTGCGTTGCGTGTGAGAGAGCGCTTACTTCTCTTTGCCGACGACCCAGAACTTCAGGGTCGCGACCACGCCCGCCGCGAGGCGAACCGAGGTCTCGTACTTGCCGAGGGCCTTGATCGGTGCGTCGAGATGGATCGCGCGGTGGTCGACGTCGACCCCCGCCTTCTTGAGGCGCTCCGAGAGCTCGCGCGTGGTAACCGAGCCGAAGACCTTGTCCTCGTCGCCGGTGAGCAACTCGAGCTGCAGCGTGATCGCATTGATCTTGCCCGCGACCTCGTTGGCCGTGGCGCGCTCCTTCGCGACCTTGCGCTCGATCAGCGCCTTCTCATGCTCCAGGCGGTTCTTGTTGCGAACCGTCGCCGAGACCGCGAGGCCGCGAGGCACGAGGTAGTTGCGACCGTAGCCCGGGCGAACCGAAACCAGCTCGCCGGCCTTGCCGAGGTTATCGACGTCCTGCGTGAGGATGACTTGCATCGCCATGACTAGTCTCCCGTGACCGAGAACGGCAGCAGGGCGAGCATGCGCGCGCGCCGAACGGCCGTGGAAATGACGCGCTGCTGGCGCGCGCTGGCGCCGCTGATACGGCGCGGGATCATCTTGCCGCGATCAGTGACGAACGACCGCAGGATCTGCGGGTTCTTGTAGTCGATCTTGGCCACGATCTCGTCGGAGAGCAGCTTGCGCCGTGCACCGGCGCCGCGGCCCTTGCCACCGCGACGGTCATCGCCGTCACGATCGAGACCATCATCATCACCACCGATGCCGGGGTTCGTGCTGCCGCGAGGGGCATCCATACGCGTGGTCATTGGTTACTCCTTCTCCGTCGAAGCGGCCGGAACCTCGTTGTTGAACTCTTCGCCGCCGAACTCGTCCTCATCGGACTCGCCCGACGAATCATCGCCGCCCCGCGAGAGGAACAGGTCTTCCTCGTCGGCCGCGGTCTGCGACGCCTTCTCGAACGACGTCTCGTCGATCTCCGACGGACGCGCGGTGACGTCGATGTCTTCGTCGACCTTGACGGTCAGGTAGCGGATCACCGAGTCGAGCATGCGGAGGTTACGCTCGGTCTCTTCGACGACGCCGGGGTTCGCGAGGTACTGCCAGTACAGGTAGATACCCTTGCGCTCCTTCGCGACTTCGTACGCGAGGCGGCGCTTGCCCCAGTTGTCGACCTTGATGATCTTGCCGCCCATGCCCTCGATGATGCCCTTGATGCGGGCGTTCACCTCGGCAACACCCTCGTTGGTGGTGTTGGGGCGAAGGATGTACGTGGTCTCGTACTCGCGGGACGTGCCCGGCTTGTCTTTCTGACTCTGCAGACGTGCCATGTGTCTTCCTCGTGGATGTGAAGCCCGTCGTTGGCGATGGCGGGCGAGGTGTGTAAGCGGGGTAAACGAAGGGAGGGTCTATATCACGGCGTCGCCACGTTGGAACGCGCGTTGTGCTGATTCATCGCGTCCTTGATACCCTTGGCCAGGACGCACTCGACGTCCTCGCAACCGGCCCTGAGGACGCGGGTCAGAGCGTCGCCCTGCGCCGAGGGAAAATCGGAGAGTACCCAGCCGGCAGCGTCCTTCGCACCGGGCTTGGCGTTGGGGTCACGCCCGATGCCCATGCGCAGCCGTGCAAAGCCATTGCTGCCCAGCTGCTCGATCATCGAGCGCAGCCCGTTGTGACCGCCATGGCCACCGCCAGACTTCAGGCGGACGATGCCGAACTCGAGGTCGAGCTCGTCGTGGACGACCAGGATGTTGTCCACGTCGACCTTGTGAAAGGCGGCCACGCGCTGCACCGCGAAGCCCGACAGGTTCATGAACTCCATCGGCTTCAGCAGCGTGGCGCGCTCGCGGCCGCGCCCCCGTGTCATCGAGCCTCGCCCGCCGGACTCTTGTCCGGCGGGCGAGGTGGTGACGATGCCAGCGGTGACCTCGCCACCCAGCTTCGTCGACCACGCGGGGAGCCCGTGCTTCTGCGCGAGCTCGTCGACAACCATGAACCCGATGTTGTGGCGGTTGCGCGAGTACTTCGAGCCCGGGTTCCCCAGGCCGACAACCAACCACGACATCGGTACGCGTTACTTCTTGGCAGCGGGCTTCGCAGCCGGCGCAGCCTTGGCATCCTTGGCAGGCGCCGCAGCCTTCGCGTCCTTGGCCGGAGCCGCCGCCGCCGCCGGAGCCGCACCCTCGGCAGCCGCCTCGCCCGGGGCCGCTGCCTTCTCCTCTTCCGGCGCCGCGCAGGTGACGACGGCGAGGTCACGGCCGGTGACGGCGCTGACGCCGTTCGGCAGCTCGATCGCGGAGACGTGCACGACGTCGCCGATGCCGAGCGGCGAGACATCGATGGTGAGCTTGTTCGGGATGTCGCTCGGCTTCGCGCGAACCTCGAGGCTGCGGAGGACGATGCGGATCTGGCCGCCGTCGATCGCGCCCTTCGGCTTGCCGGTGAACTCGAGCGGAACCTCGGCGAGAACTTCCTTGTTCGGATCGATCGCGAGGAGGTCGACGTGGATGATCTCGCGGCGAATCGGGTGAAGCTGGTAGTCCTTCACGAGCGCCGAGAGCGTCTGGGCCTTCGCGCCGCCCTCGATGGTCAGCGAGAGCACCGTGTTCTGCTTCCTGACGGGGTCGAGCGACTTCTTGAGCTCCTTCACGTCGATCGTGATGGGCAGCGGCTCGATGCGGCCGTCGACCGACGCGCCGTAGCAGACCCCAGGGACCTTGCCTTGCGTACGCAGCTGGCGCGACGCGCCCTTGTGACCGGTGTTGTTACGGAGCGTGACCGTGAGCTTTCCGACTTCCATGACGTTCTCTCTTTGGTTCCCGAGGGGTTCTACTACTACACGAACAGCGAGCTGATCGAGTCTCCGTGGTGGATGCGCTTGATCGCCTCGCCGAGGAGACGACCGACGCTGCGCACGCGGACCTTCGGACACGCGGCACCCGCTTCGGAGAGTGGAATGGTGTTGGTGACGACGACGTGCTGAAGCGGCGAATCGGTGATGCGCTGCACGGCCTTGCCGCTGAACACGGCGTGGCTCGAGCACGCGGACACACTGGCGGCGCCGGCGTTGATGATCGCGTGCGCGGCGTTGGTGAGCGTGCCCGCCGTGTCGATGATGTCGTCGACGATGATGGCCTTCTTGCCCTTCACGTCACCGACGATGTTCATGATCTCGGAGACGTTCGGAGCCGGGCGGCGCTTGTCGATGATTGCGAGGCCTGCGCCGAGGCGCTTGGAGAAGGCGCGCGCGCGCTCGACGCCACCGGCATCCGGCGACACGACGATGGTGTTGTCACCGCCGTAGCCGAGCGTGCGCAGCTCCTCGATCAGCACCGGCATCGAGTACAGGTGATCGAAGGGAATGTCGAAGAAGCCCTGGATCTGACCTGCGTGAAGATCCATCGCGAGCGCGCGATCGGCGCCGGCCGCGGTGATGAGGTTCGCGACGAGCTTCGACGTGATCGGTGTGCGCGGCTTGGCTTTGCGATCCTGCCGCGCGTACCCGAAGTACGGGATGATGGCGACGATGCTGCCCGCCGACGCACGCTTGAGCGCGTCGATCATGATCAGCAATTCCATCAGCGACTGATTCGGCGGCGAGCACGTCGGCTGCACCACGAAGCAGTTCACGCCGCGCACGTTCTCCCCGATCTCGACGTAGATCTCGCCGTCGGAGAAGTGCGTGACGTCTGCACGACCTAGCGGAATCTCCACGAACTTGCAGATTTCGTCAGCAAGCGCGCGATTCGAATTGCCCGTGAAGATGGAGAGCGACTTCAGCACCGGGGAGATGGCTCCGCTAGGGAACCGGCGATCTACCGCCGATGCCGCTGCACGTCAAGAGCGTTGTAAAAGCTAACGCCTTTAAATCACGCCGGAACTGCCAAACCCAGCGCCTTGGCACGATCGATCAGCTGGTTGACCTGTGCTTCCGTAAGCCGCTCCGCCTCTTCCTGCAGGAGGACCGGAACCCGTCCATCCACGCGATACCTCAGGCGTGCGGCCACGCTCACCAGGCACGCGTCGGCCTCGGTTCCGCCCTCCGCGCCGCGCGGAAAGTAGATCATCCGCTGCTTTGAGACGGGGCAGGCGAGGTGGGCGAGCAAGTCTTCGGCGAGCACGGCCTCTCGTGTATCACGTGCAGGGTCGAGAATCTTTCGGCCCGAAAACGAAACGAGGGCCCCACAAGGACCCTCGCCTACTCGCTAGCTCGCGGTGCTAGTTCGTCGGAGCCGGCGTGGGGGCCGGAGCCACGGGGGCCGGAGCCGCCGGGGCCGGAGCCGACGGGGCCGGAGCCGTGAGCGCCGAGATGAGCTTGAACTCGACGCGGCGGTTCTTCGCGCGCGCGGCGTTCAGCTTCGGACCCTTGAGGCCCGTGGGCGCCTCGACCGGCTGCGTGTCGCCGTACCCGATCGCGGTGAGGCGGTTCTCCTCGATGCCCTTCGAGACGAAGTACGCCTTCACGGTCTCGGCGCGCGCCTGCGAGAGCGCCTTGTTATCCGCGTACTTCTTGCTCCCCTTGAGCGGCTGGTCGTCGGTGTGGCCCTGGATCTCGAGCTTGAGGTCGCCGAACTCCTTGAGGACGGCGACGGCCTGGTCGAGGGTCGTGTTCGACGCCGGCTGGAGGGCCGCATCGCTGACCTTGAAGTTGATGCCCTTGATGACGCCCGTGAACGCCTTCAGCTTCTGCGGGATCTCGTCCGGGCAGCCGTCCTCGTCCTGGAACCCGTTCTTGGTCTCCGGATCCCCTGCGCACTTGTCCTGCGCGTCGGGCACGCCGTCACCATCGTTGTCCGGATCCGGGCAGCCGTCCTCGTCCTGGAAGCCGTCCTTGTCCTCGGCCTCGAGCGCGCACTTGTCAGCCGCGTCCGGGATGCTGTCCTTGTCGTTGTCGCCGTCGGGGCAACCGTTCTCGTCCTCGAAGCCGTCCTTGTCCTCGGGCTCGATCGGGCACTGGTCCGCAGCGTCCGCAACGCCGTCGGCGTCGTTATCGAGGTCCGGGCAGCCGTTCTCATCTTCGAACGAGTCCTTGTCTTCGGGCTCGTTGGGGCACTTGTCGTCGCTGCCGAGGATGGAGTCTTTGTCCGGGTCGTTGTCGGCGGGCGGCGGCTCGATCGCCTTCTCTTCGGTCTTGCGGCCGAATTCCTTGTAGATGGAGAGCAGGAGCTCGAAGTCCGTGGTGAAGCCCTCGTCCTCGCTGCTCGGCGGGAACAGGATGCGGGCGTCCGCACGGAGACCCCAGCCGTTGTCGACGCGGTACTTGGCACCAATGCCGGCGTAGATGACGGCGTCGGTGTCTTCCATGATGGTGTCCGGGCCCTGGGTGTCGACGACCTGGAAGGCGCCGGCGCCCGCAAGCACGAACGGGATGAGCTTGTTCTTGGGCTTGTCCGCAAGGAACTGCGCGACCACGTGCGCCCGGTACGTCAGGTTCCAGATGTCGAACACGAGCGTGCGCGACTCGCTGGGGACAACGCCGATTTCGCCCTCGACACCGATCGTGTCACCGAAGTAAGCACCGATGCGGAGGCCAAACAGCGCGGAGTTGCGCTCCGAGGGAGCGTTCTCGATGTCGGCGACACCGAGCTCGTTCGTATCGCTGAAGACGTGAACACCGGCGGTGCCACCGATCTCGACATTGGCAGACGCCGTCGAGCCCGTGATCCCGCCGATCAGGAGGGCGGCTAGCGTGGGACGGAACAAGCGATTCATGGATAACAGTTCCTTTTGCTGGAAATCGGTCGAACCCACCCCGGGGATCGGCCTTCCTAATGGCGCGGTTGTATCTCGCTCTGCGGAGCGATTTCCAGCTCTTGCAGCCAGTTAGTGTGAGGCAGTGATCACCCTTAACGTCGATGACATCTGAATCTCGCCGACGATGCGACACCCGTCACGTCGCATGGGTATCAGCCGCGCGATTTTCCCTCGAAGAACGCCGGGTCGACGCGCAGCGTTTCGGGGATCCGGTCACGGCGTGCGCGCACCACCGTCTCGGTTGCCGAATAGCGAACTGGCAACGTCGCGGGGATTTCGAGTGTGCGAGGCAGATAGAGCGTCGCGCATGCGGGGCCGCCGCCCGCCTTGCCGAACAGCTCGAACAGCGAGAGCCGATAGGTCGTGAGGCCGAGCTCCTCGATGCTCGCGATGAACGCGGGAGACACGCCATCGGGCACCAGAACGCCCTTGGCGACCTGACGCGAGTTGCCGGCGTATTCGTCGACCGCGTCGGCGCGATCGATCGGGATGATGTGCTCGCCTCCCAGCGCGTCCGCCACGACCTTCGCGCCGTCGCCATAGAGCCCGCCCGTGTAATGCACCAGCACCGGCCCGCCCGTCGATGGCCGTGCGCCGAAGTGCACGGTGTCGCCATGGAAGTGGGGATAGACCAGCTCGGCGTAGATCCGCGCTCGTTCAGGGACCCCCGCATGTGACGCCGCAAACGCCACGCCCGCGCGCGAGCTGCGTGCACTCTTGGGCGTGGTGTCGCGGTCGTAGTGACCGGGGACGGCATAGGTCAACACCACGCGCTCGCCGACCACGGCGACGTCGGCCATGCCCTCCCAGCGATGCGGGTTGTCTGCGATGTCGAGCGAGAGGCTCGCGGCGCTGGCAAGCTCGCCGAGCAGTTGGCGGTAATACGCGCCCTCCGTCTGTCGATGTGCGAGCATGTTCGGCATCACCGCGCGCAGAGCGCCGCCCTGCACCGTGACCCACGGACCGTTGGCCGCGAACACGCGCCCGGTCTGCACGTCGTCGATACGGCCGAGCACCTCGCGCGAGCCCGCGGGATGGATCGCTCCGTCGCCATCGACCTCGAGCGCGGCGTGACCGAGGAAGGGCTCGTCGGCTGCCTCGAACTGGTACAGCGCATCACCCCCGGCGGCGCGGATCGCGTCGAGGATCGACAACCACTCGTCGTAGGCGCGTCGCGGCGAGTAGGTCAGGTGCGTGACCTCGCTCTTGTAGTTCGCACCGGCCTTGTTGACCGTCGCGGGGACCGGCGGGCGAACGATCAGAAGGGTGCCGTAGACGTCGCGCAGCGTGGACACCCCTCAGGTGTAGCCCGCTCGTGGGCATGCTCGTACTCGTGCTCCATGCGCACGGGCGCACGAGCACGCGCACGATTCCTTAGACCTGCGCGAGCGATTTGCGCGCGGCGTGGCGCTCGGCGATCGCGGTCACCGCATCGATCCACGCCGGGGTCGCATTGAGCGAGGGCACGAGCACGAGCTCCTCGCCGCCCGCCGCCTTCCACTGCTCGACGGCGCGCATGCCGATCTCCTCGACGGTCTCCAAGCAGTCCGCGACAAACGCCGGGCAGAACACCGCGAGGCGCTTCTTGCCCTGCTTGGCCAGATCGTCGAGCACCACGTCGGTGAACGGCTGGATCCACGGAGTGCGGCCGAGCCGGCTCTGGAAGCAGACGGTGTAGCGCTCGGTGGGGAGATCGAGGCGCCTCGCGAGCTCGCGCGCCGTGTAATACGACTGCGCGCGGTAGCAGTTGGGGTTCGCGAGCGTCTCGCAGCAGCTCGGCGAGGCGAAGCAGTGGCCCCCAGTCGCGTCAGTCTTGGTGATCTGGCGGACCGGCAGGCCGTGAAACGACATCAGCACGTGGTCAGGCTTCGCCGCATCGAGGGCAGGGCGGCCGACCGCCGCGAACGCGTCGAGGAACCCCGGGTCGTCGAAGAACGCCGGCACCACGTCGAGCGCGGGTACGTTCCATTTCTTAGCCGCGAGCTCCCACACACGCGCGACCGCCGTGCCCGTCGAGGACGAGGCGTACTGCGGGAACAGCGGGAGCACGACGATGCGATCGACCTTCGCCTCGATCAGCGCATCGAGGCCACGCTCGATCGATGGCTTGCCGTAGCGCATCGCGAGCTCGACACGCCATTCCTTGCCGAGCCGATCCGCCACACGTGTGGCGAGATCGCGCGAGTGGTAGAGCAGCGGCGAGCCACGCTCGGGATCCCAGATCGTCCGATACGCGGCGGCACTCTTCGCGGGTCGCGTCGGCAGGATGACCGCATTCAGGAGAATCGCGCGGCCGATCCCGCTGATGTCGAGGACCCGCGGGTCGCCGAGGAACTCACGGAGGTACCGCCGGACGGCCGGCGTGGTGGGCTCGTCAGGGGTGCCGAGATTGATCAGTAGAAGGCCGTGCGGCATGCCGGGTGCCCCAGTTGGAGTACCCCGGTCCGCGAAGTCAAGGAAGCGGCTGCATCCGGAGCCGCTTTTCTCGAAAGGCCTCGAAAAGTGCCGGGAGTTCTCCCTCGATTCGTTCCCTCAATTACAAAAATCCCAGAACCGGGAGATCGTCACCGAATCCAATGGTTTCCGAGATCTACAAGATGTTTTGGGCTTCCTGTTTGACCTCCCGCGCTGGCGGAGCATTATCCGTTCGTCATGGCTGGGTACCCGGGACATCCACTGCCGAAGAAGCTGGGGATCAAAGCAGGCCACAAGGTCTGCCTTCTCAACGCGCCGGGCGCGTTCGAACGCAGTCTGGCCAGCGATGACGTCCGTATTACGACGGACCTTCGCCTCCCCCCGGTCGACATGGTCGTCATGTTCGTCGACTCGCTGGAGGAGCTGGAGAGCCGGTTCACCGACGTGGTGGGCCGCCTGCACCCAGCGGGTGGGTTCTGGGTCGCATGGCGCCGTACCTCTCGCCGGGTGAGCGAAGAGGTCGTCCGGCGGATCGCGCTCGCGGCGGGCATGACGGCCAACAAGGCATGCACGATCGATGCGAGCTACGCGGGCGTGCGCTTGGTGCTCCGCAGTGAGATCCGCGAGGCGATGGCGTACCGCACGGAGCCGCCGCCGATCTCGCGACGTACACGTCGCCCGGCCGCCCGCATCGCCGCTGCGCGCATCGTCCGGAGCCGCAAGTCCACCGTAGCCGGCTCGTCGTTGCAGCGCGCCCGCGCACGCTCGACCAAGTAACGCGTCGCGCCCCACGAGAGGTCGTGGCGTGGCAGGCCGTTCGCGAACTCGTGTCGCGCGTGGGTAAGCAGCGGCCAGCACGAAGAGCGAACATGCCCGGGGAAATACTCCGGACCGTGCTGTATGGTCGCGACCATGCGGTACCCGATGGCATTGGCGGTCCTGGGGATCGCCGCGTGCGCCGAGGAAGAATACCAACGCCCGCGCACGGTCGAGTACATCACCGAGGCGATCCTCATCCCGAGCTGTGCTGCCGCGCAGTGCCACAGCGACTTCAAGCAGGCCGAGGGGCTGTCGTTCACCACCGTGGACGTTGCGCGCCAGGGCATCATCGACATGGTCAGCGGTTCGTTGACCACCAGCGGGCAGGACGTCATCGGGATTCCTGAGAACGCGCAGTTCTTCCAGGTACTGGTGCGGACCGTCGACCGCATGCCGTACGACCAGCCGCTGGCGAATGCAGACATCGACCTCATCCGCGAGTTCATCGAGATCGGTGCGCCACACGCTCAGTGCAGGCCGTCAGACGGCGAGCTCCAGTGCCTGGGCGAGAAGGTCTATACGTGCAACGCCGAGTTCAACTTCGGCGAGCTCGTCCAGGACTGCGCGCAGCTCCAGCCAGGAGTCGGCTTCGAGTATCGATGCCTCTCGGGTGCATGCGTGGAGGTGGCGCTGTGATGCGCGCGGTTGTCATCATCGCGCTCGTGCTCGCGAGCGCCGGTGTTGCCGCGGCGTATCCGCAGTTCCAGCTCGCCTACGATCAGACCTGCACGGGCTGTCACATCTCCCCGTCGGGCGGAAATCTGTTGAACGAGAACGGCCTCGCCACCGCAGAGTCGATCTCGATGTTCGGCACCGCGCCCGAGTTCCTGCATGGCGTGGTCACGCCGCCGTCCTGGCTGACGCTCGGCGGTGACGTGCGTGCGTCGACGGGGTTCATGGCGACGCCGGAGAAGGTGCTGGCGACGTTCCCGATGCAGGCCGAGCTCTATGCGAACGCGCGCTATCGGGGATTCAGCGTCAACGTCACCGGAGGCTTGCGGCCCGCCCAGGAAGACAATCGCGCGGAGACGACGCTGTGGTCGCGCGAGCACTACCTGATGTGGCAGTCCAACCCCCAGAGCAACGAGGGCGTCTACGTGCGCGCGGGCCGGTTCATGCCGGTGTTCGGGCTCCGCTTCGCCGAACATCCGATGTACGTGCGCCGCTTTGGCGGCACCCCGCTGTACGCCGACACCTACGGCCTCAATGCCTCGTACATCACGCTACCGTTCGAGGTACACGTGACGGGGTTCGTCGAGGACCCGTTCATCGATCTCGTCACCCCGGGCAACGGCGGCGCGGTGTACGCGGAAGCGCGGATCGGCGAGCGAGCGGCGGTCGGCGTCGAGGGCATGGTGCGCCGCACCGATCTCGCCACGCGCTACTGGACCGGCATGACCGGCAAGTACTGGCTGCCGGGGCCCCAGCTGCTGCTTCAGGCGGAGCTGATGTACGCGCCACAGTCGTACGACGAGACTGCCTTCAATCCATCCGGCGGCAACCCGCGTGGAATCGTCGGTGCGCTGTTCGGCACGCTGATGCTGCCCCACGGCTTCATGGTCGATCTCGGTCTCAACCACTACGACCCGAACTATCGGTATCCGGATCTCGATCGCGACAGCGTCGACCTCAACATCCACTGGTTCGGGACCTCGCACCTCGAGCTCGTGCTCAACACGCGTTACGAGACGCTCGCGTTCGGAGCCGGTGGGCGCTCGGGTGGTTACGCGCTGTTCCAGGTGCACTATCGGTTGTGACGCTCCCCCGGCCGACGCGACAATCGAGCGCCAGCCGTTAACACTCGCACCACGCGGGCGTCTTCTCCCGCATGAGAGTCAACCTGCTCGATGTCACGGCAGCGCGTCCCCGCGTGTGGCGCACGTTGTTGATGGTAGTCGGCGTGGCGCCGGCGATGGCCGTTCATGGCGCGTCGGCGCCACCTTCCTCTCCGGGCGTGGCCGCGCACGCGGTCGCGCGCCCCGAACCGCCAGCACCAGCGCCGACACTGTCACCACCATCGCCGACGCCTCGGCCGCGCACGCTGCCCTCGGGCGCGCCGGCGTGCGGGAACGTGGCCTCGCGGGCACCGAACCCGGAGCCCTGCGCTGAATCCACGCCCGAGCAGGTTGCCGATGGAGCGCGGCGATGATGTTCGAGTTGGCATGGCGCGGCGGCGCGACGGAAACGCGCCTGCATCGCCGGCGCCCAGGTATCGAAGACATTCCGTGGGGCACGCTCGCGCTCGACGCCTATCCCGCGACGCACGCGCTCGAGGCGCGACGCGTGTGGAGCAACGGCGTGTTCACCGAGTACGCGAGTGCGGCAGCGTTCTCGGCGTTGACCACCGCGCTGCTCGAGTGCGGTGCGCCGGTCGACCTGATCGCGGCGAGCGCGGACATCGCCGTCGACGAGCTGTTTCACGTCGAGCTGTCGTCGCGCCTCACCATGGAGCTCGGCGGCGCGGTCCCGATCGCGTTCGACCTCGCCAACATCGCGCCGATCACCGCGCCCGGGCTGCGTCCGCTCGCGCGCGCGGCGGAGATCGCGGTGGTGACGTCATGCGTGAGCGAGTCACTGTCGGTGCCGGCGATGGCGCGCTCGCGTGCTCTCGCTGCCGATCCGCTCGTGCACGTGGTGTTGTCGCGCCTGCTCGCCGACGAAGGCCCCCACGCGCGCCTCGGGTTCTGGTTCCTCGACTGGGCCGCGGAGCAGCTCACCGACGAGGAGCGCGCACATCTCGCACGCGTCGCGGTCGACAGCGTGGCGGTCTACGCGCCGCTCTGGCAGGAGGAGCCGTGTGATACGTGCCCGCTGCCGTCGGGGCTCGGCGGCCATGACGCCGTCGGACGTGCGAAGCTACGGCGCGCCGTCGACATCGCGATCGCCACGCCCCTGGCGCGCTACGGCATCGAGCTCGATCGTCAGCGGCTCGCATCGTTGACCACGGGGCCGAGGGTCTCGCCGACCTTGACCAGATGATCCGCACCGCCGCCGCGGCGATAGCGCTTGCTCGCGCCGTTCACGAAGCGGTCGCGGTACCACACGCGATGCGTGATCGTGACCACGCCCCCGTCGAGGACGATACGGTTGTAGCCGTTGGGTTCACCGCGCGTGCGCGTGGAGATGCACGTGCCGGCATGCACCGCGACCACGTTGTGATCTCGGTCGCGAAACCCCGCCGCATCGGTGGCGTAGGGCGCGTGGAGATGGCCCGTGAGAATCAGATCCACGCGGGCTTGCACGAGCTTGTGCAAGGCGTGCTCAGCGCCGTCGACGAGATCATTGGCCGGCACCCCGGGGGGGAGGACGAACGGATGATGCGCGACCAGGAGCTTCCAGCGCTGCGCGTTGAGGCCGAACACGTCGCATGCATCGGCGAGCTGGTCGAGGCGCACCTTGCCACTCTTGAACGTGAAGCCGTGTGCGGTATCGATGCCGACGACGCAGACCTCGTTGTCGGTGAACGTCGGCGTGTGGTCGGTGGTGATGTAGCGCTCGTAGTCCCGTAGCGGATGCGTGAAGCGGGCGATGAGGCGGTACAGCGGAATGTCGTGATTACCCGGCACCACGAGGTAGGGCGCGGGCATGCGAGCGAGGTACGCGCGCGCGGCGGCGAACTGCTCGAGGCGCGCGCGCTGTGTGAGGTCGCCCGAGACCGCGATCACCGTCGGCATTGTGGCGCGCAGCTCGTCGAGCAACTCGGCCGCGATCACCGGATCCTCCGCACCGAAGTGCAGATCTGAGAGGTGCGCGACCAGCGTCATGAAGCGGTCCTCTCGATCGCGGGTGCGCGCTCAGCTGCCGGCGGCAGGATCACCGCCAGTGCGTGGGGGCGGATCCGGTAAGACAGCGGTGGCGCCATCGGCATGACCTCGCCGTCGAGCGCGACATGGAGCCGGTGCTTGCCGCTGCGAATGGTCAGCTCGCCGACCTGGTGAAACTCGAAGTCCTGGACCGCGCGCAGGCGCTGCAGGATCGCGCGCACCATCAACCAGAACATCTTGAGGCGGCTCGTCGAGCGCACCATGTACAGGCTGAGCTCGCCCTGATCGAGGCGCTCGCGCGCGCCGAGTCGGAGCGCGTCGACGCGATAGCTGTTGTTCCCTACGAACACGAACGGTGTCTTGGCGACGATCGAGCCGTGCATGGTGCCGATCACCACGCGGAGCAACGGGAACCTTCGCAATACGCGCAGCGAAGCGAGCACCATCGCGATCCACTTGCTGCGCCCGGCCCGCTGCGTCTCGTCGCGATCCAGCACCATCTCCGGGTACAGTCCGATCGACGAGTTGTTCACGAATGGCCGTCCGTTCAGCTCGCCTATATCGACATGGCCCATCCGCCCGTCTGCGATCGCGCGTGCCGCGGCCTCGAGGTCGAGCGGCATGCCGATGTCCTTCGCGAAGTGGTTCAGCGTGCCGAGCGGCAGCACCGCGAGCGGCATCTCGCTCCCCGCGAGCCCGGCTGCGACCGCGCTCACGGTGCCATCGCCCCCCGCCGCGATGACCGCGTGAATTCCCGACCGAGCGACGCGCCGCGCCGTCTGCGTCAGGTGCGCCGGTTCGCTCGCGTAGGTCGTCGGCTCCATGCCCGCCGCGGTCACCGCCGCCTCGATCGCCCCACGTTTCTCGTCGAACTTCTCGCTGCCGATCGATCCGGCAGCTGCATTGATGAGGATCGCGACCTTCATCCTCTTCGACATGAGCAATCAGCATGCCGCGCACGGTCATGCGCGCGTGGCTGATCAAGCAGCGGGCACGAATGGCACCGCGGGCGGCAGTTCCTCGTGCCCTGGCACCGACGTCACGACCTTATATTCGCACCGCTCGACGAGCTGACGCGCACGTTGCTCGTCGATCCAGGCCAGCTTGCTGGTCACCGAGCCGAGGTTGTTCTCGTGATCCTGCAAGAGCCAATAGCGCGCACCGGGCGCGATCGACACCACGACGCTGCCAGGATGATCGACCGAGTCGAACGTGTCCGACACGATCGTGTGTTCCCCGGGCGCAGCCTCGTAGCAGAAGTAGCTATCGCCCTTGGTCGCGCCCACCAGCTGGCGATTGTCGTGCACCACGAACATCACGCTGCGCGCGAAGGCCGACGCGCGCACGACGCAGATCGTACCGGCATCAGCGCGGGAGGGCCCGAACGGCGCGACGCTCGGGGGGCGTGGCCCACTGATCGAATATGGCGAGCAGGCGGTGACAACGAACGCGAAGGCAGCGAGGTGCTTCATGCCGGCATTAGACGGCGTGCGCGTGCGCGGGTTGCCTAGACCCGGCGAAGCACGGGCACACCCCGCGGCTTCAGGATCGAGGGAGCAGCGTCGCGATAGAGCTCGTCCGTCGTGTGTGGGGCCGGCACGGTCGCGAAGCGGAGACGCCCGGCGGCATAACGTGGCAACGCGGGCGGAGGCTCAGCGGCGGTGGGAACGAACACGTGGATGCGCCGCTTGGGGGCGGTGGCGCCGATGAAGCCGAACACGATCGAGCTCGCGCTGATGCCGACGTGGAGTGCTGCGCTCAGGGCGCCGACGGTGCACGCGACCGCGATGCGTCGGTCGGGCTTGGCGAGGGCCTGGCCAGCTGCTGCTCGAGGAGGGCGCGTTGTTCGGGCGCGCCCCAGATCGCCGCGAGCATCTCCTCGCGATCCTGCTCGACCTCGAGATCGAGGAGGCGCGCGCCCTCGAGGTCGCAGTGCTGCGCGGCGCGCCCGACGCGGGGGCAGCGCGGGCAAACCGCGCGCCTGGGGGGCACCGAGCTGGTCACGCGCGCGGTTGGATCAGCTGGCGGCAGTGATCGCAGCCCCAGGCATTCGATGCAGGGATCCAGCGCCCCGGACCACCACAGGTGCCGCAGAACGGTGCTTGCGGCGCGTGCTGTAGCGGAGGTTGTAGCGGCTGCGGCTGTACGAGCGCATGTGGATGGACGGGCACGTTGCACCGATCGCAGTGCCACGGGCCATGCGGCACGGTCCACTTCGCCTGGTAGCCGCAGGGGCAGGTGGGGGCACCGGGACGAGGAACGGTGCCGCGCGTCTGCTTCCCGCCGTGGCCGCCGCGGACCATCCACACCGACAGCACGATGACGAGCGAGATGACGAGCACGACGAGCGAGCCCGCGAGCTCTGGCGGAATATCGATGTGCGCAGCGAGCACGCCCTGGACCCGAGCCATGGCCCTAGCTTCGCACGCGGCGCTAGCGAGCGGTGAGGCCACCGTCGATCACGAGCTCGCTGCCGGTGGTGAACGTCGACTCGTCGCTCGCGAGGTAGAGCACGGCACGAGCGACTTCATCGACAGTCCCCATGCGCCGGAGCGGGGCGGCTTGCTCGAGGAGCGTGCGGCCTTTGGCAGGATCGGGCATGCGTGCGATGACGTCCTCGACCATCGGCGTCGCGATGAACGACGGGTGCACCGAGTTGCAGCGGATGTTGTAGCCACGGCGCGCGGCGTGGAGCGCGACCGACTTGGTGAGCAGGCGAACCGCGCCTTTGCTCGCGCAGTAGGCGGGCGCGTCGGCGTCGGCGACCAGGCCGGCCACCGACGAGAGGTTGACGATCGAGCCGCCGCCGGTGGTCTTCATGGCGCGGATCGCAGCCTGGCAGCCGAGGAACGTGCCCTCGCTGTTCACCGCGTTGACCAGGCGCCACTGGGCGAGCGAGGTGTGCTCGATATCGGCCCACACGGCGATGCCGGCGGCGTTGACGAGGATGTCGAGCCGGCCGAACGTCGCGACGGTCATGTCGACGACGCGCTCCCATGCTGCCTCGTCGACGACGTCGAGCACGTCGAACCGGTGCGGGGCGCCGAGCTCGACCGCCGCGGCGGTCCCGCGGACGTTGTCGCGATCGGCGAGCACCACCTTGGCGCCCTCGGCGGCCAGGAGCTTCGCGCAACCAAGGCCGATACCCGAGGCCGCGCCGGTGACGATCGCGATCTTGCCGTCGACCCGCTTCATGCGTCAGAACGTACATCACAGCCGTTCCGAAAAACGCGGGGCCACGTCCCTGGTGGCTGCTCATATCGTTGCCGGACCGTCATGATCTCGCCGGTCTACGCGTGATACCAATGGACATGCACCACCGCGTGCGCGGCGCGATCCTGGGGACGATCGCAGCGCTTTGCCTGCCACGAGCTGTGTTCGCGCAGGGACCTGAAGACACGCCGCCCGAGGGGGACACCGCAGAGCAGGCCCCGGGAGCGATCGCACCCACGCCGTCCGAGCTGTCTAAGGAGCCGCCGGCCAAGGTGGAGCCGAAGCGGCCGGTCGCCGACGCAGCGCCGCACCACGAGCCGCCCGCGACGCCGACGATGACGCCGGGGATCGATCCGAAGAAGTGGACGTTCCAGCCGTACGGCTATCTGCGCATGCAGTACCGCCTCGTGCAGAACGACCCGAACGTCGCGTTCGTCGGGCGCAACGACGGCTTCGAGCTGCAGAACGCGCGCTTCGGTATGCGTGCGGTGCTCAGCCCGCGGCTCGCGATGGTGGTCGCGGCCGAGGGCGCCGTCGACGAGCGGCTCGAAGTGAACGTGCCCGAAGGCCGCATGCGCCTGGCGCTGCGCGATGCGTTCGCCGACGTGGGCCTCTCCGGGCAGCTGCTCGTGCGCGCCGGCTACTTCGTGACCTGGTTCGATCCCGATCTCGACGACGACATTCGTCGCGCGTTTGTCGATCGCCCGATCGAGAGCCGCGGTGTGCGGGCGACGCAGGGCTTTCAGACCGGTGGGCTCACGCCGGGCCGCTCGCTCGGCGCCGCGCTTCGCCTCGATCCGCCGGCGCCCTCGTCTGGGGCCACGGTGGGCTTCGAGCTTGCCGTGCAGAACGGCTCCGATGAGTATTCGACGAGCAACGACAACGACACACCCGCGGCGTCGGCGAGCCTCGTGCTGCGCATGCCCAAGGGCAACGCGCTGGTCGCGAGCGGTCGGTTCAATCGCCGCACCGAGGGCGAGCTGCCGCTGCGCCGCGACGAGGATGACTTCGAGGGCAGCGCGGGCACGCGCTTGATGTTCGGCCCGGTGTGGCTTGCGGGCGGCGTCGTGTTCCGGCGCACCACGTTCCCGACCACGGGTGGCCCGGTGCAGAACGGCTACGGCGCGCACGCGCAGCTCGTGATCCGCATCCCCGGCGATACGCCGATGACCGTGGGCTACCGGTTCGGCGTGCTCGACGCGTCGAGCCTCGTGCTTACCGATCGCGTGATGGAGCACACCGCGGGCGGCTCGCTCGCGCTCCCCAAGCTGCACATGCGGTTCCAGCTGCAGGCCGTCCACGCCGTCGAGCAGGGCGCGCGCACCCTGACCAACGATCGTGTCCAGCTCGCCGCCGAGGTCGTGCTGTGAACCCGAGCCGCGGTGCTCGCTACGCGTCCTGCGCGCTCGCACTCGCGCTCGCGGCGTGTAGCGACGCGCAACCGCGAGCGCGCGCACAGGTGATCGGTACGCTCGAGGACGCCGTGGGTGGCCCGCACGCGATCGGCCGTGCTGGCGACTTCCTCCTCGAGAACGATCAGATCCGGCTCGTCATCGCGGACACCGGCGTCTACAACGATCCGAACAAGGTCTCGACGTACGGCCGCGTGAACACCACGTACGGCGGCTCCCTCGTCGACGCGGATCTGCAGCGCGTCGGTGGCGCCCGCGGCAACGGCAACGACCAGCTCGCCGAGCTGTTGCCGGGCCTGCTGTTCACGGTCATCAACCCCACCGACGTCTCGGTCACCAAGCGCGGCGACGATGGTGGCCCTGCCGAGGTGACGGTGACCGGCACGGGCGGCGACCTGTTGCAGATGGTGGCGCTGCTGAACACCGGCGTCGTGTTCCCGTCGAACCTCGAGCTCAAGAACATCTACCGGCTGTATCCGGGCAAGCGCTACGTCGAGATCGAGACCGTCATCACCAACAAGGCGCCGGGCGGCGGTCAGCATCCGTTCCCGTATCTGAACCCGCAGGAGCTCGACAATCTCCTCGGCCAGAACGTGCCCGACATCGCGAACATCCCGCTGTCGGTGCCGATCGGCCAGCTGCCGCTTCTCGGTGGCGAGCAGGACCTGTTCGCGCCGGGCGTCGCCGGCTTCAACGTGAAGTACGCGATCGAGGACAGCTACAAGATCGCGGGTGGGTTTCCCGGATTCCCCGGTCTCGTCGTCGACTTCCTCGCGAGCCGCGGCGAGGGCGTCTCGTACGGCCTCACGGTGCCGCAGAGCACGGCGAACTACGTCAACGCGTATCCGCAGAGCTATCCGATGCAGGAGCGCTCGCCGTACTCGATGCTGCTGCCGTTCACGTTCGCTGGCGTCGCCGGCGTGTTCATGGCGCGGCCGCCGGATGTGCTCGCGCCGCAACAGACGTTCTCGTTCACGTCGTACTTCGTCGTCGGTGATGGCGATGTCGCGTCGGTCGCCGACGTGATCTACGAGCTGCGGGGCACGCCCACGGGGTCGTTCGGTGGGCGCGTGATCGACGCGCAGACCTCGGCGCCGGTCGTCAACGCGAACGTGTTGATCCTCGATGGGCAGAATCGCCCGGTGAACCACGCGTTCACCGACGCGGACGGCGCCTTCCTCGCGCACCTGCCGGAGGGCAACTACAACTACCGCGTGCTCAAGGACGATCGTCTCACCACCGAGGGGCGCTCGTTCACGATCGAGGCCGGGAAGAAGACCGGCGTGCAGATCGAGATGAAGCCGCCGGCGACGCTCGTGGTGTCGGCGCTCGACGAGCAGGGGCGCCACGCACCCATGCGCATCCAGCTGATCGGCACCTTCGACAACGCCAACATTGGCAAGGACCCCCGTGATCACCTGTACTCGTTCGCGATGGGCGAGCGCCGCCGTCCGACGTCGTTCGACAACCGCGCGCAGTTCATCGAGGGCGCGTGGTGGACCAAGGACGGACGCGTCGAAGCGCAGGTGCGGCCGGGGACCTACGAGCTCGTCATCACGCGCGGCCCCGAATACGAGATCACGCGCAAGCAGGTCACGCTGCGCGAGGGTGCATTCACCGAGGCGCAGGTCGTCCTCGAGCGCGCGTACAGCTCGCCGGGTTGGATCCACGGTGACTTCCACATCCACGCCGCACCGTCGACGGACTCGGGGCTGCCGATCGAAGAGCGCGTGATCAGCTGCGCCGCCGAAGGCCTCGATGTCGCCGTCGCGACCGATCACAACTTCATCACCGACTACGCGCCGGCGATCGCGGCAGCGGGGCTCGAGCCGTGGTTGCTCGGCCTGCCCGGCATCGAGCTCACGACGTTCGAGATGGGCCACTTCAATGGCTACCCTCTCCAGGTCGATCCAGGGTCGACGCGTGGTGGGGAGTTCACGTGGGCGAACCAGCCGCCGCAGAAGCTGTTCGATCAGCTCCGCAACCTCGGCGTCGATCCCGCCAACACCATCGTGCAGGTCAACCACCCGCGGCAGCAGGTGCTCGGTTACTTCGCGTCGTTCTTCTTCGACCCTGCCACCGCCGAGCCTTACACGCCCGCCGGCATCCTCGGCGTGTTCGCGCCGTACGGCGACGAGTTCCAGGCCGACAAGGTCAGCTACGACTTCGACGCCGTGGAGCTGCTCACCGGCCTGCGCACCGAGGACATCCACAACTTCCGCGCGCCAGATCCGCTGCCGCCGGGCCCTCATGCCGATCCGCAGCCCGTGCCGGGCGAGATCGTCATCGATGCCGACGGGCGGCCGAGGTTTCCGGGCACCGTCGAGACGTGGTTCTCGCTGCTCGATCACGGGCACACCGCGACGGGCATGGGCACGTCGGACTCGCACCACCTGATCGGCGACGAGCCAGGCTACGCGCGCACGCTGCTCTACGTCGGCCCCGACAAGGACACGCCGGGCGGGTTCTCGCGCGACGACGTGGTCAACGCGATTCACGCGCACCACGCGATCACCACCAACGCGCCGTTCATCGAGATGACGACCGACAAGGGCGGCATCGTCGGCGATACGATCACTGCGTCGGGCAGCGTCGAGGTGCGCGTGCGCGTGCGGTCGCCGAGCTGGGCGAAGGTAGATCACCTCGTGCTCTACACGAACGGCGGCACGGTCGTCGCCGAGCAGGCGATCCCGGCAGACAAGGCCACCGACTACGAGACCACGGTGCGCCTGAACCTGCCGCGTGACAGCTGGGTCGTGGCGGAGGTGACGGGCGCGTCGAACATGTTCCCGGTGTCGAATCCAACCGAGTTCCCGCCGCTCGATGCGACGGTGATCATCTCGGCGCTCTCGGCGGGCATCGATCTGTCGGCCCTCCCGATCGCGTCGAAGTTGCAGCCGGCGCGCATCCACCCCTCGACGCCCTACGCGATCACCAACCCGATCTGGATCGACACCGATGGGGGCGGATGGAACCCGCCCAAGCCGCCGCTGCGCCGCGTGGCGCCTTCGTCGGCGCCGCGTCCCGATGTCCGCACCCAGTTCGACGCGCTGCCGGCATGGAGCCCGAGCCGATGACGGAGCGGGACGGCAACGTGCACGTGTCACGTGTCACGTGGACCTGCACGGCCACGAGCACAGCCGTGCGAACCGATCTGGACGACCGCGGATCTGGGCGTCCCCCCGCCATGGGCGCAGCGGTTCAGGACGCAGCTCGTGTACGAGCACGTGCACGTGACACGAGCACGTCCACGATGACGCGCCGGGTTCGGGACGTCGTTCGGGCAGGTGCACGAGCATGTGGTACGTCCAAAATGACGCGGCGCATTGCCCAGGTCGCAGTGGCTACCGCGCTTGCCGTTTGCCTGGCAGGCCAACCGGCCTGGGGGCATTCATTCCCAGAGGTTCGCAGCGTTGTCATCCAGGTCGAAGCCTGCGAGCTGGTGCTGCTGGTCGGCTACCGCCCCAAGTCGGGCGAGGCCACCGAGACCATCCTCCGGCGCGCGGCCGCAGCGCCAAAATCACAGGCCCTGGACGCACTTCGGGACGTTCTTGCGAGCTATGCGATGGCCCCGCTCACCGTGGCGCTGGACGGCAAGCGGCTGGCTCCGACCCAGGTTCGGGCCAAGGTCGGCGTCGAGCAGGGCGGGGCGAGGCCGTGGGTGGTGATGCTGGTGACGTACTCGCTGCCGGCCGGAAACAGCCTCGCGATCGGCACCTCGGAGCCGCGTAGCACGCGTATATCTTGGCAGGATCGGAAGAGTGGCCGGGTCGAGATCTCGACCGCGCCGAAGCAGGGCAAGTGGCACGCGGGCGTGGCCTCTTTCTTGCTCGAGCTGGCTGCACCTTCGGGAGCCATCTCATGCGCAACGCCATCAGCATCCTCGGTCTCCTCCTCGCGTCCAGCTCGTTGATCGCCTGCGATCAGGAGTACGACCCGGACGCCCCGGCGATCGATCCCAACGCTCCGCGCGTGCGCATCACGTCGCCCGCTCGCGGCACGTTCGCGGGCGATGTCCGCGAGATCACCGTCAAGGGCATCGCGACGGATGACCAGGGCGTGACCTCGGTCGTCGTGAACGGCGTCAGCGCCGCGGTACAGGCGGACGGGTCGTGGGAAGTGAACGTCCCTGTCACCGACGGCACCAACCTCCTCCACGCAATCGCGAAGGACGCGCAGGACAACGTCGGCAAGGAGACACGCGCGGTCGTCACCGGCCCGCTCGAGTCGATCTCGAGCCCGGTCCCGTCTGCCCTGACCGCGGCGATGACCGCGCAGGCGTTCGACGCCGTCGGCCGCGGCATCACGGGCTTCATGACCGGCCCGACGCTGATGAACACGGTCACCCCGCTCAACCCGGTGATCGACGCGGGCGCCCCGGAGGGCCCGGACTGCCTCTACGTCCAGGGCTCGATCACCAACGTCAGCCTCGACGCCACCACGAAGATCACGCTGTCGCCGCAGACCGGTGGCATTTACCTCTCGGCCGAGCTCGTCCGTCCGCGCATCAACATGGGCCTCAACTGGTCCGCGGCTTGCCTCGACGGCGCGCGCGCGGTCACCGTCAGCGCGCAGAAGATTTCCATCAACGGCGTGCTCAAGGTCGGCGTCAACGGCGGCAAGTTCGAGATCTATCTCGACGACGAGGACGTCCGCATCACCGGCTTCGACGTCGACCTGGGCGGCATCCCGGGCGAGATCATCGACATGTTGCACCTCGACACCGCGCTGGGCCCGATCTTGGCGTGGGTGACCGAGAAGGTCGCGGTGCCGTACCTCAACGACGCGCTCGCGGGCCTCAACGACACCAAGACGGTCGACGTCCTCGGCACGCCGGTGAACATCAACGTCAAGCCGGCGCGCATCGAGATCGATCCTGCGGGCCTACTGATCGAGCTCGACACCGAGATGCGCGCGCAGAACGACAGCGCGTCGCCGGGCTTCGTGTACGTGCCGAACGTCATACCGTCGATGGATATGACGCGCGGCTTCGAGCTCGCGGTCGCCGACGACGCTGCGAACCAGCTGCTCTCGAGCTACTGGGCGGCCGACGGCATGACCACCGGCCTTGACCTCAACAACGGCAGCTACGGCGAGGTCGGCAAGCTGTTCGACCGCGTCGAGATGACGGCTAAGGTGCCGCCGTTCATCGATGCCAGTGGCGAGAAGCTCAAGCTCACCGTCGGCGACCTGATGGCGACGTTCAAGAACGGCCCGATGATCGCGACGCAGGTGGCGATCAACGCCGAGGTCGAGCTCAAGGTCGTCCCCGGTGCGAACGGCGCTCTCCGCCTCGACGTCGGTGCACCCGACGTCTACGTCGACATCCTCGACGAGCTGACCGAGGGCGCGAACCAGCTCTCGAACGCCCAGTTCGAAGCGGTCACGTCGTTCGGCCTGTCGCGCATCATGGCCTTTGGCTCCGGTGCGGTCGGGGCGGTGCCCCTCCCCGCGTTCGGCGGCGTCAGCGTGCAAGAAGTTACGATCGAGGATCAGGACGGCTATCTGGTCATCGGCGGCGAGATCGAATGAGCTAAGCTCGGGCTCCTCGTGAGCTGTCCAACGCAGCAGGTGTTGTTGGGGATGGTCGAGCAGACCCTCGACCTATCGCAGGCGCACGACGTCGAGACGCACGTCGCGACGTGCACCGCTTGTCAGGGCGTGATGCACTCGCTCGCGACCGGTCCCACCGCAGTGGGAACGCCACCGCCGGGCAGTGAGCCCGAGGCGCAGCCGCTCGGCGAGAGCGTTTCGCTCGGCGAGCGCTACGAGGTGAAGCGTCTGCTCGGGCGCGGCGGCATGGGCGCCGTCTACCTCGCACGTGATCTGACGCTCGGGCGCGACGTCGCGGTGAAGCTGCACGGCGCCGGCTCGGGCGGTGACCGTCTGCATCGCGAGGCGATCGCAATGGCGAAGCTCGCGCACCCGAACGTCGTCACGGTGTACGAGGTGGCGAGCCACGATGATCGGCTCTACGTTGCCATGGAGTACGTGCGTGGTGGAACGCTGCGGACCTGGCTCACGGAGCAGCACCGCAGCTGGCGCGAGATCGTGGCGCTCCTTCTCGATGTCGGCGAGGGCCTCGTGGCGGCGCACGCGGCCGAGCTCATTCACCGCGACTTCAAGCCCGAGAACGTGCTCGTCGGCGAAGATGGCCGCGCCCGCGTCAGCGACTTCGGCATCGCACACCTCGGCAAGCGCACCAGCGAGAGGATCATCTCGCTCGTTCCTGACTCCGACGTGACCACGCCCATGACCGTCACCGGCGCGGTGATGGGCACGCCGGCGTACATGGCGCCCGAGCAGCTCGCCGGCGATGCGATCGATGCGCGCGCCGATCAGTTTGCGTTCTGCGTGGTCGCCTGGGAGTGCCTGCTCGGCGTGCGGCCGTTTCCGGGCAACAGCCTCGCGGCGCTCGCCGTCGCGATCGAGCGGCAGCAGCCGGTGCGGCCCACCAAGACCGCCGTACCGCAGCGCGTGCTCGACGTCATCAAGCGCGGACTCGCCGCGGATCCGAAGGGCCGCTACCCCGATCTCCCCACGTTGCTCGCGAAGCTGCGCGCCACCACCGCGCGAAAGGCCAGTCGCTGGGTCGTCCTCGGCACGCTCGCCGTGGCCGTGCCTGCGGCCGTCGCCGTGACCGCGTTCGCAACGGGCGGTGGACGCGAAGACTCGTGCGCCGTCGACGACACCGCCCTCGCAGGCGTGTGGGACGACGAACTACGCGACAAGGTGCGTGCGGCGTTCGTCGCCGCGCGGCCCAAGGACGGCCTGACGCTCGAGGGGCGCATCGAGCGCATCCTCGACAAATACGCCGAGGCCTGGGCCGCGTCGCGGCGCGAGGCGTGCGAGGCATCGCGCCGTGGCAACGATCAACCCGAGGTGGCCGAGCTGCGCATGGCGTGCCTCGATCGCAAGCGTGACGAGCTTGCGGGGCTCACGCGCAGCTTCGCGGAGGCCGATGCGCGGCTCGCGGGGCGCTCGGTCTCCGCGGCCCTCGGCCTCACGTCGGTGACGTCCTGCAACAACCTCTCGGCGCTGGTCGCCCCGGATCGCGTCCCCGATCAGATCCAGCGCATCCAGGTCGAGTTGCAGCGCGCGCAGCTCGCTTTCGCGCGCGGGCTCCGCCTGCTCGGCAAGCTCGATCCCGCGATCGAGAAGGCCGAGAACGCGTATCGCGTCGCCAAGGAGCTGCACTACCGCCCGCTCGAGGCCGAGGCGCTCCTGCTCCTCGGCGACATGAAAGATCGCAAGGGCGACTCCGAGACGGCGATCAAGCTCCTCGAGCAAGCCGCGATCGCCGCCAATGCGAGCAACCACCGCATGGTCGCCGCCGAGGCATGGTCGAACCTGGCGTGGGTCGTGGGCTACGGTGCGCGCGACTTCGACCGCGGCATGTTCGCGGTGCAGCAGGCGGCCGCCGCCCTCGAAGGCATCAGCGCCAGCCCCGAGCTCTCCGCGCAGCTCACCAATTACGAAGCGCTCATCCTCGAGACCAAGGGCAAGCTCGCCGACGCCAAGAGCAAGTATCTCGCCGCGCTCGCCGCGTACGAGAAGATCGAACCCGACAGCTGGAAGATCTCGATCATCTACAACGACCTCGGCGGGCTGGAGCGCAAGCTCGGCAACCTCGACGCCTCGCGCGACCTCCACACCCGCGCACTTGCCATCCGCACGCGGTTGTTCGGAGAGGCCCACCCGTTCGTCTTCTCGTCGCTCAACAACCTCGGCACCGTCGCGTTCACCAAGGGCGACATGCCCGAGGCCGAGCGCTACTTCGAGAAGGCCAAGGCCGTCGCGCTCGAGGTCTTCCCGCCCAAGCACCCGCAGACAGCGCTCGTCCTCTCCAACCTCGGCTCGGTCTACGACCGGCAAGACAACCTCGCCAAATCGGTCGCGAGTTACCGTGAAGCGCTCGCGATGTACGAAGCCCTGCGCGGCCCGACCCACCCCGACGTCGCGAACGCGCACCAGCAGCTCGGCAACGCACTCCGCCAGCAGGACAAGCTCGCGGAGGCAGCCGCCGCGTTCGACCGCGCGCTCGCGATCCTCGACGACAAGCCCGACAACCCGCAGCTCCCCAAGCTCCTCGCCGACTACGGCGAGCTCCTGACGGCCAAGGAACCCAAGCGCGCCGAGCCGCTCCTCCTGCGCGCGCGCGACATCGTCGAGAAGGAAGCCCCCGACGACCCCGAGCTGGCGTACTCGCTCACCGCGCTCGGCGAGCTCTACCTCGCCACCAAGCGACCCGCGCTCGCCAGGCCCGCGCTCGAGCGCGCCCTCGCGATTCGCACAGCCGACAAAGCCACCGACCCCGAAGACCTCGCGCGCACCGAGCTCGCGCTCGCCAAGCTCGCATGGGCGACGCCCTCCGAGCGCCGCAACGCTGTCGAGCTCGCGCAGGCTGCGAAGCAGCGCCTCGAGGCGGCGAAGGTCACGCACCGCAAGGGCTACAAGGCGGTCACCGCGTGGCTCACGGCGCACTCGTCAGCGAAATGAGAACCGTCGATCGCCAGGCTGAACAGGTGACCGCCGGACACCTGTAGTGTCCCGCCGACGATCGCCTGGCCACGACGATTCATTAGCGGTCGACGCGGCCGAACACGACCGGGGTCACGATGTACCACTCGGTCTTGGTGCCGGCCCAGCCGTAGCTGATCGCGCGGCCCTCGGCGTCGGTGAGGAACACGAGGGTGCCGATGCCGAAGCCGCCGTCGAGGTCGTCGCGCCGCGTGTCGTCCTGGTGGAAGGAGGAGGTGGAGTCGGCGATGCGGACGGCCCACGCGTTGGGAATGCCCGGGACGGGGAGGGGACGGCCGACGACGAAGCCGACATGGCCCGTGTTCTTGCTCGGCAGGCCCCGGGGGCGCTTCCACGCGAAGATGTCGCCAGGGAGCACGTCGGCGACGCGCGCGATCCGCTGCCAACCGTTGCGCGTGCCCCTGGTCGGTGCACGCTCGATCGCGCTGGCGAAGTCGCGCGCGACGGGCCGCGTGCTCGCGAGCGCGGCGAGGGCGCGTGGGGCGGACCGGCGCATCACCCACGCCGCCATGCCCGAGCAGTCCCAGTTGTAGGTGCCATCCTCTTTGTTGACCCGCGTGGAGGGTTGGTACTTCGAGCGGACGAGCGTGCGCTGGACGTCATCGAGGACGGTGAGGATGCGACTGCCGGCGCGAGTGGCGGCGGGCGGTGGTTTCATGTCGTCGTCGGGCGCATCTGGTAGGGGCCCATCGACCGGCACCAGCTGGATCGGCCATGGCACGCCCTCGTGGGTGGGTAACTCCCAGGTCTGCTGGCTACGCGGCACCTCGGCGGCCGCCGACAGGGTGAGCGCGAGGAGGCAGAGGAGGGCGCGCACGTGCATCGAAGATGACACGCCGTGCTCGCTCCGTTTGCGCAGTTTCTCGCTCGACGCATCAGGGACGTAACCTCGGCCCCAGCGGATCCTCTTGGATTGATGGAGGCTTGACCGATGGGGGCCCATCGAGGGACACCCCGTGGCGAGGCCTCATGCATCACCGTCGGTTCGACTGGGTTGTCTTGCTCACGTCCGTCTTCTTCGCCGCGTCCTGCGCCGGCGGGGGCTGCGGCGGCTGCGACGGCATGGAGCCAATTCCCGGCGGGTTCCCGTCGGCGAAGCGCACCGAGAACGCTGCCCAGGTGCGCGTCACGCAGAGCGGCCTCGCCGAGCTCACGTCCGACCCGGCGGCGCTGCTGGGCGATGCGCTCAACGTCATGGGCATCGCCGTCGATCTCTCGCTGCACCCCGGCGACGACCCGCGGCTCGAGATCAGGCCGGCATCGGGCGCCTCGCGCCTCGACGTCACCGCGCGTGCCCGACTCATGACGACGATGGACATCCCCGTCGACATTCCGATCGTTGGCACGTGCGGCGTGAAGGTCGACACGACGGCTGGCAACGTCGACGACGTCCAGATCGACGCGCAGATCAATCTGACCCAGGACGGGCAGGCGGAGACGACGCGCATCGGCGTCGGCACGGTCAACATCTCGCGGCTCGCCGGCGAGGACATCAAGCTCACCGGCAGCGTGGCCTGTCAGCTCGCGAGCCTGGCGGTCGGCACGTTCCTCAACACGTTCACCAGCCAGATCACCGACCAGATCCGCAGCGCGATCGAGGAGCAGACGTGCAAGGCGTGCCCCGGCGGCAACGTCAGCGAGTGCGGTCCGTTCGCGTCGGCGTGCACCGACAACGTGTGCATGAAGTCCGATAACACCTGCCTCCAGGAGCTCGGCATCGCGGGGCGCTTGCGCGGCACGGCGCTGTTCGGCGGCTTCTCGCCCGGCACCACCGGCGCGCTCGATCTGTACGAGGTCGCCGGCGGCTACGCGACCACGAACGCTAATGGCGTCGCCCTCGGCGTCCTCGGCGGCATGCAGCCCGGTGGCGTCGCGCGCGATCGCTGCGGTCCGCCAGCGAGCGAGCCCGCCCCCGTCGCGATCACGCCATCGACCTACTTCCAGGGCAACACGCGCCCCGACGACGGCACGCCCTTCGACGTCGGCATCGGCGTGCACAAGTCGCAGCTCGCGCAGTTCGCGTGGGCTGGTTACGACGGCGGTCTGCTCTGCCTGACCATCGGTGGCGCGACCGTCGCGCAGCTGAACACCGACACGCTCGCGTTGCTGTCGCGCTCGCTCGGCAAGCTCGTCGAGGGCAACGCACCGATGGCGCTCGGCCTGCGCCCGCAGAGCCCGCCGACCATCACGCTCGGCAAGAACGTGTTCACCGACGACGGGCAGGGCAACCGCACGCTCACCGAACCCCTGCTCGATCTCCGCTTCACGGCGCTCGAGATCGACTTCTTCGCGTCGATCGATGATCAGTACACGCGCGTGTTCACCGTCGTTGCCGACGTGCACCTGCCGATCGGCCTGGATACGGCCGGCACTGGCGAGATCGTGCCGGTGATCGGTGACACCGGCAACGCGTTCACCAACCTCTCGGTCAAGAACTCCGAGGCGGTGACCGAAACGCCGCAGGAGCTCGCAGATCTATTTCCGACGCTGCTCAACCTCGTGCTGCCGCAGCTGTCGGGCGGTCTCGGTGGCTTCGCGTTGCCAACGATCGGCAACCTCGCGCTCGAGGTGTCCGACATCACCGCCGTCGACAACGACCAGTTCCTCGCCATCTACGCCAACTTCGCGCCTGCCACGCAGACGCGCACGGTCGAGACCACCGTCACGCTCGCGGGCGTCGAGGAGCCGGCTGTCGAGATCGCGCGCAACCCGCGCATGTGGAAGGGCCACGCCGCGCCGGCCGTCACGCTCGACCTCGGCACGGCCGATGACCTCGAGTGGTCGTATCGCATCGACGCGAGCAACTGGTCGGCGTGGTCGACGAACCGCCGCCCGCGCATCGCGCCGCAGGTGTTCTGGCTGCCCGGCAAGCACCGCATCGAGGTGCGTGCACGCGAACGCGGCAAGCCGGCGACGATCGACAAGACGCCCGAGGTCCTCGAGGTCGTGCTCGGCACCGACCTCGCGATCACCACCTCCGCGAACAACGCCAACGGCTTCCATGGCCAGCCGAGCTCCGAAGGCTGCGCGTGCAACTCGACGGGCGGTGCGCAAAACGCGGGACTGCTCGCGGTGCTCGTCCTGTTCCTGGTGCTGCCGATGCGCCGCGTGCTCCGCCGCGCGCGCAAGCTCGGCACCGCGGTGTGGCTCGCGGCACTCGCGTGCCTGCCGGGCTGCAGCTGCGGTTCGGACGAGCCGTGCGGTGACGTCGAGTGCCTCGCGGGGGACATCCCCAATGGTGGCCTCGGCCGCTTCAACAGCATCGCTGCCGACGACACGCGCGTCGTGGTCGCGACCTACGACACGGGCCTCGGTGACCTGGTCGTCGGTGACGCGAACGATCCTGCCGCGATCAGCTACGTCGTCGTCGACGGCGTTCCCGACGTAACTCCGACGCACGAGCCCAGCTCGTATCGCGGTGGCATTGGCGAGGCGGGCCCCAACGTCGGTGCGTGGACCTCGATCAAGCTGTCCGAGGGGCTCGCCAAGGTCAGCTATCAGGATCGCGAGGCGCGCGCGCTCAAGTACGCCTACGAGACCAAGCGCGGGCAGTGGAAGTCGATGGTCGTCGACCCGGGCAGCGGTGAGGACGTTGGCCAGCACACCTCGCTCGCGATCGATGGCAGCGGTCGTCCGGTCATCGCGTACATCGCGGTCGGCATCGACGACGGCACCGGTCACCGCATCACCGAGCTGCGCCTCGCGCGCGGCAACGTGAAGAACCCCGAGAAGGACACCGACTGGACCCAGCTCGTGATCGCGAAGGCCGCGGGGACGTGCGCGGGCCTATGCGGTTCCGGCGAGGCCTGCATCGCGGGCGCGGCGGCAACCGACCCGGAGACGTGCACGGCCCTCGGCTCCGGTTGCACGGGGTGCGGCGACGACGAGGTCTGCATCAGCGGCGCCTGTACCGCCGAGATCGCGGCGCCGACGACGCTCACGCTCGCGTCGGGCACCGGCCTGTTCGTCAGCCTGGTGACCCTCACCGACGGCCGCCTCGCTGCCGCATACTACGATCGCTCGCGCCATGCGCTCGTCATCTCCGTCGAGACCGCGGCGGACAGCAACACGTTCACCGAGACCGTGCTCGACCAGCCTGCGCATGGCGACCGTGGCATGTGGGCCTCGGCCGTCGTCGACGGCGCGAACACCGTCCACATCGCGTACCAGGACGCGGTCGGCGACCAGCTCATGTACACCACGTGGAATGGCGCGGCGGGCACCCCCGAGGTCGTCGACGATGGCCAGCGGCCGAACGATCGTCCGCACAACGTCGGCGCCGCCGCGTCGATCTACCTGTCCAACGGCAGCCCGACCATCGCTTACCACGACGGCCTCACCGCCGACGTCTACATCGCGACCAAGAGCGGCAGCTGGACGACCAGCGCGTTCGCCAGCGGCCCCAAGGTCGAGGGCATCTCGATCGCCGCCACGAGCGGCCCGGGCGGTGCCTTCATCGCGTGGGATCACCTCGACGCGGCGGCGAACCCGGTGCACAGCCTCGTCGTCCAGGCCCGCTGAGCGCGCGCGCCTGTGCTTTCACCTCACGGTGAACCCACCGAGAGGTTATCCATAGGAGACGCCTAACCGAGGCGCGGTTCGATAGCGTGGGCGAGATAGGGGGAATCATGTCTCGTCTGAGCATCGCTTTCGTTTCGCTTCTCGCGGTTGCGTCGATGTCCACCACGGCGCGCGCCGAGGATTGCCGCTGTCTTGCCATTGCGGGTGATCTCGTCGGTGCGATCCAGGGCGAGGTCGCGCGCGCGGATGGCCTCTACATGCGGGGCGAATACGCCGCCGCACTCGCGCTCTACGCAAAGGCCCACGTGACCGCAAAGGCGCCTTCCCTCCTGTTCGCGCAGGCGATGGCCACCTGGCAGCTCGGCAAGGCTGTCGAGGCCAAAGGCCTGTTCCAGGCGTACCTCGCGGTGGGCGGCTCGCTCGCGTATCGCGATCGCGTGGAGCTGTATCTGCGCGAGCTGCGCGACGTCGACGCGGGCGGTGTGGTCGGCGTGGTGGGCGGGGCGGGCGGTCTCGTCGGTGGGGTCGCAGGTGATGCCACGGGCAAGCTCGGCGGTGTGGTGGGCGTGACGGGCGGTGTCGTCGGAGGCGTGACGGGCGAGACGCTCGGGGCCGTCGGCGACGTCAGCGGCAGCCTGCGCACGAACCTCGACGTCAAGCCGAAGAAGCTCGCGCGCGGGCCGGCGATCGTGCTCGGTGTGGTCGCGGTCGCCGCGATCGGCGCGGTGGGCATTCACGCGATCGCGGCCGGCATCAAGGACGACATCTCGCTCGACGCCAAGTTCGACCTCGGCCTCGGCCTCAGCGGCGTGACCGTCGGGATCACCGCGATCTATCTCAACGGCCTCACCGCGGCGACCGGCGTGGCCGCGGGCGGGTTGCGCTGCGAGACCCTTCCCAAGCACCGGCCGCTGGTTGCGCCTGTCGCGATGCCGGGCGGCGGGGGCCTGGTGACTGCTATGTCATTCTAGCGCGCGCGGAAACCGGGGACGGGCCCCGGTTTTTGGCCCCCTCGGGAAAATCGCTAAGCGGCGATATGGTTTCGGCGCGGGAGTGCGGTCGTGCTAAGCATGCCCCTCGCGAATGCGGCTCGCCCATTGTTCTGATCTGCACCTGCTGTCCCACGACGGTGCCCGCTGGCTCGAGCTCGTGAACAAGCGCTGGATCGGTGTGATGAACCTGCTGTCGACGCGCAGCCGCCACTATCACGTGGCCGCGTTCGAGCAGATGGTCGAGGACCTGAACGCGATCGGCGTCGATCACGTACTGTGCACCGGCGACGTCACCAACCTCGCACTCCGCCAGGAGTTCGCGTTCGCGCGCGGCAAGTTCGACAAGCTCGCCCTCGGAACCCACGGCGTCACCGTGATCCCGGGCAACCACGATGCCTACGTCGCCGAGGGCGTGCCGCTGTTCGCGGAGATGTTCGGGGACTTCGCGACCTCGGATCCCGGCTGGGAATGGACCGAGGAGACCAAAGCCGACAGCACGGACGACGTGCGCTGGCCGCTCGTGCGCGTGCGCGGTGATCTGGCGCTGATCGGCATCTCGACGAGTCGCCAGACGCCGTGGTTCACCGCCTACGGCCGTGTCGGGCAGGGCCAGCTCGCTCGGCTCGGCAAGGCGCTCTCCGATCCGCGGCTCGCCGGCAAGGTTCGCCTCGTCGCGATCCACCATCCGCCGGCCGGCAAGCGCGCCACGTCAAAGATCCGCGGCCTGCGCGACCACGTGGCCTTTGCCGAGGTAATCGCGGCCCACGGGGCAGAACTTATCGTCCACGGCCACGAGCACCGGTGCATGACGGAAGAGCTCGTCGGACCGAAGGGACCCGTGCCTGTTCGCGGAATCTCGTCTGGGACCTATCACCACAACAAGCCAGAACGCACCGCGCGTTACCGGATCTTTGACATCGACGGTGGCGGGGTTCGTAGCGACCATGTTCGGGTGTGGGATCGCGACCAGAGCCGGTTCGTCGAACACCCTAACCCCCTTCCTTGACTTGGCTTTGTCACGTTGATACCCCAGGCCCCCATCGAGGTACCCGCAGAATGGCTAAACCACTGACTGACGCCGAAGCGATCGAAGCTGCTGATCGCGAGTACGTGATGCGCCCGTGGACGCATCCTGCAGGTGAGCCCGTGATCATCGCCAAGGCCAAGGGCTGCACGGTCTGGGACGTTCACGGCAAGGAGTACCTCGACCTCACGGCCGGTTACTTCGTGAACAACGCCGGCCACTGCCATCCCAAGATCGCCGAGGCTGCGAGCAAGCAGCTCACCGAGGTGCTTCAAGTCTCCGGCAAGCACGGCACCGTGCCGATGGTTCGCCTCGCCGAGCGCCTCATCAAGCTGGCGCCAAAGAGCGTCAATAAGGCCTTCTTCTCGACGGGCGGCTCCGAGGCGAACGAGTTCGCGCTCAAGCTCGCGCGTCAGTACGACAAGAAGACGGACATCGCGTACCTCGAGAACGGGTATCACGGCCTCACGCTCGGCTCGCTCGAGGTGACCGCGAGCGAGAAGTACCGCGAGTCCGCGGGCAAGCCGCTCGGCACCGACAACTACGCCATCCCGTCGGCGTACTGCTACCGCTGCAAGTTCGGCAAGACGAGTGGCAACTGCAACACCGAGTGCCTCGACGGTCTCGAGGCGCAGTTCGACGCGCGTCCCAACACCGCCGCGATCATCGCCGAGCCGATCCAGGCCGTCGGTGGCATCGCCCCGCCGCAGAAGTGGTGGGACCGCCTCGATAAGATCCGTAAGGCGCGCGGCATCCTGCTCATCGCCGACGAGATCCAGACGGGCCTCGGGCGCACGGGCAAGATGTTCGCCGTCGAGCACTACGGGCTCGAGCCGGAGATCATGACGGGTGGCAAGGGCCTCTCCGGTGGCGTCGGTTCGCTCGGCCTGACCTCGGCGAGCAACGAGGTGTGCAAGCACTTCTTCGGCGGCACCACGCCCACCAACGGTGGCAACGCCGTGTCGGCCGCCGGCGGCCTCGCGCTGATCGACGCGATCGTCGAGGACAAGCTGATCGAGAACGCGGCCAAGATGGGGCGCTATTTCACCGATGCTTCGTGGGCGATCGATGACCCCTGGATCGGCGACGTCCGCTTCACCGGCCTCCTCGGCGGCATCGAGCTCGTGAAGAACCGCGACACCAAGGAGGTCCTCGGCAAGAACGAGGTCGCCAAGGTGAAGGATCTCCTCCACGAGGCCGGCATGTTGATCACGATCTCCGGCCAGTACGGCAACGTTCTGCGCCTCCAGCCGCCGCTCTCGATCACGAGCGCGCAGATCGACACGTTCGTTGCCGCGCTGCGCAAGACGCTCCAGGCCGTGCGGGCGAAGTGACAATTCGATAGAGTTGCCTTCGCATGGCCAACCTGTTTGCATTCCGCAACACCGCCGATCGGGTCCTGCACCCCATCGTCTCGGGTCTCGCCAAGCTGCCGATCCACGCCAACGCGTGGACGCTGTTCGGTGCCGCGATCGGGCTCGTCGGCGGCTACGTGCTCTACGCGGGCCACTGGTGGCTCGGGTTCGTGCTGCTCATCGCGCGCGGCCTGATCGACCACATCGACGGCTACAAGGCGCGCAACTTCAACCAACGCTCCACGTTCGGCGCGGTGATGGATGACGTCTGCGACCGCTGGGTGCTCGGCATCATGTACGCCGGTGGCTGCCTCAACCTCAGCTACGACTACCCGCACATCCTCATCGTGTGTGGGTTCGGGATCACGGGCGCGCTGACGAACGTGATCATCAAGCTGTCGATCTACGCCGAGAGCCAGCAGGACATCTGGCGCAAGGAAGGCAAGATCGGTCACCCGGTCGATGTCGTCGGTCTGTTCGGCTCGGCGGAGTTCATCATCTACTTCGGCACCGGCGTGTTCTTCACGGCGCTGCTCGATGACCCGCGGCCGATGCTGGCGGGGTGCTGGGCCGTCGCGATCATGAGCCACGTGTCGCTGTTGCAGCGGGTGCGGTTTGCGTGGAAGCGGTATCGGTTCGTCGACCCGGGGCTCGTAGCTGCCGAGGAAACGCCGGCGATTCAATCGCGGGTCGAAGCGAGCTAGCTCGTGGCCGGCACCGCTGTCGCTCGCCCCGGCGCGTCTGCCGCGCCTCGCGTGGTGTCGCCGTTCAACCCGGCGAACGCGGTCACGGCGTCGCGGTTCCTCACCCTGCCCCCTCTCGTGTGGGCCGTCGACAACGGCTATCACCAGTGGGCGACGCTGTTCATCCTGATCTGCGGCCTGCTCGACAAGCTCGACGGTCTGGTGGCCAAGATCTTCGACTGTCGCAGCGTGTTCGGTGAGGTGTTCGACGCCATCACCGACGGCATTTGCTACGGCTTTGGCCTCCTCCTGGTCGCTTGGTACGGCTGGGCGCCGGTCGCGCCCGTGGTGATGATCCTGGTGCTCGGCATCGCGAACACCGTGATGCGCGGGATCTACAGCAAGCGTGCCGGCCGCGCGGTCAACTACAAGTCGTACGCGAACGAGCGCCTCGTCGGGTACACGGGCTACCTGATCGGCTTCGCGACCTCGGGTATGGAGGTCCCGTTCTTCTTCTGGGCGTACGTGCCGCTGATGGTCGTCACCATCCTCCACGACGCCAAGCGCATGCTCGTCGATGCCGTCCCCGGAGCCACCGCGTGACCACCGAGCTCGTCTCTTCCGAGGTGTTCCGCGGCTTCCTCAGCGTGATGACCGCGGGCGTCGCGGGGCTGTGGGGCACGATCGACGTGATCCGGTTCATCAGGCTACGCGATGCCGACAGCCGCGACCCGATCGTGCGCGACAAGCGGTTCGGCTATGTCATCGGCGCGTTGGTCGGCGTCATCGGCGTCGTCGGCACCCTGCGCTTCAACGGCGTGATGTAAGCGGGAGGCGCTGACCGTGGGCGAGCACCTCGACCCCCGCCACCCCGCGCGCCGCGGCCACCTTGGCGAGGCGGCGCCGCGGCATGCTCGGCGGGCCCAACCTCAGATTTACGGTGCCCCAGTGCACGGGCACGAGGGTCTTGGCGCCGAGCCGCTCGTAGATATCGAGCGCGCAGTCCGGATCGATGTGGATGCCGCGGTCCATCGCGGCACGACGCCAGCGGTAGTACCAGACGGGCATCATGCCGCCGATGGGCAGCAGCGCTGCGTCGATGGTGAACCTCTTGCCGATCGCGTCGAACACCGAGTGGTCGGAGAAGTCGACGTCGCCGGCATGATGGATCGTCGCGCCACCTCCGCGCACCACGTAGCCCAGCGCGATGGGCATCGCGCTTTTACGCCAGCGGCCGTTGTCGTGCCGGGTCTCCACCGCCGTGACCTCGAGGCCGGCGATCTCGACCTGATCTCCGGCATCCACTTCGGTAACCTTCGCGAACCCGAGGTCCGCAACGACCTCGCGCGAGCCTTTGGGCACGACGAGGTGGCTCTCCCGATCGATTGCCTTCAAGCTCCAACGGTTCAAGTGATCGACGTGGGAGTGCGTGACCAGGACCGCGTCGACCTTGCCGGCGGCCCGCGCTCGCGAGCGGAACAGTGGGTCGAACACCACCCGCGCGGTGCCGAAATCGCCGACAGCCGTGGCATGACCCAGCCAGGTCACGCTGGGGCCCCCCGCCGGGAGTGCCGCGGAACTACCCGAGCCGCTTGTGGAATCGTCGCTAGCAGGCGGGCTCACGGTCCTGCTATAGCACGGGGCATTCCGTGCTGATGTTCCTGCTGATCGGCATCGCAGCCGGCGCGCTCACCGGTGTCCCGATCGGGCCGGCGAACGTCGCCGTGATCGATGCGGCCTATCGGCACACGCTCCGCCGCGCGCTCGCGGTCTCGGCCGGCGCGGCCCTCGCAGACGGCCTCTACGCCGCCGGTGGTGTCCTCGGCGTCACCCCGCTCCTCCGCGCGTATCCGTCGATCCCGCCCATCCTGTTCGCGATCAGCGGCGTCGTCCTCTTGATCTACGGCTTCCTCACCGCGCGCAGCCAGCCCGTCCAGCCTGCGGCGCAGCCCCCCCATCGGCCGTCCGACACCGGCATGATCCGCAAGGAGCAGCGACGCGAGATGTGGTCCGGCTTCACGGTCGGCCTCGCGCTCATCCTGCTGAACCCCGCTGCGATCGTGACCTGGGTCGTGATCATGGGCTCGATGATTCCCATCGAGACCACAGGCGAAGGCCTGGCGTGCGCGATCGGCGTGATGGTCGGAAGTGCGGGCTGGTTCGCGCTCGTCGCGTACCTCACGCAGAAGGGCAAGAACGTGCTCGGCGACAAGGCGCAGTGGATCCCGCGCGTCGTCGGCATGTTCCTCATGGTCTACGCGGTGTACCTGCTCGCGAAGGCCGTGAAGTACGTGATCGCCTAGCGCGTGAGCTCGCGCCCATTGCACCTAGCTTTCGCGCGGCTCGCTATACTTCACGCTTGGAATACAACAGCGCATTGCTTGTCGAGGCTGGCTCGTTGTCGCCGTTGCTTTCGTTGCTCTTGAAGGTCCCGAAGCTCGAGGCCGAGGTGATGGCGATGACGTTCGATGTACCGACGGCGAGCATCTGGCTCGGCGGCGAGTCCATCCTGGGGACCGCGCTCATCGACAAGCGGGGCCGGATGTCTGTGAAGGTGAAGCAGGCGTTCGAGGCGCTGTCATCCATGTTGGATGCGCCGCTGATCGTGCATCAGGGCTGCGACGATGGCCTCGACGGTGTCGCGCGATTCGAGGGCGGCAAGTTCGTGGGGGCGGCGCGCGTCGACATGTTCACCGGTAAGCCCGAGTGCGTGGTGTTTCGCGGTGCGAAGCGCCGCGCAGGTGGCGAGGCGCTCGCCGAGCAAGCGGACGAATATCTGAACGTGCTGCTCGCCGAGTGGGCACCGCTCGAGCTACGAATGCCGCAGGAGAAGAACGCGGTGCCTGTTTCGCTGGCCGCCCGCGTCGACGATTCCGCGGCAGTTACCTACGGCTGGATGTGCGACTTGCCGACGACGATCGCCAGACTGACGCGCGGCAAGCTCAGGTGGATCAAGCCCGGCAACAAGGATCGGAAGGAGACCCGCGCCGTGTTCGCGGCGCTTTCGGGCGGCGATCCCCCGTCGGCGAAAATGCGGGCGGCGAAGAAGTCCGCGGCGAAGCAGCGCGAGCCAAAGGAGCCTGCAGCCAAGAATGCCGCAGCGAAGAAGTCCGCAGCGAAGAAGCCGGTCACGACGAAGCGTATCTCGCGCGCGCCGAAAATAGTGCTCGGAGGCGCGTGAAGTACGCGTGATCCGCGCAGCTGCGGCATCTTGTGCGCCGATGATGGCGACGATGCGTGGCGTCCTTGTGATGGTGATCGCGTTAGGCAACTCCGCCTGTGGCGACTACGGCCCATTCGTGCACGATGTCGCCCCTTCGGTCGACGGAAGCAACAGCGGTGAAATGCTGGTGTTCAGGCTCGAACGAGCGATCGTGACCGGGGATGCCCGCGTCGACGGGCTCCCGCTGGATGCGGCCCCGCGCTTGCTCGGTGGCCAGGTGATGATCGCGCAGCCCGACGGTTCGTGGACGGCGGCGAACCCAGGCGATCCGCCGTATGCCGTGCAGTTCATGCTCGACGGGGGCCACCACGTCTGGGTCACCTCGAGCCTGAACATCAACGGAACCATCATCCGCCACGGCTACGACCTGCCGCCGGTGACGCCGACCGCGCAGGGGACGAAGCTCGCGTTCGATGTCGCGCTGAGCCGGGTGTCGAACGTCGACGAGCGCTACGTCGTCGCACTCCCCGGCCTTACTAGCGTACCGGTCGAGGTCTCCGCCCCGACCGCGCAGCTCGTGTTCGAGATGGACTGGTCCAATCGCACCCCGATCGGCATGCAGGACGCGGTCGTCATCGCTCGCTACGACGGCAGCGGACGCCTCGACGGTGTGCTCAAGGTCCCCGCGTTCAGCCAAACGCTCGTGTCGACGCCCATCACCGGCACCCTCGAGACCGCCTCGATGAACCGCGACTTCGGAGCGTTCATCTCGTCGGGGATCGCGACGCAGTACGCGAGTCTGTCGCCTCCGTTCATGCCGACGGGCGAGCTCGCGTATCGCGTGCAGGCATCTCCCTACGGGCGGCCGAGCGAGCAGGACATCGACGGCGTACCGTTGGTTCGTGCTGCCACCATCTCGTCCGCAACCGTGATGATCGGGCAGGGCTTCGCCAATCCATTCGAGGCACGTGGCTGGCCGGCGATCTTTTCGATCCGTGGCGCAGCAACGCGCTCGTCGGCGGGGCTCATGGGCGGCGCGCCGGAGGCGCTGCACGCTGGGTTCACGCTCGACACGCTCGCGTCCGAGGTGCCCCCGATCGAGAGCCCGGCGTTGCCGTCGAACATCCTGCTCGACGGCGCACCGATCATCGAGCTCGAAGAGGTCGCGCGCGCACCGGGCGTCACCGTCGAGGCAACGTGTGGCGCGGGGACCACGGCGTACCGCTACACGCTCTACAACACGCTCGGCCGTTTCGGCGGTGCGACGGGACCACGGCGCGTCGCCGAGCTCCTCACGCCGACGCCGTCGGTCACGATTCCGGCGAGCCTGTTCCTACCTGCCGATCCGCCGAGCCCGTGGTGGTACTTCGTCCGCGTCGAGTGCCTTCGCGGCGGCCTGACGAACATCGCGAACGGCGACTTCTCCACGTTCACGCTGCCGTATGCGACGAGCTACGTGGATAGCCCCGTGTTCGTGTGCCGGCCCGCGTAACGCGAGCTAACTTAGTTCTCGATGGCCTCCAGCAGCTCGCCGATGGTCTCCTCGACCTTGATCGCGAGCTGCCTGGGGACGGGATTGTTGCTCTCGGCGATCATCGCCGACAGGCGGCGCGCGGTGGACGCGATCGCGGAGCGCAGCTTCTCGCGCTGGTCGCGCTTGTTCTCGGGGAACACGAGCTCCCCGAACTTCTTCGCGAGCACGGCCTTCTCGGCGCCTTCTTCGAACGCGACGCGATGGATGCTGCGCAGCGTCTCCTCGTCGGCGGAGCCTTCCTCGGTCGCCTTCTTCACGAACTCCACCGTCGGCAGCGACGGGATCGGCATGTCGTAGTGGTCGGTGCGCGCGCGCTCGATGACCTTGGGCGCGGAGGTCTCGAGGAAGCGATAGCTGCCGAGCAGCTTGGCGACGGTGGAGCCGCGCAGGTGGAGCTCCTTGCGGCAGTACGCGTCGAAGTCCGTGAAGCCCCACTTCTCCCACAGCTTCTTCTCGTTGCAGCGCGAGAGGGCCTCGGCGAGCTCGAGCCAGGTGCGCTTGAAGGCGCGCGCCTTCTGGAGCGTGTCCGCCCGCTCTGGGTCGTCAGAGACCGCGAGCATGCGGTCTTCCATCCTCTGGTCCGTCTTGGTCAGGATCTTCGAAGCCATCGCGTGAACGGATCTACGTGATGGGTCTGATCCCCACGGAAAACTGAGGCCGGAACTACAGATCTTCAGCAGTTACATGCAGGCACGGGCCGTGCTTTTCTCCCCCAGGTTGTCATGCGGTTCGCCGTCTGCCTCGTCGCCGTTTCACTCGCCGGATGCCCCTCGCGGGCCGCCGACGAGGCCACCGCGGCACCGGGCGACGATGCCCCGGGCAGCGGCAGTGCCCCGTACCGCTGTCTCGAGGACGCGGATTGTGTGCCCGCGGCAGCGACGTGTTGCGAGTGCCCGGCGTTCGCGGTTCACGTCGACGAGCCCGCGAATCGCGCCTGCGACGGGGTGGTGTGTCCGATGCCCGAAGGCGCGTGCATGGACAACGTGCGCGCGGCCTGCGACGGCGGCCAGTGCGTGCTCGCGTGCGCGCCGATGTCGTGCCCCGTCGCGTGCGCCGACGGGTTCATGATGGACGCCACGGGCTGCCTGTCGTGCGCGTGCGCGGCGCCCGAGGACGGCGGCTGCCTCGTCGACAGCGACTGCGTGCAGACCCGGGCCGACTGCTGCGGTTGTGCCCGTGGCGGCACCGACACAGCGGTGATCGCGTCGGGGCAGGCCGCGTACGATTCCGCTCTTGGATGTGAGCTGGACCCCGTGTGTCCTGGCGTCGACACCTGTGAATCGGCGGCCGCACCGATGTGCGTGCAGGGGCGCTGCGAGCTTCTCTCCATGGACATGCTGTCCGCGCAGGCCTGCGGCCGCTCGGACCTCCAACCGTGCCCGGCGGGGACTGCGTGCATCGTCAACTCGGACCCCACCGCCAACGAGCAGGGCGTGGGGGTCTGCGGCGCACCGTGAACGGGCCAAGCGCGCCCCGGCATCCACCGTCGGGGCGCGTTATACTGGTCGCCTCATGAGCGCCGATGGACCCCCCGGGTCGATGCCCCACGTTCAGCCAGCTGCTTCGCTGGTCGGCGAGGTGCTCGATGGTCGATACCGGATTATCAAGAAGCTGGGCGAAGGCGGAATGGGCGAGGTCTACGCGGCCGAGCACATCCACATCGCAAAGAAGTACGCGATCAAGCTGCTGCGCCCGGAGATTCTCTCCAACCCCGAGGCGGTGACACGGTTCAAGCAAGAGGCCCACTCGAGCTCGACCATCGGTCACCGCAACATCATCCAGATCGAAGACTTCGGCTTCCTCTCGGACGGCCGCATCTACATGTGCATGGAGCTCCTCAACGGAGCTGCCCTGAACGATCTGATCATGCAGCCGCAGCCCGTCGAGCGGTTGCTGAACATCCTCATCCAGACGGGCCATGGTCTGGCTGCGGCGCACGCGAAGAACATCGTGCACCGTGACATGAAGCCCGAGAACATCTTCGTCACGATCGGGCCCAACAACGAGGACGTACCCAAGCTGCTCGACTTCGGCATCGCGAAGGTCGCGGGCAACGATGGTCAGAACAATCTGACGCGCACGGGCACGATCTTCGGTACGCCGTTCTACATGGCGCCCGAACAGGCGCTCGGTAATCCCGTCGACGCTCGTACCGACATCTACGCGGTTGGCGTGATCATGTACGAGGTGTTCAGCGGCTCGCTGCCGTTCCGCGGCGAGTCGTTCATGGGCATCCTCACCCAGCACATCACCACGGAGCCCGAGCCCGTGGCCAAGCGCGCTGCGGCGGCTGGGCGCACGCTGCCGCCCGGGCTCGCCGAGGTGATCACGAAGGCCATGCAGAAGAACCCCGCGGACCGGTTCTCCACGATGGACGAGCTGGTCGCGGCGCTGGTCGAGATCTATCGCGGCGTCGCGGGCGCGGGCATGTCGACATATATGGAGGCGTTCCCGGTCAGCGCGGTGCACCCGGTCGCCACACCGTCGCCGACGGGCAGTGCGATCGCGCCCGGTAAGATGCAGACGCAGCTCGCGGGCAGTCCGCCCCCGGGTATGCGTCCACCGACGGGGCCGGTCCCCACCGGTGCGCCGGGCTTCGGGCCGTCGGGCTCGATGCAGGCCGCCGCGCCGGCGTCCGCGTCGGGCGTCCATGACGCGGGTAGTTCCTACGTTGCGCCAAAGAAGAGCAACACAGGTCTCATCGTCGGCATCCTTGCAGTGCTCGCCGTGGGCGGCGGCGTCGCGGCGTTCGCGATCCTGGGCAAGGGCGACCCGAAGCCGGGCGAGGGTGCAGGCTCGCAGGTCGCGAGTGGGGCCGGCTCGGACTCGATCACGGGATCGGGCTCCAACGGGTCGACGGGCTCCGCTGCCGCGAGCGATGGTAGCGGCTCCGCGATCGCCGGCACCGGGAGCAACGGCTCGGCGGCGGCGGGCGCAAAGGACGATGCGGCAGTGATTGCCGAGTCCCTGACAAAAATGAACACGTATGCCGACGCGATGTGCGCATGCACGGACAAGGCGTGCGCGGACAAGATCACCGCCGAGCTGACGAAGTGGGCGGGCGACATGCAGGCGGCCCATCCGAACCTAAAGCAGGATGACGCCTCGACGAAAAAGGCGACCGAGATCGGTGAGCGGCTCGCGACCTGCGCATCGAAGCTCGCGGATGCCGGCTCGGCTGCGGGCTCCAACGCTGGGACGTTGCCGCCCGATGCCGGGGTTCCCGAGGCCAAGCTCGTGGGCGTGGTGGTATCCACCAACGTGGCCACGTTCGAGATCTGGGAAAACGGCGCGAAGATCGCATCGGGTCCCGACAGCCTCGAGGTTGCAGAAGGCCAGACTCGCTCCTTGACCCTGAAGGCCAGGGGCTACCGTGACACGGATGTCACGATCGACTCGAAATCGAAGAAACAGAAGTTCACGCTGACGAAAGTGCCGGTCGTGAACACCAACCCGAACCCGAACAACACGAACACGACGAATCCAGGGAACAAGTGCACCGGCACCAAGAAGGACATGGCGAACAGCGCCTGTCGGCCGGTGTATTGCAAGGCCCACCCCGACGACCCTGACTGCGGGATCGAGTGACGCTTCTCACGCTTGGCGCGAGGGGCATCCTCCCAGACCACTAGCTCGAAAGAAGACCAGCCGTGATGCGCCAGCGAATCGCAAGTCCGATCCTCCGCTACCTCGTCCTCGCGATAGCGCTCGTCCTGGCAGCCGGTACACCGGCGCGCGCCGACGATCGCGCTGACGCCCGGACGCACTACCAGGCCGGCGTGAAGTTCTACAACGGCGGCGACTATCGAAGCGCGATTCGCGAGTTCAGCGCGGCGCAGCAGCTCGTGCCGGCCGACCTGAACAACTACAACCTCGCGCTCTGCTACGACAAGCTGGGCGATCCGGAGCCTGCGATCCAGTACTACCGCGCGTATCTCGACAAGGTCCCCACGACGGACAAGCGTGCGGAGATCGAGGCGAGCGTCGCGCGCCTGGACGCAGCGGCGAAGTCGGTCGCGGCCAAGAAGGCCGAGGAGGCCCGCCGTGCCGAGGAGGCGCGGAAGGCCGAGGAGATGCGCAAGGCGGAGGAGATCCGCCGTGCCGAGGAGGCACGCAAGGCCGAGGAAGCACGCCTGGCCGCCGAGGCGAAGAAGAACCCGCCGATCGAGACCAACACCAACCTCGACAGCCGTCCGCTTCCGAGCGGTGGTTCGACGGGCACGCCGGCGACCGGCGTTGTCTCGACGGGCGATGCGTCGCTCGACCGCGTCTCGACCATCGACGTCAACGGCATCCGTGACCAGCGCCAGGTCTACGACCCGTATGCGGCGCAGCAGGGGCAGCAGGGTCAGCAGGGGCAGCAACAGATGACCGCGGGCGCCGCCAACGCGGGCGCCGGCGCCCCGCCCCCGCAGGGTCAGGAGGGGGCGCAGCAGGGTCAGCAGGGCCAGCAGGGCCAGCTGACCGCGCTCGACCAGCCCATCGCGAAGCCGGTGCCTGTCTACAAGAAGTGGTGGTTCTGGGCGGTCGTCGCGGTCAGCGCGTACGTCGTCTACCAGATCGCGAACGATGACTCGTCGCCGAGCGGGTCGCGTGCGAAGGAAGTGCTGCCCCTCGGGCCCGCGCCTCAGCCCAATTCGGGTGGCATGACGCTGCTCCGCTGGTAACTGCTCGTAGCTCCCTCGTACGTGCGCCACCTCCGGGTGGCGTTCGTTGTTTCGGCGTATGCTGCCGCGCGATGCGCAGCTTCCTCGTCGCCGTCCTCCTGGTCGGCTGCGTCGATCAAGGATCCGGTCCGCAGCCCAAGCGCATCGATCCAGGCTACGTGCCCCAGCACTTGCTCCGGTCCGCTCCACCGCTCGACAAGCAGCTCGACGTCGACCTCGGCGGCAAGGTCATCTATCTGGGCAACACCACGAGCTCGCCGCGCGTCATTCCTGGGCAGGCGTTCAAGATCACGCATTACTGGAAGGTCGTCGCGCCCGTCGGTAACGGCTGGACCGTGTTCTCGCAACTCCGCGGCGCGCCCAACACCGCCGACTTCATGAGCCTGTTGCCGACGGACATGCAGCGCGCGCACAAGCCCGAGACCTGGCGCGTGGGCGAGATCATCGAGGACGAGCAGGAGATCGTGCTGCGTCCCGACTGGAAGTCGAACCAGGCGCAGCTCCTCGTCGGCCTCATCGCCACCGGCGCCCACGGGCAAGGCGATCGCATGGCCGCCTCTGGCGCCAACGTCGTCGATCGCGCCGTCGTCGCGCGGACGTTCGATGTCGATCTCTCGAAGGCGCCACCGCCCGCGGGCACCGTCCACATCCCCTACGCGAAGGGCCCCATCACGATCGATGGCGTCGCCAACGATCCGGGCTGGGCGGGCGCCGTCACGTCGCCGGAGCTCTTGCCCGCGATCGGCAGCCCCGATCCTGTCGGCAAGGCGACCGCCAGGATGACGTGGGACGACCAGAACCTCTATCTGTTCGCGAGCGTCTCCGACACCGAGGTCTACAGCGAGTACAAAAACCAGGACGACCCGCTGTGGAAGGGCGACTGCATCGAAATGTTCATCGATGCCGACCAGAACAAGCGCGGCTACATCGAGCTGCAGGTCAACCCGAACAACGTGACGTTCGACTCGTGGTTCCCCGGCGGCCGCGCCGCGAAGGGCGACGAGGAATGGGACGCGGGCATGCAGACCGCCGTCTCCGTGCGCGGCACGGCCGACAAGCTTGGCGACACCGACAGCGGATGGGACGTCGAGGTCGCGATTCCGTGGGCCGCGATCAAAGGGCGCGATGCCGCGATGACGATCAACACGCCGCCGAGAGTCGGCGATCGGTGGAAGCTCAACGTCGTGCGCGTCGATCGGCCGAAGGGCGGCGTCGGGAAGGATTCGGCGTCGTCGTGGAATCGGATCTCGTTCTCCGACTGGCACGGGTTGGATCAGATGCTCACGGTCGTGTTCGCCAATACGATCGGATCGGTGACGCCGAATGATGCGGTGAATCCGTTGACGCCGGCGGCTGGCACGCCCGGTTCGTCGACGCCGTCGACGGGCTCGGCCTCGGGCTCGGGCTCGGGCTCGGCCGCGGCCCCGGTGTTGGTTCCGGCTACGGTGAAAGGGTCGGGGCCGGCATCGGCGACGGGTTCGGGATCGAGTTCGGCATCGGGATCGGCGACGGGTTCGGCATCGGGTTCGGCATCGGCATCGGCATCGGGTTCGGCATCGGGTTCGGGCTCGCAATCCGCGACGGGTTCGGCATCGAAGGCGGGCGCGCGGCTCGTGCCTGGTTCGCGCCTCACGCCGGCTGGCAGCGCGTCGAACTGATCGAAGCGCCGAATAGGCACAGCGCGTCAAATCGACAAGACCCGAACACGAGGCCTCTCAGCGTAGACTCGGAGCACAGGGGCTTCGGTTGCCATGAAGCTCCGAACGGCCCTGTTGGTGGCGATGCTCGGATGCCAGCGCGAGGAGCTCCACCCGTGCGAGATCCTCGCCAGGATGGCCCCACCTGGTGTCGTGCCAGGACTTCGACTATGACGGCGTGTTCGGTCTGACCGAGATCTCGGCGATGTTCGACGTCGAGAAGCCACTCCTTGGTGGCGGGTGGTCACCACGAACCTCATCGAGGGGCGCCGAGCTCGACGAACAAGCGAGCTACCCGAGCACGACCCGAAGGCATCCCTCGGACGAGGGAGGCGACCGACGAGCCGACGCGGCTACCGTGGTCGGCTATGGCTCGACACGTTCTCGGAATGACAATGCTGGCGAGCGCGCTCGCCGGGTGTGCTGGTCTGTATGGCGAGGTCGCGTTCACGTCGACCCCGTCGACGAAGGTCAGCCAGAGCGGAGGCGCCGAGGTGGATGCGGGCGGTGGGACGACGGTCGGCTTCAACGTCGGCATCGACTTCAGCGGCACGATGAAGCGGTTCTCCGGCGGCTATGCGGCCACCACGACGTCGTTCGACGGCGGCGAGAGCAAGTTCTCGGGTGCGCAGATGCGCTACGACCACGGCATCATCTCGCTCCCCGAGAGGCTGTCGCTGCGGGTCGGCGCGGGCCTCGAGAGCGGCAAGAGCACCGGCACGTCGAATGGCATGACGACCGAGGACAACAGCTTCGGCTTCATGGGCGGTGTGGGCGCGACGTACTTCGCGACGTGGCGCACGCCGGTGCACTTGTTCGTCGGCGCGCACTGGATCAATCGCGAGGCGGGTGACGAGCGGACGGTGACCGGAGCGGGTGTGACGGCGCGCCTGGGGGTGAGCCTGATGGCGAAGGATCCGCGCGGCGATTCGATGTTCGTGGTGCCGCTCGAGGGCAATCGCGATCTGACGGGCGTGCTCCAGGAGGGCGCCGCCGCGTATGGCTGCGACACGCTCGACTCGGATCGCACGGAGTACTCGGCGTCGCTGAAGCTGAAGTGCGGATCGAAGCGCATCGACTACTTTCAGATCGCCTCGGGCATCCTGGTCACCTGCCGGCACGAGCCGTCGGAAGAGCGGTGCGAGCAGCTGAGTAAGAACATCGTCAAGGCGGCGCGCGCGAAGCTCGACGAGAAGAAGGGCGGGGCGGCATCGGCACCCGCGGAGAAGCCCGCGGAGACGGCACCGACGACGCTTCCGTCCGAGACGCCGCCTGCGCCCGAGGCCGCACCAGCCGCGCCCGCGGAGACGGCGTCCGGGAGCACCCCGTGAAGGTGGCGGCGATGGTCGCGCTCGCGCTCGTCGGCGCTCTCGGGGCCGAGGTGCGCGCCGACGACGAGTGCAAGGCGCTCGACATGCGCGAGCCCAAGGACGCCGACTTCGAGAAGTGTCTGAAGAAGCGGCCGCTACTCGAGGTCGGCTTGATCGGATCGCTGACGCTCGGCGGCGTGGATGGGTTCCAGCCGTCGCTCTACGGCGTGGCCGACATCCCGCTGACGCGGCCCGTGTATCTGAGCGTGCGGACGCGGCTCGGCGGTGACTGGCAGGAGCTCGATCTGCTCGCGGGCTACGTCCTCGGCTACCAGTACGGCGCGGGCAACTACTCGTTCATTTCGCAGTCGAACACGTATCACTCCCCTTCGGCGTACGGGTACTCGTACACGACGACGACGAGAGCGTCGACGAGCTACGTGGTGCAGCGCAGCGCATGGGTGTTGATGGCCGGTGTGAAAGGCACACGCCGCGGTACCCCGGAGGGGACGATGGATGCGCCCGAGCTGGACAAATTCAAGACTCTCCAGTTCGGCATTGCGCGGCACTATGCGAACCACGGCGGCCTGCATACGCGCATCGAGCTCATCGCGATGAAGCGTGGCGAGAAGTGGGGCGGGGCGGTGCGCTGGTTCAATGCGATCGTCGGCATGGAGGTCGGGATCCAGCCCATGCTCGACGTCAGTAGCGACGGCACCGAATACGATATGTCGGTCTTCTACTGGAACTTCATCGAGCTCGGCCGGTTCTGGGACATCTAGCCCTCGACGGGGCGGCCGGCCGGCGTCGCCGGACAACGCGTGTTAGGATCTCGGGCGATGCGCGCAGTCGTGGCAGTAGCCCTCGCTGTCCTCGCGGGCTGCCCGAGTAGTGGTCCGCAGAAGGTCGGCACGCAGCCGAGTTGGCGGAGAGGGGAGGCCCACGCGGCTGCGCGGCCGATGGGCCCCGTCACCTTCGCGCCGACATCCGTGGCCGCCGAGCGCTACAACGAGCCCTTCCAGGCAGCGCCCAGCTCGCCGCTCGGCGATGCCGTGACCGCGTTGGTGCGCGACGCGGCCACGGCGGCAGGGACGCAGCGCCCGGTGCCCGACGCGCGGCTGTTCAAGGCGTGCGAAGAGCTCGCTGCGATCGTGCCCGAGGAGGGTGTGATCTCGTACACGCTCGTCGAGTTCGCGCTGCAGCGGCACGGGATCATCGAGCCGTCGCCGCACCTCCTCGTCGTGTGGGGCGACATCGATTCGCCCGAGGTGATCGTCGAGCAGCTGAAGCCGCGCGTGCAGGAGATCCTGGGCGATGGCGCGTCGGCGCGCGTGGGCATCGGCACCGCGAAGCGCGCCCCGGATGGGACGGGGGCCGTGGTGTTCGCGCTGCAGGCGTCGGGCGTGAGCACGTCGCCGATTCCGCGCGCGTTGCCGGCGGGCGGCGCGTTCAAGCTCGACGCCGTCGTCGACGCGAGGTTCAAGGACCCCGAGGTGTTCGTCACCCATGACGACGGTGTGACGGAGCGGCTCGCGCTCAAGGCACGGCACGCGGGCGCGTTCACGTCGGAGGTCGCATGTGGTCAACGCATCGGGCGCCAGCAAGTGGAGATCACCGCGCACGATGCGAGTGGCTCGACGGTGCTCGCCAACTTCCCCATCTGGTGTGGAGCGCAGCCACCAGTCTCGGTGACGGTGGATCCATCGATCGACGACGCACCGGTGGCCACGGCCGAGGAAGCGGAGCGGCGCATGCTCGCCATGGTCAACCGCGATCGCGGGGCGCAGAACCTGCCGGCGTTGCAATGGGACGACCGCGTGGCCGCCGTCTCGCGCTCACACTCCGACGAGATGAAGCGCACCAAGAACGTCGCGCACATCTCGCCGACGACGGGTTCGGCCGCGGACCGCGTGCGCGCAGCGGGCATCAAGACGGCCGTTGTCCTCGAGAACGTCGCGCGCGCGTACAGCGTGAGCGAAGCCCATCAGGGCCTGCTCAACAGCCCCGGGCACCGCGCGAACATCATGTCGCAGTCCGCGACGCATGTCGGCGTGGGCATCGTGTTCGGCGAGGAGATTTCGGGACGCCGCGAGATCTTCGTGACGCAGGTGTTCACGCGCGTGCCGCCCAAGGTGGATCCGGCGCGCGCGGCCGACCAGGTGCTCGCGAAGCTGATGGCCTACAAGCCGGTGGGCAACAGCCCACGCCTCGGTAGCATCGCGCAGCAGCTCGCCGACTCGATGGCTTCGGGTAAGCCGCGCGAACAGGCCTACGCCGGTGTGAAGAAGCAGGTCGACGCGCTCGGCGCCGTCTACGCGCGGGTGGGCAGCGTGATCACCGCGGCCGCGGAGCTCGAAGCGCTCGACGGTAAGTCGCTGATCGGCGACGCCAAGACCGACGAGGTCGGCATCGGCATCGCGCAGGGGGCGCACCCCGAGATCGGCGATGGCGCGATCTGGATCGTGGTGCTCGTCGGCGAGAAGCGCTAGGTCCCCATCGCGGGGAGGCCGATCACGACGCTTGTGCCACCGCTGTTGCGGCGTCCGATCCGCAGCGTGCCGTGGTGGCGATCGACCACCATGCGGACCACGCCGAGGCCCAGGCCCGCGCGCATATCGCCGTGGTGGCTCGACGGCGACGTCAGGTCGCCGTGGTGCGTGGGCTCCTCGATCACGCCGGTGCCGGTGTCGGTGATCTCGAGGCGCAGCTCGCCCGGGCCGGCGCGCTCGACGTTCGCCCACAAGTTCCCGCCCCACGGCATCGCATCGCACGCGTTGATGACGAGGTTGAGCACCACCTGCTCGAGCTCGGCGCGCACGCCGCGCAACATCGGGAGCCCCGACTCGCTCTCGATCACGAGATTCACGCCGCGTGGGATGACGTGGCGGAACGTCGCGAGGGTGGCGCGCACGAGCTCCGACAGATCGAGCGCCGACGGTGCCGGCGACCCACCCCGGGCGTAGGTGATGAGGCTGTCGACGAGGCGCGAGATGCCGCCCAAGGCCGCGCGTGCACGGCCGAGCTCCTCGCGCGCCTCCTCTGGCATGTTCGGGTGCTCCGCCAAGGAGAGCGACACGTTGGCGGCGGTCAGGTAATTGTTGATGTCGTGCGCGACGCCCGCCGAGAGCCGCCCGATCAGCGCAAACGGATGCGCGCGCTCGTCGAGGGACGCATTCTCGGGAGCGATCCACGAGACGAGCTCGTCGAGCCGCGCGGTCACCACGTGGGTCGCGCCCGCAGACAGAAAGCGCGTGCGTGCCGGTAGATCATCGTTCGCGAGCACGACGACCGTGGCGAGGTGGCGACGGCGCGCGGCGGCGATCAAGCCCTCCACATCTCCATCGGGGAGCTCGCTGCCGGTGATCACCGCGTCGAGTGCGCAGGAGTCGAACGCCCGGACCGCATCGCCGAAGTTGCTGACCGCGCCCTGGACGACGACGCCGTCGAGCTCGCACATCGCGTTGACCACCCGCATCCGCGTCTCTTTCGAAGCTTCCACGACCAGAACCTTCATGCGCATTAGTGGACTGCACACACCGCAACTCGGCCGTCGGCGGAGCGCGGATACGCGTGTCGGCTGCGCGCGGAAGATCGCGTCCGGCGGCGTCCTACACGAGGCCGTGCTGGATCGCGTACTTGGTCAGCTCCGCATTGCTCGTCATGCCCATCTTCTCGAGGAGTCGCGTGCGATACGTGCTGACCGTCTTCACGCTAAGATGCATCTGCGCCGCAATCTCTCCGACGGTGTTTCCCGCGGCGATGCCCCGCATCACGTCGAACTCGCGATCCGAGAGGCGCTCGTGCGGCACGTCCGGGCGGCCACCGAGATCTGCCGCGAGGCGTTCCGCGAGGGCCTCCGTGATGAATTTTCCCCCGCGCGTGATCTTGAGCACCGCCTCGACCAGCTCGTCGGGAGCCGCCGCCTTGGTCAGGTAGCCCGACGCGCCCGCGCGCAGCGCGCGCACCGCGAAGTGATCTTCCGCATGCAGACTCATGATCAGTACGGGCAGCTTTGGCCAGCGGTGTTTGATCTCCGCGAGTAGATCGATGCCGCTGCGCCCCGGCATGGACAGATCAAGGACGACGCCATCGAACGTCGCTTCGAGAGCGGCCAACGCCTCGTCACCATTGCTGGCTTCGGCGACCACAACACCAGACAGCTGGTCTTCGAGGATCGCGCGGATCCCTCGACGCACCACGGCGTGATCGTCGACGAGGAGGAGCCGAATCATCGGTGAGGCAGCATACCTCGTCTGCATGGTAGGTTTGGAGCGCGAGGGGAGCTTATGGCGAGCGCTGGGGACTCAACGTCAGATGTGGCAACGAGGCTCGAGCGACAGCTCGAGACGGCCCAACAGGTCACGCCGATCGGGCGGTGGGAGTGGGACCTGGCGACCGACGCTGTCACGTGGTCCGACGAGCTGTACCGGATCTACGGTCTACGACCTAGGTCGCAGGCGATCACGTTCGCCTTCGTCCTCGAGCGGTTCGATCCGTCTACGCGCGAGCGCGTGCACGCCGAGATCAAGGCATCGCTCGAGACAGGTCAGCGCTTCGCGGCGCGGGTCCGGATCGTGCGTCCGGATGGCTCGATGCGCGAGGTCTACGCGGTGGGCGAGCCGATCCAGGGCACAGACGGCAACGCCGTCGCCATGGTCGGCACGTGCCGCGACCTCACCGACGAGATCCAGCGCGACGAGAAGATCAGGCTCTTCGCCGACATCGTCGATAACATGGCCATCGGTCTCTCCGTCTGGCGCCTCGAAACCCCTGGTGTAGCGGAGAGTCTGCGGCTGGTCGCTTCCAATCTCGCCAACGAGCAGCTCACCGGCATCGTCGCCGCGCAGGCGGTCGGCAAGCGCCTGCCCGAGGTATTTCCGGCCGCCCTGGGCACCGAGCTGCCGCAGCTGATCCTCGGCACGAGCAACGAGCGCCCGCGCCGCGAGCTGACCGCGTGCCGCGTCACGGGCCTGCACGGTGCGCCGACGTTCGCGGTCAAGGCGTTCGTGCTGCCCGACCGCTGCATCGGCCTCGCGCTGGAGGACGTCACGCTCGCAGTGCGCACCCAGCGCATGCACTTCGCAGAGCGCCGCGCGCTTGCCATGCTGGCCGCAGGCGCGCCACTCGGCGACATCCTCGAGGCCCTGACCGAAGTCATCGAGGAGCTCGTACCCGATACGATGGTCTCGGTCCTCGTCATCGATCGCTCGGGGACACGCCTTCTTCACGGCGCGGCGCCCTCGCTCCCCGAGGCGTACAACCGGGCCGTTCACGGCGCGCCCATCGGTCCCGCGGCCGGCTCGTGCGGCACCGCGGCGTACAAGCGCGATACGGTCATCGTCTCCGACATCGCCAACGATCCCCTGTGGGTCGACTACCGGGACCTCGCCCTGGCACACGATCTGCGTGCGTGCTGGTCGACGCCGATCCTCGCCAACGACGGTCACGTCCTCGGCACGTTCGCCGTCTACTACAAGTCCGTGCGCAACCCGACCCCGGGCGCCATGGCCCTCGTCATGAATGCCGTGCACGTCGCGAGCATCGCGATCGAACGCCGGTTCCTCGACGAGCAGCTGCGCGCACTCTCCGAGCGCATCGAGGCTACGCGCGAGGAGGAGCGCACCGGCATCGCGCGCGAGATTCACGACGAGCTCGGTCAGGCCCTCACCGCGCTCAAGCTCGACCTCGCCTGGATCGCTCGCCGGCGCGGGGACGACCCGGCGATCTCCGGCAAGCTGCGCGAGATGATGTCGAGCACGGACGACCTCATCGCCACCGTGCGTCGCATCTCCTCCGAGCTCCGCCCGGGCATCCTCGACGATGTCGGCCTCGCCGCGGCCATCGAGTGGCAGGCGGAAGAGTTTCACCGGCGCACCGGCATTCACTCCACCGTCTCCTCTGCACTCGGCGACGTCCAGCTCGAGCGGGGTCTCGCCACCGCCGTCTTCCGCATCTTCCAGGAAGCCATCACCAACGTCGCGCGCCACGCCTCGGCGAGCGCGATCTTCGTCGACCTCCGCCTCGAGCGCGGCCGCCTCAAGCTCGACATCGCCGACGACGGCATCGGCCTGCCCGACAGCCCGCCGCGCATCGGCGCCCTCGGCCTCCTCGGCATGCGCGAGCGCGCGCGCCGCCTCGATGGGGAGTGCGTCATCACGCGCCGGGAACCGCGCGGCACGCTCGTGTCCCTCACCGTGCCGCTGCGATTCCCCGCGGATCGTGTCGAGATCGAGAACGCCGCCGAGCTTCCGCGCAGCAACGCGTAGCGCCCAACGAAGCAACAGGGTCAGACGCTCAAGGCCACCTGTTGGCCGGACTACGACGCGAAGATCACGACCGGTACCCAGGCGTGGACGTACAAGCCGTATCTGTCGACGGCAAGCTGGTGCCGGTGTGCACCGCGGTGACGTTCATCTACGCGCAGAGGTAGTCAGCGCGAGCCGAGCGCTGCGAGCACCGCGATATCGATCGCGTCGGCGGCGGCGTACAGCGTCTCGCCGTCGACGGGCATCGCGTAGGCCGGCACCTTGGCCCCGACCTCGTCGGTGACGGCGCGCGCCACGGCGGCGAACGTGGGTTCGGCACCGACGAGGCTGGCGACCAGCGAGATGATCGCCTGGACGTCGTCGAGTGGCTGCGAGTCCGCAGCAGCGCCGAGGCCGGCAGCCATCAGGGTGGGGACGGCGCCGTCGTCGAGCACGACCGTGCGCGCGGAGATAGCGCCATGGCTGCCGCCGAGCTCGTGGATTGCCGCGGCCGCACGCGCCATGCGCTTGAGGAGGCGCACGGTCTCGGTCGGCGGCAGGTTGGGCGGAGCGTCGGCGAACGATGCGCCCGAGGGGGCTTCGAACACGGCGGAGCGTGCGGTGCGATCGAGTGAGAGGGCGCGTTGGACGAACGGGCTCTGCGCGCGGCCGAGGAGGCGAGCGCGCTCGAGGGCGCGCGTGGCTTCGTCGCTGGCGTCGAAGCGCTCGATGACCACGGAGCGATCGAGCACGGTGTCGACGGCGCGCGCGAGCTCCGAGATCGGGGTGGTGCCGAGCGGGGTCTCGAACTGGTAGCGCGGCTTGACCTCGTTCTCGGCGGCGAGCTGCGCGATCGAGTGCGGGCGGCTGTCGCGCTTGGGGCGCGCGGTGATCGCGGGACGGCCGCCGACGTCGAGGGCCTCGAGCGCGCGGCGCAGGTCGGCGAGCGTGGCCGTGCGCTCGCGAGGGTTCTTGACGAGGAGGCCGGCGAGGATCGGATCCCACACCGGTGAGACCTCGTTGCCGGAGGTGCTCGCGAGCGGAGGCTCCTCGCCGAGGTGCTGCGCGACGAAGTCTGGGCCGAGGAAGGGCAGGCGGCCGGTGACCACCTCGAACAGGGTCACCCCGAGGGCGTAGAGGTCGGCGGCGATCGTGATCGGCGCGCCCGTGATCTGTTCGGGAGACATGTACGCGAGCGTGCCGATCAGGCCACCGGTCTGGGTCTGGCCGAGGTCGACGAGGTGGGCGACACCGAAGTCACCGAGCTTCGCGGTGCCGCGCGCGTCGAAGAACACGTTCGCCGGCTTCACGTCGCGGTGCACGACGCCGCGATGGTGGGCCGCCTCGAGGCCCCCGATGATGTCGAGGGCCATGCGGCGGATCTGCGCGGGGGCGAGCTTCTCGCCGGCGGTGAGGCGCTGCGCGAGCGAGCCACCGGGCAAGAACTCCATGACGAGGAAGCCGCGCTCGACCGAGACGTCGTAGACCTCGACGAGGGATGGGTGCCGCAGCGTGCTCGCGAGCCGCGCCTCGCGCACGAAGCGTTCGTAGGCCGCGCCACCGCGCGCGCCGGCGGCGAAGAACATCTTGATGGCAACCTGGCGTCCCGCGACCTCGTCGGACGCGAGGAACACCCGGCCCGAGGCACCCGCGCCGAGCAGGCGATCGAGGCGGTAGCGGCCGGCGACGATCTCGCGATCGCGGCCGGCATGGCGCAGCGAAGCGGAGCCACCTGCGGCGAGGCGTTCGGTGCCCTCGTCGCGCCACGCGCGCAGGTAGGCATCGAGGTCGGCGGACACGCTCTCGTCGTGCGCGCGCAGCTCGAGGAGGGCGTCGCGCGCGCCGTCGCGGAGGCCCATCGCGGCCAGCGTCGCGATCAGGTGGCGCTGGGCCTCGCCGCGAAGCGCGGGCGTCTTGCGAGCTTCTTGCAGCAGGCGCGCGGCCTCGGGGTACGCGCCGCGCCGCGCCAGGATGCGCCCGAGGGCGAGCTGGATCGGGGCGCGCTCCGTCTCCGCTGCGAGATCGAGGGCGCGCTCGAGCAGCTTGCCCGCATCGCGGTCACGCCCGACGGACTCGAGCAGGCGTGCCGCATCGAGCGACTTGTGCGCACGCGTGTAGAGATCGATCGCCTTCGTCGTATCTCCGAGGCGTTCCGCGAGCGGGGCGGCGTCGGCATGGCGGCGCATGCGGACGAGCACGTCGAGCGCCGACTTGGCGCCGTCGTCGGTGGCCGTCAGCACTGCGAGCAGCGCATCCACGGAATCCTGCACGCCGATCTCGATCGCGTAGCGCAGCGCGCGAGGGAGGTCCTGGGCGGCCTTGGCGGCCTCGAACGCGCTCTTGAAGTCCCACAGCTTTTCGTAGAGGTCAGCGGCGCGCCCGTACTCGCCTGCTGCCATGGCGGCCTGCGCCAGGGCGAGGGGATCGCTTCCGTCGGAATTGCCTGCCACGTCGGAGGGATGGTACCCACTGGACCACCCATGCACCAGCGCAGCGCCCATCGCTCCTTGCTCGTCGTCGGTTCCGTCGCGTTCGATGACATCGACGGCCCGTTCGGAATGCACCGTGACCTTCTCGGTGGCTCCGCCTCGTTCATCAGCCGTGCGGCCGCGTACTTCACCAAGAAGGTCTCCGTGGTCGCAGTGGTCGGTGACGACTTTCCGGCCAAGTACGTCGACGAGATGACGGAGATGGGCATCGACACCTCCGGCATCGAGCGCGTGAAGGGCGAGACCTTCCACTGGGTAGGCAGGTACGCCGACGACCTCGCCACGCGTGAGACGCTCGACACCCGCCTGGGCGTGTTCGCCGACTTCCAGCCCAAGCTGCACGAGTCGCACAAGGACGCCGAGCTCGTCCTGCTCGGCAACATCGACCCGGTGCTTCAGCTCGACGTGCTGAAGCAGGTCCGCGCGCCGAAGCTGGTCGCGACCGACACGATGAATCTGTGGATCAACATCAAGCGCCCGGACCTCGAGAAGGTCCTCGCGAAGACCCACACGATCATGCTGAACGACGAGGAGGCGCGCATGCTCGCGGGCGAGCACAACCTGCGGAAGGCCGCGGCGCACATCCTCAAGCTCGGCCCGACCTCGGTGATCATCAAGCGTGGCGATGCCGGCGCGCTCCTGTTCCATGGCGGCGGCGTGTTCGCGGCGCCCGCGATGCCGCTCACCGACGTCAAAGATCCGACCGGCGCGGGTGACAGCTTCGCGGGCGGCCTCATGGGCTACCTCGCCTACGCAGGCGACCTGTCGCCGTCGACGATCCGCACCGCGATGATCATGGGAAGCGTCATGGGCAGCTTCGCGGTCGAGCAGTTCACGGTCGACGGCCTGCGCGGCCTCACCCCGGCAAAGATCCAGCAGCGGTTCGACGAGCTCGCCGAGCTCGCGCACTTCGAGCGCGTTCGCCTCTAGCCCGCCGCTAGCCTCTAGGCGCGCTGCGTGAGGTGACGGATCACCTCCACGAGCCGGTCGACATCGATCGGCTTGGCAAGCTGGGTCGTGCAGCCCGCCTTCGTGATCGCATGCGGATCCTCGACCAGCACGTCAGCCGTGAGCGCGACGATCGGCGTGGTCACACCGCGCGCACGCAGCTGGCGCGTCGCTTCGAGACCGTCGATGTCGGGCATCCGGACGTCCATCAGGATCAGATCCAACCCCGGGTCCTGCCCCAGCTCGATGGCTTCGCGGCCTCCGCCGGCCTCGATCACGTGCGCACCGAAGGTGGCGAGAAGGAGCGCCGTGGGCGTGCGGACGTCCTCCACATCGTCGACGAGCAGGATGGTCACCGCGCCGAGGTCCCGCTGTCGGGCATGGGTGGTGCCGTGCTCTGTCACGTCGGCGAGCTCGCGCGTGCGCCAGCGCGGCAACGTGAGCCGGAACGTGGTGCCGCGGCCGAGCTCGGTGGACAGGATCACGAGGTCGCCCGCCATCTCGCGCGCGAGCCGGCGCGACAGCGCGAGGCCAAGGCCCGAGCCGCCGAACCGGCCGCTGATGCTCGCATCGGCTTGCACGAACGGTTCGAACACGCGCGCGGTCTGCACCGCGGACATCCCGATGCCGGTGTCGGTGATATCGATGGCGAGGTCGTGGTCGCGCACCTGCGCGGTCACCACGATCTCGCCGTGCGCGGTGAACTTCACCGCGTTGCCGATCACGTTGACCAGGATCTGCCGCGCGCGTCGCCGATCGGCCAACACGTGCGCGTTCTCCACGAGCGCGCCCGGGCGCAGCACGAGGCCCTTGCCGTGCGCAGCGGGCTCGAGGCTCTCGAGAACCTCGTGGACGAGCTCGTCGACGCGATGAGCGCGCAGTTGCATCGTCAGCTTGCCCGACTCCACCTGCGCGAGGTCGAGCAGGTCGTCGAGGAGCTCCACCTGCGCGCGCGCGTTCGAGATGATGCGCGCGCATAGGTCGACGCGGCGCTCCTCGTCGATACCGGGCAGCGAGAGCACCTCCGCGATGCCGAGGATCACGGAAAGCGGCGTGCGCAGCTCGTGGCTGAGGTTGCGCAGGAACTCGGTCTTCGAGGCGTTCGCGCGCTCAGCCTCCATGCGCGCACGCGCGAGGCCGCGCGTCGTGTAGTCGAGCTCGCCGCCGACGACATTGACCGCGTGTGCGATCGCGTCGATCTCGTCGTGAGCCGGCGAGATCTCGATGCGCGTATCGAGATTCCCGGCTGCGATCTCCTGCAGCGCGTCGAGAATCTGTTGAATGCGGTCATCCTCGGGCATGCGCTACTTCGCGAAACCTCGCAGCCACGCGAATGCCTTCGTGCGATCGACGAACAAGCGCGTGGGGATTCCAGGTCGCGCGACGCGCAGGTAGATGTTGCCCATCACGTGGCCGAACGGGGACGCTTCCACGAGCAAGCCCAGCGCGTGGAACGCAGCCACCAGCTGCGTGCCCGTGTAGAAGTGGCGAACCTCGGGCTCGAGCGGCGCGGCGCGCGCGATGTCGACGAGGAGCGGCCGCCGATCGTCGCCCGCGAGCATGGCGGTCGCGGCCAGGTTCTCGCGTGCGTCCTCGATCGTCTGGCGTGCGTTCGCGTCGATCGTCGCGACGACGCACCAGTGGTCATGGAGCACGATCTGCGCGGTACGCGTGCGCAACATCCGCCCATACTACGCAAAGGGCCCCTACGAGCTGTTCGTGGTGGGCGTGCAAAATCTCACATCGGACGGTGGTCGATCGGGTAGCGCGAACGCGCGAGATTGCTCGGTACGGAATTTTGCAGGCGTTCCGCGTTCGCTGTCCGCTACATGCGCATGCCCGCGAGCAAGATCCCGAGCTCCGCGCGCAGCATGCGGCGCAGTGTGGGCGTCATGCCGGTGCGCGGCACGCCGAGCGAGAAGCCGTGGACGAAGTCGACGAACACGTCATGCGCGGCGCGCGCGCGGCCGGGCGACATCGCGAGGGACGACGTCGCAGCACGGAACCGTTCCCGGACGATGCGGGTCGGCTCTGCCGCCGCCTCGCCACCCGCGGAGAGATAGCGCAGGAGCTCGCCCGCGCGCGCGAGGAGTCCGAGGTACCCCTCGGCGAGCATGACGAGCTGCTGTTGCCAGCTGCTGCGCGCGCGTGCCGGCGGCAGCGTCGTGTACAGCGCGGCGGCGGCGGCGCGCAGCAACGCGTGCTTGTCGGGAAAGTAGTGATAGAGCGCCATCGGATCGACGCCGAGCTGCCGTGCGAGGGCCCGCATGGTGAGGGCTTCCAGGCCCTTCGCCTCGAGCATGGCGAGCGCTCCAGCGAGAATGCGTGGCCGCGTGACCAGGGAGCGCGAGGGGCGTCCGGGACGGCGAGTCATGCCCTATATTCTACATCGTAGAATAACGGAGGGAATCATGCAGTGCTCGGTCTTCATCGCGACGAGCCTGGACGGCTACATCGCTCGCCCGGACGGCAGACTGGACTGGCTCGAACGTGTCGAACGCCCGGGCGAGGACTACGGCTACCAGCGGTTCGCCGCCACGGTCGACGTGCTCGTGACGGGGCGTGGCACGTACGACGTCCTGCGCGAGCTTGCGACCTGGCCGTATACCGGCAAGCGCGTGATCGTGTTGACCCATCGCCCCACCGAGAGCCGGCACGGCGAAGAATTCTTCAGCGGCGCGGTCGAGGACCTCGCGCGCACGCTGGCGGGGCAGGGCGTCCGGCGCGTTTACGTGGATGGCGGGGTTGCGATCCAGCAGTTCCTGGCCGCCGGCCTCATCCATGACCTTACGATCTCGGTGATCCCGGTCGTGCTCGGCGACGGGATTCCCTTGTTCAAGGGAGGCCTGCCCGAGCGTGGGCTGGTCCTCGAGGGGACCGACGCGTACCCGAGCGGGCTGGTCCAGTTGCGTTACCGCATAGCGTGACGGATCGGCCGCGGTCGCCGTCCTGGGCGCCGCGGCCCTTGCCAGACCCTGCCACCTGCGTCGCCGACCCGCGGCTCCACCGGGGCGACCCTGGATCCGATCTTGCTCGGTGTCGTCGCAGGGCGTTCTTGTGCTTCGGCGTGTTCTGGATCCAATGCGCGCGCCACGCAAGCCGCGGGTGTCGGTGAAGGCTCACCACGGCAACGACGGGAAGCTGACGGCACACAAAGGAAAGTCGATGCACGAAGACACAGTCGAGGCATTGGTGGGAGCGGCAGCCGCGGGCGACGAGCCCGCGTGGCAATCGCTGTGGGTGGCGGTGGAGCCATCGTTGTCGCGCCTCGTCGCGCAGCCGCGGTTTCTCGGTCGGCTCGGTCAGCGGGAAGACGATCGGCGCAACATCGTGGTGGCCGTGATGGCGCGGCTGCGCGCGGACCGGTTCGCGCGGCTCGGCCTGTATCTCGAGGCGCGCGCCGCGAATCCTCGGCTCCGGTTCACGTGCTGGTTGCGCGTGGTCGCCAAGCGCGTCGGTATCGACTATCTGCGCGCCCACCCGGACTACGTGCGGCGCCACGATGCCGAGCGCAGCAAGCCCGGCGAGTGGATCGATCCGGGGACGCTGCCACCGGCCAGTCAGATCGTCGGGGAGCGTCCCCCGGTCACGGATCGCGGCACGGCGCAGGAGCTGCTGCGGTTCGCGGCGGGCACGATCCCCGATGCGCAGCGGCGCGCGCTCGAGCTGTGGGTGCAGAGCGAACCGTTCGAGGCGATCGCCGGCGTGCTCCGGCTCGCGAGCACGAGTGAAGCGGAGAAGCTGGTGCGTGCGGCGCTCGAGCGCTTGCGGCGCCAGTTTCGCGACAAGGCGCCTGCGTGAGCTCGTGCCCCGATCTCGCTGCGCTCGAGGCGCGCCCGCGGACCGAACACCTCGCGAGCCACGTCGCGGGCTGTGAGGCGTGCCGGCTCGTCGCGGATGCGATCGACGAGCGTGGGGACCACTCGTGCGAGCGCTTCGACGCGCTTCTCGCAGCGCGCGAGGACGGCACGCTCGGCCCTGCCGGCGAGAACCTCCTCGCGCGCCACCTGGCCAGCTGCGCTGCCTGTCGCGCGGTCGCGGCGTCGATCTCGCCGACGGCCGACGCCGACGGCGATCACGCGGACCTGCCGAGCGTGGACCCGGCGAGTTATGCGCTCGGGCTCGAGATCGCGCGCGGAGGGATGGGGCGCATCCTCGCCGCGCGTGACCTACGCGTCGGACGACCGGTTGCCGTCAAGGAGCTGCTCGGGAACACGCCGCAGCTCGCGGCGCGGTTCGAGCGCGAGGCGCGGGTTACCGCGCGGCTCCAGCACCCCGGCATCGTGCCGATCTACGAGATCGGGCGCTGGCCAGACGGCACGCCGTTCTACGCGATGCGCATGGTCGAAGGCATCACGCTGCGCGAAGCGATCGAGCGTGCGCCGTCACCCGCCGCGCGCCTCGGTCTGGTGCCGCAGGTGCTCGCTGCGGCCGAGGCGGTCGCGTTCGCGCATGCGCAACGCGTGATCCATCGTGACCTCACGCCGTCGAACGTGCTGCTCGGAGCGTACGGCGAGACCGTGGTGATCGACTGGGGCCTCGCGAAAGATCTGTCCGCGGGTACGGGTGATACCGATGACGGTGAAGATCCGTATCGCTCGGCACCGCCGTCGATCACGAGCGTCGGTGCGGTGATCGGTACGGCCGCGTACATGCCGCCCGAACAGGCGCACGCGGTTCCCGTCGACGAGCGCGCGGATGTCTATGCTCTCGGCGCGATCCTCTTTCACGTGCTCGCGGGCATCCCTCCGTACCGCGCACCCTCGACGCGCGAGCTGTTGCGCGCGGTAAAAGCGGGCCCACCGCCCCGCATCGACGACCTCGCACCACACGCGCCGCGGGATCTCGTGTCGATCGTGACCAAGGCGATGGCGCGCGATCCGAACGACCGCTATCCGACCGCGCGCGAGCTCAGCGAGGAGCTGGCGCGGTTCCAGACCGGGCGCATGGTCGAGGCCCACGCGTACTCGGGCAGTGAGCGCGTGCGGCGGTTCGTGCGCCGCCATCGCGTGGCGGTGGTCACCCTCGTGTTCGCCCTCGCGCTCGTCACCGCGATCGGCGGGCTGTCGATCTCGCGCGTGCTGCGCTCGCACGCAGAGACCCACGCGCAGATCACCATGCTGCTCGAGGAGCGCGGGCGGATGGAGCTGCTCGCCGGCAGCCCGATGCGCGCGCTCGCCTACCTCGAGGCTGCCTTTCGTCGCGATGCGGATACGCCCTCGCTGCAGTTCATGCTGGCGAGCGCGATGCGCGATCTCGACGCGGCCGAGCGCGACCTCGATTGCGGCGGCGACGTGCGCTGGTTCGCGCTCAGCCCCGACGGACGCGACGTGATCGCGACCTGTCACGACGCCGCGCGCGTATGGGAGCTCGCGAGCGGCTCGCTGCGCGCGACGCTGGGCCCGTTCCCCGGCGGGTTCTCCGAGGCGGTGTATTCACACGATGGGCGCACGATCGCGACCTGGGGCTACGACGGCAAGGTGCGCCTGTGGGATGCCCACACCGGCGTATCGCTGCGCACGCTCGCGCACGGCGCCGCGCTGACGGTGGTCTCGTTCTCGGCGGACGATCGACGCCTGGTCTCCCTCGGCCGCGACGGCGTGGCGATCGCGTGGACGGTCGAGGGGACCCAGCTGCAGCGCATCGTCGCCAACCGGAATCCGTTCGCGAGCGCGGTGTGGGGAGCGCTGAGCCTCGACGGTACGCGCGTGTTGACGATGTCGATCTTCGGCGAGGGGCGTGGGTGGGATGTCGCCACCGGTGCCCTGCTCGGCAGCTTCGAGCACGGCACCCTCGTGATCGGCGCCGAGCTCTCGCTCGACGGCGAGCGTGCCGCGACCTGCGGCTTCGATCGCCTGGCGAAGGTGTGGAACACGCGGACCGGCGAGCTCATGCGCCAGCTCGGCGGCCACACCGACGTGCCCTGGAAGTGCGTGTTCAGTCGCGACGGCGCGCTGCTGCTCACCACCGGTCACGACGGGCGCGCGATCGTGTGGGACCTCGCGACCGGCGCGCAGATCACGAGCGTCATCCACGACGATGTGCTCACCGCCGCGGCATTCTCCGCCGACGGCCGGCGCTTCGTCACCATCGGGATCGGTGGCCGCGTCGTGGTCTGGGACACGCGCTCGGGCGCGATGCTCGTCAACTACGACACCCTCGGCGGCAAACACGCGCGGTTCAGCCTCGACGGGACACGCTTGCTCACCGAGCGGGGGGATGGCCGGCTACGCATCTGGCGTCGTGCTGCGGGGCCGCTCCTCGGTGGGCATGCACCCGCGCATGGCGCGCGCGTCGTCGGCGTGTTGCCCGACGGAGGTCGCGTCGTCAGCGAAGGCGCGGACGGCGCGGTCCAGCTCTGGGACACCCAGGCGCGGCGTCCGCTCGCTCACGCGGCCATTCACGTACCGGTCTCCGTGGCCGACGGCGTGGTCGCCGCGACGACGTGGGACGCGGTCTTGATCCTCGACGCCGCGACCGGCACCACGCGCACGCGGATCGCGCGACGCATGCGGCCGAAGGCGCTGTCGGTTGGCGCTGCGGGCGTCGCGATCGTCGACGCGGACGGCGGCGAGGTGTTCGATGCCGCCGGGCAGCTGCGCATGCGCCTGCCCTCGGTCGCGGGCGCGCGACTGGATCCACGCCGCCCTCGCATGGTGACGTGGACGTCCAACGCCGAGCTGACGCTGTGGGACACGTCCTCCGGCGAGGCGGTCGCCACGCTCGGCAACGGGCGCGTCGTGGATATCGGCGACGCGATCCTCGTCGTCGACGGCGAGCCGAATACCTTGCGCATGGCGACGCTATGGGACCCGTCGACGGGCGCTCGCATCGAGGCCGAGCTCGAGCCGACACGCATCGTCCCGACCCTCGATGTCAGCGGTACGTACCTCACCACGATCGGTGTCGATCAGGTGGTCACGGTCGTGCGTGCACGCGACGGTCAGATCGCGAGCTCGTTCGTCGCGCAAGGCCTGCTCCACGCCGAGGTCGATCCGAGCGGCGTGCTCGTCGCCGGCATCGCCGCCCACGGCACGTCGGCCGTGGTGCTGCGAGCCACCGACGGACGCATGCTCGCGCGCTGGCCGATCGAGCACGCACCGCCGGTAGTGGGCGAGGCATCGTTTCGGCCCGCTGAAGGCTCGGCCCGCTGGAGGCTAGACGGTGCGCGCATCGTGACGAGCTCGACGAGCGTCGACGTATGGGACGCGACCCGCGAGGTTCGTCGCGACAGGCTCGCCGCGATCGTGCGCGAGCAGCTGCCCTGGCGCTTGAAGAACGGCACCCTGGTGTGGGTGAAAGGGCGGATCCTCGGCCGCGTCACGCGCGGCGGCGCGCCGGTCGCGGGTGTGCACGTGGTCGCGCGCATCCGCACGCCACCCGAGCTCGAAGGCGTGACGATCAGCTGGGAGTCGACGCGCCCGCGCATGCGCGAGGCAGTCACGACGACGCGCGCCGACGGCACCTTCGAGCTGCTGCAGCTCTACCCCGGCGAGTATCGGCTCGGCGTTCAAGGCACGCCGCTCGACGAGCGCGTGCACGTCAGCGTCGACGATGCGAACGTCGAGCTGGCGTTGCCCTAATCGGTCGCGGGGAACTCGCCGCTGTTCGCGGTCGAGGCGTGGCCGGTGACCGCGCCATCGCCGTAGAACTCGGCGATCAGCTGGTCGTCGAACTGGTCGGCGAACTTGCCGACGCCGGCGATCAGCGTCGCGAACTCCTGGCCGTCGATGCCCTTGAGGGCGCGGCCGGCGTGGAGCACGACCCAGCCATCGGGCTGCAGCGCGAACGAGGCCATGCCGCCCATGTATGCGTTGTGTTCGAGCAGCTTCTTGTAGAACGCCTGCTCGCGGCCTTCCGGCACCGCGCGAAAGAGCGGTGCGATCGCGACCACGGCAGAGCCCGAGATGCCGGCGATCACGAACGCAGAGCCCCACTGGAGCCGCACGAGGTTGTCGTCGATCCGGGACGCCTTGTCCGCGAGGCCGCTGGTCGCGAGTAGCTCGTCGAGCATCGGCATCAGAACAGCTTTCCGAGGCCGCCCGGAAGCTTGTCCTTGAGCCCGGACTTGTTGAGCATCTCGATCGCTTCGTCGGCGTGGTCCTTGAGGAACTCGACCACCTTCTGTGCCGTCGCCTTGTCGATGCCGACCTTCTCGACCATGTTGTTGATGAAGTCTTCCATGTCCTTACAAACCTCCCGAGTGCCGACGGTCGTACCATGTCACTCGTGAGCCAGGGAACGCGGGAGCGCAGCATCTGGGCCTGGGGTTGGCGCGACAAGTTCCCCGACGACGCCGCACGCGCGGGGCTTGCACAGCTCGCGAAGCTGCTCGTCCCGACGGCAACCCCGGTTGCACGCGCGCTGCCGAGCGATACGCCAGCTGTCCCCGACGCGCGTGCCGAGAGCCCGCCGACGCTCGCCGCGTTCGCCTCTACAGCGCCTCGCGACCGCGCGATGCACACGCGCGGCCGCGCGTTCCCCGATCTCGTGCAGGGCTTCGCCGGCGACTTTACGGGCGCGCCCGATCTCGTGGTGCGACCGCGCGACCACGCCGAGGTGATGCGCGTGCTCGCCGAGTGCGATGCGCGTGGCTGGGCGGTCGTGCCGTTCGGCGGGGGCACGTCGGTGGTCGGCGGCGTGGACGCCGCACTCGCACGTGGACAACACGGCGCCGTCATCAGCCTGGATCTCGGCGCGCTCACCGGCGTACGCGAGGTCGATGCGACGAGCCGACTCGCGCGCATCGGCGCCGGCACGCTGGGCCCCGCGCTCGAGGACGAGCTCGCGACCCACGGCCTCACCCTGCGGCACTACCCGCAGTCGTTCGAATTCTCCACGCTCGGCGGCTGGCTCGCCACGCGCGCGGGCGGCCACTACGCGACCGGGCCCACACGGATCGACGAGCACGCGCACGCGCTCACCATGATCACGCCGCGCGGCGAGCTCGCGACCCATCGCCACCCCGCCTCGGGTGCGGGCCCCGACCCCGCGCGCTGGGTGATCGGCTCCGAGGGCGCGCTCGGCATCATCACGGAGGCGTGGATGCGCGTGGTGCCACGTCCGCGCTGGCGCGCCTCGGCGAGCCTCGCGTTCCGCGACTTCACGGCCGCTGTCGCCGCCACGCGCGCGCTCGCCCAGTCGGGCCTCTACCCGAGCAACGCGCGTCTGCTCGACGCCAACGAGGCACGCCTCCATCGCGTGCGGTTCGACGGCACCTCGGTGCTGCTCGTCGGCTTCGAGTCCGCGGATCATCCGCTCGGGCCGTGGCTGGCCCGCGCGCTCGAGCTCGCCAAGGATCACGGAGGCGAGGTGGTCTCCGGACCGAGTGAATCCGACGACGCGACACGCACCGGCGCGGCGGGCGCATGGCGACAGGCCTTCTTCGACGCGCCGTATCTACAGTCCGCGCTGCTCTCGATCGGCGTCCTCTCCGACACGTTCGAGACCGCATGCAGCTGGACCCAGTTCCCTGCGATGCACGCGCGCATCACCGGCGCCGTGCAACGCGCGCTCGACGAGGAGTGCGGTGGCGGCATCGTCGCGTGCCGGTTCACGCACGTGTATCCCGACGGGCCCGCGCCCTACTACACGTTCGTCGGCCCACTACGGCCCGGCGGCGAGCTCGCGCAGTGGCGCGCGATCAAGGCCGCGGCCTCCGAGGCGCTCGCCGCGGAAGGCGGCACCATCACGCACCACCACGCGGTGGGGCGCACACATCGCCCGTGGTACGACCGCGAGCGCCCGCCACTGTTCGCCGACGCGCTCACCGCGGTGAAGCGCGAGCTCGACCCGCGCGGCATCTTGAACCCCGGCGTGCTCGTGGGCTGACGACTCTCGATGCCGGTCAGCGCGTCCAGTGCGTCCAGCCGTCGTTGCGATCCATCCACTTGACGGCGCGCCAGTAGGGGAAGGCCGCGGCCAGGAACACGGTGCCCGCGTAGAACTGTGGCTCTCCGCTGCTCACTGCGTAGGCGATGAACCCGAGCGCGGCGAGCACGCAGAACCACATGAAGCCGAGGACGGCGGTGCGACTTTCGAGCCCCCACAGCGACAGCTTCACCCACAGCGGCGCGTTGCTTGGCATGGGCGCACTTTAGGGCACGACCAGCGGCGGTGCCCAGATGTTGGCCGATCGCAAACTTACTCTGCCGTCGGCTTGGCCGACTCGGGGCGCGCTGTCGGTAACGGACGTGTGCGACCGAGCTCGATCTGCCCCGCAAGCACGCTGAACCGGATCGCCATGCGCAGGAGGGCGACGCCCTGGCGGACGAAGAACAGCGTGATCGCGCCCTCCGCGCCGTACATCGGGTGGCCGTGCGCGATGAATGCATACGCCAGCGTCACGAGCAGGAACAACAGCCAGCCGATCGCGCCGTGCACGAGCGTGAGCGGACGCTTGAACACGAACACGAGCGCGCGAAAGTAGGTGACGACCGCGCTTGGCCGGTGGGTCGCGTAGCGCAGCGTGAGCTCGACCCGCGCGTAGTCGCTGACCGTCCAGAAGAAGAGCAAGACCAGGCAGCTCGGCACGAGAATGACCGCGAGCGGAACGACGACGTCGCCGACGGACAGCGCGTACTGCAGGCGCGGCTCCATCGCCGAAAGCGTCGCGGTAAACACCGCGAGCACGAACACCCAGCCGGGCAGGGCGCAGAACGCGAGGCGCGCATACGCGAGGAAGGTCGCTGCGCCACTCGCGCCGAACACGCGCGCGGTGTCGACGCGGTTGTCCGGGCGTTCGCCGAACACGCCGTAGATGCCACCGACGAGGAACCACGACATCAACTGCCACAGAAGCAGCGTGGAGAAGATGACGCCGCCGACCGCGAGGAAGCTGGGCCGCGCATGACGCAGGCACCAGATCAGCGCCACCAGATCGCCGTCGACCGCGTCGTCGAACATGGGCAGGTGCGAGAACGCCTGCGCGAGCACGAACGCGATGCCGAGCATGCACGCGCCCGCGAGCAGGCTCTGCGCGAGGAAGACCGAGAACAGGGTCCCGGTGTAGCGGGACACGCCGCGCGCACCTGCTGCGAGTAGATCACCGAGCCCGAGCCGCATCTACGGCCCCACCAGCTGCATGAGCGACTGCGCGCCGTTGGAGAACCACGCCGCCGCGCGGAGTGCGGCGGCGCCATCACCTTCGACTCGATAGCGGTTCGTCGTCGGCGAATCGAGCGCGATCTTTTGATCAGGATCGATCCACACTTCGACGAGCGGCGACGACCGATCGAACGAGAACCGATGCCAGTTGCCGTCGCCGCGGTCATCCCAGTGCAAGCGCTCGCGCGAGCCGTCGGCGAACTCGAGCTGGACATCGACCGGAACGTGGATCGTGCCCGTGTTGGTCAGCACCACCTCGCACACGTACGCGCCGGTGTCGGGCGTGTCGCTCTTGGTGACCGTCTTGCGCGTCGGGCCTTCGCCGAACACGCCGCGCGGCTTGTGGGTCAGTCGGCATCGCGCGGTGCGCAGCCCGAGCCGCACCCCGCCCACGCCGTGGAAGACGGGGCCGAAGAACCACGAGAGATCCTGGCCGAGCTCGCGCGAGAGCGTATCGAACAGGTCGCGACCCGTCGGATGTTTGAACGCCCACTCGCGCGCGTACACCTTCATCGCGGCCGCGAACTTGCTCGCACCGACGGTGGCTTCGAGCGTCGACAGCGCGCGCAGCGTGGTCTCGTACGCAGCCTGCGAGTACGCTGCGGGATCGACGAAGGCATACGCCGCGGTCGCGATCGGTGAGGGCAACGCGCCCGGGTCGATCGCCACCGCGCGGCGAAGCGCGTTGACCTCGGCCTGCCAGCCCATCCAGTCGATCGCGCTCGTGCGCTGACCGTAGACCTCGGCCATCACGCGGCCATCGGCCCAGTCGTTCACGCCCTCGTCGAGCCACGGCTCGATCGCCTCGTTCGAGGCCAGGATGCCCTGGAACCAGTTGTGCCCGACCTCGTGCACCGTGACGAACTCGGGCAGCCGCAGGCCCTCGCGCGCGTACACGCTATCGCCGGCGGTCGTGGCGAGCGTCGGGTACTCCATGCCCCCCGCGCCCCTGACCGCCGTCATCGGCGGATCGATGATCGACATGATCGGCCATGGATACGGCACGAACCAGTCGCTGAGCTTTTCGATCGCCGCGGCTGCCGCCTGCAGGTGCCGGTGCGCGAACGCGCGCTGCTCGGGGCGGTGATAGACGCGCACCTCGACGGTAGAGTCCTCGACCTTGGCCTTGCCCGAGATGACCTCCATGTACGGATCGGCCATCCATGCGAAGTCGTGCACGTCCTCCGCGCGATAGGTCAGCGTGCGCGAGCCGCCGGGCGCATCGTCGGAGCTCGCGAGTACGCCGGTCGCGGCGACGACATACGTGTTGGGCACGGTGATCGCGACGTCGTAGGTGCCGAAGTCGGCGAAGAACTCGGTCAGCAGGTGGAACGGCTGGCACTCCCAGCGCTCGGCGCCCGGCGCTCCGAGCCGCACGCCGATCTTCGGGAACCACTGCCCGACCATGTGGAACTCGCCGTCGTAGCCGGTGCGCGCGAACACCGCGGGCAGCTGTGCCGTGAACCGGAAGCTGACCTCGACGGTGGCGCCGGGGGCCACGGGCTGGGGCAGGGGCAGCTCGACCACGGTCTCGTCGTTCGGCGCGCCCGGGTAGCGCAGGCGGTCGTGCAGCTCCGTGCCCGCGACCTGCACGGACTCGAGCTGGATCCAGCCCCACCCGGTGTCCGACATCCGTGCGCCACGCATCACGCCGCCCGAGGAGCGCATGAACAGCGTACTCTCGTTCTTGAACGCGTTCAGGTAGAGGTGAAACGGCAGCACGTCGACGTTGCTGTGCCCGGTGTTCGTCCACGTCAGCTTCTGCGTCGCGGTCAGCTGGTGGCGCACCGGATCGAGGCGTACATCGATCTTATAGTTCGCGATCCGCTGCGACTTGGGCTGCCCACCACCGCGCAGCGCGGGGCTGCCATCCGGCACGGGCAGTGGTCGCACGCGGGCGACCCCGTGGTCGCGGCCGCAAGCCACCACAGTCGCGACCAGCGCAACGAGGAGGGCGGTGCGTGCCACGTCTTCGTCTATACCATGCGCGCACAGGCCTGCCGCCGGGCGGCTCTGCTACGTTCCGCCGCATGGACGAGGTCGTCGATCACAAGCGTCGCGTTGGAGCGTTCCTGGATCAGTTCGGCAGGGAACGCAATCTGACCCTCCCGCCGCTCTCGGCCGAGGGCACCGGGTCGATCCAGCGCGGGTCGGCCGTGGTCACCATCCACGTGCTCACGGACCGGGGCGTGCTGCTCCTCCTGTCCAAGGTCGCCAAGGCGCCTGTCCTCGACGCCGACAAAGCCAAGCGCCTCCTCTCCCTGTCGTTCGTCGACACCGGGGACGCGGCGTTCGCGCTGCATCCGCAGACCGGTGACCTCTACCTCCGCATCCTGCGCGGCCTCGACGGACTCGATTACACGGAGTTCGAGGAGCTGGTGCACTCGATCGCGAAGACCGCCGACGAGTGGGACGACAAGCTCGCGGTCGAGCTCGGATGAAGCTCGCGGACGCCGAGGCCACCGCCCGCGCGGGCGCGCAGCTCGCGGCGGCGGTGCAGGGCGGTGATGCGATCGCGCTGATCGGTGACCTCGGCGCGGGGAAGACCACGTTCGTGGCCGGCCTGGTCGCCGCCCTCGGAGGTGGTACCGCGGCGAGCCCGACGTTCTCGCTCGTCAACGAATACCCGGGCGGGCGGCTGCGCGTGTGGCACGTCGACCTGTATCGCCTCGAGCGCTTGGGCGAGCTGCCCGAGCTCGGGCTCGATGACGTGATCGGCGATCGCCGCGGCATCGTGGTGATCGAGTGGGCCGACAAGTTCGAGGTGATGCCGCGTGATCACCTGCGGCTCGAGCTCGCCCACGATGGCGATGCCCGCACCCTGACCGCCGTCGGCACCGGTCCACGCGGCAAGGCGCTCGCCGACGCCCTCCGCTAGTTCATTCACCGAGCCTTTACGACTGGCCGCCCGCCTACCGAAGCGATAGCTTCTGACGGATGCGCCGCGCTGTTCTCCTCGGTGTCCTCCTGACCGCCACGCTGGCGCACGCCGACAAGCTCGGCTTCGACCCCGCGGCCATCTACAAGGTGCCGCGTGGTGCGTCGCCGACCGAGGGGCCCGCGCAGGCACCGATCACGATCGTCACCTGGAGCGACTTCGCGTGTGGGCACTGCTACCGCGTGCAGCCCACCCTCGACGCGCTGAACAAGCTGTACCCCGAGCAGATCCGGTGGGTGCACCGCACGATGCCGCTCGACGAGGACGACACCACGGCCGCCGAGGCCGCCCTCGCCGCTGCCGCGCAGGGCCGGTTTCGCCCGATGAGCGACCGCCTCTACGCGATGGGGGGCCGCGTCGATCGCGCCGCCGTGGAGCTCATCGCGCGCGAGCTGGGCCTCGACATGGTGCGGTTTCGCGCCGACCTCGACGCGCGCACGTATCGCGCGCAGATCGCGACGGACCTCGCCGAGGCGCGCAAGCTCGGCGTCACCGGCACCCCCACGTTCTTCGTCAACGGGCGGCCGATCAACGGCAGCCAGCCGCTCAAGATCTTCGCCGACGTCCTCGACGAGGAGCTCGCGCGCGCGGCCACCACGCCGGGCGACTACGATGCGCTCGTCGGAGCCGGCAAGCTCGGCGCCGACGTCGCGGGCGGCGATCCGGATCACGCGAGCACCGAGCTCGATCTGAGCGACAGCTATCGTGTCGGGCTCGGGCTCCCTGGACATCAGGACGGCCCCGACGACGCGCTCGTCACCATCGTGGTGTGGAGCGACTTCCAGTGCCCGTTCTGCGCGAAGGAAGCGCCGGTGCTGCGCCAGCTTCGCGAGAAGTACAAGCAGGACGTGCGGGTGGTGTTCCGCCACCTCGCGATGAGCTTCCACCGCCGCGCGAGCATCGCGTCGGAGGCCGCGATCGCCGCCGCCATGCAAGGCAAGTTCTGGGCGTTCCACGACCAGATGTTCGATAACTTCGGCAACCTCGAGCGTGCCGACCTCGAGCGCTACGCGCAGAACGCCGGGCTGGACATGACCGCGTTTCGCGCCGCACTCGACGACCGACGCTATCGCGACCTCGTGGTGGCGGAGGGCGCGTCTGCCCAGGCCCTCGGCGTGGACGGCACGCCCACCATGTTCGTGCAGGGTCGCCCCGTGATCGGCGCCAAGGACTTCGCGACCATGGATGCGCTCGTTGGCTCGATGGTCGAGCGCGCGCGCGCCATCTCCGCCTCGATTCCACGCGGCGACCTCTACGCGCTGATGATGGTCGAGGCCAAGGGGAGCGAGCGCGCGGATCCCTCGCGCATCCCGACGCCGGCGGGCATCCGCATCGCGCTGCGCACGAACGAGCGCATCCGCGCCGCGATCTCGGCCTGCCGTACGCGCGATCGCGGCCGGGCGGCGAGCCTCGCGTCGGATCTTGCCGGACCGGAGCGTGCGCGGCTCGTGCACGTGTGCAAAGCCGCGGGCGTCGACCTGTAGACGGGTGACAACGCCTGACGGCGCGCGACCGCGGGTCTCGGCCTGCGTCCTGTCGCGACAAGTCCACACGCACCGTCTCAGTTTTTCACCGCGTCGAGGGTGTGGACGCGATGTGTGTCGTCCGCGATCTTGCGTCTCTAGGCCCCGGGAACGCCATGGCGCCAACCAAATCGCCCGTGGCACTGACGATGCACTGCCGCTCCCGCATGTCGGCCGCCCAGACCCAGCCCGTGATGCGAGCGGTTCCTCGTCGCCACGGTGGCAAATATGGGCCGTACGAGGTGCTGGCTCCGCTCGCGAAGGGCGGCATGGCCACGGTCTACGTCGCCGCGCATCACACGAGCGGCGAGCTCGTCGCGCTCAAGGTCCTCGAGCCGCACCTCGCGACCAACACTGACGTGATCGCGCGCCTGTTTGCCGAGCAGATCCTCGCGGGGCGCGTGCACCACGCCAACGTCGTCGAGATCCGCGCCACGCGGTTCACGCCGGATGGCCTGCCGTATCTCGTCATGGAGTACGTTGAAGGCGAGGCGCTGGCCGAGCTCTCCGAGCGGGAGCCCCTGCCACTCGTGTCGGTCGTTGCGATCTGCGCGCAGATCGCGGCGGGCGTCGCCGCCATGCACGCGGCGGGTGTCATTCACTGTGACGTCAAGCACGACAACGTGCTGGTCATCCCCGGCGCAGACGGCGAGCCGCGCGTGAAGGTCATCGACTTCGGCGTGTCGCGCTCGACCGACGAGCCGCTCGCCGAGGGCGGTCCGATCTCGGGCACCCCGTGGTGCATGGCGCCGGAGCAGTGGTCGGGAACGCCGCTGCCGGCGTCGGATGTCTATGCACTCGGCTGCATGTTGTACGAGCTGACGACGGGGGCACCGCCGTTCGACGGCTCGCTGCCGGAGCTGATGACGGCCCACCTCGAGCAGCGGCCGGCGCGCCCGTCTTGGCTCGCACCGATGCCGATCGAGCTGGAGCGGATCATCCTGCGCGCCCTCGCCAAAGATCCGGCAGCGCGCCCCACCATGCTCGCCCTCGCCGACGAGCTGTGCGCGCTGCTCGACGCGCTGACCGAGCGCGAGTTGCGCCGTGCAGGCTGACCCGCCACACGAGCCGACCAACGCGACCCCGGCAAGGCGACTCTAGAGTCGCCCAATTTGCCCGATCCGGAGCCCGGTTCGAGATCTCTCCAGGACGCAAGTGCTCGAATCTAGTTGGCGATTGACGGAAGGACTCCTGCGAATTCAACTCCGGAGGACGCGCCCTCTGTTACACTGAACATCAGACCAGTGCGGTAAAGGACAAAGCATGCGAATCGCCTGCGTTCATGTTCCCCAGTTCGCGCTCCAGACCCTGACGCGGATCGATCCGTCGTTGCGTGGTGCGGCCGTGGCCGTGGTCGGTGCAGGCGGTGACGCTCCCACGTCGCTTTCGCTCGGCTCACGCGCGGCGCTCTATACGCCGGTCGTGCAGGCCTGTTCGCGGGCGGCATGGGCGCTCGGCGTCCGCATCGGCATGACGGCCACCGCAGCCAACGGGCTGGCGCCGGGACAGCTGCGCGTGGTCGTGGCCGAGCCGGCACTCGAGCGCGAGACTGTGCGCGCGATCGCGGACGCGTTGCTCGCTGCCGCGCCGCGTGCCTCGGAGCCGAATGGCGCGTCCCCTATCGTCGATCTTGGCGGCCGGGTTGGCGCGGGTGGCGCACACCTCGCGATGTACTGCTCGGTGCCGAGCAAGACGCGCGGGGCGAGCTTCGGTGAGCAGCTCGTCGAGCTCCTCGCCGAGATGGGGCTCACCGCGCGCATCGGCATCGCCGACGATCGGTTCACCGCGTGGGTCGCTGCTGCACACGCGGGCACGCCCGGCGAAGAGAGCGGCGTCGTCGCGGTGCCGCGCGGTGGCTCGGCCGCTTTCCTCGCGCCACGCCCGCTGTCGCTCCTCTCCATCTCGCCCGAGGTGCAGCACATGCTCGAGGCGCTCGGCGTGCGCACGCTCGGCGAATTCGCCGCGCTGCCCGCACCGTCGGCCGCATCGCGCGCGTCCTCGATCGAGGCCGACTATCGCGCCCTCGCGCGCGGCGAGAGCGGCCAGACGCTGCGTTCGTACGCGCCCGAGGCGCCGATCCGCGAAGACGTCGTCGTCGGTCCTGGCATCACCACGAGCAGCGCGATCGCCTCGCTCGCGCGGCGTACCGCCATGCGCCTCGCTGGGCGCGGCCGCGGTGCGTCGGCGCTCGAGCTCGTGCTCTCGTTCTCGCGGGGCGAGGATCAGATCATCTCGATCACGCCGCTCGGAACGCAGGCGTCACTGGTCGCGGCGCCGCGTCGTGTCCTCGAATCCGCCGATGATATCGCGTCCGAGCTTGATCGCGCGTTTACCAACGAGGCGCGCGAGGGCACGGCGGTCACGCGCATGCGACTCGTCGTGACGGGCGAGGCTCTCCCAGGCGCCGTACTCGACAACGCGCTGGCGAGCGAAACGCGCACCAGCATGTCCGCCATGGCCCTGCGTGCGCCCTCCCCGGATGCCACCCGGCACGTGCTCTCGGTCGTGCTGTCCACCACTGGCTCCGCGGAGCACAACAGCTGGAGCCTGATCTCGCCGGATGCTCACACGCTACGTAACGAACGTCGCGATGCGCACCGCCGCATGCGGCGCGGCAAGCAGCGCCGTGGACGCGACCTGGCGATCCAGGCACGCCTGTTCGCCGATCGTCCCTCGAAGTAGGACCGAACGCGAAGCAGGCGCGATCGGAGGCGGTCGTCTTCTACCGCGCGCTCGGCAACCCGACGTTGATCGCGCTGACATCGCGACGTTCGGCGCCCCGTCGCCGACCGAGGCGGCGATGGCCTTCGACGGCCTGACCGGCGCACACGACACCGAGGCGGCAGCGCCAGGTAAGCGCCTGCGCGCACGTACGACAGGCGCGATCCGGCCTCTGCTCGTCGCGGCCGTGCTCCCGAAGGCGCAAGCCGAGGCATACGCTTCGTCCCTACGTGAGATCGCGGAGCCCTGAGCCTGCGCACGCAGGAGGCCTATGGGGCGTGCGCCGCGAGCGACCGAGCTGCAGCTGTACCCGCCGGCCGCGGAGGTCACCGTGAAGGCACTGGAGGGCCTCGCGCCCGCGCAGTTTCCACCCATGCGTGAGCGAGTCGCGCCGGCGCCGGCGGCAAGCAGTGAGCTCGCCGTGGAGCCGCCGATCCTGCACGCTCCGTGGTAGATGGTCGCCATGTCGACCAACCTGGAAGGCCAGCTGCGTGACCAGCTCACCGCGGCGATCAAGGCCAAGGACATGAAGACCGCCAACCTCGTCCGCATGATCAACACGAAGATCATGGAGCGGCGGACCGCGAAGGACTTCTCGGGGGCCGTCGACGACGCGCTGATCCTAGACGTGATCGCGACCTACAAGAAGCAGATGGAGAAGGCGAAGCAGGAGTACGCGGCCGCTGGCGAGCGCGGCAAGGACCAGGTCGCCGAGCTCGAGTTCGAGATCAACTGGTGCTCGCAGTTCCTGCCCAAGGCGGCCGACGAAGGCGAGTTGCGCGCCGCCGTTGCCAAGGCCGTCGCCGAATTGCCGTCGAAGGACCCGAAGATGGCCGGCAAGATCATCGGCGTGATCAAGAAGCAGTTCGGCGATCGCGCCGATGCGCAGCTCGTGAAGAAGCTCGCTGACGAGCTGCTGTCGTCGTAGCCGGACTCAGGTCCAGCCGTCGTCGGGCGTGATCGTCGTCGGGGGATCGTCGTCGATCGAGGCGCCCTCGGGATCCATCGCGGCGTCGAGCGAGGGCGCGTCGAGCAACGACGCGTCGAGCGAGGGCGCATCGAGCGACGCGTCGAGCAACGGCGCGTCGAGCAACGGCGCGTCGACCGCAGGCGTGCCGAGTGCGGGGACCGCGAGCGAGCGCGAGTCGCGGTTCGGGGGCGCGTGCGGTGCGAGCTCGTGTTCGGGCAATGCGGCCGCCGCCGCGGCCGCCGCCGCGGTGCGTGCGGCGAGACCCGGCTGGTCGACGATCGACGGGATGGGGGCGAAGGCGTCGTCGAGACCAGCGTCGGGGTCGCGCGCGGCTTCGCTGGCCTCGTCCATGAGACGCGCCCCTTCCATGAGGAGGTGCGTCGTCGACACGGTCACGCGGTCCGCGCCTTCGACGAGACACGCGGTGAACTCGAACTCGCCCGCGCCCCAGGTCAACAGGTAGTAGACGCACTCGGCGTCCACGGGCTCCTCGACGTCGTCGAGGCGTGCGTGCACGACCTTGCCATCGCGCACGAGGACCTGGGCCGAGGGTCCGTTGGGCGCGCGGAGCTGGAGCAGGCCGGTCTTGCGCTCCATCTCGATCAGCACGAGGAGCGAGGACAGTCCAACCTGCGAGAGGTCGCCGCGCAAGCTCGGGCTGCCGAGCTGGTCGCGCGTCTCCTGCATGACGGCCTGCGTACGGCGCAGCGTCTTTGCCACACGCAGGTCGAGCTCCTCGAAGCGGAATGGCTTGGCGACGTAGTCGTCAGCGCCGAGGCGGAAGCCGCGAATCCGGTCATCTTCCGAGCCGAGTGCGGTGAGAAAGATCACCGGCAGCATCGCGAGCTCCGCGTGCGCGCGCAGCTGGCGCACGAGCGACCAGCCATCCATCTTCGGCATCATCACGTCGGTGATCAGAAGATCAGGAATGCGAGCAAGCGCGCGCTGAAGCGCGTCTTCACCGTCGGCCGCAGTTTCGACGCTGTAGCCTCGCTTCTCGAGCACGGTCGCGACCATGCGCAGAATCCAGGCATCGTCATCTGCGACGAGGACGTGCGGCGGTGCCATTAACGTCACCTAAAATAGCGTTCAATCCAGGGCTTGCGCAATTCACGAGCCGCACGAATGGGGTCGGACCCTACTTGCTCAACGTCGGCTCCACTTACAAGCGGCCGTAAGTAAAGCGCAGGTTGAGCAAATAGGGTCCGACCCTATCTCAGGGCAGCCTGGCGGGTGGGGCGCCGGGCCGGGGGCCGGGCAGCGCATCGCGCGCAGTAGCCTCGAGCCAGGTGCCGCCATCGCGGATCGCGAGTCGACCGTTGCGTAGTGCAACCGTTGCACGACCGGCTTTGTCGGCGACCACGCCGACGACGACGGCGCCGCGCAGCGAGCCGGGCAGGGGGACGGTGTCGACCTTCTTGCCCTTCACGGTCACGAGGACGAGGCCATCGGGCCCACTGCCCACGGCGACCGGGCCGTCGGGACCGACGGAGGCCACGCTGAGGGTCACGCCATCGGGGAGGCGCGCGCGCGTGCCGGTGGAGACGTCGAGGAGGCCACCCTCGTGGAGCGCCCAGCGATCTCCAACGAGCCGATCGACGCGGCGCGGGCCGCGCGTGACCTGCTTGAACCCCCGGCCATCGTAACGATAAAGGCCACGTTCCGTCGCGATCACCATCACCGCGCCACCGCCGATCGCTTGGACGGTGGCCGGGGCGAGGGCGAGCTTGGCCGGTTCGCCGTTCACCGTGCGATCGAGGGCGAACAGCTGGCGCCCGACGGCAGCCACAGCGCGGCTACCGCTGCTCATCACCGCCTTGCCCTTTTGCACCAGGCGTAGCGCCGACCAGCCGTTCGCGGCGAGGCGGTAGACGGTGCCATTCGCGAGCGCCACCACCGCTTCGCCCGCGGTCCCGACGTCGACGATCTCACCGGCGGTGGAGACCGGCAGGGCGCGCACCCACGCGCCCTTGCCGTCGGGGCGATACACCTCGCCCGCGGGTCCGATCGCGAGGGCCTCGCGTGCATCACCACCTGGCGATGGGGCGAGCGCCGCGAGCACGGGCGCCGCACCAGCCGGCGACGCCGAGGACAGGAGTCCGAGAACGAGCGCGAGCGCGCGCCTCACTTCTTCTCTGGGACCTTCATGAAGTCGCACTGCTTGAGCGCATCGAGCGAGCCCGCATCGATCGCGCACTGCACGGACTTCTTTGACGACGAGCCCTTGCAGCGGCGGACGGCGCCCTGCAGGTCCTCCGTGGCGAGGAGCTTGTCGGTGCCCAGCAACGCCTGCATGTTGAGGATCGCCTTGCGGCACTGTTCCTCGGACGGCTTGTCACAACCGCCGAGAGCAAGTGCACCAAGAACGACGACGACGACCGCGCGTAGTGTGCTCATGACCAGTCCTGTGAGGACTCTACCAGCTGTCGTGCCCGGTCGAGATCCTGCCCGGTATCGATCTCACGCCACTGGCCGTCGACGAGCACCGGATCGATCCGGATGCCACCATCGATCATGGTTTGCCAGAGATCGGTCTGGTATGCGTTGCGATAAGTCGCCGCGCGCATGAACGGTTCGTGCTCCTTGCCCGCGAACCTGTGCGCCAGCTGATCGAGCGTATTCGCCACGGCGGCGGCGCCACGCGCGCCGAGGCGCGCGAGGCCTATGTACTCGCCGATCGCCTCGGCCGGTGGTAGCGCTTTCTTGCCGACGCGCGCGACCGAGCCGTCGGGCATCAGATCGGAGACCTCGCCCTCGTCGAGCGGATGCTCCGTCCGGCCCTCGTAGATCGAGCGGAAGTCGCGGTCGATGACGAGGCCGATCTCGGCGGTCGAGGCGGCGGCAGCGCGCGTGACCGCGGGGGTGAAGATGATGTCGCTGTAGGTCAGGTACGTCGGCTGGTCGAGGTACTGCCGCGCGCACATCATCGACAGCAGCACGTTGTTCGTCTGCCACTCCGCGTTGTCGACGAACGTGACCTTGGAGACCAACGTCTTCACGAACGTCTCGAGCACGTCGCCGCGATAGCCGCGGATCACCACGAGCTCCTCGACGCCGACGGACGCGAGCGCGCGCCACACCCACCCGAGGATCGGGCGTGCCCCCACTTGCACCATACACTTGGGAATCTCTTCGGTATGGGCCCCGAGGCGCTTGCCGCGCCCCGCGGCGATCAGGATCGCGCGCTTGATGGTCATGGTGCCTTTGCAGTGAAGCGACCGAGCCGGAAGAAGATCGCGGCCATGGTCTTGGCGAAGTAGAGCGCGTTCACGCCCGCGTACGCCCAGAAGTAGATGTCCATGCGGTCGACGATCGCGACGAGCCATAGGTACTGCGGATAGTGAACGACGATGCGCGCCGCGAGCTCGATCGGCGTGAGCACGAGCCCGGCGATGCCCTTGCGCCCGCCCACCTGCGCGGGCTGGCCATCCTCGGTCCACTCCTTCGCGGTGCCGTACTCTGGACGCCGCGTGAACGATGTCAGCGTGAGCCCCGCGGCGAGGCAGAACAAGCCCGCGAGCCCGACGACGAGCAGCCGCGCATCCCCGGTCTCTTGCCACAGCCGCGCGGCGACGCTCGCGTACAGGAGCATCGCCTTGAGCTCGTCCATCAAGAAGTCGAGCAGGTGGCCGAGTGGCGACGCGATCTTGCGGTAGCGCGCGAGCTGTCCGTCCGCGCAGTCGAGCACGAACGAAAACTCGAAGACTACGGCCGCGACGACGAGCCACAGCCAGGAGCCGGGCAGGAGGGCGAACATCGCGCACGCGCCGGCCGCCACAAACGCCGACAGGAACGTGACCTGGTTCGGCGTGATGGGCGTGTTGCGCAGCAGGTAGACGACAACCGCCGCCGGTGGGCGCGCGACCCATTCGGTGTACCAGTTGATGTCCTTCTTCTTTTTCGACGCCTTGTAGATGGCGGCGACTTCGGACCACATGCGCGCCGGAAACTAGCAGCTCTGGCCGGGCGAGACGGAATTCCAGGGCGGGATCGGGCCTGCGGTTCGTGAAGAAATCCCTACCGGCGGACCGCGCCGAATCGCAATTTTTCCGAGGGGGTACATGGCAGGATGGGCGTACGGTTTCGCTTGATCCGTGTCGGGTGCCCCGATAGGTTGCCGCCCCAATCAACCAATCGTCACGGGGTATTTAGGATGCCAGAGCACACGATCCCCGAGACTCTCATCGAACAGATCCGGTCGGGCAAAGCCGCCCTGGTCGTCGGTGCGGGACTCGGTGTCCCTTCCTGGAAGCAACTGCTGGAGCGCATGACCAAAGCGCTCGAGACCCGCGGCCGCGACGGCGATGACGTCGCGACCAAGGACCTCGAGAAGCTCCTGCACAAAGGCAGCCTCGTTCGCGCCGTCGGGTTCCTCGCCCGCGCGCTCGGCGAGGAGACCTGCGACGGCATCGTCGAGGAGACGTGGACCGCACCGCTCGAGGTGCCCGCGCTCGCCAAGGCACTCGCAACGCTGCCCTTCCGCCACGTGTGGACAACGTTCCCCGGCGAGGTGCTCGAGCATGCGTTCGAGACCCAGTCGCCCGCCGATTGGCCCCCCGCCCGCATCGTGACCTACCAGGAGCTCGGCGAGCTGTCGCCGCGCCGCCGCACGCTGGTCAAGATGCTCGGCAACTTCGACACCTACGTCGTGACGCCCGCGAGCGTCCGCCGCGCCCTCTCGCGCGCGGTCGACCTCCGCGACTACGCCCGCAAGCTGTACGTCGAGGGCTCGCTCGTGTTCGTCGGGTTTCGGTACGGTGATCCCGATCTGTCCGCGCTGCTCGATCGCGTGTTCGGCATGTTCGAGCCGCCGCGCGGCACGCACTACTTCCTCGGCGCCGGCGTTGGCCCGGTCACCGTCGACGAGCTCATGGCCGACCACCACATCGAAGTGGTCAACCTCGCCGGCAAGGGCGGGGACGAAGTCGCGGAGCGCTCGGTGCTCGAGTGGCTCGACTCGCTGCGCGAGGCCTGCAAAGCGGCCGGCATCACGCTCGCGCAGGAGCGGCCCGATGTCGACGATGCCGAGGGCTGGATCGCGCTTCTCTCCGAGCCCGGCGAAGAGGGAGCCGAGGCCCGCGACGCGCTCGACCTGATCGAGCGGCGCGCACGAGAGAGCAAGAACTGGGAGACCGTGATCGAAGTGCTCCTCGGCAAGATCGAGCACGCTGGCGACGGTCCCGATCGCGCGCAGCTGCTCGTGCAGATGGCCGAGGTCTACGAGACCGGCCTTGGCGATCTCCAGCGCGCCTTCGAGGCCGTGACTACGGCCTGCCAGGTGAATCCCGAGGACGACGCTGCGGCGACCACCGCGGAGCGCCTCGCCGCCGCGACCGGTGGCTGGGCCGAGCTCGTCAACGAGGCGAGCGAGATCGCAACCGAGGCCCAAGATCCCAAGGTAGCGTCCAAGTGGTGGGCGCGCCTCGGTAGCTGGTACGGCGCAAAGCTCGATCGCATCGACTACGCGCTGCCCTCGCTGCGCCGCGCGCTCGAGCTCGATGCGACCAACGGTGCCGCGTACAAGGCGCTCGCCGACGCGTACCGCAAGCAGCAGAAGTGGGCGGACCTCGCCGACACGCTGCGCCAGCACGCGGAGGTCGAGACCGACGCCAAGAGCAAGGTCGACCTGCTGCTCGGCCTCGGTGACCTCCTCGAGAGCCAGCTCGCGCAGGCGAGCAAGGCCGCCGAGGTGTACCAGCAGGCTGCGGACGCCGACGACTCGTCGGACGACGCGCTCGCCGCGCTCGAGCGCCTGTACCGCCGCGACGAGCGCTGGGCGAACCTCGCGAAGGTGCTCGACCGCCGCGCCGAGCTCGCCGAGGAGCAGGGCGACAAGGGCCGCGCTGCCGCCGTGCGCCGCGAGCTCGCGACGATGCGCGCCGAGAAGCTCGGTGATCTCGAGGGCGCGATCGCGCGCTACGAGGCGGCCGTCGCGGCCAACGGTGGCGACGTCACTGCGCTCAAGTCGCTCGTCGACCTTTACGACAAGACGGGCCGTACCGACGACTACCTCCGCACGATGGAGCGCCTCGCGCAGGTGGCTCCCGAGGGCGAGAAGATGGCGACGCTGCGCAAGCTCGCCGCCGAGCTCGAAGACCGCGATCCGGCGCGCGCGGCCGAAGCGTACGACAAGCTGCTCGCGGCCGATGCCAACGCGGACGACGCGTACCGTGGCCTCGAGCGCGTGCTCGAAGCGCGCGAGGAGTGGCACCAGCTGGTGAACGTCTACGCGCGCCACGTCGGTGCGTCGAAGACGCCCGCGCAGCGTGCCGACCTCTACCTCGCCGCGGGCAAGGTCTACGAGACCAAGCTCGAGGACAATATCAAGGCGATCGAGAGCCTGCTGAACGCGCTCGCGATCGACGAGAACAACAAGACGGCGCTGTCCGCCCTGCCGCGCCTGTACACCAAGAACGAGATGTTCGACCGCGCGGTCGACGTGCTGGTGAAGCACGCGAACCTCGAGGGTGATCGCGGCGCGCCGCTGTTCGCCCAGGCGGGCAAGCTCGCGCTCGAGCAGCTGATGGACCCCGAGGTGGCGCAGCGCCACTTCGACAAGGCCCTCGCGCTCGACGGCGAGCAGTTCGCAGCGCTCCGCGGGCTCGCGGCGGTGCACGAGGCGCGCGGCAACATCGCGCAGGCCGTCGAGCTGCTCATGCGGGCCGAGGCCACCTCGGGGAACCGCCTCGAGCGCGTCGAGATCTTGAGCCACGCTGGCAAGCTCGCCGAGGCCAAGCTCAACGATCCGACGCGCGCGCTCGAGCTCTACGAGCGCGTTCTCAAGCTCGACCCCGATCACATCGCGGCCGGCCAGAAGGTCGCCGCCCAGCTCGTCGCGGCGAAGCGCTGGGACGATGCGCTGCCCGTGCTCGAGATGCTTGCACGCCAGGCCGAAGGCGCCGACAAGCTCGAGCGGAGCCGGCGCGAGGCGCAGGTCGGTAAGGCGTACGAGGCTCTTCACCGCACCGAGAAGGCAGCGCGCCACTACCGCGCCGCCGTCGAGGCAGATCCGAACAACCTCGACGCGGCCCTCGGTCTCGCGGCCGTGCTCGTACTCGAGGCGAAGGCCAACGACGCCGCGAACGCAGCCGACCAGTGGAAGGAAGTGGATCGCCGCTACCGCGAGATCCTCGCCCGCCACCAGAAGGGCATCAGCGACGCGCAGATCGCCGACGTCTGGTACAACCTCGGCGTCGCGGCGCGCGCGCAGGGCGAAGACCGCAAGGCCGAGCCGAACTTCCGCCGTGCGCTCGAGAAGCAGCCGCTGCACCAGCCCACGCTGGAAGCGATGGTCGAGCTCGGTGGACAGCGCGGCGACTGGAAGATGGTCGCCGAGGCGAAGCGCGCCCAGGTCGATGCGATCGCGGAGATCGAGGGCACCGACGCGCGCCAGGCCAAGCTCTACGAGGAAATTGGCGACATCTACAGCGAGCGGCTGAAGGACATCGCGAACGCCGTCGATGCGTACCAGGAAGGCGTCAAGCTCGCGCCGCAGTCGCGCGTGCTGCTCCACAAGCTGCTCGAGGCGTACACCGAGCAGAAGAGCTGGAAGAAGGCGATCGACGCCCTCGACCACCTCTCCGCGCAGGAGACCTCACCGGAGCGTCGCGCGCGCTTCCACTACACCGCCGCCGTGATCGCGCGCTTCGAGCTCAAGGACTACGACCTCGCCGTGGATCGCTTTAACGCGGCCCTCGACGACGCGCCGCTCACGCCGAAGGCGTTTGAAGCGATCGACGAGGCGCTGTCCGAGATCAAGGACTGGAAGAACCTCGCGCGCGCGTATCGCCGCCAGCTGAAGCGTCTCGGCGCGGATGCGACGGTCGAGCAGGTGCTCCCGCTGTGGACGCGGCTCGGCGATATCTGCCTCGATCACCTCGGCGACACCGAGGCGGCCACCGAGGCGTACCAGGTGGCCTGCGAGCTCGCGCCCGACGACGTCGCGCGCCACGAGCAGCTCGCGGACCTCTACCTCGAGGCCGGCGAAGCTCGCCGCGACGAGGCGATCGCGGAGCTGCAGTTCTTGCTCACGCACGCCCCGGATCGCGTCGAGCTCTACAAGGCGCTCGCGAGCCTCTATCGCGCGGAGCACGAGCTCGACAAGGCGTTCTGCGTCGCGCAGGCGCTCGTGTTCCTCGGTGCCGCTTCGTCCGAGGAGAAGATGCTCTACGAGCGTCTACGGCCGTCACAGTTCGTCCCTGCGCCGCGCCGCCTCACAGAGGAGCTGTGGCAGAAGGCGATCATGCACCCGAAGGAGGATCGCCTCGTCGGTGCGATCTTCTCGTCGACGCTCGGTGCGCTCGCGGGTGGCACGGCCCAGCCGATCACCTCGTTCGGCCTCGCGCCCGACGGCCGCACCGACCTCGACCGCGACCCGCGCACCGTGAGCCGCATCGTGAAGTACGTCTCCGGTGTGCTCGCGATCGATCCGGCGCCGATGGTGTTCCTCCAGGAAGGTGGCGATGGCCTGCGCATCGCCAACACCGTGGGCCTCGGTGCCGAGCAGAAGAAGCTGGTTCCGTCGTTGCTGGTCGGTGCGCCGCAGATCGGGAAGAACGACGAGCGCGAGCTCGCGTTCGAGGTCGGCAAGCGCATCGCGTACCTCCGCCCCGAGCGGTTCGCGAACTTCGCGCTCGGCACGCTGCCGAAGCTCGAGGCCGCGTTCACCGCGTCGGTGCTCGCGAGTGGTGCGCGCGTCACGGCGCACGACGGTGCACCGCTGGCCGACCACGCGAACGAGGAGGCGCGCAAGCTGGCCAGCACGCTCCGCGCGCAGGTGCCGGGCCCGCTCCTCGATCAAGTGTCCGAGCTGTCCGCGAAGCTGTCGGGCCGGTTCGCCAACGGCATCATCGCAGCCTGGCGCACGGCGACCGACCTCACCGCAAACCGCGTCGGTCTCATCGTGTCGAACGACCTCGAGACCGCCGCCAAGGTGATCGCGACGGAAGGCGCCGCACTGTCGAGTTTGTCGGTGAAGGACCGCCTGCGCGACCTGCTCGCGTATTCGGTCAGCGAGCAGTACTTCAGCGTGCGCCGGCACCTCGGTCTGCACGTCCGCGGTGAGGCGACGGCGTGAGTCGCCGTCTCCTCATCGCCGGATTCGCGCTCGCGGCGCAGATGTCGTGCGGCGAAGATCCGCCTCCGGTCTGCCCGACGGGCAACTGCAACCTTCCGGGCTCCACCATCATCAAGTGGAAGTTCAACCACTATCCCGAGTGGGGCTTCGACAGCGACGGCTGCTCGGATCTCGGCGCGATCACCGTGCGCGTCGAGATCCAGCACAAGGACGATCCGTCGATCTTCAACTCCCTCGACAAGACCTGTGGTGAAGGGCAGCTGACGTTCGTCGATCTCATTCCGGGCACCTACAACGTCGCGCTCACCCCGCTCGACATCGACGGCAACTCGCTCGTGAAGGCACCGGTCACCGGCGAGACCCCGGCGGGTACCGAGAACGCCAACACGCAGCTCGAGCTGTTCGTTCCGTACACGGCGTGGTCGCGGGCGTACACGGGGCAGCTGCTGTTCCGGATCGCGTTCAACGGCATGTCGTGCCCGGCGGACGTGGTCGATCAGGTGCTCGAGCTAACGATCGGTGGTCAGGTCGTGGATGCGATGACGGATACCGGTCAGAAGGTCGACGGCCAGGATCGCGACGCGTGCCGTCCGCTCACCGAGCAGTTCGCGCAGTTCGTCCAGAATCTGCCTTTCGGGCCGGCGAAGCTCAAGATCCAGGGCACCGCACAGAACAACGCGGTGCTGTACGAGCGTGAGTTCGACACGTTCATCGGCGCCGGCACGTTCAACCCGACGTTCACGTTCGACATCGCACCGCCGCCGGATGCCGGTGTCGACGCGATGGTCGATGCGATGTGAGCTGGTCGTCGCGACGTGCGCCGCGCTGCTCGCGAGCGCGGCCTGTCGCACGCCCGAGCCCACGCGGCCTCGCCCGGTTGTCCCGCCGGCGCCGCTGCTCGCACCGGGCCCGGTCGATCCCAAGGCGCGTGGCGCGGCGCTCCTGACCCAGCTCGGCGCGCAAATTCAGCCGGCGTGGGGGCAGTTCCTCGAGGACTGTCGGACCCGGCTTCCTGCCGACCATGCCCTGAACACCGCCAGCCTTGTCGCGACCGCGGAGCTCGCGGTGGATCGCACGGGCCGTATCACCCTCGTCGCGCTGGCCAGCAGTGGCAACGCGGACTTCGATCGCGCCGTGAGGGGCGTCGTGCGCGATGCCTCCGTGCTCGACGCACCCGCGTCCGACCTGGTGTCCGACGACGACCTCGTACACGTGCGCTGGCTGTTCGCGCGGGATCGGCGACAGGCGGGGCCCGCCACCGCAGAGCTGTTCATCGTCGATTTGCCGCTCGCGCAGGTCATCGAGCGATGGCTCGCACGTGGCGAGCTCGCGCGCGCAGCGGCACGCCTCGCCCGCGCTCCCGCGTCGGACACCACGCGCAATGCCGCGATCGAGCTCGTCCTGCACGCGTCGCTGCGCTACGTGCTCACCGCAGGCTCCAGCGCGGAGGCGCGGCGCGGTGCGGTGGAGGCGATCGGGCGCGCTCGGATCGCGTCGCTCGCACCCGAGGTGCGGCGCCTGGTGTCTCCGACGACGGCGTCGGAGCTGCGCCTGGCTGCGATGGCGACCGCTGCGGCGCTCGCGGATCGCAATGTCATCGACGAGCTCGCGCGTTCGCTGGAGGTCGATCTCGCGAGCAGCCCACCACGCGCGATCGCAGCTGCACGTACGCTCGTGGCGCTCGGCGAGACGGCGCGGGTCGAGAGCGCCGTGCGGCGCGCGCTCGAACGCCCCACTCCTTCGCCGGCGGCGCTCGCGGCCCTCGCGGTGGTCTCGCTCCCTGCGCTAGATGGCAAGCTGGCGACCTGGTTCGGTCGGGGCGACGCACGCGTGCGCGCGGCGGTATGCACGGCGATCACGCGATCCTCCGGGCGCGCACTCGCCGAGCGCGGACTGCGCGACGCCGATGCGACGGTGCGCGCGGCCTGCCTCGACGCGATCGCGCGCATCGGGCTCGCGCGCAGTCGCACCGACGTCCTCACTCGCATGCGCCAGCTCGCCCGCGATCGGGATCAGAGCGTGCGGGCGCACGCCGTGGCCGCGCTCGCGGCGGTCCAGGGCGGCAGCCTCCCCGGTGCCACGGAGGATCCCGCGGCGGAGGTCCGCGTGGCGGCCGTGCGTGATGCGCGAGAGGCCCAGCTGCTCGCGCTCGTTGACGATCCCGATCCCGATGTGCGGGCGGCCGTGGTCACCCGCCTCGGTCCGCGCGATCCGGCCGCGGTCGCGCGCGCCGCCACCGATCCTGCGTCCCAGGTTCGTCGCGCGGCGATTGCCAGTGTCAGCGACGAGGCGACGCTCGAGCGGCTCGCCGGCGACGATGCCCCGGAGGTCGCGAGGGAGGCTCTGGTGGCGCTCGTCAATCGCCGCGGCCGCACGGCCTCCGCCACGGGGTTGCTCGCACGCCTCGCCGCAGGGCCGAGCGACGCCGAGCGCGTACGGATCGCGCTGGCCTGGCTCCTCGCGACCCAGCCATAGCGCTGACGTCGTGCCTCAGCGACCCGCGGCCGGGTTGTTGGCGACGTAGCGCTGGCGCTCGCTGCGATCGTCAGCCAAGATCCCGACATGCGGTCGGTCGCCACCGTCCTCGGTGTCGTCGCCATCGCCAGCTCCAGCCTGGCGGGGGCGCCCTCGCGCGGGCGCGTCGTTCGCGTCGACAAGCCGCGCACCGTCGAGGTGTTCGTCCCCGCCGGCACGTTCTACATGGGCATCGACGAGGACAGCGCGGGCGCCGCGCTCAACCAGTGCCAGGTCGCGTTCTATCCGCCTGGCTCGACGCCACGCCTGCAGAACGCGCTCGGTCAGTGGCAGGACTTCTGTGACGACTACGCCAAGGAGATGGCGCAGATGCAGCCGCGCGAGGTGGTGCTCGACGCGTACGCCATCGATCGCGATGAGGTCAGCGTCGCCGACTACCGCGCCTGTGTCGCGGCGGGTGGGTGCTCGCTCGATGCGTTGATCGCAGGCGACGAGCGCTACATCCGCGACGACTGGCCGATGGTCAACACGACGTGGGAGGAGGCACAGCGCTATTGCCAGTGGCGCGGTGCACGCCTGCCGACCGAGGCGGAGTGGGAGCGTGCGGCGCGCGGTGATGCGGCCGACGCCGTGTGGCCGTGGGGCGTGTTCGAACAGCCCGAGGACTTCAATCACGGTCAGGCGCGTGCCCTCGCCATGCTGGTGCTCGAGCGGCGGGCTCTGTATCTGCCGATCAAGTTCTTCGGCGATCCCGACGATAGCGACGGCACGGCGGTCCTCGCATCGCGCGGCACGTATCCATGGGGGGAGAGCCCGTGGGGTACGCGCGATCAGGCCGGCAACGTCGCGGAGTGGACCGCCGACGCGTATTTCGGTGACGACCGGAACAAGGGTTACACCGGCCTGTCGGCGATCAATCCGCTGCGCGAGGGCGGCGCCATGCAGACGCGCGTGGTCCGCGGTGGCTCGTGGCGCCAGCCTGCATTCATCGCACGCTCCAACCTGCGCGATCCGTTCAACAAGCTGTACGAGCCCAGCGCGCGGTTCTCGCACGTCGGGTTCCGCTGCGCGCGCTCGCTTCGTTAGACGGGGGGCGCGTCGGGGGCGTCGAGCATCGCATCGATCGGCGCATCGATCGGCCCATCGATCGACGCATCGTCCGTCGTCGCAGCATCCGGCGCATCGATCGGGATCGTGGCGTCGATATCGCCGCTGGTGCGGATCGCGCACTCCTGGGTGGCCTTGTTGCACACGAGGCCATCCTCGCAGTCGTCGTTGATCTGGCAGCGCTCGCCTTCCTGCTGCTTGCACGCGGCCCACGCGAGGCCGGCGAGTAGAACGCAGGCGACGAACGGCAGGGCTGCGCGCGCGGGGATCACGCGTCCTCCTCGAGGGGCGGCACTTCGAGCCACTCGACCTTGCTGACCTCGAACTCGCGCTTGCCCTTGGGGCTCTGCACGGTGACGGTGTCGCCGAGCTCCTTGCCGATCAGGGCGCGAGCTACCGGCGCGCCGATCGAGATCCGGCCGCGCTTGATGTCGGCCTCGTGCTCCCCCACGATCACGTAGGTCTGGGTGTCGCCGCTGTCGGTGTCCTCGATGGTCACCGTGGCGCCGAACGACACGCGGGTGCCCGACAGCTTCGTCGGGTCGATCACCTCGGCCATCGCCGTCTTCGCCTCGAGCTCGCGGATCTTGGCCTCGATCAGTCCCTGCTCCTCTTTCGCCGCGCTGTAGTCGGCGTTTTCAGAGAGGTCGCCGTGCCCACGCGCGATCTCGATCGCACGGCTATTCGCGGGGCGATCCACGTCCTTGAGCTTCTTGAGCTGCGCCTTCATGGAGGCGAACCCGGCGGGGGTCATCGGGAATTTTTCGGCCATGACGAGGGGATAGTCGTACTCTCTCAAGCTCCCGGTCGCAAGCGACGGGGGCGATGTCGGGACCCAGGGCATGCCGTTCCGACCGCGGAAGTCCCTGCACCGTTGCACGCGTCGTCGCAGCTCCCGCGCTACGGGCGGGCCGTTATCCGCGGAGCAAGACGACGATGATCGCGAGCACCACGGCACCCGCGCCGAGCGCGACGAGGAGCCGCCAGGCGGGCCCCCTCGCCATGGCGCGCGTGCCGGTGCCTGGCGGCACCTGGTCGACGAGGGGCGGCGGAACCGTGGTGCCCGAGCCCCGGGCGGGCGCGCCCACGTCCGTGGGTTCGCGGCGGCGCCGCAGCTGCGCCTCTTCGTTGGTGAGCATCTCGCCACTCTCGCGCCGGATCCGCACCGAGAGCTCACCACCGGGCGACAGGGGCGGCTGCTCGGTGAACGCGGCCTCGACCACGTCCGCGCTCGCCTTGCCCTTGCTGCTCACCTCTTGCAGCAGCTTCCGGCGCGCACCGAGGTGCGCCGCGAATGTTGCCTGCATGTACTTCGCCACGTTGGGGTGCTTGACCATCGCGGCGACGCGCGCTTCGTCGAGCAACATGTCGACGAACGCGGTCTGCGCAGCGAGGTGCTCGTGGACGAGCTTGACCACGACGAGCTTCTCGAACCCGGCGGGGCCGCGCTGCAGGGCGAGCTGGACCTCGGCCATGCCGCCTTGCCCGATCTGGGTGATCAGCTCGTAGCGCCCCAGCGAGCCCACGAAAGCAGTGTAACGCAACCGCCAGAGCGTTCGGTCACGCCTAAGGTGTAGGTATGTCGGTGCCGGTCGTTGTCACGCTCGAGCCTCATCCGCTCCTCGATGCAGGTGCATTCATCACGCGCTTTCCGCGCCCCATGCGCGAGGTCGCGGTGCCGCCATCGTTCGCCGCGTTCGCCAGACCCGGCGCGACGGCTCCGCTCGCCGTCACCGACGCCGTGAAGTCCCAGGTCCGCGACCTGTTACGCCACGGGGGCTTCAAGCCGTCGGGCCGCAGCAAGCCGGCCTCCGAGTACCTGGTCACCGCCGTCGCCGAGGGCCGGTTCCCCACGATCAATGCGGGGGTCGATGCGTGCAATGTGGTGTCTTTGCACAGTGGACTTCCGATCTCGCTGGTCGACCTGGACCGCGTCGAGGGAGCCCTGACGATCCGCATCGCGCCGGCCGGAACGACGTACGTCTTTAACCCCTCGGGGCAGGTCATCGACACCAGCGGGCTGGTCTGCCTCTACGACGCGCACGGGCCGACCGGCACACCGGTCAAGGACGCGCAGCGCACCAAGACCCATGACGAGACACGCGCGGCGATCTCGATCGTGTGGGGCACCAGGGCGGCCCCGGGGCGTACGGCGGAGGCTACGCGCTGGTATCGCGCGCTGCTCGAGTCGATCGATGGCGTTGTCACCGAGGACGTCACGCTCACAGGCGGATGATCGCGCCGGCGAGGGTTTGCGCTTTGCCCTGATCAGCCGCCCGCGTACTTCTGCAGCGAGGCGACGCGGATATCACCGCGCTTGGCGACCGCGATCGCCTCGAGGGCGGCCTTCGCGCCGCGGAGGGTGGTCTGGTACGCGATGTTGTTCATCAGCGCCGCGCGGCGCAGCGACACCGAGTCCTGGATCGCCTGCGCACCTTCCGTGGTGTTGATGACGAGCTGGATCTCGTGGTTGTCCATCGCATCGACGCAGTGCGGGCGGCCCTCGGCGACCTTGTTCATGCCCTTCACCTCGAGGCCGCGCTCGCGCAGGTACGCGGCGGTGCCGTGGGTGGCGGCGAGCTGGAAGCCGAGGTTGACGAGGCGGCGCGCGATCTCCACGGCGCGCGGCTTGTCGGCCTCGCGCACCGAGAGGAAGGCGGTGCCGGACGTCGGCACCTTGCCGCCCGAGGCGATCCAGCTCTTCATGAACGCGCGCGCGAAGTCCGTGTCGATGCCCATGACCTCGCCCGTCGAGCGCATCTCCGGGCCGAGCAGCGTGTCGACGCCCTCGAACTTCACGAACGGGAACACGACCTCCTTGACGGAGACGTGGCGCGGCTCGATCTCGCCGTGCGGGAACGCGCCGAGCTCGGCGAGCGTCTTGCCGGTCATCACCTTGGCCGCGATCTTCGCGAGCGGCTTGCCGATCGCCTTGGACACGAACGGCACCGTGCGCGAGGCGCGCGGGTTCACCTCGATGACGAACACGTCGCCGCCGACGATCGCGAACTGCGTGTTCATGAGACCGACGACGCCGAGCTCCGTCGCGAGCATGCGCGCCTGGCGCTTCACCTCGTCGATCAGGTCGGCGGGGAGCGAGTAGGGCGGCAGGGCGCACGCGGAGTCACCGGAGTGGATGCCGGCCTCCTCGATGTGCTCCATCACGCCGCCGACGATGACCGCGCCGGTCGTGTCGGCGACCACGTCGACGTCGAGCTCCACCGCGTCGGCGAGGAACTGATCGATGAGCAGCGGGAACCCGACGGTGGCGCCTTCGTCCTGACCGCCACCGCTGGTGGTGCGGCCGCCGGCGCCGAGCACGCGCTGGAAGTAGTCCTCGAGGCCGCGCGCGTCGTACACGCGCTCCATCGCACGGCCGCCGAGCACGTAGCTCGGGCGCACCATCACCGGGAACCCGATGTCGTTGGCGACGGTGCGTGCCTCGTCGAGGCTGCGCGCGATGCCCCAGCGCGGCGCGCGCAGGCCGAGCTTGTTCATCACTTCGCCGAACCGCTCGCGGTCCTCGGCGCGGTCGATGGCATCGGCGCTCGTGCCGAGGATCGGCACGCCGGCCTGGGCGAGCGCGACGGCGAGCTTGAGCGGCGTCTGGCCGCCGAACTGCACGATCACGCCCCACGGCTTCTCGACGTCGCAGATCGCGAGCACGTCCTCGAGCGTGAGCGGCTCGAAGTACAACCGGTCGCTGGTGTCGTAGTCCGTCGACACCGTCTCCGGGTTGCAGTTCACCATGATCGACTCGATGCCCTCCTCGCGGAGCGCCATCGCCGCGTGCACGCAGCAGTAGTCGAACTCGATGCCCTGCCCGATGCGGTTCGGGCCGCCGCCGAGGATGATCACCTTGCGCGCATCACTCGCGCGGGCCTCGCACTCGTCCTCGTAGCTCGAATACAGATACGGCGTGTGCGACTCGAACTCGGCGCCGCAGGTGTCGACGCGCTTGTAGACGGGGCGCACGCCCTGCGCGTGGCGCGCCGCGCGGACCTTCGCCTCGCTGGTGCGCGTGAGCGCCGCGATCCGGCGGTCGCTCATGCCCATGCGCTTGTAGCGGCGGAGCGCGCGTGCATCGAGGGTCGTCACGTCGATGCCCTCGAGCTCGTTCTCGGCGAGCGCGATCGCCTGCACGTGATGCAGGAACCACGGATCGATGCGGGTCAGCTCGTGGGCGCGCTCGATCGTGAGGCCGAGCTGGAAGCCGCGCGCGACCTGGAACAGGCGGTCCGGCGTCATCACACTCACCGCGCGCTCGATCGCCGCGAGGTCATCGCCGTAGCCGGCCATCGGCAGATCGAAGCCCGCGCGCCCGGTCTCGAGCGAGCGGATCGCCTTGCCGAGCGCCTCCTGGAACGTGCGGCCGATCGCCATCGCCTCGCCGACGGACTTCATCTGCGGGCCGAGCAGCGGCTTCGCCGAGGGGAACTTCTCGAACGCGAACCGCGGCCACTTCACGACCACGTAGTCGATCGTCGGCTCGAACGAGGCCGGCGTGACGCGCGTGATGTCATTGTTCAGCTCGTCGAGCGTGTAGCCGATGGCAAGCTTCGCGGCGATCTTCGCGATCGGGAACCCCGTCGCCTTCGACGCCAGCGCGCTCGACCGCGACACGCGCGGGTTCATCTCGATGACGAGCATGCGGCCGGTCGCCGGGTCGACGGCGTACTGCACGTTCGAGCCGCCGGTGGTGACGCCGATCTCGCGCATGATCGCGATCGAGGCGTCGCGCATGCGCTGGTACTCCTTGTCGGTCAGCGTCATCGCCGGCGCGACGGTGATCGAGTCGCCGGTGTGCACGCCCATCGGATCGAGGTTCTCGATCGAGCACACGATCACCGCGTTGTCCTTGGAGTCGCGCACGACCTCGAGCTCGAACTCCTTCCAGCCGAGCACGCTCTCCTCGATCAGGATCGAGTGCACGGGCGACTGGTCGAGCCCGAACTGGACCATGCGGTCGAACTCCCCGCGGTTGTACGCGATGCCGCCGCCGGAGCCACCGAGCGTGAAGCTGGGACGCAGGATCGCGGGGAAGCCGATCTCGTCGAGGCACGCGCGCGCCTCCTCGACGGACGACACCAGGCGCGAGCGCGGGCACGCCAGGCCGATGCGCGCCATCGCTTGCTTGAACAGCTCGCGGTCCTCGGCCATCTCGATCGAGTGCACGTTGGCGCCGAGCAACTCGACGTTGTGCTTCTCGAACAGACCGGCCTTGTGCGCGGCCATCGCGAGGTTGAGGCCGGTCTGCCCGCCGAGCGTCGGCAGGATCGCGCTCGGCTTCTCCTTCGCGAGCACCTTGTCGAGGACCTCGACGGTGAGCGGCTCGACGTAGGTCGCGTCGGCGAGCTCCGGATCCGTCATGATCGTCGCCGGGTTCGAGTTGATCAGGATGACGCGAAGGCCTTCTTCCCGGAGCGCCTTGCAGGCCTGTGTCCCCGAGTAGTCGAACTCGCAGGCTTGGCCGATCACGATCGGGCCCGACCCGATAATCAGAACCGATTCCAGATCCTTGCGACGGGGCATCTGGAGCCACCGTTTACCCTGGTTCCCCCGTCGAAGGAAGCCGCCACAGGATCTCGTAGGCAGAAAGTATCTGAACGGGATATCGACCGCCCTGCGCAATGGTCCCGCCCATGGCAGCTCGCACCGTCTATTTCACCGATCCCGCGGTTCAGCCCCTCGCCAAGGCCGTTTGTGACGCTCTTGCGGCTCAGCACAAGCTGAAGACCAAGGCGGTCGCATTGCCCGCGGCGGTGGATGCCAAGCTCCTCGCCAACGGGGTCGTGATCAAGGTCCGGCCAGGCGGTACGTTCGCGCCGAAGGCGAAGCAGATCTCGGTCGAGGTCGACCTCGTGGTCCCGGGCGGCATCCTCACCGAGAAGCTCGCGTACGCGGACTCCGTGCGCAGGTACGGGCTGAACGGCGAGCAACTCGACCTGACGCCCTACGAGGCGCTCGCGCATGGCCTCGCCTATGTCCTCGCGCCGTTCGTCGATGCGCCCGCGAAGCGCACGATCGCGATGTACACGCGCAAATCCGACAAGGAACAGGTCGACGCATTGATGCACATGTTCCGCACTGCCGGCCTGGAGCCGCTCGCGCCGAAGCCGGCCGTCGTCGATGGCGAGGGTATGTTCGAAGTCGAAGCGAAGAAGTGGCGCAAGACCGCGTGGGCGAGGCTCGAGCTCGACTTCGTTCACTCCAACGAGGCAAAGGTGTGCGCGCGTGGCGAGACGAGCTCGGGCGTCACGATCGGGTCGCTCAACAACACCTACAACAAGGCCTACAAGGTCAAGAACCCGAGCGGTGAGGATCCGATGAAGACGCGCCAGCGCCTCCACGATCTCCTCGATCGCGAGATGTTGCCGTGTCTGGGCGTGGTGCCGGTCAAGCAGCGTCGTGACGAGGCCGCGATCATCGCGTTCCTTGGCGGTGCGCCGGCGCCGGCGGCGAAGCCCGCGAAGCCCGCGGCCACACCCACGAAGGCTGCGGCGCCCGCGAAGGCCACGAAAGCCACGAAGGCCGCCGCCGGCACGCGCCGCTTCGAATTCCAGGGCGGCGGGTCGAGCAAGTTCTGGACAGTGAGCACGAAGGGCTCGACGCTGTCGGTGACGTTCGGCCGGATCGGCACCGCGGGCCAGACCAAGGACAAGAGCTACGCGTCGAATGCGGCGGCGAGCGCGGCGATGGAGAAGCTCGTCGAGGAGAAGACCGCCAAGGGCTACGTGGAGGCGTCGTGATCGCGACCGCGCGATCGAGCTCGACGATCGGCGAGGGGCTCTCGCAACGCTAACGTAGAGCCTGCCCGGTACTTCGGACGGTTCTCGACGAGAACCCCGCCGCGGGTGGTCGTGAAGCGTTGACGTTGAGGTTGACCTGGTCATGATCGTTGACCGCGACGTCGGAGGATGGCGGCTCGCGTTCCCGCGAAACGCCCACGTGGCCGCCGGCGCAAGGCTGCACGCTCGTCCCGCGGGCGCGGGGCTCCACGTATCCTCCAAGTACCGGGCAAGCTCTACGTTAGCTCTGCGAGAGGTCGTACGTCACGGCGACGTTGAGTGACAGCGGCTGCCCGACTCCCCCCAGCGCCTGGTCGCTACCCACGGGTGCCTCGGCCGTGCCCGAGGCATTGGCAGTGGTGTTTGTCGGGAAATACGAGCTCGTCCACAGCCAGCCGCCTTGGTTCTCGCTGACGCTGGTCACCGCGCCCAGCTCGATGCCCAACGCCTTGGCGGATAGCTCCGCCTTGTCACGCGCCGCGGTCAACGCCATCGTCCGAACGCGCTTCTTGAGCTCCGAGATGTCACTACGGCGAAACTGTGCGCTGAGCGACGTGGCTCCATTCGTCGAGCCCGCGTCCAACATCGCCGGGACGCGATCGAACTGCGTCGTGGTGGCGGTGATCGTGATCGATGCGCGATATCCCTGGAGCACGTTGCGGCTATCGACCTTGTCCCACTCGTAGTGCGGGCCCAGGTTCACGGTCGAGAGCCTGATCTCCTTTGCCGCCACCCCGACCTTCTTCATCGCGTCGGCGATCGCGGTCTGCTTGGCGAGCGCCAGGTTGGTGGCCATCCCTGGCTTTTCCGCTTCCACATCGATCGTCATGGTGATGTCGGCGGTGTCGGGGCTGACCTCCAGCGTCGCACTGCCAGACACGCTCATGCCGGGTGGAGACTGAGCGCTGGTGTCGGCGCGCGGTGCCGCGACGTTGATCACGCGAGGCGCGCAGCCGGCCAACGTGGAGGAGAGAAGGAGAGACGCGAGGGTGGGCTTGATCATCGTGACGAGCAGACCGCACTTGCTGCGAAGCGATGTCTGATCGACGTCGCCCTTACATGATCCTTACGAGACGCGGGGCCGCGACATGCGGGTGATGCGCAGCACTCTCGACTGCCAGCGTGATCGCGATCGGAGGTTCGCATTGGGATCCTCCGGTGCACCGGAGCCCGGAGTGATACGCTCTCTGGCCGTGACTCCTGGGACCGTCGTAGCGGACAAGTACCGCGTCGAGCGCGTGCTGGGGCGTGGCGGCATGGGCGTGGTCGTCGAGGCAATCCACACCACGCTCGGCACCAAGGTCGCCCTCAAGTTCCTCGATGCCGGCATGGCCACCGATGCCACGGCGCTGGCGCGGTTCACGCGTGAGGCGCGCGCATCGGCGCAGCTCAAGAGCGAGCACATCTGCAACGTCTCTGACTTTGGCATCCACGCCAACGTCCCATTCCTCGTGATGGAGCTCCTGTCAGGCACCGACCTCGCGCGCTTGTGCAAGGTCCGCGTGCTCGACGTGCCCAGGGCCGCGCTGTACGTGCGGCAGGCCTGCCAGGGGCTCGCCGTCGCGCACGCGGCCGGGGTCATCCACCGTGATCTCAAGCCGGGCAATCTGTTTCTCACGCGTCGTCCCGACGGGCGGCCGCTCGTCAAAGTCCTCGACTGCGGCGTCGCCACGGCGCCTGACACCGACGAGACGGGCCAGCTCACCGCTCCGTCGGCGGTGATCGGCTCGCAGGGCTTCATGTCGCCCGAGCAATTCCGCTCGAGCCGTAACGTCGACGGGCGCAGCGACGTGTGGTCGCTCGGCATCATTCTCCACAAGCTGTTGACCGGCGAGCTGCCGTTCAAGGGCGATAGCTTCGCGGAGTACGCGCTCGCGATCACGCGCAACCCGACGCCCGCGATGCCGACGATCACGCCGGCGTTCGCTGCGGTGATCGCGAAGTGCCTCGAGAAGGATCCCGCGAACCGCTATCAGGACGTGCGCGCCCTCGCCGAGGCGCTGTCGCCGTTCGCAGCGCAGGCGCGCGAATCCGGCGTCAGCGTGGTGATCCACCCCGACGATCCGAACGCGCAGAAGTACCTCGACGCGCTCGCCGGCCCCGTGCCGTCGCCGCAGGCTCCGCTGCCGGCACCGCTCACCGCAGCGGTCCCGTCGCCAACGTCCCAGCGGACGGTGCCCAAGACGGTGATGGGCACGGCGCCCATTCCCGTTCCGCGCGCGCCGACGCCGGAGCCCGTGCCGCCGCCGCCGGCACCGCCTCCGCCAGCGGCGCCTCCGCCAGCGGCACACGTGGCCGCCACGATGCTGGCCACCCCCTCGCCCGCGCTGTCACCGGTGCAACAAACGCTCCTCGGCACGTCGCTGCCCGCGCCGGTGTCGAAGGCGCCCGCTGCGCCGCCCGCCGAGGACATTCGCAGCAAGCCCACCGCGGCCGCCACCGCCGTGGGCATCGGCACCACGCAGAGTCACACCATCTCGGGCGAGATTCCGCCCGGCACCATCGTCGGCGAGTACTGCATCGAGAAGCAGATCGGCCGCGGCGGCATGGGTGCGGTGTACGCGGCCGTGCATCCGCTGATCGGCAAGAAGGCCGCGATCAAGGTGATCAGTGCGGACCTCGGCGATGACCCGATCGTCGTCGAGCGCTTCGTCCAGGAGGCGCGCTCGGTCAACCAGATCCAGCATCCGAACATCGTCGACGTGTTCGCGTTCGGCAAGCTGCCCGACGGGCGCAACTACTTCGTCATGGAGCTGCTCCAGGGCGAGAGCCTGCGCGAGCGTCTGTTCCGCTCGTTCATGTCGCTATCGGAGGGCGTGCAGGTCCTCGACGAGGTGGCGGGTGCGCTCGAGGCCGCCCACGAGAAGCAGATCGTCCACCGCGACCTCAAGCCCGACAACGTCTTCCTCGCCAACGTCCGTGGCAACTACATCCTGGTCAAGCTGCTCGACTTCGGCATCGCGAAGCTCGGCGCCGACGGCAACGGGATGCGCAAGACCAGCACGGGCGAGCTCATGGGCACGCCCGGTTATCTCGCGCCCGAGCAGGCGCGCGGCATGGCCGTCGACCACCGCGCCGACATCTACGCGCTCGGCTGCATGACCTTCGAGGTCGTCACGGGACGGATTCCGTTCATCTCCGAGAGCACGATGGAGATCGTGCTCGCACACATCACGACGCCACCGCCGCGCCCGAGCGAGTTCAAGCCCGACATTCCGCCGCAGCTCGATCGCCTGATCGTCCAGATGCTGCAGAAGGACCCCGCCGCCCGCCCGTCGCTGTCGGAGGTGCGCGACGTATTCGCCGAGCTCGTCGCGAGCGGCATGGTTCCGCTCGAGGTCGCGAGTGGCGTGACGTTCCGCTCCGAGCTCGCGCGCACGCGTGGCGAAGCGCGCACGCCGGGCTCGAATCCGCGCGCGCGGCGCCCGAGCGAAGCCCCACCCGCCGCCCGCCGCCGCTCGCCGAGCCCGAGCGAAGCCCCAACGGGCATCGCCTTCACACCGGGCCCGCAAACGATCACGCCCGCGCCGAGCGCGACGGACATCGACGAGGCGCCAGCGAAGCGCTCGCGCCGAGGCATGTGGATCGCGGTCCTGCTGGTGCTGGTCGTCGGTAGCGGCATCACGGCCGCGGTTCTGCTCGGTGGCTCGGAGGAGCAGGCGGGGATGGCGTCGGCGTCGGGTTCGGGGTCGGGATCGGGTTCGGCGTCGGGGACAGCATCGGCGTCGGGATCGGGTTCGGCGTCGGGGACGGCATCGGCATCGGCGCCGGCATCGGTGTCGGTGTCGGGGTCGGCATCGGGTTCGGGTTCGGATTCGGCGTCGGGATCGGATTCGGCGTCGGGGTCGGCATCGGCATCGGGCTCAGGCTTGGCATCGGGCTCGGGTTCAGCATCGGATTCGGCATCGGCATCGGCATCGGCATCGGGCTCAGGCTTGGCATCGGGCTCGGGGTCGGCATCGGCATCCGGTTCGGCATCGGCGTCGGCATCCTCGGGCTCGGCATCGACTGCGGGCGCTACATCGGCATCGCGCGAGGTCACGTTCACGCTGGACGTCAAAGACGCGAAGCTCGTGGTGGACGGCACCGCGGTCACGGTGAAGAACGGTGCCGCGACCGTGTCGCTCGCGGACGGCATGCACACGATCGAGGTCACGGCGGCGCGACGCCAGCGCCTGATCAAGCACGTCGAGGTCAGCGCGTCGACGAGGAACGTCGACCTGACCCTCGAGCGCACGAAGGCGGGCACGCCGAGCACGGCGAAGCCGACGGGGACGGCCAGGCCGCCCACGGGGACCAAGCCACCCGACACTCACAAGGACGACACGATCGACCCGTTCAAGTAACCGGATCGATCCAAGGCTCTCGGCTTGGCGATCATGGCGATGTTGGCGGCTCTCGTCGCGCGCCGCGCGCGACGAGCGGGGGTTCTTGTTTAGCGTTGACCTTGACGTGGTCGTGGTCTTGGTCGTGGACGTCGACAGCGACGTGGAGGTGGACGCCACCTTGGTGCAGGACCCATGTACGCAACCCCAAAAGGTTCTTCGGCCGAGGTACTTGGCATACTCAGCTTCGAGCGTCTCGACGTCTACCAACGAGGCATCGAATTCCTCGCCATGGTCCGTCGTCCGAAATATCGCGCGCGAACCGCTACAAGATCGCACGGGGGAGAAGCCATGGAGTGCGCTGCGTCGCTCGAGGTCATGGTTGCGCAAGCTCATCACCGAGTAGCGCTACCAGTGTGGAGGCCAGCTCCTCGAGGGCGTGGTCGCCATGCTGAGCAAGGGCGTCCACCTCCACGTCGCCGTCGCCGTCGAGGTCCACGACCACGACGACGACCACGTCAAGGTCAACGCCAAACAGGGACAGCCGCTAGAATTTCCAGCCGACCGCAAACTCGGCGCCGCCCGCGCGAGGCACCACCGCCATCGACGCGCGCTCCTTCGACTTCTTGCTGCCGAGGAAGTACATGACGCCGCCCGCGGCTACCGCCGCGCCACCGACGACGAGCGATGCGATCGCGATGGTGTTGTTGCGCTGGCCCTTGTCGTAGAGCCCCTGATCCCACGTTCCGCCGGCGTTGAGCTCCTCGAGCTCGCTCTCCTTGCTCTTGGCCGACATGCCGAACACGACGCCGGTGATGAGGAACAGGCCCCCCCCTGCGGCCGTCGCGATGCCGGCGAGCTTGAGGCCCTTGCCGCCACCGCCGCTCGGCGAGTCGGTCGGGCCAGGGCCCGTCGGCCCGGTGAGCGTGGTCGTCGTCGTGCCGGTGCCCGTCGGTGGCGGCGTCGTGCCCGTACCGGTGCCCGTCGGTGGCGGCGTCGACGGGCCGTTCGAGGTGCCACCATCCGGCGTGACCGTGCCGATGGGCGCCTTGGTGCCCATCTTCTTCTGCTCTTCGATGAGGTTGTTCATCTCGGCGATTCGCGCCTCGACGTCGGCGCGGTTCGGCGCGTCGGGCTTGAGGCGCAGGTACGTCGAGTAGAAGTGGCTCGCTTGCTCGTAGTCCTTCTTGAGCCGGAAGGACTGCGCGATGTTGAACAGAAGGCCCGGCGCTTGCGACAGCTCGTACGCCTTCTTGAACGCCGTGACGGCCTGATCGTACTCGCCGAGGTTGTAGTGCGTGTTCCCCTTCTCGTAGAGGGTCTTCGCCTCGAGCTTCTTTGCCTCTTCGGGCGAGGGTTGTGCCGTCGCGACGTGGGTCGTAGCGAAGAGCAGTGCGGCGGCAAGGAGGGTGCGAGTCATGGCAAAGCTCCGGTTCATCAGTTAGCGAACGGATCGATCGTGTCGTCTTTGTGACCGCCCGGCGGGGGCTTCACGCCCGTGCCGGTACCCGGGCCCGGCGGCTTCTTGCCGGTGCCAGGCGGTGGAGGCTTCTTGCCCGAGCCGGCCTTCGCGCGCTCGAGCTTGGCGACGACGGGCACGGTCGCGCCGCCCTTCACCTCGACGGTGTGCTCGAAGGGCTCGCGGCCCTGCGCGTGGACCACCACGACGTGGTTGCCCTCGGCGTCGACGGGGACATTGGCCTTGCGACCCTGGAGCGTGACCGGATTGCCGTCGACGGTGACCGTCGCCTTGTCGACGTTGACTTCGATCACGAGCGTCCCGGCAGGCGTGGCCGCCTTGGGCGGATCGGCGTTGGGCGGGTCGGCCTTCGGTGGATCCACCTTGGGCGGGTCGGCCTTCGGCAGATCGGCCTTGGGCAGGTCGGCCTTCGGCGGCTCGACCTTCGGGGCTTCGGCCTTCACGGGGTCGGTGGCGGCGACCGGCTCGGCCTTCTTGTCGTCACCACCGGTCTGCGTCGCGAGGAATGCGCCACCACCACCGAGCACGAGCACGCTCGCGAGGACACCAACGATCAGGCCGGTCTTCTTCTTCGGTGCGGGCTGCGTGGGCGCGGCCACCGGCGGCGACGTCGGCGGTGGCGTCGTTGCGGGGCGGGTCCCTGCGGCGAGCCCTACGCCACCCGGCATCGGCGTGCCGTGGGCCGGCGTCGCGATCTTGCCGATACTCGAGCCGAACGCGACGCCGCGCCCGCCCGCGAGCGTGACGAGACCACTCGTGACCAGCTCCGAGAACACGGCGCGCGCCTGGCTGAGCGATGGACGCTGCGCGGCGTCCTTGTTCAGCATCGCGTAGATCAGATCGTCGAGCGTGGGCGGAATCTCGGCCCACAGCGAGCTCGGGCGCGGCGGCGGCTCCACCATGTGGGCGAGCACGATGTCCATGGCGTTGTCGGCGACGAAGGGCAACCGACCCGTCACGATCTCGAACGCCATCGCACCGAGCGCGTAGATGTCCGTGCGGTAGTCGACGTTCTTGCCGCGCGCCTGCTCCGGCGAGATGTAGCCGGGCGTGCCCATCATCATGCCGGTGCGCGTCTTCGCGATGCCGCCCTGGCTTCCCGGCCCGTCGGGGACGGACAGCTTCGCGATGCCGAAGTCGAGCAGCTTCACCATCGTGCGGTTGCCGCGCACGGCCGCGAGGTAGACGTTATCGGGCTTGAGATCGCGGTGAACGATCTGCTTCTCGTGCGCGGCCTCGAGCGCGTCGCACACCTGATCGAGGATCTCGAGCGCCTCGCCGAGCGGCAGGGCTCCGCGATGGAGCCGGTCCGCGAGGCTCTCGCCCTGCAGGTACTCCATGACGAAGTAGTTGCGCCCGTCGGGCAGGGCGCCGAACGCGAACACGTCGACGATGTTCGGGTGCCCGATCTGGTTCACCGACTGCGCTTCGTGTACGAACCGCTGCACGGCGGACGCATCACTGCTGAGCGCCGCGCTGATCACCTTGATCGCGGCGCGCTTGCCGATCATCGGGTGCATCGCCGAGTACACGGCACCCATGCCGCCCTCGCCGATCTTCTTCTGAATCTTGTATTCGCCGACGACGGTATCGGCGAGCAGATCCGTTTGCAGCTCGGGAGGTGGCGGCGCAGGTTCCGCCACCGCGATAGCTTGTGCGCCCACCGCGGCGACACCCGCTCGCGTTGCGCCGGGGCGCCCGGGGTTAGTCGGTTGCACCGTTCCGTCCGCACCCAATGCGAATGACCACCCGTCATCCGGGCAGACGTTCACGGTGTCCGGCCAGTCCTTATTGCACGTGGGGCAACGCGGCATGTCTCCTCAGCGTAACAGAGGGTTTCGGGAGCTCCCGGACTTCCTATTCCTGGAGGCAGTAGATCCGGAAGCTCGCGTTGCAGGCAGCGGGCGTGCCGTCGTAGAACGCACCGTTGGTGGAGTCGGCGGCGGTGCCCGCCTCGCCGGTAGTAGTGCCGGTGTTGAACGTCCAGTTGTTGCACGTCGTGGCGTTGGTACCGTTGGCGGTGAGCGAGCCGTTCGCGCCGGTCCACACACCCGAGTTCCCGACGTAGGCACCCGCCGCCGTCACGTTGATGGCGGTGTCGAGCAGCGCGGCGTTCAGGTTGGCCGCCGTCGTCGCGATGCGGGCGCCATCGACGCGCTGCCACGGAGCGGAGTTGCTGGCGGTGTTGAACCGCGACAGTGCCGTCGAGGTGGTCGTTGCGAGCAGCGCCTTGAATGATCCGCTCAATCCTGCCGAGGCGGCCTCGTTGGCGCACTGGGTGTCTGCGGCGGCGATACCGGTCGACGGGTTCCAGCTGTTTCCGCTCACGAAGGCGATGCGCCCTCCGGGGGTCACCAGCGGCGGGAGGTCCGCGTCGCGATCGACACCGAGGCAGTAGATGCGCGTGTCGGTCACGCAGCCGGAGGTACCGTGGTTGGTCCACATGCCCGTCAGGCCGTAGGCGCGGCCCACCGTTCCGGAGCCGATCGACGATGTCCAGTCCGTGCACGTGTTCGTCGTCGCCAGGCCGGTAGCTGCCGTGCCGGTCATCGCGTTCACGGCGCCGAGGTCGGACCGCGACTCGCTGATGCGCAGCGGGAACAGCAGCTTGCCTGCGATGAGATCCTCCTGCGAGCGGGCAACCACCTTGCCGTCGGTGCGGACCCAGCCCGACGCGCTGCCAAGCCGCGACAGCGCCGATGCCGAACTCGAGGACAGCCATGCCGTGTACGTGCCCGGGCTCAACGTGCTGTTCGCGATCGCCGTATTGGCGACCTGCTTGCAGTACATGTCGGCGGCGGCGAGGCTTCCGATCGGGGCGTTCGGAGGCGTGTTGGTGATGAAGGCGTCGTTCGGGCGCAGGTCGAACGTCGGCTGGATCGACATCGCGCCGGTGACCGTGACCGTACAGGAACCGGTCCCTGTACAGCCGGCCTGGTTCCAGCCCTTGAAGACCGACCACTGCGAGAGGGTCGCCTGGCCTGTGGGGGTGGCGGTGAGCGTGATCGTCGAGCCGTACGCGAGGGTCTCGGTGCAGTCCGACCCGCAGTTGATGATCGTCCCCGACGTCACCGTGCCGAAGCCGTTGCCCTGCTTGTCGATGCGCACGAGGTACGTCGCGGTGTTGAACTTCGCAGTGGCGCTCTTCGCGGCATCCATCGTCACCACGCAGGTCGTGCTGGTGCCCGAGCAAGCGCCGCCCGTCCAGCCCGCAAACGCCGATGACGGCGTGTTCGGCGTGGCGGTGAGCGTGACCATCGTGCCGTGATCGAGGTTGCTGCTCGTACACGTGGTGCCGCAGTTGATCCCGCCGACGTTCGACGTGACGGTGCCCGTGCCGGTGCCCGACGGGTCCTTGGTGACGGTGAGCGCGTACTGCTTCAGCGTGAAGCTCGCCTGCACGGTGACGGCGGCGTTGATCGACACGACGCACGTGGTGCCGCTACCGCAGCCACCACCCGAGAAGCCCGTGAAGGTCGAATCCGACGACGGAGTCGCGGTCAGCGTGATCATGTCGCCAAACAGATAGGTCTTGGTGCAGTTCGCCGTCGAGCCGGTCACGCACATGAGGCCGCCCGCGGACGCGGTGACCATGCCGGCACCATTGCCGGTGGTCTGGACCGTGAGATCGAACGGCGCGGGCTCGAAGTTGGCGGTCATCGCCGTCGCCGCGGTGACGGTGAACGCGCACATCGGGGTGCTCATGCCGGCGCACGGACCGTTCGTCCAGTCCTTGAACTTGTTGCCCGTGACCGGTGCCGCGGTCAGCGTGACCATCGACCCGTGGTTGAGATTCGCGGTGCAGTTGCCGCTCGGGCAGTTGATGCCGCCGATGTTCGACGTGATCGTCCCGCGCGAGCCATTCGCCGGGTTGGCCGCGACGCTCACCGCGTACTTGGTGAGCAGATACGACGCGGTAATGTTGGTGTCCGCGGTGACGGTCACCGTGCAGTTCGCGGTGCCCGTGCAGCCAGCCGTCGTCGGCGTGCTGGCCCAGCCCTGGAACATCGAGCCGGTGCTGGGCACCTGCGTGAACGTGATCTGCGTGCCGTGATCGACCATCACGCTGCAGCTCGCGCCACACGAGATGCCCGACCCCGTGACGATGCCGGTCCCGGTGTCGGCGCCGTTGTTCGCCTTGCTGATGGTGACCGTGTACTTCTTGAGCGCGAACGTCGCGGTCACACCGACCGCGGCAGCGACGGTGACCGTGCACGGGTTCGTGGTGCAGCCGCCACCGGTCCATCCGGCGAACGTCGACGTGGCGTCGGGGGTCGCGAGCAGCGTCACGTTTGTCGTCGCGCCATACGTGTGCGAGCACGTGCCCGACGTGGTGCCGTTCGTGCTGGTGCAATTAATCGAGGCGTCGTTCTGCGAAGCGATCGAGCCGACACCGTTGCCCGCGCCGCTGACCACGAGCGTGTTGTTGAGGCCGAAGGGCGCGTTGATCGTCGTGATGCCTTCCATGATGAACGAGCAGGTCGATCCTGTTCCGGTGCACGACGCGCCCGACCAGCCGAGGAACGACGAGCCCTGGCCCGCGCCACCTTGCATGAGCGTGACCGAGGTGCCGTGATCCAGCGAGACCGTGCACGTGCCAGTCGTGGTGGCCCCGCTCTGGCTACAGCTGATGCCGTTGCCGGTCACCATGCCGGTGCCGTTGCCGCTCATCGCGACGGTGAGCCGGTACGACTTCAGCGTGAACACCGCGTTCGTAGTCGTATCGGCGGTGAGCGTGAGCGTGCATTGCGCGTTGGTGCCCGCGGTGGCGCATGCGCCTTCCCATGTGCTGAAGTCGGAGCCCGTCATCGGTGACTGCGTGATCGTCACCGTCGTGTTGGGCGCGAACGAGCCCGTGCATCCGCCGGCATTGCAGGTGAGCCCCGTGCCGGAGACCGAGCCCTTGCCGGTGCCCGAATAGGTGATGGTCAACGTCACGTTCGCAGGCGGCGCGTCGATGGCGGCATCGATCATCGCGTCGATCGCGGCGTCGATGCCGGCGTCGCCGCGCGCGTCGATGGTGCCCGGATCTTCGGCGCTGCACACGCCGTTAAAACAGGACTGACCTGGCGGACACGAATCATCCGGTCCGCACGCGATCTTGCCGTCTTCGAACTTCGGCGAGAAACACGCGCTGACGGCAAACAGGACCAACAACCCGCAACGCGTCACGATCTTCTGCAACATTTCCCTCACCCTTCGGACGTCGTGACCCCCACGGCATCCGATTCATGGAAGAGCGAAAATGTATCACCGCCGCGTTCCCGCGAAGGGTGATCTCGAGGGCAAACGGCGTTCTAGCGCTGCTTGATCACGCCGCCGTCGACCCGGAAGTCGGACAGTGGCCCGGCCAGTACAGCGGCCACCGCGTTCGCTTGGTCACCCAGCGGCGCCTTGGCCTTCGCGAGGATCTCCGCGATCCGGCGCTTGATTCGGCCCGATTCCTCCTCGGGCCGAATCAGGGCCGCGATCAGTGGAGCTGCAATCTTCTGCGGATCCCGGCTCGCCATGCCGTCGATCGCCGCGAACCGCGAATTTTCGTCGAAGTCGGTCACATAGGGCGTGAGCCGGGTCACGAGCTCGTCGTCCGTGGCGCCCTTCCATTCGGAGAACCAGCGCAGCAGATCGATCCGGCGATCGGGCATGCGGACGTAGCCCGGCGCTTCGCTCGCGAACAGTTGATCCGCGACCTCGAGCACCTTGTCGTGATCCCCGATCTGCTCGAGTGCGCGCAGTGCGAACGAGAGCGTCTCGGATGACTTCATGTACGTGAGGAGCGGGCCCAGCGACGCAGCACCGTTCGAGACCAGCACATCGACCACCCAGTGCTTCTCTTGCTCATCCTCGATCGCCTTCTGCGACGTCACGCTCCAACGTTTGCACAGCCCGGCGAGGGCCTCGTCGCTGCCGTCTTCCTTGAGCTTCTCGAGGGCGGCCCACCGGTCGGGCTGCTGCGCGAGCTTGTTCGTCGCGCGCTCGATGGTCTTCTTGAGGTTCTTTTCCTTATTCGAGAACAGACCAAACACCATTAGAAAAGCTCCGGGCAGGCAACATCGGCGGGACGCTACCACACGTGTAGGTCGCCTCCTTGGACCGAGCAACCCCGTAATTTGCGAGCCAAGCAAGCAAAATGGGCCAATTGCCTGGAGTTGATCACCGGCAGCGGCCCGGTCGTATAGTCCACAGCTATGAAGATGCGGATGTTGCTCGGGATGCTCGCAGCGGTCTCGATCGCGGCGTGCTCGGCGTCGGTGAAGAAGAACCCGCCGGGCGGGAATGCAACGCCCACGCCGGCGGTTGCTGAAACTGGGCCCGCGCCTCCGGCGGATCCGAAGCTGTCCGCGCAGCTGCAGCCGCTCGGGGAGAAGGCGCAGCTGCTCCGCGAAGCCGCCGGGCAGCTGTACAAAGCGGGCGCAGCGCTGGATGCGGGCAACAAGAACCTCGCCGAGCAGTTGTTCTCGACCGCGGAAATCCTGACTGGCCCCGAGGCGGTCGCCTCGCTCGCGCCGCTGTTCCGCGATGGCGCGCCGCCCCGCGTGACCACGCCGACGCAGAAGATCGACACCGCGGCCGCACCACAGCCGAAGGTCGCCGGCAACTCCGAGGACGAAGATGAAGCGGCGAAGGTCCCGCCGCCGCCCGCGGTGGGCAGCCTCACGGGCACCTTGATGATCGACGGGAAGCCGCTCGCCGGCGCGTTCGGCCTCGTCACGCTCGAGCCCGCGAGCGGCACGTGGAAGGCGCGCAGCCCCAAGCGCGGCGTGATCGAGCAGCGCGGCCGCGAGTTCTTCCCGCGCGTCGCGGCTGTCTCCGTGGGCTCGACGGTGTCGTTTCCGAACTTCGACACCGTGTTCCACAACGTGTTCTCGACGTCGCCGTCGGCGCCATTCGACCTCGGCATCTACAAGGTCGGCGAAGCGCGCGAGTACACGTTCACCAAGGAAGGCATCGTGCGCCTCGGCTGCAACCTGCACGCGAACATGAGCGCGTACATCGCGGTCGTCTCGGCGCCGGCCTACGTGGTCACCGACGACAAGGGCGCGTTCACGTTCCGCCGTCTCGCACCGGGCAAGTACAAGCTTCGTGCATGGAGCGAGCGGAGCAAGGCGCCGATCACGCAGGACATCACGATCAAGGCCGGCAAGAACGAGGTCGCCGTCGGCGTCGCCGCAGATGCCGCGGCCGGGCCACCGCCCGACAAGTTCGGCGGGAAGCGCGGCTAGGCACGACCGGTCGCCGCATGCACTGGGATCTTTACGTCGCCGAGTAGCGAGCTAGAAGCGCCCCCCGATCGTCACGCCAGCGCTATTCGCGGACGCAGTCGGCGCGATGTGCACCTTGTCGGGCGCGCGCCAGAACAGAACCCCGGCGGCGATCGCGGAGGCGCCCGCGAGCCCGAACGAGATCAGCGATAGGGTCTCGTAGCGTTCGCCCTCCGCGATCAGCGCCTTGTACGTACGTGCGACCCGTTCATCATAGGTCGGCGACTGGTCGTTCAGGCCGATGTAGAGATCGTCGATGTCCTTCTCCGCGGACGTCGCGGAGTAGGCGAGGACGCCACCGACCGTCGCGAAGGCGACCGAGCTCGCGACGAGGAGCCATGCCGCGCGATTGCGAGCGGGCAGGCCCTTCGCGGGATCCACCGCGGAGCCCGGAGCGGCCGGTTCGGTGGTCGCAGCGACGGCGCTGCCCGATCCGGCAGGTGGGGGCACCTCGGGGCGCGGGTTTCCATCAGCGGTCGAGGTGCCGGGTGCGGTGCCCGCCGAGCCTTTGGCGGTGGCGAGGTTGCGATCGTCGCCGCCGCAGGCACGGATGCGCTCGCGGGTCAGCGCGACGAAGGCATCGGAGCCCTTGGCTTCACGAAGGTAACGCCCGTAGTAAACGAGCGCGACGTCGCAGTTTCCCGCGCGCTCGTTGGCGCTCCCGATCTTGTAGAACAGGGCCGGATCCTGCGTCAGCTCGTAGGCCTTGGTGTAGTCGGTGATGGCATCGGCGTAGCGGGCTTCCTGGACGGCCTGCTCGGCGGCCTTGTAGAAGCTCTTCGCCAGCTCGCGGTCGGTCACAGGCTGAGCGTGAGTCGCCGACCCGAGGACGGCCCCTCCGACGAGTACGCCGATCAGCACGCCTGACGCGATCGCACGCATCCGATCCAATCGTAACCCGGGATGCGCTATACCGACGGGGCTTTATGGCGAAGATCGATCTGGTCCGCAACCTCGGTGTGGTCGCTCACATCGATGCCGGCAAGACCACTGTCTCGGAGCGGTTCTTGTTCCACTCCGGCAAGATTCACAAGGTCGGCGAGGTCCACGACGGTGAGACAGAGATGGACTGGATGGAGCAGGAGCGCGAGCGCGGCATCACCATCACGGCCGCCGCGACGACGTTCGAGTGGAAGAAGCACGAGATCCACCTGATCGATACCCCGGGACACGTCGACTTCACCATCGAGGTCGAGCGCTCGCTGCGCGTACTCGACGGTGCGGTGGTCGTGTTCTGCGGCGTCGCCGGCGTGCAGCCGCAGTCGGAGACGGTCTGGCACCAGGCTGACAAGTTCCGCGTTCCGCGCGTCGCCTTCATCAACAAGCTCGACCGCATCGGCGCGTCGTTCCCGGCGGTGGTCGCGGACATCCGCGAGCGCCTGGGCGCGAACGCGGTGCCCGTGCAGCTGCCGATCGGCACCGAGGATGCGTTCTCGGGCTGCATCGACCTCGTGCGCATGAAGGCGCTCATGTTCACGGGAGATGTGACCGACACGCCCGAGGTGGTCGACATCCCGGAGGACCTGACGGCGCAGGCGGCCGACGCCCGCGATCAGATGATCCAATCTATCGCTGACCTCGACGACGCGATCGCGATGAAGTACCTCGAAGGGCAGGAGATCACGGTCGCCGAGATCGACGCCGCGATTCGCAAGGCGACGATCGCCGTGAAAATGGTCCCCGTGTTCGGTGGGACCGCGCTGCGCAACAAGGGCATCCATCCGCTCCTCGACGGCGTGATCGCGTACCTGCCGTCGCCCGCGGACGTGCCGCCGGTGACCGGCGTTGACCCCCGCAACACGAGCGAGAAGCTCGTGCGCGCGCCCAAGAACAACGAGCCGTTCGCCGCGCTCGCGTTCAAGATCGCGATGGACGAAGGCCGCAAGGTCGTCTTCATGCGCGTGTTCTCCGGCACCGTCGAGGCCGGCGCCGAGCTCCTCAACGTGCGCACCGGCAAGAAGGAGAAGATCGCCCGCTTGTTCCAGCTGCACGCGAACAAGCGCGAGCGCCTCGACAAGGCGGTCGCCGGCGAGATCGTGGCGGTCGCCGGCCTCAAGGACGCGACGACCGGCGACACGCTGTGTGATCCGAAGGCGCCGATCTTGCTGGAGCGCATCGACACCTACGAGCCCGTGATCTCGCAGGCGATCGAGGCGGAGAACCAGTCGGCCAAGGAGCGCCTCGACTTCGCGCTCAACAAGATGGCGGAAGAAGATCCGACGTTCCGCTACAACGAGGACACGGACACCGGCCAGACGCTGATCCGCGGCATGGGCGAGCTCCACCTCGAGATCATCGTCGACCGCATGAAGCGCGAGTACGGCGTGCAGGCGCGCGCCGGCAAGCCGCAGGTCGTGTACCGCGAGACGGTGCTGGGCGAAGGCGACGGCACCGCGGTGTTCGAGCGCGACATGAAGGAGCAGATGATCTACGGCGAGGCCACGTGCCACGTGCGTGGGCGCCCGCGCGGCTCGGGCATGGACTTCAAGAAGGCGCTGCCCGCGAGTGCGTCATTGCGTAGCGGAGCGGAGCAACGTGGGGAGCTGCCCGAGCACATCGTGGCCGCTGCGATGCAGGGCCTGAAGGACGCGGCTTCGAGCGGCCCCGACGGTTACCCGCTCGAGGACGTCGAGGTCACGCTCACCAAGCTCGTGCTCAAGGAAGGCTCCAACGGCGAGATCGGGTCGCGCGCTGCGGCGGCCGAAGCGTTCCGCCGTGCGGTGCAGGCGGCCACGCCGTCACGCCTCGAGCCGATCATGGCGGTCGAGGTGAACGTCGACGACGAGTACCTCGGCGCGATCATCGGCGACCTTAACCAGCGCCGCGGTCACGTGCAGGACGTCGGCTCGCGGGGCACCAAGCGCGTCGTCAGCGCGCTGGTCCCGCTGCGCAACATGTTCGGCTACTCGACCCGCGTCCGCAGCCTCAGCGAGGGCCGCGCGACGTTCTCGATGCAGTTCCATTCATACGACACGCTGCAGTCGGCGTAGTACACGTTCACTTCGCGCAGGCGGCGATCGAGTCGGGTGCGCCCGGCATCGTGCTGCCGTCTGCGAAGAGGTCGAGCGAGCACGCCGCCGTGGGATCGGTGTTGCACTCGGTGGGGACGATCTTTAGGGGCAGCACGAGATCGTGTGCGCCGGTCGTCGAGAGCTTGACGCCCACCACCACGGGGGCGCTGAAGGCCTGCGCAGTTCCCTCCCACGTCACGAAGACGTCGCACTTGTTCGAGCCTTGCCGCGCGACCTTGAGCGTGGCCCCGGCCACCTCGGTCTCGGCCACGAACTGGAGGTCAGCCGTGCTCTCTGCGATGACACCGACGTCGTCGCACGTCACCGCCTGATTCGTGAACAGTGCGCTCATACCCTGGATGAACATCGACACCGGCTCACCGGTGCACGTCGTCAGGGTGTTGCTGTTCTGCTCGAGGGCGAAGGGAATGCGGCACACGATCTCCGACGACGGCGGCCTACGACGAAGCTTCTCCAGCAAGCACTGGCGCTCCTGGCCCGCCGGACAGATCGACGTGTCGCTGCACATCGACTCCGGGATGCATATCCCCTTCGGCTCGCACCGCCCCGACGTCACGCCATCCTCGCAGATCGCCACGCCGAGCTGACAGGGCGTTACGCCGCCGACGGTCTCGGAGTTGCTGACGCAGTTCAACACGCGCGGATCCGCGGCGGTCGAGGACAGGTATGCGTAGGGGTTGCACTCCGCATCCTCGAGGACGCCGTCGCAGTCCGGGTCGTCGGCGGGAACGATGAACACGCGGTCTTGCAGCGTTGCCTCGTGCCAGCGCTCGAGCCCGACGCAGCTGCCATGCGCCGCCTCGCTGCCCCACACCTGCGCCCGCTGCGAGCTCGTCATCGGCGCCGTGGGCCCGAGCGGCTCAGCGGTCACCGCCGTGAGCGTCACGTGGTACAGCTTCGGTTGCTGGTTGGTGTGGAGGTCGCGGATCAGCGCGGCGCCGCGGATCGCCTGATCTGCATCGTAGCCGATGACGACGATCGACCGGACCTTGTCGCTGTCGCCGCTGGGCGCGATCGCGAACGCGGCATGGTCGTCGCCGTTGGCTTCGATGGTGAGCAGCGGATCCGGATCGCGCTCGAACCGCATGCCCTCGAGCAGCGTGTCGACGAACTGGGGCTGGAGCCCGCAGCTGATGCACGCGTCCTGCGAGGCGACGAACACCTCGAGACGCACGGTCCCGGGCGTCAGCGCGACATCGAACGTCGCACGATCCTGCTTGGTACACGCACCCAGACTCGCGGCAACCAGCAGAAGCCCCCAGCGCATAGCGAAAAAGGATAACGCCGGGCGGGTGGTGTCGTCACGGCGGATCGGCGGCGAGGCAGCTGGCGACGTCGGTCGGCAGGTCGGTGCCTACCAGACGGCACACCGGTGCGAGCTTGTCGCAGGCGGTGGACGGGTCCGCCGCGGAGACGGCCATCGGGGTGATCTTGACCACCATGGGAATGGCGAGGCCCCGCCCGCCCTCGAGGTCGAAGGTGAGGAGCGCTCCGTGCCGGACGACGTTCGCGCTGCCGAGCTCACCCTTGGGCCGCAGCTCGAGCTTGCAGTCATTCAGCTTGAGCTCGATCTCCTGCGAATCCCATCGGAGCGTGTGATCGAAGTTGCCATCGCGCACGACGCCTGCGACCGCCTCGCACTGCCGCCCGCCGGTGGGAATAGCGACGAAGCTCGAGGTCTCGCACAGCCGGGCATCGATGCCCGACGCTCCTTCGCTGTGCGGTGCGTACACGTCGCACACGAGCGCGAGGCCATCGAGCACGGCCTGGGCCTGGAGGTCGCGCGCGCAGTTGAAGTCGTTGTTCGCGGCGCACGCGTTGCAGATCGCTCGCGGGGCGCAGTAGCGACTTGGATCACAGCTCGCTGGCGCCGCGCCACGACCATCGACGCAGCCGGCACCGCCGAGCCGACAGCCCCCGCTGGACGACGTGCACGACAGCTCGTCGACGACGGGCGGGCGGCTGCCCATGTACACGGTAGGCGCGCATTCGAGCGGATCGCCGTCCTGCAGGCCGTCGCAATCGAGGTCCTTGGCATCGCGCACGAGGAACGCGGTACGGTGGCCCTCGTCGTAGACGTCATCGCGCAGATTCTCGACATGGACGCAGGTCTGATCGTTCGCGCCCCACAGCGCGAGCTGGTTGAAGCGAGTGCGCATCGCCGGATCTTTCGCATCGGCGCTCGCGTTGAGCCCGATCGGATAGCGCGTGAAGTCACCACCCTGTTGCTTGACGTGGAACAGCGTCGCCGACGAGGTGGGGCGGCCTTGCGTGTAGCCGACGGCGACGACGATGCCGAGCTCCGCGCGCTCGTCGAGGACGAAGCGGAACTCGGCGGGATCGCCGGGGCTGATCGGCTGACTCTCGGACTCGTACTCGAACATCCAGTAGGCGCCGTTCCGCTCCTCGCCGCGCTGGAAGCCCTCCGGCGCGACCGACGCGTCCACGACGCTCTCGTCCATGCCGACGAACAGCTTCACCGTGCTCGGTAGCTCGGCGTCCGGGTCCTCGCCGAAGTCGGTGGGCGAGTACACGACGATCTGGACGTCGGTCTTGGGGCTCGAGCACGCCATCGCGAGAACGCAGCACGCAGTGAGCCCGCACGAACGCATGCGCTCAGGATAACTCCTTATCGAAGTGCTCGTCGAGAAGTCTGAAAAGTCGCCCAGTGATCGCCCGCACTCGACGATTCGCGCATGGCATCTCGTCCTGCGCAGGCGAGCCGCATGGCCCGTCGCGCTCCGTTCGTTCCCGTCTCCGTACCGGTCGCATCTCCCGTCATCAAGTGGGTTGGCGGCAAGACCAAGCTCTTGCCCGAGCTCCTCGCGCGCATGCCGGAGAAGTTCAACCGCTACTACGAGCCGTTCGCCGGCGGGCTCGCGTTGTTCTTCCGCGTCGCTCCACAGCGCGCAGTGATCTCGGACGCCAACGAGGACCTTATCGCGCTCTATCGCGCGATCGCGAGCGACGTCAGCGCCGTCATCAAGCGCCTCCAGCACCACCGCGACGCGCACGACGAAAAGCACTATTACGCGACGCGCGCGAAGTGGAACGAGCTCCACGAGTCGATGAGCAACGCGGAGCGTGCCGCGACGTTCATCTATCTCAACAAGACCTGCTTCAACGGACTGTGGCGCGTGAACCGCTCGGGCGACTTCAACGTGCCGATCGGGCGCTACACCGATCCGCCGATCTGCGTGCCCGAGACGCTGCGCGCAGCGCACGTACTCCTCGCGCGCGCGGACCTACGCATGGGCGACTATCGCGATGCGGTAAAGGACGCGGCGCGCGGCGACTTCGTGTACTTCGATCCGCCGTACGATCCGGTGACGCCGACGGCGAACTTCACGAGCTACACCGCCAATGCGTTCGGCGCCGATGATCAGCGCGCGCTCGCCGAGACGGCGCGCATGCTGGTGGCGCGCGGATGTCGCGTGATGCTCTCGAACAACGACACGGCGTTCGTGCGTTCGATCTACAAGGGCTTCACGATCGATCGCGTGAAGTGCGCGCGCGCGATCAACTCGAACGCCGCCAAGCGGGGCGACGTCGACGAAGTAATCATTACCGCTGGATAGCGGCCTAGCTCAGCTCGGCTCAGGCGAGCGCCGTCGCCGCAGCGTACTTCTGCGTAGACGGGTCGTAGTCGACGAGCGTGCCGACCACACCGGCGGCCTTCGCGATCCGAACGATGTCGTCGCGGTTGCCGCGGACGACCATGCGGGGCTCGGCGCCCTCGAGGTCCGCGGCGCTCAAGAACTGGCGCGCCTTGGCGACGTTCTTGAAGACCAGCAGGTACGTCTGGTCGTTGCCGGCGCGGCACATCACGGGCACGCGGCCATCACTGTCTTCGGCGCTGATTTCGCCTTCGTTCCGAACCAACAGAACCCACATGCCACCAAGCGTGCCGGCGTCATTTGCGGGCGTCGTCGTCTGCAACATCTAATCTTGTGGTCTCCTGCTCCAAGGGGAAAGTGGAGCGTGGGATAGATGCTGGTTTTTGTTGAACCTGTCAAGGATGATTGTAACCGTCGGATGCGATGTGACGTAAGGTCACCGCGATGGTTACGACGCGCGTCCATCTCCCTGTCCTCAGGGTGAATTCCGCCCCCCTTTCGGACAGGCCGGGATCGTCATCGCCCCTCCCGGGTGATCCCCTTGTGGATGGGTTCGCGCGCCGGATCCGGTACCTGCGGATCTCGGTCACCGACCGCTGCAATTACCGGTGTTCCTACTGCATGCCGGAGGAGCTCGGCTCGCAGCTGTCGTTTGCCCCACGGTCCGCGGTGCTGTCGTTCGAGGAGCTCGAGCGCCTGGTCACCGTGTTCGCCCGCCTCGGCGTGCGCAAGCTGCGGCTGACCGGTGGCGAGCCCACGGTGCGCAAGGGGATCGTCGACCTGGTCGCACGCCTCCGCCGGGTCGCCGGTATCGACCAGGTGGTGATGACCTCCAACGGCCACCTCCTTGACGAGCTCGCGGCCCCCCTCGCCGCGGCCGGGCTGTCGGCGGTCAACGTCTCTCTCGATACGCTCGATCCGGGGCGGTTCACGCGAATCACGGGCCGGGGTGACCTCGCGCGGGTGCTCGCCGGGATCGACGCCGCGCTCGCCGCGGGGCTGCGGGTGAAGACCAACGCGGTCGCGCTGCGGGGCTTCAACGACGACGAATTGGTCGGCCTCTGCGAGGCTGCGTGGGGGCGTGGCGCCGTGCCGAGGTTCATCGAGCACATGCCGATGTCCGAGGGCCAGCTCTATGCCGGCACCTCGGAGTTACCGGCGGCCGCAATTCGCCAGATCGTCGAGGCGGCGGTGGGCCCTCTCGCGCCGGCCGAGCGGCCCGGCTCCGACCCCGGGCCCGCGCGGTACTGGCGGGTGGCCGCGACGGGCCGCGAGCTCGGCATCATCTCCGCGATGACCGAGCATTTCTGCGATGACTGCAACCGGCTCCGCCTGACGGCGACCGGCGATCTGCACGCTTGCCTGGGACATGATGACGCGGTCAGCCTGCGCGACGTGGTGCGCCAAGGGGGCTCGGACGACGACATCGTGGGCGCCATCGCTGCGTCGGTGACGGGCAAGCGCGCGGGGCACACCTTCGACCGGTCAGGGGGCGGCGGACCGCAAAAGCACATGATCGGCATCGGGGGCTGAAAGCCCGGAATGGACCGTTTGCGTGCTACGGTTGCCCAACTCGCCGGGTATGCCGTACTCCTTTTCAGGAGCGGAGGTTTTTCCCATGCAGAACAGCACCATCGCCAAGATCGCGCTCACCTTCGGCGTCGCCGTGGGTGGCGTGGTCTTCTTCGCCAAGTCGGCCTCGAGCAGCCGCCAGCACTACCGCATGGTCGACCAGCTCGTGTCGGCCGACCTGGGGCAATGGAGCGGTAAAGAGCTCAAGGTGCACGGGTGGGTCGTCGGCGGCACGATCAAAGAGAAGGTGGTCAACCAGGAGACGGTCCGCACGTTCGTCCTTCACAAGGACGGCAAAAAGATCCGCGTGTTCAACAAGGGCCCCAAGCCCGACACGTTCAAGGATCTCTCCGAGTGCGTCGCGACCGGCCGACTGCTGCCAGCGAGCGAGGTCGCGGAGATGGCCAAGGCGCTCGATGTTCGCGCCGATGGCGAGCTGACCTATGTGGTGGAGGCGACGGAGCTGATGGCGAAGTGCCCGTCGAAGTACGAAGGGGCGCAGGGCATCAAGAACCTCGATGACAACAGCGGCGTGAAGTTCAAGTAGGCCCTCGTGAACGAATCCTCTGTTCCGTTCTCGCCGATCGCCCTGGTCGGCACCATCTCCCTCCTCGCCGCGTATGTACTGGCCGCCTGGTCGGTCGCCGCCGGTATCGCTGGCAACGTTCGCAAGAACGGCCGGCTGATCTCGTCTTCGGTCTACGCGCTGTACGGCTTCGCCGCGCTCATCTCCCTCGCGTCGGCGCTGATGATCTACGCGTTCCTGACGCACGACTTCTCGATCAAGTACGTCGCCTACAACAGCGACGTCTCGATGTCGGCGTGGTCGAAGGTCACCGCGCTGTGGGGCGGCCTCGACGGCTCGCTGCTGTTCTGGGTGCTCGTGCTCGCGCTGTTCTCGACGGTGGCCATCGTCATGAACGCGAAGCGGCACCGCGACATGATTGGCTTCGTCGTCGCGACCATCATGGTCGTGCAGCTGTTCTTCCTGTCGCTGCTGATCTTTAACAAGGATCCGTTCGCGACCTCGTTGACGACGCCGCCGGCTGACGGCAAGTGCCTCAACCCGCTGCTCCAGAACTACTGGATGGTGATCCACCCGCCGAGCCTGTACATCGGGTTCGTCGCGGCGACGATTCCGTTCGCGTTCGGCATCGGCGCGCTCGCGTCGGGCCGCCTCGACGATTTGTGGCTCGGGTCGGTGCGCTCGTGGATGCTCATCTGCTTCGGCTTCCTGTCGCTCGGCCTCATCCTCGGCGGTCGCTGGGCCTACGAGGAGCTCGGCTGGGGCGGCTACTGGGCCTGGGACCCCGTCGAGAACGCGGGGTTCATCCCGTGGTTCACGGCCACCGCGTTCCTCCACTCCGCGATCATTCAGGAGCAGCGCGGCGGCATGAAGCGCTGGAACCTCGCGCTCGTGTGCTTCACGTTCTTCCTCACGATCTTCGGCACGTTCATGACGCGCTCGGGCATCGTGCAGTCGGTGCACGCGTTCGGCGAGGACAACGTGCTCGCCCTCCAGTTCGTGGTGTTCATGGCGGTGATCGCCGTGGTGTCGGTGGGCCTCATCGTCTACCGCTCCAACCAGCTCGCCTCGAAGCTCGAGTTCGAGTCGTTCTGGTCGCGCGAGTACGCGTTCCTCATCAACAACTGGATCCTCCTTGGCTGCGCGTTCTTCGTCCTGTTCGCGACGATGTTCCCGACGATCTCCGAGGCGCTCGATGGCTCGCGCGTCGCGGTCGGCATCGGGTTCTTCAACCGCTGGATGACGCCGCTCGGCCTCATCCTCTTGTTCCTCGCGGGTGCGGCGCCGCTGCTCGCGTGGCGCAAGACCACGCGCGAACGTCTCGCGCAGCAGTTCCTGATCCCGTCGGCGTTCGCCGCGGTGACCATCGTGATCCTGCTGGTCGTGTTCCCGCAATCGACGCACATGAGCGCGATCTTCTCCGACGCGGTGAAGGCGCCCATCTCGCTCATCAACTTCGCGCTGTGCGCGTTCGTGCTCGGCTCGATCCTGCAGGAGTTCTATCGCGGCGTAGCGGTGAAGCGGCGGCAGACCGGTTGGTCGGCGGTGTCGTCGCTCGTCGAGCTCGTCGTGACCAAGCGACGCAAATACGGCGGCTACATCGTCCACCTCGGCGTCGCGATGATGTTCGTCGGGTTCGGCGGCAAGGCGTACGACCGCATGGTCGACCGCACGATCAACGTGCCGGCGGTGATGGACAAGCAGACCAAGTTCACCAAGGACGGCTCGGCCGAGGACCTCGTGAAGGGCACGCCGTCGGCCTTCAAGTTCGGCGAGTACACGTTCCTCTACGAGCGGATGATCGTCACGTCGGACGACGCGAAGGAAGCCGTCACCGCGCAGGTCAGCATCTGGCACGACGGCGAGAACATCGGCACCGTCTATCCTGCGAAGTGGAAGTACGCGTGTGAGTCCGAAGCGACCACCGAGGTCGCGATCCGCGTGCGGTTCAGCGAGGACATCTACGTGGTCCTCACCGGTTATGACCTCGACTCCCAGATGGCGAACTTCCGCGTGTTCATCAACCCGCTCATTAGCTGGGTGTGGATCGGCTTCATCACGCTCGCATTCGGCACGCTCGTTTGCTTGTTGCCCGCCTCGCTGTTCGGCTTCGGCGCACCCAAGGCGGGGCGCGGCCTCGGCAATGCGGGCAAGGCGGGCGTGCTGCTCCTGCTCGCCGGCGGCCTGGTCGCCGTAGCGCCGACCCGGGCCCACGCGGCGGGCGGCGAGCACGTCGTGGTCGGCGGCGGCATGGGCGACGATGGCGTCGGGTACCCGGCGATGAACCGGCCGCAGAACGACACGCAGGCCAAGGCGATGAAGGAGCTGCTCTGCGTGTGCGGCTGCCCGCGCGAGGCGATCTTCGACTGCAAGTGCAAGAGCGCAGCGTCGCTGCGCGAGCAGATCATGGCGTTCCTCAACGAGGTCGATCCGGCGACGGGCAAGCCCAAATGGGACCTGTCGACGGAGGCCGGGCGCACGCAGGCGTACGAGGCCGTGCTCGCGTTCTACTCCTCCGAGTACGGCGAGCAATTTCTCGCCACGCCGCGCAGCAAGTTCTCGTGGCTGTTCCCCTCGCTCGCCGTCGTCGGTGGCCTCGCGCTGCTCGGCGTCGTCGGGCGGCGGTTCGTGAAGCGTGGCAAGGCGAACGCGTCGGCGACGGTGGCAGCAGCGGGGAACAAGCCCGAGGACGAAACCTACGCCGACAAGCTCGACGACGAGCTCGCGGGCATCGACTGAGCTCGCCCATGGCCACTAGCGACAACAAGGCTCGCAAGACCGAGAAGGCCGGCAAGGGCACCAAGGCGGAGCAGGTCGAGGAGGCCGACGAGCTGCCGAAGGCCCGCGTGGTCGAGCGCGACGTCGCGGGGGATGCACGCCCGGCAAGCGCGGACCCGCTTCGGATGATCCGCATCGGCGGATTCCTCGTCGCGCTGATCGGTGGCTGGCTGTTCATCCTCGCGCAGAACCGCTTCGATCCGACGCCGCCCGTCGTGTTCGTGGGCCTCGGCTATCTGGCCCTGGTGTCCGCGATCTACGCGCTGTGGCGCACCGGCGTGGTAGTCGCCGACGAGAACGAGGACAACCTGGACGCGACGCGCCCGGTGGGGGCACGCGGCGAGCTCGAGCGCGAGAAGAAGTCGCTGCTGAAGGCGATCAAGGAGACCGAGTTTGATCGCGAGATGGGCAAGCTGTCGAAGGACGACGCCGACCAGATGATCAAGGTCTATCGCTCGCGCGCGATCGAGGTCCTCAAGGCGCTCGAGATCATGGAGAACCCCGCCGCGGCGGGCGAGGGCACCGTGCGCGAACCAACCGCGCGCGAGGTGAAGGCACGGCT
>JANRKM010000152.1:0-5348 GCA_033763475.1 Kofleriaceae bacterium
CGTCGGCGACGATGACCTGCACGTCGATGCTCTTGGTGCACTTCGCCCGCACCACCTCGAGCGAGGCGTCGTCGAGCCGGCGCCCGAGATCGGGGCGGAGCAGGAACTCGCGATGCGAGGTGACTCGCGAGCGCACGCCGACAAAGCCGTTCTGCTCCGCCCACCCCTCCGGGAGCTCGGTGCCGACCGCCGCATGCGCCACCGCGAGCTCGGCCTGGAACTGGAGGACGACGTCGGTCGCATAGCGGGTTCCGACATGGCCGATGCCCACCAGCGCCGTGGTGTGCCGCGCGGCCTCGGCCGCAAACGAGCTCTTTTCCGGACGGGGCGTGTAGACGCGCGCCGGTGGGGCAGGGACGGGCGGGATCGGCTCGGCGCGCGGGAGCGGCTCCGTGCTCCCGAGCGCGCTCCGAAGCGCATCCATCAGCTGGCGTGTCCTACTCACGAACGAAGTTACGTCACCACGGGAGCCCGCATGACGCAACGCTAGATCCCCGCAATCCCCGTCGCGGCGGCCTGAAAATTTGGTTACTATTCACCCTATGCGCGTGTCCCTTTGCGTCTCCACCATGCTGCTTGTCGGCTGCATGGACCGGATCCCCCACGAGGATCCGACGGACGTCGCGAAGCGTGGCTCGTGCGCGATGCTGGAGAACGTCTCGTTCTCGTCGATCGAAGAGCAGCCGGACTGCGGCCTCGGCCCCACGGGCCCCGTCGCCTGCCACTGGTCGATCGTGTTCAGCCCGAACGACGCGCACAGCAGCCAGTTCTCGTGGATCCACTCTGACTACGGCGTCTCGGGCACGGTCACGTGCGACGAGACCGGCACCATCCGCTCCGACGAAGCGACCTTGTACGAGGGCCACTTCGACGACGCCACGCTCGAGCTGGTCTGGGACGACGTCGCCTACGCGCCGCGCTGAGCGCTAGTCTGCGCTAACGAATCAGTCGGGCGGATCCGCGAGGAATGGCGTCGACGGCCATGGTCTTCGTGCGCGCGCCGTTGGATCTTGTTGATCCTGATCAGCGTTGCGCGGAGGATGTGCCCATGCGACATGTCTCGCTCTTCCTGGCTGTTGCCGGCTGTGCCGCGGGCAGCCGCCCGCAGAGCGGAGAGGATGCGAGCGCGCAGCACGACGCCGCGATCATCCGTCCCGATGGTTCGCAAGTCGACGGCCCGCAGCCGCAGATCGATGCGCCGATGATCGACGCCCCATTGGTCGACGCCCCGGTCACGTCACCCGATGGGTGTGTGCCGGTCGTGAGCGAGCTCGTGCAGAACGGAAACTTCGACGGCCTGCCCATCGGCACGCCGTGGACCGAGGTTCGCTACCAGAACTTCCCGCTCGTCGTCGTGCAGAACGGCTTTAACGCGCAGAGCGGCACGCAGTACGGCTTGCTCGGCGACTACGAGGCGGACCCGTTCTCGACCGCCGATGACTTCCTGTATCAGCAGTTCGTCGTTCCGGCGAACACCACAGAGCTCGTGGTCTCCGGCTTTGTCGCCGTCGGCACCGCGGAGCCCGACCCGGATCCGTACGACGTGGCGTTCCTCGGGTTCTTGTTCCCGAACACGCCCGCGACGCAGCCGATCATCGTGCTCGCGCTCGACAACACCGACGCCGCTACCACGAGCTCCTGGACGCCCTTCACCGTGACGATCCCGCAGAACCTCTCGGGTCAGACGTTGCGGTTCCAGATGGAGTCGTCGAGCGACGATTCGTACCCCACCGCATTCGCGTTCGATACGCTGTCCGTGCGCGCGACCCACGGCTGTCCGTAGCGCGTCAGCGCACGGCTTCCACGTCGCCGAACTTCGGGCCTGGCGCACCGTCGCGCCAGATGCCCTTGTTGTCGAGCCACGCGTCGAACTCCGGCGTCGGCCGCTTGTGGACGAGGCGGCGAATCGTCGGGATATCGTGATAGCTCGTCGACTGGTAGTTCAGCATGATGTCGTCGCCAACGGGCAGCGACATCAAATACGTGCAGCCCGCCGTGGCGAGCAGGACCTTCAGGCCTTCGAGCTCGTCCTGGGACATCGACGCGTGATAGGTGAAGCAGGCGTCACAGCCCATCGGCAGGCCGAGGAGCTTGCCCATGAAGTGGTCCTCGAGCGCGGCGCGGGTGATCTGCGGTCCGTCCTCGAGATATTCGGGGCCGATGAAGCCGACGACCGTGTTGACGAGGAACGGCTTGTAGCGGCGCGCGACGCCGTACGCGCGCGCCTCGATGGTGACCTGGTCGGCGCCGTGATGCGCCGCGCTCGAAAGCGCGGAGCCTTGCCCGGTCTCGAAGTACATCCGGTTCGGGCCCTTCGCGTGGCCCTTCTCCTTCATCATCGCCCAGGCTTCGTCGATCAGCTTGACGTTGATGCCGAAGGCCTTGTTCGCGTCCTCGGTGCCGGCGAGCGACTGGAACATCAGATCCATCGGGCAGCCGAGCTCGAGTGCCTTCATCTGCACCGTCACGTGAGAGAGCACGCAGCCCTGCGTCGGGCAGCCATTGCGCTGCAGCAGGTCGACGACGGCCCGCAGGATCTCCGCGGTGGACTCCGGGGTGTCCGTCGCGGGGTTGATGCCGATCACGGCATCGCCGCAGCCGTAGGCGAGCCCCTCGCGCATCGAGGCGAGGATGCCCTGGACATCGTCGGTGGGGTGGTTGGGCTGGCAGCGTGACGACATCCGGCCTGGCAACCCGAGCGTAGAATTCGCGCGCACGACGACCTGCGCCTTCGACCCGACGGTCATCAGGTCGAAGTTGGACATCAGCTTGCTCGTCGCAGCGGCCATCTCCGGTGTGAGCCCCGGCCCGACCGAGCGCATCATCGGGCCGGTGGTGTCGATGTCGAGCAGCCACTCGCGGAACTGCCCCACCGTGAGATGCCCGACCGCGCGGAACGCCTGCTCGTCGAGCTCGTCCTCGACGACGCGCGTGAGCTCGTCGCGCTCGTACGGAACGACCGGGTGCTCGCGAAGGTCGCGCAGCGTCAAGTTGGCGAGTACCGCACGCGCCGCCACGCGCTCGACGGCATCGCGCGCCGAGATGCCGGCGAGGTCATCACCGCTCTTGGGCGGATTGGCCTTCGCGAGCACTTCCTTGACCGAAGAGAACCGGTAGCTGACCCCGCGAATCGTCGTTGCTAGCTGCACGGACGTCGTCAGCCTACCGCATTCGGCATCCCGGCGTCCGCCGCGTGGCCGAACCGCGGACGCTCGTCCGAGAACCGGCCGGACAGCGTGCCGCAACCACGCGAGATCGTGTTCGAGCGTGCTGGCGCTGCGGTTGCTCTCGGTCCGGGCATGTCGCGCATCGCATGTTGCTTTCTGCTCATCTCGTCGTTGGCCGCCGCTCAGCCCGCACCTGTGGTCGGTGGCTCCAAGGTTCCTACCGGCGCATGGCCCGACGTCGCCGCGGTGATCGCGGAGGCCGGTACGTGCAGCGGCACGCTCGTCGCGCCCGATGTCGTGCTCACCGCCGGGCATTGCATCGACATCGCACCGTACGAGGTCGTGCTCGCGAGCACCGACTACGCTCGCGGCGGCGAGCGGATCGCCGTGAAGGCGGCGCGCGCGTTTCCCGCCTGGTGGGATCGCTTCGACGCCGGGGTGTTGATCCTCGAGCGCGCCGCGCGCACACCGCCGCGCCTCGTCGCGAGTGCGTGCACGGCCAACGCGCTCCTGAAGAATGGAACGCCGCTGCGCATCGTCGGCTTCGGCGCCACCACGCCTGCGGGAGACGATCGCAACACGCGCCTATACGAAGCGACGATTCCGATCCTCGATGCCTACTGCGAGACCGACGAGTCGTGCGGAGAAGCGGCGCGACCCAAGGGCGAGTTCACGGCCGGCGGTCGCGGTACGGACTCGTGTTTCGGTGACTCGGGTGGGCCGGCGTTTGTCGATACGCCCGCCGGGCCCGCGCTGGTGGGCGTGGTCTCGCGCGGCCTCGACGTGCCCGGCCAGCCGTGTGGCAATGGCGGCGTTTACGTTCGCGCCGACAAGCTGATCTCGTGGATCCAGTCCGTCACCTCGCGTCAGCTCACGCGCACCAGCTGCGACGGCCCGCGCGATGCCGCCGAGCCAGTCGAGGAGGGTGGCTGCATGGCCGCCCCCGGTACGGCCGGCGGTGCATGGGCCACGGCGAGCCTGCTGTGGGTCCTCGCGCGGGCGCGCAACCGGCGCCGTGGCGGGTCGCGGCCCTGATCGGCGTCAGCGTGCGGCCAACGTGCGCATCGCATGCGACTTTCGCGCGCTCCCTCCGTCCGGACATCGCGTGGGGCCCGAAGCATGCTCTCGGCGGCTCGCTGCCCGACGCTGGGCAACCGCCATCGAGCCCCTACACCTCGATGCACGCCTTCGCGGCCGCCGGCGACTGCGCTACTGGCTGAGCGCACTTGGCCCCGCTGTGGCCGCCGCGATCGGCCTCGCGTTCAGCTACGCGTGATACAACTCGCGGCCATGGCGAAGATCAAGGTGAAGAACCCCATCGTCGAAATGGACGGCGATGAGATGACCCGCATCATCTGGCATTTCATCAAGGAGAAGTTGATCCTTCCGTACCTCGACGTCGACCTGAAGTACTTCGATCTCGGGATCGAGCACCGGGACAAGACCAGGGATCAGGTCACGATCGACTCGGCGAACGCGACCAAGCAGTACGGCGTCGCCGTCAAGTGCGCGACCATCACGCCCGACGAAGCGCGCGTGAAGGAGTTCAACCTGACCGAGATGTGGAAGTCGCCCAACGGCACGATCCGCAACATCATCGGCGGCACGATCTTCCGGGAGCCCATCATCTGCAAGAACGTTCCCCGGCTCATCCCGGGCTGGACGCGCCCGATCGTCGTCGGCCGCCACGCGTTCGGTGACCAGTACCGCGCGACCGACTTCCTCGTCCCGGGCGCCGGCACGCTGACCATGACCTTCACCCCGAAGGACGGAAGCAAGCCAATCGAGCACAAGGTGTTCGACTTCACCTCGGCCGGCGTCGCGATGGGCATGTACAACCTCGACGACTCGATCATCGGCTTCGCGCGCAGCTGCTTCAACTACGGCCTCAACCGCAAGTGGCCGGTCTATCTGTCGACGAAGAACACGATCCTCAAGAAGTACGATGGTCGGTTCAAAGATCTGTTCCAGAAGGTCTTCGACGAGGAATTCGCCGACCAGTTCAAGGCCGCGGGCATCGTCTACGAGCACCGCCTGATCGACGACATGGTCGCGTCGGCGCTCAAGTGGGACGGCGGGTTCATCTGGGCCTGCAAGAACTACGACGGCGACGTCCAGTCGGACCAGGTCGCGCAGGGCTTCGGCTCGCTCGGCCTCATGACCTCGGTGCTGATGACGCCC